>JBGQME010000035.1:0-3325 GCA_041500425.1 Bathyarchaeia archaeon | reverse complement strand
TATCAAACACTGCTCATGAACGACTTACAGATCATAAGCCTAACCCCTACAATCGCTAAGCAAGCCGGCCTAATCAAATGTCAGCACAGAGGCATCCCCATGGGTGACTGCATCATAGCCGCAACAGCCATAATCAACCAAGCACGAATACTCTCAGACGACCCGCATTACGACGCCTTAAAAGAAACAAAACGTACATGGATCTAAACTGACAAAACAAGCCTCATCACCACAATCACGATTGTTACAATCTAGCTTGTAATAACCAAACTCAATATGGCAATATCTCTGTCAGGCCCTGAGGCCAAGCCTAACAACGCCAAACCCACCCGCCCTGTATCCGCCCACATTAGCATACTCTGCGAACCTTGCAAGCATACACGTCGCCTTGTTCCATTCGCTCTCCTTGTCCTTCAATTCATATGTAGCCCATCCGATGAAACCTGCTGCTTTCTTGTTCTTCATAAACGCTAACCGCGTCCACAGCTCGTACTGGCTCACACCCGCGTTCCTAGCTAACCACTCCTTATATGCAACGTATTCTTCTTTGCTGAAATGCTTGCAGTCGCTGAACAGATCCCAAGATCGCATAAGATTCGAAAAGACCTTCACAACATCAGGGAACATCCAATGATACTTGCTTCCCTGACTTGCCAAATACGTGGGTGTCTTAAAGAATAGCCTAAACTCGTCAACCGCTTTAGCCTCTTTCTCCAAATCCTCGTAACTCTTGCACCTCACGTTCATCGACGCTATCTGAAAGGTCGTGTCGAAAATCAGCACGCTGTTCTGGCTTTTGAAGAAGCTGAGCAAGAACGTTGCGTACTCGTCTTTCAAAAACCTGAAGCTTGCACGACATGGAAACATCGGATCCAAAACATAGCCCTTCTCAGTCCGAGCCTTGCTCTTGAACCTCAAAGGCGCCACACTGTACGGTTTAGATACGTCAAGCTCATGCAGTAAGCCAGACGCGCTCGGGTCAACTTGTCTCACGATGTGCAATAGTAAGCCCCTTGCCACGTGGCCAGTGAACAGGGGCAGAATGACCTCTTTTTCGCCGTACATCTCCAGTCCTATCTCAACAGGCAAGCCATCACTCCCACAGAGGGATTAACCAACTACCAACAACCCATAGAGCCTTCAGAGAATATATCGCTACCGCAAAAACATTTAGATCCACGATACACAGTGGAAATCTCCGTTTCGTCCGAAAAACCAGTCATACGCGCCCTCCCCTTCCCCCTACCCTTATTGAAAAGCCTGCTTCAGGCTTATTTTCAGTAGCAAGACTTAAGCCAAGCTCAACTCACGTCTACTAAAGACACAAAAAGGCATTGAAAGGCGCAGTTCGTCTGGAAAAGGTGATGAGTAATTGCCGCTAACAGAGTCCGTCAGCTTCAAAGCCGTCTTGCAGAAGGGAAACCGCATTCAGATTCCACGACTCGTACGATGGCAGTTCAAGCTGGAACCCACTCAGATCCTGAAAATCCGAGTAGAATCCGAAGCCCCCTACCTTGACGAGGAGTTTCTGGGCTGCATGAACAAAGACGGACGCATCACAATTCCAAAACTGATCGTGAACCTGTTAAAAGAGGAAGAGACAAACCTAGAAGGGCAAGTCTTTAGAGTCACGCTCAACCCACCCTAGTCAATCAATAAGAGTTGAAAATGAGGAAAAGTCGTTCTGGAAAATGAGGATGCGTTGACGCGACTCCAACCCTGATGATACTGTTCAAAAAATTGAACGCCCGTTCAAAAAAATGAACATTTATAAGCTCACAAACACATCTACAAATCATGTTAGAACTGCTTACCCCCAAAATCATTCTAATCCTGAAAACCATGAGCAGAGAGCCAAGCAAATGGCACTACACCAGAGAACTTGCCAAACTGTCTAAGGTGAGCTTAGGAACAGTCTCTTCTGAATTCAGCAAACTCGTGAAAGATGGATTGGTTGAACAGAAGACCGAAGGACAAGAAAAATACTATAAGCTTAACTTGGCAAACCCGATGACAAGAAAACTATGCGAGTTGTTTGAAACAGAAAGAAGAGAGAAACTCTACAAAGAAAACAGAAGGCTTGCATGGATTCTGGAGGATTTCACAAGAAGAGTTTCAGACTTTGCCCCAGAGACCCAATCCATAGTATTGTTTGGAAGCTCGGCCCGCAGCGAAGGCACTGCAAGAAGTGACATAGACGTTCTTGTGCTAGTGCCAAACTCTGAAGAAAGCCAGTTCAAGAGATTGATGAATTCCATCGACAACTTGGCTGGCGAAGTCAGCGGAAGATATCCAACTAAGCTCGCTCCGATCGTTATGATGAGAGAAGACTTTGAGAAAAGCATCAAAGACAGAAAAAGATTCGCTGTTGACGTGCTCAAGGACGGAATTGTTCTCTTCGGACAGGAAAGGTACTATCATTTACTCTCGCGGGTGATTTGATGCCAAGACCACCTACATGGCAAGACTGGCTACGAAGTGCTAAGTTTTGTGAAAAGTCGATGAAATTGTTTGAAAATCCAAAGATCGCAGCCATCAAAACACTGTCAGTGAGGATTGCACAAGATAACGTTTTGGGGCACTTAAGGAAAGCATACCACAATCTGGATCTGGCAAACAAGATTTTCGAGATGCATAGGAACGGACAGTCTTTCAGGTATGAAGGTGAGAACTATTTCGACTGGGTCATCACCATCTGCTACTACGCGATGTACCAAGCTTCGCTTGCAGCCCTAGCAGCTGTAAGAAAAGAAGGCGAGATTCATGCTGCGACAGTCTGTGCACTGATCTATCACTATGTCCACAAGAAAAAGAGGCTTAATGAAGAATACCTGATTTCTTTAGATTTGATTGCCGCCTTGGCAAAACAGGATGTGCAGAAGCTCATAGAAAAGAAGGAAGAGCGAGAAAGAGCTTCATATGACACAAGCTTCATCACGCAAAAAGGACTTGCTGACAGAGCCTTGACCGATGCAAGAGAATTCTTGGCCAGAACTAGAGAGATTCTTGAAGATGGGATGGGCAGAGAGACATTGACAAAAATATGAACCAGCCTAGACGCTTCAGCGAAGACTATCAACATGAAGCAATGTTTCATAATCCTTTTCTATACCTTCATGCACAAGTAAATCACGGGTGCAAGCGAGAACAATCACAATGTGTCTCCTTTCTCCTCTCCTAACCCACAAGGTGCGAAACCTTGCACCCCCCTACTAACCAATCATTTCAGGAAACTCACGCTGTCGGCTTCTTTTTGGCGTGTCAGCGCCGAGGTAACCCAGCTTCTCTCGTCTCTTCTTTCATGGCAGACAATGATCTAGAGCAT
>JBGQME010000034.1:0-4593 GCA_041500425.1 Bathyarchaeia archaeon | reverse complement strand
CATCGATCTGAAGGCAGCTCTCAGGACTTTCTTGCGCAACAAGAGCACGATTTTCTGGACAATCGCGTTTCCAACCGTTTTGATGCTCTTGTTCGGAGCCATTTTCAGCCAATCCTCCACGAAATACGACCTATACCTGCAAAACCAAGACCAAACGAGTGGAGAGTCAACCTACTGGTCTGGCGCACTCATAACTGCACTTAACTCCACGAGCGCTTTCAACCTTCAACAGCTCGATGCATCCATCAATGCCACAGACTACGCGATTGCCAATAGGCTAGCTAGTCTCCTAATAATTCCCTCCGGATTCAACGACACTGCCAACGTTGCCATTTTCACCAACGGTACTACGAAAGCTAATGTAACATTCGTCTTCGACCAGTCCACGTCTTCTGCGCCTATCGTCCGCAGCATAGTAATGAGCCTAGTTGACAGGCTTAACTTCGACCTCTCAAGAGGCGTCAAATACATGAACGTTCAAGATATAACCATCGCACCGAAACGCTTCACTTTCATCGACTTCTTCATGCCAGGAGTCATTGGAATGACTACTATGACTACGAGCATTTTCACAGCCGTTTCAACAAGCGCCAGATTCAAGGAGAACGGCGTCTTCCACAAATTGGCCACTACTCCACTGAAACGTTATGAGTGGATACTTTCCAGAACCGTCTACAACGTCATAATATCATACCTCGGTATGGTAGTGATGGTAATCATCGGAATGACAGTCTTCAACATGAAGATAACTTTGGACGCCATTTCTTTGCTCATGGTCGCAATGGCTTCGCTGATGTTCACCGGGCTTGGAATTATCATCGCAAGATTCGTGAAAGACCTCGATGGCGCGGACGCCGCGGCCAACGTCATAACTTTTCCGATGATGTTTCTCTCAGGTACATTCTTCCCTTTAAGCCAAATGCCCCAATTTCTCCAGGCAATCGCAACGGTGCTTCCACTCACATATGTAAATGAGGGACTCAGAGCCGCAATGATTTTCGGGCAATCGCAACAAGCAATTTTCAATACAGCGCTAATCACTGCCTTAGGTCTTGCCTCAATAGCCGTAGGCTCGGCAATAACCAAATGGGAAGAGGAATAGACGCGCGCTTGTGCGGTTCATTGAATCTCTTTCTTTCTATAGAGCGTGCTAGTTGGTGAGGTTTTGCCTGATCTTACTTCCTGTTTCAAATCTCATTCAGCATGGTTCTGAGGGAGTGCTCTTGTTTCCGGCATAAGTAATCCGCAGTGCTCTCACTCCATACACGCGCTTCTATACTTCTCTTGCCAGAATTCACATTAGCTTACATACTTATTTGTAGTCGCTAAGGAGTTTATCGATGAACCTCACTAGATACTCTTCGCTTACCCTCTTTCTAAATTCTTCGTACGTCCTTTCGGGTAGCCTCCACTTGTCTTCCACGGTTTTCGCAATTTTGGCGGGCACGCCATATGCTATAGAGAAGTCAGGCACATCTTTAGTCACAAGGCTCGACGCACCTATGAGTGATTCTCGACCTATAACTACTCCTGGAAGGATAGTGACGTTTACAGCTATCCTGCTTCCGAATTTGATGTGAGGCGCCTTAGGTACGAACCTCTCTATGTTCCTTCTTCCATGAAGAATGTGAAAATCGTTGGCGCCAACGAATTCTGGGGCGATGAATACCCAGTCCTCGATGATTATTCCTGTTGTTATGGGACACTGGGTGTGTATGAGAACGTTGTTGCCAATCCAGTTTTTCCCTTCGCTGGCACTCAATGACCCAAAGATGGAGTTGTCGCCAATGTTAGTTTCTCTTCTTAACACGGGCGTTGGTGCCTATCCTGGTATGACTTCCTATGTTACAATCGTTTTCTACAAAAGCGCCAAACTGGATTGTGCTGCCGTCTCCTATTCTGGTGTTTTCGCCGATATAGACGTTGGGAAAGATGGTGACGTCATTACCTATGGACACGTTCTCTCCAATAACGCAGTTCTGCCCTATCTTTACTCGCTTCCCGTAACTTACACATTCGTTTTTCATTCTAGATCATCTTGACTTGTGGAAATGGGCGTTTTCGGCTTAAATCTCTTGTTGCCATTTTTTTGGTGCTATGGTATTATTAACTTTTCTGGAAACATGCCTAGCTTCTTGGTCAGTAATAATGAATGAAAAAACATATCAATAAGTTGCCCATGAATATGACTTGGAGAGAAGTTGTCGAAGAGAGTAATAGTTTTTGGAGTGATGATGACATTACTTCTAATCATTACGGCGACGTTAGCCTTCAAGATTTCAGGTAAGGTAACAAGAGCAACTGAAACGAACGTATTGTTTGAAGATGATTTTGAGGGGATATAGTGTTGGCACTTTCCCCTATGGGGGCGGGTGGGAATTATGGTTTGATGGAGCTGGAAGTGCGTATCGGATTATCGTTGATAATGTCTCTGCATCTTCGACAAAATCTTTACAACTCTTAGGATTTGATGGATGGGCTGCCTTCGCCGCCAAGCGGTTTACGACGGACGCCTTAAAGATCGGTTTTCAAGTGAGCGTAAGAGTTGCTGAGACAAGAGGGGGATTCGTGATGATGCGCGGGTAAGTTTTACCAAGTGGACATCTCCTAGCACATCTAGGGAAATTGCGCCAGTTGTCTTTTTAGACAATGGCACCGTTGCTTCGGATGGTAAGATTTTGCAGTCTTACATCGCCAATAAATGGTACAAAATCATGTTGATTCTCGACAGACCTAGTGACACATATTCGGTTTGGGTCGATGATGTGTTATGCGGGGAAAATATCAATGTGACGACAAGCTCACCGCCTGAAACCGAACATCCTTCATACGAAACCGAAGCGTTTTCGGTAAGTCAATGCTACAACCAGATCCAAGCATATTTCGACGACGTAAAAGTCTTTGCGGCGCCGGCTCTCCTTGTGGATAGTCTTTCTAGAACCCCTGTCACGCCAAACTATAATGAAGACGTTGATATTTCGGCTGCCATCACGGGCAATGCAGAGGTTGACCAAGTCTTGCTTTCCTACGCTTGTGATGCGGCTTGGCAAAATATTTCGATGATCAAAGTTGATGGTACCTTTAACGCGTCGATTCCTTCTCAACCATACGGGACTTTTATTCAGTACAGGATTTATGCGAATGACACAAACGGAAACTGGTATACCTCATCAACGTGCTCATACACCGTATCCGATATGTTTCCTCCAGAAATTGTTGAGGTAAACTGGACACCCGAAGAACCTACGGCAAATGACACAGTGGAAGTTGTAGCAAACATTACTGAACCCGCTGACGCGAGCGGAGTAAGCAAAGTCTTATTTTCTTTTAGGGACTGTTTCGGTCAATGGTGGAACACCACAATGACCCATGATGAGGAAAGTGGTTTATGGAATGTGATGATACCGCGACAGCAACATAATACTACAGTCCAATTTCAGATTGCAGCCTACGACAATGCTGGAAACATGGCCATCAGAGAAAACAATGTCTACACAGTGTTACCAGAGTTCTCACTAACCGTAATCCTGTTGCTAGCCTTAGCCTCAACAGCGCTCACTTTTGTGATAACGAAGAAAACATTCTTGCCGAGTAGCCACAGGGTATCCACCTAGCTACCCATTGCTTCAGGAACCGAGAGAACCCTGCCTATGGTGAATCATCGCACGAGGATTTGATAAATGGTGCTACATTGGGAAAGCTCTACCACAACAATACCAGCAGCCTGGAAGAAGTTCTACAACTGGAAAACAAACAGAAGAGCCTGAAAATAGGTGGGCCGGACCGGACTTGAACCGGCGACCTTTGGCTCGTAAAGCTAATGTCCTAACCAAGCTAGACGACTGGTCTTTGCATTTTCTCCTGTTTTCATAGTATAGTCTCAAGTTGATGCTTTACGCGCTGTGACTACATTGCGGGACGTGTGCATGCGAGCTTCCGTTCTGCAAAATCCATGTAGCTTTAAGCTGCTCTGAGTTCAAGCTGAGCCGCGCCAGAGTTTGGCTCACTAAGAATAAATATGAAGATGCTATCTCCCAGTATAGCAGAACTGGAGATGCAAGAACCGCGCCTTGTATGCTGCCACTAATCATGAAGGCGAGAAGACGAAAGTCTGGTATGATGCCTGTACTGGCAAACAAGTAAGATATGGTGTTGTCATAGCGAGAAGACTCAGAGCTTTGGGTCATGAAGTCATGCTAACCACTAGGAGACATCCAGACACTCTAGCATTAGCAAGCCTGCTCAGGGAGCCCTTCGTGATTGTTGGCAAGTACGACCCATCTTCATTGTTGTCGAGACTCAAGGAAAGCACGAGACGGCAGTTACTGTTTTGCGACATGTTTAAGGAAGGCATACCAGATGTGGCCATATCACATCACCCGATAGAGATATGCAGAGTCGCCTTTGGGTTGGGGATACCGAACATTGCGACGCATGACACACCTCATGCTGATGCTGCAAATAGGCTGACGTTGCCGTTAATCGATTTTCTAGTAGTCTCAAGGGCTTTGCCAAAGTATTCTGTTGAGGGCTATGGTATAAGAAAAATCTTCTGGTTTGACGGAATAGATGAGGTTGCCTGGATAAGAGACT
>JBGQME010000033.1:0-5050 GCA_041500425.1 Bathyarchaeia archaeon | reverse complement strand
GTAGCGATCTCGCTTCTTTGTCGATGGCCATTAATACTGCTAGGTAAATAAGTCCACCAACTGCAGTCTCAGCTAAGGTGAAAAGAGTTCTGGTTGGATGGGGAACCGCATATAGAATAGTTCCCATAACAGCCGCGGCAAAAACATATTTTGCGATGGTTTTCCATGGGATATGCATCTTGATCATTCTTCGTACGATGATGTACAATATCAAGAACGCCGTGAAGCGGGCTACCAGATTTATGATGCCTACGTACAAGGCCGCTTGAAAGGGTTGGTTTCTCGCGTAGTTTGAAAGAAGATAGAGCGCTGTTGGGATGGTGATTGAAGAATGAAGGTATGGTAATGAAAATACTAGGAAGAGTCGGCTTTTGACCAATTGCCGCAATGATAGTCGTGATCCCTCATCGAAGCTTTCAACTCCGAAGAGTACAGTGGAGTAGAAGTTTGAGATCACGATTACAAAAGCGTCTATGGCCAACACGATCAACACTGGTCCTGCGTCTCTGTATTTGTCCGTCAGCATTGTTATGTAGGAATCTGATAGGGCTATTCCTCCGACGGTCAAGGGAATGGCAAACATCAGGACCATTTTCAGAGAGGTTGTTATGTCTTCGCTTTTCCTTTCTGCTAGGAGCTTGGGGTACAGGGCGTACGCCAAGAATGAAGAGTACGTGATTACGTTCACTATTGTTGCTCCGGCGCCAAGCTCGCCCCGGCCGTTTTCACCGCCGTAAATGAATAGTATGATAAATATGGAAGACGCTATCTGATTTCCAACAACGTTGTAGATGTTGGCTAAAGACCCTTTCAGCCATTCCTTTATGTAATTCAGTTCCATTTTTTGTTTCAGTTCTTTGGCAAGCAGCGTGAGGTATAGGAGTATTTGAGGAGCGAAAGCTGCCAAGTTTGCGACTACAGCTCCCCAGAGTAGGAGTCGGAATTGGACGACTAGCACGTAGCCCAATACGACTCTGGCGATTTGCATCACGATAAGTCCATAACCTATTGCTTGCGGCATTCTTGCTTGCAGGCTTGCTTCCAGGATGGCCGTGAAATAAGTCTCTACTATCAAGATTGCAACCACGAGATATGCACTGAGGTACGCTTGGCCGATGCCGAGCGCGGCAGTTATCAGAGGAATCGACAAAACATAGATCAACGCCGCTATCCCCGCGATTGCGAGGTTTGCAAGAGTTCCTGTCTTGACTGATCCCTCTTTGCCTCTCGCCGCAAATCGCATTGCCCAGAAGGGAAGCACACCAGCCATCATTGTGAAATATGCTGTCAAATCACCGACGTTATACCACAAGTCTTGGTAAGTCTTGCCCGTACCTGGCGCGGGCACCACCAATTCATGGAACATCATGTACGCGAAAACCAGTCCAGTGATCACGCTGACCATTTTGGCCGCGAATATCACGAACCCAGAGTATTCCATTCTGATATCTTTCTTTTCCAAAGCTAACCCTTTTGCCGCCTATGCATACTATTGTCACATATTTAATCTTGTATATTCAAATCTTTCAGGACCGCGCTCGTTTTGGGAGAACGAAATTAATATCGTGATGTTCTTCTTGGCCAAGTGTCCACCTTTTTGATCTCAAATCATGCGGAGAGACAAGATTCTATAACAGGCTCTTAATGATTTCTGATTGAAGCATAGATGGAACGTTATGCCTGATGATTGCTGGAACGTAGCCGTTTCAAAATAAGTGGGGATTAGCGTTGTTCTTTCATTAAGGTCAGGCTCCAACTGTTCGGATGTGAAGGAGATATAGCCTGATCTCTCCGTGCTATTGGAGGTCTCTATCCTTTGGCTAGTGGCTTCTACGACTTTACTATCAACTCCTTTGTCTCTGAAGGGAGTGTATGCTGGTGAGGCACGCTTGGTGCTTCCTATCGTGCGCGCAAATTGATAGTTTTTATGTTTGAATTGTCTAATACAAATGTATCTTCAAAGAAAGCAAGCGCGTACTGTATTCAATAAAGGATATGAAAAGTAAAGTGTCAAAAGAAGTGTTGGTGTTAGCTGGTGGGGGTGGTCACACCGGATATGGTTATGCGTTAGCTCAAAGGCTTTTCGGTAGGGTTTCTCTGCACTTTTTGGTTCCCGAGGGGGATGCCTTAACTCAGAAACGGCTAAGCAAGTTTGGCTGTGTTGATTTGCTTTTGAAGCCCCGTGGAGCTAAAACACCGGCCAGAGAGTTTGTTCCAAATCTCATGAGGGCTTTTCTGTATTCTTCTAAACTTGTTTCTCGTAAATATGATGTTGTTGTTAGCACGGGTAGCAATTTCTGTATTCCACCGGCTTTGTTTGCTTGGATGAAAGGTGTTCCGTTGGTTAACATTGAAAGCTCTGTCCGTTTTACAAAAGCTTCTAAAACTGCACGTATTCTACAGCCTTTTTCAGCCGTTACTGCGTTACATTGGAAGGAACAGAAGAAGCTTTTGAAGAAGGGCGTAGTTGTTGGACCTTTACTTCCTAAGCCTGAGGTGAAACCTTGGAGTGGTGGTTATGTTCTTGTAACTGGTGGTACTTTGGGGCATAGGATGTTGTTTGATGCTGTTGCTGAAAGCGATTTAGAAAATGTGGTTTTGCAAACTGGAGAAGTTAATCCAGAACCCTATAGGAAGAAACATCCGGAATGGAGAATCGTACAGCATTCTACCAGGTTTTATGAGCTTGTTGCTGGCGCTGATGTGGTTGTGACCCATTTCGGTTCAACAGTTTTGGAAGCACTGGTTTATAGAAAGCCGACGGTGATTGTTCTGAATCCGGAATGGACTAGAACTGTTGGAGTCGAAGATGCAAAGTATCTGGCTAAAAAAGTTAACGCGTTATTGGTTTCGGAAATAAGCTTAAACAACTTGTTGATAGCGATTGAGGAAACGAAAAGAAGAAGTCTTCCAAAGTTTCCAGATGGCGCGCAAAAATTAGCTGACATTGTTTTGAATATGATCAAGTGAGCAACATGAAAGTTACTTATATTGCATTGGACCCTCTGAAGAGTCCTAGGATAACGAGATTTGCTTATACATTCCGTAAGTATGGAGACGTAGATTTTGACGTCATGATTCCTAAGCTCAGGTTTGCATCGCGAGGAGGCAAAATGGGCCGCCTGTTCATGGCTGTCATAAATTATACCACTGTGCTTATGCAGATTTTTTTCGTCCGGTCCGATCTGTTTTGGGTTGCTAATTGTCCTGACATTCTAGTTATTCCTCTGGTCTTAAGGAGGAAACGCTATGTTTTGGACTATCGTTCGCCTTGGGCCATCGAGGTTAAAGATGAGTTTGGAAGCGGACCTTGGGTCCGTTTGACAGCGTTTTTCGAGACATTTGCCCTAAGGCACGCTTGGATTGTCACGTTGACTACTAGCAAACTTGCAACCAGAATCAAGGATTTCAGAAAACCATTCTTCGTTTTTCCTAACTATCCTGTGAAGGCCTTCGGGACAATGTCCGCCTCAGGTCAAGAATTTAAGGAGAGGTGGGGCTATCACAAGGACGACAAGATCATTCTATTCGTCGGGAAGTTAACTCGTGTCGAGGGTGCAGACATGCTACCAAGCATCATAGAAGATGTTTTGAGAAAAGCTGATGTTACCTTTTGGATTGTTGGCTCCGGATCACTCTATCCGTCGCTGAAAGAGTTCGAGAAGAGATTTCAGGGCAAGGTTAAACTGTTCGGTTGGCAGCCGCACAAGGAAATCCCTAGCTTTATTTCTGCTGCTGACGTTTGCATTGCACCGAGGCACAAGTCTCCTTTTTCCTTATTTTATAACGAAGAAGGTGTCAGTAAGGTTTCCGAGTACATGTTTTTTGAGAAACCAATCATTGCGTGTGGTGTGGCTCAATCAGATGAATATTTGCTAGTTGAGGAAGAAGAGATGGCAGGAGCCATTCTAAAGGCAGTGGATAATCTGGTTCGTCCATCGAAGCGCAAGACTTGGGAAGAGTATTCTGAAAAGAAAATCCGCGAAATGTTTAATCTGGTTCAGCTAGGTAAGATTTGATCGTTTCTAGTATTCTTTGCGAAGCTTTTCCGTCGCCGAAAGGATTTGGGAGTTCCTTAAGCGTGTTCGTTATCTCCTCCGCGTTCTCGATAATCTCTTTGGCTGTACTGGTTATTTTCTGAGTGCTTGTCCCAGTCAAGTAGTTGGCTTTCAGCTCCACGGTTTCTATCCATTCTGTATTTTCGCGTATTGTTATACATGGGGTTCTCAGCCAGAATGCTTCCTTTTGCATCCCGCCTGAGTCTGTCAGGACGAGTATGGCGTTTTTTATGATGTTCAGGTTTTCATGGTAACCTAACGGTTTGACGAGTTTTATGTGCTTTTGTTTTTGGATCTTGTTGTAAAGTCTGAATCTTTTGAGTTTCCTAAGTGTTCTGGGGTGCACCGGAAAAACGACTGTCAGAGGTTTCAGATTCGCAATGGCGGTCACTATGTTTCTTAGGTTTTGGGGTTCGTCTGTGTTTTCTGGTCTATGCATAGTTAGCATTGCGTAAGCTCTTGGCTCTAGGCAGAGTTCTTGCAGAATAGTGTTCCTTTGGGCCTGCGGCAACTGTTGTAACACTACATCATACATCGGATCCCCAGTCTGGTAGATTCTGCTCTGGCTTATTCCTTCTTTCAATAGGTTTTTTGTGCAATTTTCTGTTGAAGTGAAGAGTAGGGTGGAGCAATGGTCTGTCAAACGTCTGTTTATTTCCTCTGGCATTCGCATGTCGTAGCTTCTTGCGCCGGCTTCTATGTGCGCTACTGGTATGTGAATTTTCGCTGCTGTCAATGCTCCAGCCAAGGTCGAGTTGGTGTCCCCTGGCACAATTACAAGCTCTGGCTTCTGTTTCTGCAAGATTTTTTCTAGGCGGGTCATTATTCTTGCTGTTTGTTGGGCATGACTCCCGCTTCCAACGTTCAAGTTTACCATCGGATCAAGTAAGCCTAGTTCTTCGAAGAATATTTTTGTCATTTCATAATCGTAGTGTTGACCCGTATGGACAACGTCTAGATGGATTTGTTTGTCCCTAGTCGCAAGGTGAATG
>JBGQME010000032.1:0-5109 GCA_041500425.1 Bathyarchaeia archaeon | reverse complement strand
GTCACTATCGTGCGGTGAATACGTCCCTGCTCCTTGCACACACCGCCCGTCGTTCCACCCGAGCGACTTTTGGGTGAGGCGTGGTCTTGTTTGGCTGCGTCGAATCCAAGTTTCGTAAGGGGGGAAAAGTCGTAACAAGGTGGCCGTAGGGGAACCTGCGGCCGGATCACCTCCTAAGAAAGTAATGCCGAGCAACGTCGGCTGGAGGAGAAAGTGTAAGGAACAATCATGGAAGCGCCAAAGCCCAATCCACATAAAGCCAATGTTTGTTGCGTGTGTGGAAGTGTTTGTAGCCCATCTATTAGAATGCAAATATGGTTGTGGTTTTTGATGTTGTTTTGGCGTGTTTCAGGCGCAATACGGACCTACCCCCTAGGGTTTTTGGGTTTAGGCTGTGTTTTTGTCGCTGGTGTGGATTTGTTTGTCCGACAATTTGCGGTTAAGGACGTGTTTTTGGGTGTTTGTTTTGTTGGTTCCTCCCGTTTTGTTTAGGTTTAGGGTGTGGCTGGCTGAGATTTAAGGGAAGTCTCAGAAGTCTGATTAGTGGCTGAAGCCTTGCTCGTGAGGAGCCCACCCCCTCCCATATATAACTTGAACTCGTGGTTCATGTTGATATTGAAGCCTATTTGGGGAGGCCCACTCACAGGAGGGAAAAGGCAGTATCTCAACGAGAAAAAGGACAGATTTGACTAACCCCATGCGCCTTCACATCCCTCTACTGTTAGCCATATGACGAAACCAAAAGCTACTCAGCTAGTTCATTGAATAGGTCTGGAATTGGCTTCCCATAGCTTTAGAGCCACTACTCATCAGGATAGACAGATTCTTTGGCTTCCAGAAAGGAGGATGGGGGTAAAGTTTTATCCAACCAACCACATTCACGACGACTCACTACCAAAACTAAAACCTTGACCCATCTGCACCCCTACTCCTACACCTACCTATACCTACCCACAACACACACTCACACGCCGTGTGTGTGAAGAAAGCGCGCGCGCTGATGGTACGGGAAGTGTTTCGGCCAGAATCGTTGTCTCTGCTAAAAGTTTCATTATCAAATCAGAATAAATGAAACCTCTTTTCACCCGTATTGAGCACAGCATTTGATGAGATTAGTCCTAGTAATGAGGTTAGTTCATCTTCAAACTCTCGTGAAATGTCGCTAGTTCCACTTATAGCATGCGCCATCTCATGCAAAAGCGTTGCTGCGTATTCTTTCAAGCTCCTTAGCTGGGTTCTCTTAATAATTATCCTCTCTTCAGCAGCTTCCCATAACCCAGTTGCTTCTTTGTAACTGCTAGTCTCCATTCTCATTGTTTCGGAAATCATTATTTTCTTGACATTTTTTGGTAAGCCACCGATTAAGTCAACTATTCGTTTTGTTCTATCAAACACCATCCGTTCCTCTCTAGTCAAATCATCAGGGTTAACAAACTTGAACTCAAAGCTTCGATTCCATTCATCCTTGAACTGTTCCAGATCGTGAATAGGATTTCCAGCTAAATCTTCAAGTCCTCTTATTTTCTGTTGAATATTCTCTGGTATGGTAACTACTCTAAACCCATCACCTTTTGCTTTATCAACAAAATCTTTTGCGTTTACGAGTTCGGATGGTGTAAGGAATATTGTCTTTTCTGAAGCGTTCAGTATTCTGCATGCATGGGTGGCCACATCACTCCATTTTAATTCATCATGCATCAATCCAGTTTCATATCCCTGGATATCGCCAGCCAATAATTCAGCCACTTTCTTTTCTTTACATGCCAGAAGTATTGCTTTGACTCTATCAGTGTAAGCAGTTCTCCCAAGATGGGTTTTTTCCCTGTTTAACGCCTTTCGTATTGTTTGCGTTATTGAGTTTATGTTGTAAGAAAATAGAAAATTCTCTTCTTCAGCAACTCTCAATCCATTTATATATATTCTTGACTGTTGGGATTTTTTCAAGACACTGCCACATGGAGTAACCTCCAATTCAGTCTCGCCAGAGAATTTTAAGAAGAAACTCTTTGCAACCTCAATGTCTTTGTCTGTGCACCCTTCGAGTATAAATTCTGTGCCTCGGAAATTCTTGTCGCTTGGTGATGAAATCGATGCATGTAATGTTGTAATGTCTTCAAAACCATGTTTCTCGGATCTAACCACAGTTATGTCACCGTGTTTAGACTTGATCAAGCCCTTGACTTTGTGGCGGTCAAACGTTGCTAACGCGTCTTTTAACCCCACTCCAAATTTTCCTATTACTAAGTTTGGATGTGCAAGTTTCTCCTCACATTCATTTTGAGTTAAATGTTCGTACTTGAGCCCACGACCAAAATCTCTTATATGCCATTTATTCTGTCCATCTTTGAAAATCTCAATTTCCTTTGTCCTTGTAAGGAGTTGTTCGTCCAATGCATTAGCTATTATTTCTCTTATCGCATGGTGAACTTCCCAATCTTCGAGCACTTTCTCTATGTTTAGATCAAATAATTTAGCTGCCATATGAAAAAGTAAAAATCTTATTGATTTATGTCTTTTCTCAAGGAATCTGTGAAACTATCTGGGATATGATCTTCTCCATAGTTGGGCTCGACTTTCCCTGCTTTTTTGCCTCCTCGAAGATGTACTGGTACACTGCCGGGTTCTCTTCGCCGTACTCGCTTCTGTCGATCTCGAAGTTGGCGCAACAGGTGTGAAGGGCGGTTCCAAAGAAGTCTCCCATTTCCTCTGTTACTTTCTGTTTTAGATCCTGCTTGAAAGAGGCAAACCTGTCAGATATTTTCTCGGGCCAATCTTCCTCGGTTTCGTTGAAGAGGCGTAGCAGACAACGGTTCACGCCTATCCCGTCAGTCTTGGGGTGGTCGCTATCCCATATGGCGCAAGCTGGAATCCCCAGACTTGAAAAGACGGTTATGGCGCGGTCGAGGAAGGATTTGCTGCCACAGGGTATGACCGCGACCCCCTGACTCTCCAGATCGTGGCCCATTGCAGCGGCCGCGCCTAGTATCGCCGCCCTGTCCTTGATTCCTTCGACGAGAGTAACAAGACGGGCAAAGAAACCCTCGTTCACCCAAGGGCTCAAAAGAGCTCTGAGACGCGCTCTGAGAGCCTCGCCCGTATACGAGCCCTTTGGTCTGTTGTTAATCTTCTCGAGCATCTCTGCAACCGTCGCCAGCGTGGTATAGGATATCTTGGTCTGCTTGGGCAGGTTCTCGTCTTCCTTTGTCTTCTTGAAGACCCTAATCTTTTCAAACTGCTCCAAGTCGACGAACAGCGGAGAGTGGGTGCTGAATATCACCTGCATCTCTTCCAGCACGCCCTGAACGCCCTCCTGCGCCAGCTTCGCCAGAACCTTCGACAGGTGCCTCTGCCTGTCCGGATGCTGGTACAGCTCCGGCTCCTCTATGCCCAGAATGAGGTTTGGCATTTTCAGGACGGGCTGGTTCTCGCGCGCGCTATGGTGAATCGAACATACAATTTTTTACACGGCTTTTCGGAAGCGTATTCTTGGTTCCTATTTCTGGCTTTGAATAAGCCCTATACCTTGTTGGTTGGGGTAAAGTTTTATCCAAACCAACATTCAGCTGACTGCTACGCTGACGCTGAGTTTCCTAATGATCATGCGCCTGAAGACCTCTCTTCGGATGAACTGGGAAGAAGCCGCTTCTACCCTTCGTGTGCGATCATTGTCAGTGTTTGTCTAACTTTCTCCAATTTCCTTATCTTGTTGTGTATGCCCTTAATCTCATCCATAGTATCTGCTTTTGTTTTTACGATGACGTCATAGACGCCATAGAGAGGATAAGCTTCTTCAACCCCCTTTATCTTCCTCAGCGTCTTCATCAACTGCACGCCGTATTCCTCGGTATTTATTAACACGTACGCCATAGGCATCCAAATCACCTCTTACCATCTGTGAGCGTTTTGCTTTTAAGATTTTAGAAGTTGTGTGTGTGGGATAAAACTTTACCCCAACCAACCAAACCCATTTTAATTTCAGCCGCAATCTTCTTCTTCCATGCGATTGCCGATACAAGTTGAAGCCATAATCTTTCGAAGAAATGGCAACAAAATAGAATATCTGCTCCTCAAGAGAATTCCCGAGAGAAATGGATTCTGGCAGCCTGTCACTGGTGGCGTGGAAGAAGGAGAGACTCGAAAGGAAGCTTTGCACAGAGAGATAAGGGAGGAAACAGGAGTGAAGAATGTAATTACAGTAATAGAAGGTCTTCACTATTTTGAATTTTCAGACCCTAACCTAAATCAGGAATACGTCTATGGCGTAGAAGTCTCTCCTTCGGAAGAGATAGTGCTTGACGGAAAAGAACATAGTGAATATAGATGGTCTAGTTTCGAAGAAGCTCTGCAATTGCTGAACTGGAAAGAGAACAAAGAAGCCTTGAGAAGGCTAAATGAGACCTGACACAAATTTCAAAGTAATGTTTTCTAGCCCGCGCTAAGAGCTCATTCAAAAATGGATAACGCACAACGGTTGAGACTACTTCTTTAAGCGTTTCTCCTTGTGCTTCTTTCTTCTCTCTTCTCTTTCCTTTTTTGTCATCGGTTTCTTCTTAGCACTTCCCATGCTCAACAAAATCACCACTTTCAAATAGTCAAAGTTGGAAGTTAAATCTTGCGTGCACAGAAGCGCGCGCTATTTCCCAATTTTATCCGAATGTTTCTTCTTCTTTTGAACATTCTTTTTCTTCAATGAAGGCATACACTAATCTCCACGAAGCAATACTTTCTATTGATAATATTAAACTTTGAAAGTTTTGAAAAACTTTTCATAATCAGGATCCCATAAGCGCGCGAGGGGGGTGTGCGGGAGGCATCTCCATTTGTCCCAGGTTCAAATCCCAGCGACCCCACCACAACAGAAGTTAGAAGTGCAGAATCACAAACGAAAAAAGGGGATTTTAGTATAAATTACAGTCTGGGAACGGTAACTCCCGGGCTACCAAGATCTGGATTTTAATTTACATTACATCACCTCACACGCAATCAATTACCAGATGAATCTTTCAATAGCTTCCCAAGTTCTCGGTTCATGGAAAAATCCTAAGTAGAGGAAATTGAAAGGTGCATTCCTGATCCTGCGAGCCACAAAACCTGTCGAACCCTAGTCTC
>JBGQME010000031.1:0-6171 GCA_041500425.1 Bathyarchaeia archaeon | reverse complement strand
GTGTAACGTTCCTGTGTTCTTCTTGTCCTTCAACAACAGAACGCTGCTACCCCATAATATGCAATCCTCCTTATAAAGCGATCAAACAACAGAGCAGCCTGAAGATATTTTAACGCGGCTCCCTTATCCTGAATTAGCGCGCGCTCTAGTGCCCAGTTTTGTTGCTTCATGATTCTGCTGCTTTCTTCCTTGACACGACAGGCTCTCGTTTAACTGCAAAGTCCAGCAAGGTTATTTCATTCTCCTCGTAAGGCATCTTTCTGAGTTTCTTCATGCTTTTTTCACCTTCCTGTTCTTCTTCTTCACCACTACTTCCCATCAATTTCTGGAATTATTCGGCAGTTGAAAAACATAATTCGTTTTTTCTATGCTTCTCGCGGCACATTTAAATAGTGGGTGAGTTCTTTTATAGGTGAATAAGTTTCCCAAGGGAAACAAAATGTCTTTGGAACAAAGAGCTCAAGTCCTTGAAGCGGTTGTGTCTGCACCGTGCGGCGTAAGAGACGTAGCTCTGGCGTTAACGTGCAGGGCGTCTAGGGTCGTTTCCTTGTTGAAGGAAATGGAAGGGGAAAGGCTGATTGAGTTGGAGCAGGCTGAACCTTCAAAACGGGGCAGACCTAAAAAGCTCATGCTTTGCACGCCCCTTGGCTTCGAGTTTCTCGAAGCTTATAAAAGAGTTCAGTTGAAGCCGCTCAGAGCTAGAGAGGCGGATTTGGAGCGTGCGGTGAATGACGCCTTGTACGCTGAGAGACTTGTTTCCCGTGGTCATGATGTTTTCAAGCTGTTTATGGAGTTGAATATGATTGCCCGCAATATTGAGGAGTCTTCAGAGGCTACTGAAAGCACTGGAACAGTATAATGTGGCGTGTATGGTGATTGGCGGTTATGCTCTGCCTTTCTACGGGAGAATCCGGACAACGGTTGATTTGGGTTTGGCTGTGGCGATTAGAACTGAAGAGGAGTTAAAGCGGCTTTGCGGTTGGTTGAAAGAGAATGATTTTGAGGTTACGATTGGCTCTTTTCTGAATCCATTGATCGTGGTAGTGGACAGGAAGGAGGGAGTGGAGATGGAGTTGTGGATGAGGCCTGATGGGATTGTCTTTGATGGTGCGGCTTTGAGGAGGAGAAGGAAGGTTAGGTTGGGTGAGGGTGTTGAGGCTTGGGTTGTTTCGCCAGAGGATTTTATTGTGAACAAGCTGGCAAGACCAGACAGAGGAGCAGTAGATGAACAAGACGTAAGAAGCGTGCTGGTCAGGCAGAAGGACAAGCTGGACTGGGAGTATCTTAAGAAGAGAGCTCAAGAAAGTGGAGTTCTTACGATCCTTCAGATCATACAGGCTCAATGAAGATGTGAATAGCAGACAGCCATCATTTTCTCTTTTCCAGTTTCAAGTCGATTTCAAATCGCCCTTTTCTTGTTTCTGATATGTAGTTATGACCACGACAGATGTCAGGATGATTATAGCCGCCAGTATGCTTCTTGTCGTTATTGGTTCTTGTGCTATTGCCCATCCGAGAAACATCGCCACAATTGGGTTAACGTAAGCATACGTTGAAACCCTCGCAGTTGACACCATCTTCAATAGCCAAATGTAACAAGTAAACCCCACAAGCGACCCAAACACCACAAGGTAAACCCAAGCAGCCAACGAACGCGTGGAAACCAGATCGAACCTGATCCTGCTCCACTCGCCAGTAGCCAGACTAGCCATAAGTAACAACACGCCACCTGCAACCATCTCCAGCCCCGTGCCTAACAGCCCCAAACCTCCAAATCTACTGGAACGGGAAAACAGGGAACCGTTAGCCCACAGCAGCGCTCCAAACACGACGATAGCCACTCCAGCAATGTCAACGCTGCTTGCGCCCAACCCTTCAAACCCGCCAGCCAGCAAAGCCACTCCAACAAACCCAAGAGCCAGACCGCCAGCAACCCTCAAAGTAGGCTTAGTCCTGTTCCACACCCAATCCATCAGCGCCATCCACAAAGGCACCGTCCCAACCAACAAGCTGGTCAAACCCGAAGCTACCCACTGCTCCGTCCAAACGACCGCACCATGCCCACCCAACAGCATCAACCCACCAACCACAAAAGCCCGGCCCCAATCGCCTCTAGACTCACGCGAATCATCACGCAACCTTACCCAAACATAAATGATCAAGCCAGCCAGCACAAACCGCGTTCCAGCCATGAAGAAGGGGGGAAGCGACTCCTCAACAATCCTAATAGCCAAATACGTTGAACCCCAAATTATGTAGACAGCCAAGAGCGCCAACGCTACCTTCAGCCTCAGACTCATCAATCATTCACCGCTGAGAAACAAACCATAGACGCCAACAGAGATTTAGCAGTTTTGCTGGCATTCACTAGTTGAAAACAACGTTCAAGCTATATATAGGTGGTCAAAATTCGCTCCGAGCACAACAGTGCACAAGCCTAAGCAGTCTTCACGTCCTCACCTAACAAATGCAAATCACCTGCGCAGATACCTGCCCAGAAAAACTTCTTGGCTGACAATCCGTGGGTTTTCAGGACTTGACATTCTCATTACGGCATGCTTGTCAAGCTTGACTAGCACTTCGTGCAAGGTGTCCCACAACCCAACATGGAAATATCCACTCTCATCCTCCGCCAGTTCATCCAACCCAAGATCAATGCTCCACTGAACATTACAAACGTCAACCCTCTTCCGTTCAGCCACGTCTGGAATCTCAAAAAGCCAAATCTGCTGATGAGTCTTGTCAAGATACAGCAAAACGCCGTCAACCACCCGCACGAGCATGCTCTTGCCCAAACCAGCAAAACGCAAACCTACCAAGATGCAATCAATGCCCTGATTAACGAATCCGTGATGCTCCCGCCCGAGTTGCTCTTACAGATCGAGCTTCATCGAGGGGAACAAGCAGCTGGGGTTCACGACGAAAGAGGAATTCATTCGGGATGCCATTCGGTTCAGGCTGACGTGGCTAGGAAACGAGTTAGAATGTGTAGAGGTGCCCAAAGAGCAGTACGAGCAGCTCAATGAGGCCGTCAAGGAAATGAGCATACCGTATCATGATGCTGACGGCTTCATTAACGCCCAGATAGAAGAAGCCTTGGCCAAATACGAGGAATGGAAACAATCGCGAAAAAAACGGTAGAACCGATAGGTTATATCAATCGCACTGATGTCTGCTGCAAAAAATGGCGTAGCGCGCAACGCGTGCTTATCAAGGTTGGAGACGCGAGCCATCCGCAAGCCGTTGAGGTTTTATCACTTTATCCCGATTGGGCAGAAAGAAACGAACGATTGTTGGAGGATGTAAGAGGGTCCTTGCACCAGGGCCTCTACGAAAAGAACCATTCAACGAAACCCGGTTATGGGACCTAGTTCAGGCACAGCATAAGGCGCGCTTACCCAAACTCCGCCAGTCTGCGTTGGGCTTCTTCCAAAGTCTCTTCTGTGGGCAGTTTGCCTGCCTCTGCAATCCTTTTCTGGCACAGACCCTCGACGAAATAGTCGCTCACGTCTTTCTGGATTCTCTTTCCGTAGAATATCTTGTATTCTTCATCAACTCTACTTGCAGATTCTGTGCCAGACCCGGTCTTTTCAGCCAGATCTATTTCACAGAAAGAATTCATTGCCTTTGTTATCCAGTTCTTTCTCACTTGTGAATATTCCCCCTGTAGCCCAGACCACGGTATGAAATATTCATAGGCGATTTTGAGAATTTCGCTGATTTTGCATGTGAAATCTTCCGTTTCTTCTTTTAGGGCGGGAAAAATGCAGCTCCACAACTGAATCATCGTATACTCCAAAGGAGGCTCTTTCCTAGTGAATCTACACTTCTCATATTTCGTTATGAGCTCCTCCAATCCCAGTTTTATGTTCTGGTGGAGCTTTGTATTGAGCCATTCACAATCAGTCTCGCCCGATTTGTATCTGACCAGGATTACGTCTCGCTGGTCGAATTTCAGACTCTCTATTGTGCTCCATTCAGCTATGCAGAGTTTCTTTGTGACTTTCAACTTGCCTTCATTTGTCCATTGAGTGATCTTTTCCGCAATACGGTCAGAGTCTAAAGCGTGACATAGCAGGATCAGGCTGTGATCGTCCACTTTTCCATTGGTTGTTTCCCACCCTTCAATGTAACCTGAGTATAGTTCGAGCTGTTTTAGTTTCTCAAGGAGAAAGAAGTCAACCTCGGGCAAAGATGTTTTGATTTCGCAAATTATTCCTCGAGTATCATTATCGTGCTGCAAGACTACGTCCGGGAAAACCTCTTTTCCTGATGTGGTCTCGGTGAAAGTAGGTTCAGCAGAGACAAATCTGCATGTACTCTTTTCATTATCAAGGAAATCCTTCAAACCTATAGTGAGGAGGACAGTTTGATAATACCTGTCAACTTCAAGTCGGCGTCTTCTTTTACATTTTTCGAGCAGCCCTAGGTGTGCCACTGGGGTGACTCTCCTAGGACGTGTAATTCAGGATTTTTCCTTCTCTGAATTTGTCCATGATATGCTTCGAAAATCGCATAAGAGAAGCTTGTGTGGCCTTCACCTCAGGAACTATTACCAGCGAATCCGAGCCATAAGTTCGCAGCGAAAAGGCTGAATTGTCGACCCTGTCCACAATGTTGATATAAACATGAGGGTTTCCATTGTGGATTACTGAGTAATTGCAGAAATCGTACGATGCGATGACGTTTACCAGCTCCTTTCTGATGAAAGCATCTTCGAAAACCTTTGAGTCAAAGTTGATCAGAAGAGGTCGAGGTTCTTTGTCTGGATTTTCTCTTCTTCCTTTTTTCTCAAAGATCTTCATGCGCTTGATCGAATAGTCTTCGACAGGTACAAGGACATCATTGTAGTATCCTTCAAAAGTCCCGCGATAGTAGGTCAATGATCCTCCTCTGGACAAACGAAAATCGATCTTCGAGTCATCCTGCGAAAAGACTCTGATGCTATCAATCCACAAACCTAGATTTCTCGCTTTTGAGAATGCCTCTGTGAATGGAAAGTTTTTCTCCTTCTTCGCAGCATAGCCCAATGAAGTGAAAGGTCTTCCAAACATTTTCTTTGCAACATATTTCGAGTAGAGAAGCTCTGTTTTTCTTGCCTTCGAGAAATGCCGCAGTATTTCAAAGATTTCTTCGGCAGTAATGTAAGAGACCATAAGGTTTGGGTATAGCATTCGGGACAGGTACATCAGGCCTTCTCTCAGAAATGAAGGATTGCTCTCAGTTATCACAAAAATGAAATAGCCAACTTGCAGTACGAGGAAATTCCCTTCGACTTTTCCCCGCCTCATACTCCGCCTCATAGTACAATTCCAAAGGGTGAATTTGCTTTCCTCGTGCACTTTTTTGCGATCGATTGTAACATTTTCTAAGTCTGAGATCTCTCTGGCGATCAATTCCTCAAAGTTCAAGTCAGAGATGAAGAATACGACGGTAATAGAACCTCTGCTTTTCTTCAGCGAAGCTTCGCTGTACTGATTGATGATCATGCTTGTTGTTTGAGGCAGACTGGATATCATAATAACCCTTCATCTATGCCAGAAATGGAATTGTCTCTCTTGATATAAGATGTTATGCGTTGAAGAAAAGGATTTCGACTTCGCGCGATTTGCCGGCGCGCGCTATGAGGTAAAGTTTTATCCAACCAAGCACTCCTACGCCTACTCCATCCATATATCCAAACAACGCGTACACACACAAACAAACACACACGCACACGGCGTGAGTGCGAAGAAAGCGCGCGCTTGTTCACTAGTTGTTTTCGGCCCAGTCCTTGCATAGCAGCTTTGCCTGTTCTAACACTGTATCAGTGGCTTTTTGCTGTTTGTCTGGTGGATAGCCATACTTCTTGAGGGTTCTCTTGACCATTACTCTGAGTTTTGCTTGGACGCTTTCTCTCAGTGTCCAGTCTATGCTAACGTTTTTCCTGACGGTTTCGACGAGTTCTCTGGCGATTGTTTTGAGTGTTTCGTCTCCGAGGACTTGTTTTGCGCTTTCGTTGTCTGCCAAGGCGTCGTAAAAGGCAACTTCCTCGTCGTTTAGGTTTAGTTGTTTGCCGCGGTTTTGTTCTTCTCGCATTTTTTGGGCGAGTTCAATTAGTTGCTGGATGATTTCTGCTGCTTCGATGCTTTTGTTCGTGTAGGCTTTGATGGCTTTGTCCAAAAGCTCTTC
>JBGQME010000030.1:0-7167 GCA_041500425.1 Bathyarchaeia archaeon | reverse complement strand
TGATCTACAGGATGGACGAGCCTAAGGTGGTCATACTGATTTTCGCAAGCGGAAGCCTTGTTTGTACCGGGGCGAAGAAAGAACAGGACGTTTATGACGCTGTGCAGAAGCTTCACGCAAGCCTGGAGGAACAAAACCTCATATTCTACGAATAAAACTTCATAGGCAAACTTCATTTCTGCACGTTTCCTCAAAAGGAAAGAGAGGGTTTCCAACAGTTCAACCCTGTCGCAAACTGACAGGCACCAGTTGCATTTATTGGATTGAACCGGGAAACCCATCCAAGGCTGAAGGGTTCCTAAATAAAAGTGTTCCTAAGAGAGCGCGCCGCTACACTCATGAACATTGTGGCCGAAGCCATTCGACATGCTATTCGAGTGTGTTATTGAGCGGATTTGAACCCGTTTGGGTTCGGGGATGGGCAGCTCTGAACCAGTTTGCTTAAGACAAAGAGAATGCTGGTTACAGGATATTTGAAGCAGTGGACTCGAACCCATTTGGGTTCAAGTCCGGTCCGGCCCACCACAATGACTTATTGCCAGTTGATTCAGAGTTATTCACAGGATTGACTTGTGAAAATTGCGTTAACAGTTGTTTTAAGTGATTCTCGAAGGTCTTGCTCAAATTGAAGCCAAGATTACGAGTCTTTTCCACTGAATCCTTGTCTACGTAGAGAACGACATTTCTTTTGTTTGACATTTCGATTGTACCCAAGCGATTGCGAGGGCAAGTTCCATGTTGTGTGTTTGGTGCTTTCAAAGATTGCATAGCAAAAGCTAGCTGAGCATTATAACCTTCAACAATCTTAAATGTAGATAGCCATTATAAGAAGAATTCACAAGAGTTGATTAAGACTTGCCATTGTTTGATGTGGAAAAACTTGCAATTCTCGCTACAGACTATTGTGCACCAGTCTCTGAAGGGAAGAAGATAGGAATTGTTGGAAATGTTATCGCTGCTCCTCTAATTCAGCAACTGTACAAGCATATTCTTCTGAAAGGCGGACATCCAACACTGTATCTGAGACCTAAAGACTTCGACGGCTTGGAAGAGTTGCTATTCACTCATGGCACTGAGAAACAGATAACATTCGTGTCACCATTTGCTCGATTTTTCTACAGTGAAATTGACGCAATTATCCAGATTTTCGCTGAAACCAACACTAGAAGACTATCAAATATACCTCCAAACAAACTGAAAAAAAATGCTGCTTCGCAACGAGAAATAGTTGATATCCGCGCAAAGAGACTCTTGAAACCTGGAGGTTTGGCTATTATACCCTATCCAACAGGGGCTTTCGCGCAGGAAGCCGAAATGTCGTTGTTTGAATATCAGGACTTTGTTGCGAAAGCATGTTTCTTGGACAAGAAAGATTCGGCTAAAGAATGGAGAGACCTGTCCCAAATGCAAGGAAATGTTGTCAAGCGACTTAACAAAGCAAAAAGCCTGCGTTTTGTTGGCGAAGATACAGATCTCAGACTAAGCGTAGAAGGTCGAAGATGGCTTAACTGTGACGGCCACATAAACATGCCAGACGGTGAAGTTTTCACTTGCCCCCTCGAAAATTCTGCTGAAGGACAGATTAGATTTACGTATCCCGGCATTGAAATGGGCAGAGAAGTGGACGACATTACACTTACATTCAAAAATGGTGAAGTTGTAAGGGCTAAAGCTGAAAAAGGCGAAGACTTTCTCAAAGAAATCATCAAGACCGATGATGGAGCAAAGAGAATCGGTGAAATAGCAGTTGGCACAAACACTGGGATAGACAGGTTCACAAAGAATATGCTCTTCGATGAAAAAATGGGGCACTGCATGCATCTTGCCTTAGGATTCGCTCCTGTTTCCCAAGAAACTGGTGGAAAAAATCAGTCGTCTATTCACTGGGATCTTCTCAAGGACATGCGAACCGGAGAAATCTATGCTGACAATGAATTAGTCTATAAGAAAGGTAAATTCATACTTTAGCTGAGCGCGCGCTGATAATCTCAAGCCCATTGTTCGAAAGCGGCAAATATGAGTCTGAAAAGAAGCGCTCCTAAACATGGCGGTGCTGGCAAGGGGCATGCACCCAATCTCAAGTGGAGATATGTCTCCCACATCACCCCTTTTTCATAGCTTTCAAAATGTAATGCATTACACAAGTGCATTGAAAGAGATGTCTTCGGCAAGCCCTTTTCACTTATTGCATAAGACCAATGAGCGCCTTACAGATTCAAGAACCAATTTCTCTATCTTCGGTTGATCGCTTTTGACAGTAAGATCTGAATAGATTGTATCTCTGCAGGCGTGGCCAACCAGTCTTTGCATAGATTAGTTTTTCTGGATTTTTCTTCAACCAGTTCATCATGTGGAAGAAGCTCTTTGCCTTTTTCTCATCTCTCTCTTTCACTGGCTCATAACCCAAGTTTCTAATTTCGTCAAGGTATGCTATTTCCGTAAGCCTCTGCGGTTCCCCGGTGACTGTGATTCTTTCAATTTGATTGTCGCCATACATCTCTCTTAAACCATTTACCGCTTCGTCGAAGATGTAGCCTTTGCAGATTTGAATTTGTTCGTCTTTCTTGAGTTCGAGTTTTCCCAACAGTTGAAACACGACTTTCGAAGCCTGCTTCAGATACTCTTTTGATTGGAATCGCGGATGTCTGAAGTATTTGACATCCAAGATATCGTATCTAAAATCCTGAGTCTCGCAGCGAAAGGCACCTATGACCACGCCAAAAAGTAGGTCACCTATGCCCGCATCATCAACAATTATCGTCAGTTGACGCCATCCCCTTTTGCAAGAGATAAATGAACCATAAGCGCATTTATAAAAACGCCTCATATGTGTCTTATGTTGCTTGTTTCTTGGGTTTCTTATCCTTCATGCATGTGATGTCTATTCTCCTTAAAAGATCGAAAATTGTCTAGATCATGATAATGCGGTGGGGTCGCTTAGGTCAAAGCCCACGTTTGAACCCTTGAGCACGCTATTCACCCTTTGTCAGTTTTTGTTTCGTATCATTTGATGGGCTCGGGTGCGCTCCCGAGGAAAAAGTGGGCTTGAACCCGTTTGGGCATGGAGATCATACAAAGGCAACCTGATCTACAATGCTAGTGCAGACGTTGATGACAGCGAAGTGATAGACTCAACAGACCTAGGTATAATGGGAGCTCACTGGGGCGAATCCGAATAAGCTTCTGGACTATGGAAGAGTGCAAAATCTGCTCATGCAAAGACTGTACTTGGTTGGAATGGTTGCGAATTTGGCTGGTGTCCTAGTGATATGATTCTATTGTGAAATTGATTGCTGGCCCTGGGAACCATTCTACGCAGTAGTTACCTATTCCATGAGGAATATAGTGTAGTCCTTTTGCTTCGTGATGATACATTATAACCGTACTTATGTCAACAAAGTCAACGCAATATCCGTCTTCATTCCATACTGCGAAGCCGGAGCATGATTGTACCAGAAGTGGTTCCCATTTGATTCGCCATTTCTCGCCTTGTATGAAGAATAGGGGCGACACGGTTTGCTGTTCTGAAAGGGTAAAATTCGTCACGAATTGCCATGTCTTGTTCTCAAGCAAAGCGGTCTTGTTTATTGGTTCTCCGAAAGCGCCCCATGCCCCGCCAAGTATCCCCAAATCTGTCGAGTCTATGGCTCCATCGTCATTTATATCTGCCCAAGAATTGTAGTTCGGATCATTTGCACTTCTCGTAGGCAAAACCATGAACAAGACTGCAGTCAAACAGGAAGTAAGCAGAGCAACAATGACTAGATCTTTCTTAGTTGTCATAGAATCACCTCCCTTTCTCCCTTAGAATCAACGAATAATATTACGCAAGCTTTGGTTATCTGTCTTTTGAAAGAATCCTCTAGTACGTGCTAAGAAACGGAATAAGAAGGGGTGGGGAAAGCGCTGGGTTTGTCATGCGGTCGCGTAGACGCTCAAATACGCCCTGGTTCCCAAGCCAACCAACTCTTTAATGGATACACGAAAAAGGTAGCGCGCGAAGCTTCTTGACCTAAGCCAAAATGCACTTGTGATGAGAAAACACCTTTTCCAGAAGATACACTTACATCTCGGCGTATCAGTTTTAGAAATAAGGATGAACGTCTTTGAAGCCGAAAAGTGGGCATAGACGCGGCTATCCCGTCGCAACTGTAATAGGATTAGAAAACGAGCAAGCGGTCTTGTGGAAGGTCTTCAGCAACATTGTCAAGCCTGAGAAGACCATCCGGCTTGACGGAACCAGGAATGATCCAAAAACCGTGTACAACTTCCACGAATCAATCGTCAACGCGTTGAGACCCACGCTGAGAGAAGGCGTCAGAAGCATCATCCTTGTATCCCCAGCCCGAACAAATCACGCCCAAGAATTCGTTGCTCACATTCGCGGGCATCATACGTGGCTCGTTCAAGGTCCAAGCAGGGCAACGTTCTCAGAGGCAACTGGATCCGTCGGAACACCCTCAGAAGTGTCCGCTCTGACAAGGACTCACATTTTCCGTCGGCTGATCAGCGAAAGCATTTCGGAGGAAACGGATGGTCTTGTTGAACTGCTGGAAAAACGACTCAACGCTTCAGGTCCGAACGCAATTGTGCTGTATTCGCTCGAGGAAGCAGAAGACCTGATCCTCAGTCCGCGGAAGCCTGGCAAACCCCAGCCTGAATACCTTATGCTTACTAACAAGTATCTTTCAGACAGCCGAGAAAGGAATAGGATACACAGACTGATGCAGATTGCCACAAACAGAAGTGTTAAAACAAGGATATTTGACGCAGAATCGCCAGCAGGTCTACGCCTTGCGCAGCTCGGCGGAATAGTCTGTCTTGCAAAGACGGAATAGCGCGCGCGCTCTAATCTCCAAGGACCAATACCGAAAGCCATGCAAACCCATCATATTTTTGACCGAAATTGCGCTCACTTGGCGGAGAGAAAGTAGTCTGTTTCAGGCACGCAGTCTCCGCAAACCAAATCAAGCATATTCACAATATATTGCTTGACTGACACACGCGTTCGCACATATCCAAGTCAAACTGTGAACGTGAGCGCGCGCTGCAGAACAAGAACATGTTCCAGGAAGGTTTGAAAGAGTGGTTTCGCAACGGCGAGGGAGACCGCGGGAGTTCAAGTGGACTGAATTCAAGGAACTCGATGAAAATCATTCATCTGAAGCGCGATTCCTGAAACTGGCAAGCGTTAACAACCCTTCGATAGCGAGTCTCGCCGTTTCAGGCTGCCCTCAATGCAGCGGCAAGAACTTCCGACTTCGTCATGACACAAGAATCGGAAACATAAGATTCTACTGCCCAGAATGCAGGCACGAGACTTCGTTCCACATCAAGACGCCCCCACGGACTGAACTTCAAGTAACTCCCATTTATGATAAACAAGGCATGCTTGTTGACGAGAAAGTTGTGGACGGGTTTCACGAGCAAACAAATCGAGAGAAGGCCGATGCAACTGTGCTGAGAACAGAGCAGAAGTCAGATTTGGGTGGAGAATGGTTTGACGGTGCTTCTGGAACAAGTACACAGAATCGTTATCTTACTCGTGAGGAAGCAATCGAACGCGTCGCAAAAAGGAAAATGAAGGCTCAGATAGAGGCAACGTTAAGAGAAATCGAAGAGGAAGAGAAGAGCGACCGTCTGGCCTCTCTTAAAGCAGATATCTCCTCAGACTAGAAGGACGGCGTGCTGAATTTCTGTAATATAGATGAGGAAAGATTCTGCATTTTCCGGGCACACAATAGGATATGGCGCGAGCCTTTTTGAGAGAAATGGAGTATCTTTCAGCGCGCGCTTTTCAGCTTTGGTTGTTGGTGGTCATAAAATTCGGGTGAGCGTTTGGTTAGTTGGGGGTTTTATTTTTTGGGCATTAGTTCGTTTAGTTCGTATGTTGCTACACACATCACGCTGTCGGCGCCTCCGTAGTACACTAAGACTTCGTCGTTGATGAGTACGTTTCCGCAGCTGAATACTACGTTGGGTACTTTGCCGAAGCGTTCGTAGTCGGTGACGGGTGTTAGTATGGGTGTTTCGGAGCGGTAGAGAATGGTTTCGGGGTTGTCTCTGTCCAGTAGGGTTGCGCCGAGTGAATAGACTTTTTCGAAGCTCACGCCGTGGTAGATAACGAGCCAGCCTTCGTTGAGTTCGATGGGGGGTCCAGCCGTGCCGATTTTCCAGCAGTCCCAGCTTTTCGTTCTTGGTCTCATCAAGGCTCTGATGTCGTACCATCGCTTGAGGTCATCGGAGTACGCCACACACATGTCTGGTTCCAAGCGGTGGAACATGACGTATTTGCCTCCGATTTTTTTTGGGAAAATGACGGCGTCTTTGTTGCGTACGCCTCTGAAGGGCAGCAGTCGTTCGTTCCATTTCCATTGTTTGCTCAAGAAATCATCGACTGAGATGGATGTTAGGGAGATTTGGTAGAGCTGTTCGTGGTCAATTTCGGTTAGAGCTGTGTATGCCATTATTATTTGGTTGTCGAAGAGGGTTAGTCTCGGGTCCTCGCATCCGTAGTCTTCAGCTTTGTTGTTGGGTTCAAAAACGGGGATTGGTGACCGCTCGTCGATTATGTATCCGTCAGAGGAGGCGGCGTATCCGATGCGGGATATGCCGTCGTTTCCTATCGCCCGGTACAGTATGTGAACTTGTTTGCCCACTCCGATGGCGGCAGCGTTGAATACTCTTCTGGATTCCCATGGGTTTGATGCTATTGGCTGAAGGATTGGATTGTCTTGGAACCTTCTCATTTTCTCTGTGTCCTAGCAGTATTTTGATGTGGTGAGTCCAAAGAGTTCATCGATGAGTTTTCTGACGGAGAATAGGCCCACTAGTTCTCCTTTGCTGTCTACCACTGGCAGGTGTCTGATTCCGTGTGAGATTATGAGTCGTCTTGCTTCTTCCAGCGAAGCCTCTTCTCCGATCGTGGCGACATTTGTCGTCATCACTTGTTCGATGGGGGTGTCCAGTGGGACGTCGCTGGCTATGATTCTTATGGCGTCTCGCTCGGTGAAGATTCCTATACATTTTTCGTTGTTGTCCGTGATGACGATTGAGCCCACGTGTTTTTCTCGCAGTGTTCTGACGGCGTCTTTGACTGTGATGTTGGGCTTCGCGGTTACCACATCTTCGATCATTATGCGCTTTACCATTAGCACGTTTGTTTTG
>JBGQME010000029.1:0-7991 GCA_041500425.1 Bathyarchaeia archaeon | reverse complement strand
TGGAGATGTTTGCTGATACATTTTTTGAGACCATCGATTCCTGTTCCATCTTCCCAATAGTTTATCAAGCGCCTTGCTAAGCTTCAGGCTTGGATGTTTTTAAGCTTTGCATTTCTTTGATCTTCTCTTCCACAGCCTTGAGCTCATTCTTCAGCTCGTCTGCATAGCTCTTCAGCTTCTCCATCGTCTCGGTCTTCGTTAAGAACCGTCTTCTGTAACCGTGTCCCTCTCCATGCATACCACAGCCACAGTAACTCTCATCCCTCCTGTGATGCCCACCACAGCCACATTCTTCATCCATATCTTGTCTCACCTCGAATTTCTTCCTAATGCTATTAGAAGTAAAGCATTTAAACTATCAAGTTTATAGCAAGATAGTTGCTATCAACAACTGAAGTGATTGTATGCATAGCCGAAAGAATCCCATCTGCCTCTGCCCTCTTGAAGGAGTCATAGACGTCATAAGCAAGAAATGGACGCTTTTGATCGTCAACGTCATAGGCAATCATGGTCGGGCACGGTTCAACAAGCTTATGCAAGAACTGCGCGGCATCAGTCCGAAGACTCTTGCAGACACGTTGAAGCAACTTCGAGAAGAAGGATTAATCAATAGAGAATCCTTTGCCGAGATACCTCCGCGTGTGGAATACTCGTTGACTGGTGACGGGAAGCGGCTGAGAGAGGCGATAATGCCTATTTTGACATGGGCCGCGACGAGGAAAAACTCAAAGAACAAGTGTTCCAAGACATACTGCAAGATGCCTGGACACCGAATAGGAAACAGAGCGTCTTTGAAAAAAGAGAACCCGTGATTCTCAAAGAACAGATCTTCTGCAGTTGAGCAAGCCTCCTACACCATGATCTGAAGGAATTTCCAGCATACGACCTCGGCAATCATGAGGGCGTGAGATGCGAGTAATTCCATCTTCTCATAGATCTTAGCGCGCAAAGCGATTTGTTACGTTTGCCATTCTTCTTAACATTCTGAAAAGTCGCTCAAAGATTCTACCGTTACAGTTTTTGCGTCGAGAGAAAACAATTAGCGCGCGCGGTGTTTTAAAGTGCCGTCCATCCGCCGTCCACGAAAATTGTTTGACCCGTCACATAGTTTGAGGCTGGAGACGACAGGTAAGTGAGTGCCGCTTTCAGGTCTAGGGGTTCACCTGTTCTACCCAGCGGTGTTCTGGATAGAATGTGCTGCATGGCCTTCTCGTCTTGGAAGACCGGCGCAGTCATTTCGCTCGGGAAAAACCCAGGCGCAATCGCGTTGACGTTTATCTTGTACGCAGCCCATTCTATAGCCAGAGCTCTCGTCAAGTTTATCACTGCCCCCTTAGAAGCGTAGTACGGTGCTGTTGAAAAAATGTCGCCTACCGCACCATAAATCGAAGCGATATTCACTATTTTTCCGTATTTGTTCTTGATCATTTCACGGGCTGCGGTTCTTCAAGAAGCTGGCTGCATATCTGTTGTAATCAATTCTGCCCTTCTATTGCTGTACAAATAGAGTCAAGTCTTTCTTGCACGCAGAAATAGCGTACTAGGCTTTCTCATCAAGCAGGCTTCTGACTTTTCTTTCGATTTCATCCCTGATTTCTCTCACCTTCTCAATTGGTTTACCTTTCGGATCTTCAATTCCCCAGTCAATCACTTTGTTCAACAGAGGCGCAGGACAAAATCCTTCGGCACTGCAACCCATCACAATTATTGTGTCTGCATCCTGAACCATTTGGTTAGTAATCAGTTTTGGCTTATTGATTGACAGGTCTATTCCTTTTTCTAACATGACTTGGACGACGACTGGATTGACTTCCTTTGCCGGCATTGTGCCAGCGCTCAAAGCCTCAACCTTACCCTTACCATAGGTTTTCACAAATATCTCTGCTATTTGGCTTCTACCCGAATTCTCAACGCAGACAAACAGAATCTTTTTCATAGTTTTAACCTCAAACAATAGTGTAATTAGAGTTTCTTGGTTCTAAAAGGGTTGCAGTGGCCCTCTTCGATCATCTGTGTCAAATCAATCAACATAGCCTGCCGCCTCCGCCAGCAAATCATTATCTTTTCGTTTCGCGCCCTGCTGATTCCTTATGTAGGGCTCAATTTCCGATTTCAGACAGAGAAGGTCGATCTTGGTCTTTCCAGCTTTCACTAAACGATATTTTCTCGTTATTTCTTCGAAGCCGGTTTCCACGATGATTGACCTGCCCGCACGTGTTCTACTGTTGACTCTGCTCTTCTTGAGATATTGCGTCTTGAAGTTCTTTCTCTTCAAAACTTGCTGAAAGCTTGATCTTCCCGTTAATGACAATTCCCATATCTTGAACTCCGTACCTGGAGGCTTCTGATGATTTGTTCGACTTCATTTGGACTTCTGTCATGTCTTTGAACCTTGATGTTACACGTCCGATTTTTTCCATGAAGGGTGCGAAGTTACATACACATGAACCTAAAGGGACAAAAACCTCGATTTTCACTTTAGTTTTCGTCGTTTTCACCAACCTCCCAAGGCATATGTAATGAGTGCTATGCCTATGACAAGAAAGGCCAATCCGAAAATCTTTGTCAGCCATTCGCCTCCGCTGGTGATCTTATCGCTTGCCACTTTGCGCGCAGTTGCCAGCAATGTACTTAAGAAAATGACTGGCAAAGCATGACCCAGACCGAACATGAAGAGCAAGAAGCCTCCGTGAAAAGGTGATGGGGCAGTGAATAATGTTAGCAGTATAGCTGGTAAGACTAGTGACAGCGTGCACGGGCCTAGAGCGATGGAAATAATAAGACCGAACAAAAATGAGCCCACTACATAGTTATATGCAGAAAACCGCGTCAATGCAGTCAGTTTTGCAGCGTTCAATCGCTCCGTAAAGAGACTACGCGTAGTCAGTCCCAGTTTTCCAAGCCAACCTATGTTACTGATTCCAAAGAAAATTAGAAGACTACCTGAGATGCCAAAGAAGAACCTTGTGTTTATCATGTTCATGGGGACTAAAGAAGATATGGCATATCCTAAAATGAAGAATACTAAGCACATTGCCGCAGCGAAGCTACAACCGACAGCAAGTCCTTTACGCACGCTTTTGCTGGTGCCTGCAGAGTATGTTAGGTAAACTGTTATTAAGGAGATTGAGCAGGGCGAAAGGAAAGTTGCGATCCCTAGAAAGAATAGGCTCAGAGGTTCTTCGAACATTTCAATCATGCTCACAGTAACTGATTGATCTTTGACGACAGTGTCGAAGCCGTTATCCATGTGTACGAATTTATGATGTGAAATGTCTTGTCTATGAGCACTATTGTTCCATCGCCTTGTGATGCATATTTCTGCGCTATGTCCATTGTTCCATCGTCATAGTCGTTTCCAAGTGGCCACGTGATTCCATACGAGGTACGGATCTGTTCAAGGTCACTGCTGGGGCAAGTAGCGACCGCAACTGTGACCAAGGTCACAGCCTCATGTCCACAAAAACTACTGCAAACAGTCTTCAGTTGCGTGAGCTGGTTTTCATTAATAGGGTTGATTTGTCCGTGACAGCCAACTGCCATGATATGGATGACAACAACTCTTCCTCTGAAACTTGCCAACGAGAACGTGGTTCCATCGACGTCGTTCATGGCAAATTCGTAAGGTGTCTGTAATGGATTTGTCGGATTGATGGATGGTGGCGCTGTTGAGGGTTGGGTGTACTGCCATGCGCCGTAGACTCCGAAAATCAGAAGAACAATACAGAACATGCCAAATATCTTGCCTTTCGGCCACTTCCGCAGTCTTCTTTCAGCCTCTCTTTCCCTCTGTATCTGGCGAGCCTCGTTAGCTCGTTGCTGTCTTATCTGTCGCTCTCGCTGCCTTTCCTTCCACTCTTTCTTCTTTTGTTTTTTTGGAGGCAATGTTCTCACGGATCGTCTGAAAGAGGATGTGGTATGAATAGAGAACATAATAACAATATTTAAATATTGCTACTACTCTCTACGCTCAACATACAGGATGAACTGAAAATGCCTGACTCCAAAGGTTCAAAGGCTGTTTGGCACGGGGTTCCAAAAGAAGAGATTGAGTGGCATCCCACGGTTGAACATGAATTGTGCATAGGTTGCGGCCTGTGCGTCTTGGGTTGCGCTGCTGGTGTTTATGCATTTGACTTCGACAAGAACAGACCAGTGGTAATAGCACCCTTTAACTGCAAGGTAGGATGCGTAACCTGTGCAAACACTTGCCCTGTGCACGCAATAAGCTTCCCACCCCTCTCACGTATCCACAAGATCATAAAGAAAAGGAACGTTCTAACCACAAGCAAGAAAGAGCTTGAAAACAACGCTGACCGAGTAAGGTACAAAAAGTAGGTTTGGCTCATGACGCAAGCAACAAATTCGCAATTTTCTGACTCGCTCAAGGAAATACTTTGCCTTAAGTGGTCTCCAGTTGCGGTCAAACTGGTCAGACCTGATGAATCCATTAGTGAAATCCCTCCAAAGTCCCCCAAGAGGCTGCGGTACTGTCAACTTCTGATGGAAGCAAAAAAGGGAAAAAGCGCAACTATAACAAGCGAGAACATTGCTTGCCCTGCTGCTGCAGCGGCTTTGGGGCTCATGCCTCTTCCGGAGAAGATCAGCAGTGGGAAGATGCTTAAAACACTCGGCTTGTTTGAGTCTGAAGAAGCTGCAGCAAAGACGATGGCGCAGATGCCAAGAATGAAACTGGGAGAGATCAAAGCAGTTTCTGCTGCTCCGCTCGAAAACGCGTCATTCAGACCAGACATTGTCATAATTGAAGATAAACCAGAAAAGATAATGTGGATAAATCTGGCCGCAATTCACAAAACCGGAGGGCGTCTTTCTTTCAGTTCTGCTGTTTTTCAAGCTTGCTGCGTGGATGTGACAGTCATTCCATATCTCACCAAGAACGTCAACGTTAGCCTAGGCTGTTATGGTTGCAGAGATGCCACTGACATTGCAGACGATGAGTGTCTTGTTGGAATACCAATGGAAAAAATGGGCGAAATAATCACATCGCTTAAAGCCCTAGCCCAGAAAGCCATGCCCGAAGCCCGAAACAAAGGAGTCTACAACCAATTCGTCAAGGCTCAATAGTCGCACTTTACACATAAAGGAAGGTTTGAGCATGGAAAAGGTCAAAGTAAAACTCGAAATCTATGAGGATGACCCGTTTGGTGGCACCTGCTGTGGCCCTGGTCCTCGAGTGACTTCTATTGAAGCAGTTGAGAAACTGCGGAAGATGTTGGAAGAACGGAGCGGAATAGTGAAGAAACTTTCAGAAGAATACAAAGACAGCGTCACTATAAAAAGAGATGCTCTCAACCAGAAACGATGGAATTACCCAGAGTACGTAATGAGGCTAATGTTAGACAGCAAACCAACGCCTTACATATTCATCGACGGAGAGCCTGTCATAGTCGGCAAATTTCCATCTTACGAAGAATTTACAACGTTGTTGGCAGCAAGTTTGAGAAATGAGCATAAACAAGGCCAATAGGCAAGGCTTGATGGACAGAGTTATCAGAGTCAGAAGCTGGCAAGAATTCAAGCGCTTAGCTATCAATCTCAAACCTAAGTCCGTGGTTTACAATATAGAACAGAACGGTCTTTCTCGGGAAAGAGAGCTGACCTGTTTGAGGTTGATAATGCCGACTCAAGAAGTGTACTACATTTTTCTTGACTTCCCAAGAGAGGACAAACTACGGGAAACAGGCATTCCGATACGAAAAGACCGAAAAGGCAACAGGTGCATAGAAGACAAAGAAGTAATAGATTTTCTCAAAACCCGACTAAAAAGAAAGGATTTGGCCGTCTGTTCGTACTGGACAATCTAATAGCCACTACTTCAGAAGATGTTAATGCTTCCTTCTTGGGAAATATTTCCGCGTGCGCAGACCAAGTCTGACCAGAGAAAGCATTAGAGGCACTTCCAGTAACGGACCGATTACCGTTGCCAGCGCCGCTTGAGAGCCAATTCCATAAAGTGTTGTAGCTACAGCGATTGCCACTTCGAAGTGGCTGCTGCTGCCTATGAGTGTGGTGTCGATGGCTGTTTCGTATTTCCAACCTAGAAAGTAACCGAGAAGGTAGGTCCACGTGATCATGATAGAATAATGCAGCAGGTTTGGAAGGGCAAGATAGCCTACCAGCAAAGGATTATTTAGAATAATTTCGCCCTCAAATGAAAACAATACTATAAGGGTTGTCAGCAATGCAACAACAGATATTTTCCCGAGACTTGGGATGTACGTGTTGTTGAACCAGCCTTCACCTTTTTTCTTTAATATTACTCGGCGAGAAATTGCTCCTGCCGCAACTGGCAACGCTATGAAAATCAGAACGCTAGTAGCAATCAAATCCCATGGGACTGGAATGCTGCTGACGCCCAGGTAAAGAGCCGCAAGGGGAGCGTAAAGCGCAAGCATGAGCAAAGCGTTGACAGCAGTGTTAATCAAGCCTTGTGCCATGTCGCCTTTTGCCAGAAACATCCACCACATAACCATGGCGGTGCATGGTGATAAACCCAAAAGTATGACTCCTGCAATGTACTGAGGGTTTCCAGCGAGAAGCGTATTTGCCAAAACGGTCATTAGGATTGGAGCAACTACCCAATTAGCAATTATCGTAACGAGCAATGGCTTGGGGTTTTTACCTGCCCTTTTTATGTCACTAAAACGTATTCCGACAACCGTGGGATACATCATAAAGAACAAAAGGATTCCTATAGGAATAGACAACTGGTTAAACTTGAGAGAATCCACAAACTGCCCAAACTGTGGCAAAAAGCGCCCAATGAGTAAGCCAACAATTATGCATATCGCTATCCAAAGGGTCAAGTATTTCTCAAAAAGCCCTAGAGATGCTTCGTGTTTAACATACGCTGGTTCCTCTGTCAAAGCCTTGCCCTCTTGCCATTGACAACTACATTACTATAAGTACGTTTACAGGAGATTCACAAGATACTCTATTGCACACGCTTCCTAAAACTAGCTCATGAGCAGCACCGACTCCTCTTCTTCCGATCACAACCAAGTCAAACTTCCCATCTCTAGCCATGTCCGTAATGACCTTGGAAGGATTGGTACTCGTGACCGAGACGAGTTTGTACTTTACTTTTTCATATTCCAAGACGGCTTTAGCATCTTCCAAAATTCTATGGCTAAACTCGTGAGCAGAGGGTGTAGGTGCAGGGTAAAAAACGCTAACAACAGTTACTTCAGCCTCAAACTTCTCTGCAATCTTGATTGCTTCTGCTAACACCTTTTTCGAATGTTCTGAACCATCAACACCAATCAATATCTTCTGCAATTATCTATCACCCCAATCAAGCTATTTGTTCAATGATGCGTCTGGTAAGAGCATCGACTAGATCTGATCCCACGGCATCGATTATCTCAAATATCCTGGGATCTGCAACTGAGTAAAGTCGCCGGTTGCCTTCCTTCCTGTACTTTAGGAGACCGCAATCTTTGAGAATCTTGAGATGCCTTGAAACCACGGGTTGAATCAAATCTACATAAGGGACTATCTCGCAAACACATTTCTCTCCTCCGCGCAAGAAATCAATTATGTCAAGTCTCGCCGGATCGGAGAGAGCGTTGAAGATCTTTGCCTTGAACCTAAGCTGACGGTCCTTCTTTGAATGCATGAACATTGTTAGGTCAATAGCAATATTTAAATATTGTCATCTCACATGTCCATATAAACGCTGTTGGTGTCTGAATTGGAGAAAACAGAGAATAAGAAAATAGGCTTCATCTTCTGCGTCTGCACCGGAAAATGTGCTGGTTTCTCGAAGATGGACATGTGGGATTTCATAAACATAATCCGAGTAGAATATCCAGTCGAATATGCTTTCATTCACCCTATGTTGTGCGATGAAGATGGTGAACGATTCCTAGCAGAGTTCCTCAAGAAAGATCGAAAGTACATGATAGCAGGCTGTGCGCCTATAATGCAGAAAAAGCTTTTCAAAGATTCTTTCGCAAACGCTGGACTTG
>JBGQME010000028.1:0-8977 GCA_041500425.1 Bathyarchaeia archaeon | reverse complement strand
GCAGCATTCTGACTAACGTCAAGAGGTTTGACATCTTCACGGAAAGCGCGACTCAAGCATCTGGATTCCGGAGGAATACACAGTGTACGAGCTAGTGCATATTGTTGCGGGCCTAATTGACTTTTCGTTTGGAGTTTTTATGAGTTACCACGCTCTGAGAGCATTAATGGCACTCCATGAAAACCCCGAGATGTTGAAAACTCAAAGAAAGATATGGCTGCCCATTTTGATAGGAACGATGTTCTTCGCTGTTTCAGGTCTATTTCACCTTGTTGACCACACTGTCTACTCGGATCCCTTGACAGAGTTGCTCCATGAGATCGCTTTGGTTGCAGGGCTTCCGTTTCTTGCGGTTGCCGTATTCAGATATTCGCAAATGCAGACAGAGTATAATAGAATCAAACGTGAAGCCGTCAAGAAAGTTGAGAAAGGATGATCGCTTGGTTTTTGTTGCCCAAATCTTTGACATAGTGACTATGACCATGTCGGCAGTACTCCTTTTCTTGTCGTTATGGCTTTGGAAGTTCTTTAGGAGGGGCATCATGGACAAAATGTGCAGGGTGCTCATAATCGCAGCCGTCTTCCTGCTATATTGAGTTCTGTCTTCTGCTTTGCAGTGATGCTCATGGAGAGTAGCGAGTGGCTGCTTGCATTCCACGAGATCCTCAATTCTCTAGGGATCGTGCTGTTAACATACTCTATCTATCTGCTTTACTTGGCATGGAGCAAACTAGGAAAACCACGATAGACGCACAGCAATTATCTAACCACGTATCTAACCCACACTTTGTACACATAGTGGTCGACGTTAGCCCACATTAATTCGAATGGAAAACAATCAAGACCAGTGGGCCGGCGTGTTGGTTGTTTCCAGCTTCTAGAGGTGGGTTAGCTGCCAGCTGAGACCGAAGCAAACCACTTGTGAAGCTCACTATGCCGCAGCACCGCGCACCTCCCCTCTGGCTCTAAATCTTATTCAATTCGTAGGTTGGGGCTTCTTGCATATTAGACATCGCAGCAAACTGTTCTTGATAACTTCCGCAAATCTGTCAGCTATCTTGATCAATTCTACGCATATGCGTTTTTCATCTGCTTTCATGAGTAACAGTATTGCAAACGTAGTAACCGCTTCTCCCGCTTCCTCATATATGAAAGGTTTGTCCGCCATGCTTGCGTGTCGTATTCCCTCGTACAGAAAATGGACCTAAATACTGAATAGAGCCTTCCTTGGGGCTATGTCGAATTAGAGCCATTTGAGCTTACATTTAACGAGGTACCACGCTACCATTCCACCCGCGACCCCAAAAACTATATCGCCAATAGTGTTCCAAAGCGGTTCCATTCCTATCCTAAACACATTGGCTGGTGACAAGAGATAATCGACTTTTTCAAAGATCTCCCATGCTGGCGCAACTATTAAAAGACTAAAAAGAGTGAACCCCAAAGAATTTGTCTTGCTCTCGACGCTAGAAAAGTGCAATCTATCTAAATGGAAATATGAAAGTAAGTTGCTGTATCCGTAATTGTCCACAGCCGTTTCGTATGCTTTCAAAACCATTACTCCTATTCCGAACCCTGCCAGAGCATGAATTATCCAGTCAGCCCCAAAAACCTCATAAAGTATGGAACCGCCAACAAGCACCTGTATCACCAACGGAATTTTTGCTGCCAGGGAGATTCTGTAATCTGAGAGAACAGCGTTTGAACATGTCTTAAAGAGGCTTGTGAAAGCGATCTTGTCACAGTCTTTCTCAACATTTACCGTACGCTGTGCCTTGCCGACATTTAGGTAGACTGGCGTGCAGACTTCAATAAAAGCCCAGATTCCAAACACGGTCCACAAGACGTCATTCGCCGTGACGTTTAAGTATATTGAGAGCAATGAAGTCGACTCAAGTACGGTAACAAGAGAGACCCATCTTAAAGGAATAATGGAACGAAGACGGTGAATCAGAAGAGTGCCAAACGGAACGAAGGCTGCAAAAGCCAGAATTGGAGTAGCAGATCGATTCTCGCTATTGCTAACCATTGATTCCCACAACCTTCATTAAGAGCCTACGCACGCGTTCAACCCCGTTTTCCCAACTTGACCAAGAGGGTCATCGTCGCGTTATTTCTCACTATTTCTACGTTGATCGTTTGACCTGGCAAGGTATTCTCTTCCAAGTAAGTCGAAAGATCATCTATGCTCATGATTCTTGTTTCATTAACCGCTATTATGATATCGCCACCAATCGTGACCAAGCTTCCGCTGATTACGACTTGACGTGTTCCTCCTCGCAGTCCTGTTTCGCTTGGCGCGGTCACGATAAGCCATCCATAAGTCGCACTTGTACCCATTGCCTGCGCGATTTCAAAAGTCATATCTGTTCCAGTTGCTCCGAGCGAAGAATGCTGATCATATGAACCATCTAATATCAGAGATGCGACTTCCCGCAATATCGTACTGGACGGAATCGCAAAGCCTAACCCTTGTGAATCGCTCACGATGGCCGTGGTTATGCCGACAACTTGACCTTGGTAGTTCAGAAGTGGACCACCTGAGTTACCTGGATTTATGGGAGTGCTTGTCTGGATAACGCTCGCTATTGGGTATCCGCCCGTCATGTCTTCAGTTATCGTTCTGCCCAGCGCGCTTACTATGCCAGTAGTCATCGATCCTGCTAATCCATAAGGGTTGCCCACCGCAATCACAGGGTCTCCAACTTCCAAGGTCGATGAACTAGCTATTCCTAGAGGCCTCCATTCGTTCGGGGGCGCATCTGCTGAAAGAACCGCTAGATCTTCATAAGGATCTGACCCCAGCACTCTTGCTGCATATCCGTCACCGTTTGCGAAGGTTATTGTGACGTTAACTGTATCTTGTACTACGTGGAAGTTCGTGATCACAACATCTTGTCCTACAAAGTCGTAGACAAATCCTGAACCTTGGACTTGCGAGTAGTAAGGACGATGGAAAATATCATATTGCACTATTAATCCTCGGATTATGACGACGGAGTCTTTGATTTGCTCATACAGCTGAGAAAGCGATGCATTATCTTCTAGAAAGTATGTGTTGTTTTCGTTTATTATGTTCTGTGTAGATTGAAGATTCGACATACGCTCTTGAAGAGTTGAAAGTTGATTTTGCAGCTCGTTGATTCTTCCTAAAATAGTGGAGTTGCCCAGCGAATAACCCAGTAATCCCCCAGCCATCAAACTAACTACGATGATCGTTGCAATAAGAGCCGTTGAAAAGCGGGTTGTTCTTGATTTTTGAGGGATCTCCAACTGCATTCCTTCCTATATGTTCAGAGTCTTTTCTTGCAAGACGGACATCTTGCGTCGCTGAGTTGGATTCTGCTACCACAGTAGGGGCACATGAGCTTCTTCTTTACTAGATGAAGCCCTTGTTTTTCCCTTGTGATTTTTCCATCATTGAGGAAGAGAATTCTTTCCGTGTGTGAAGCTATTTGGCTATCATGCGTTACCATTATGATCGTGGTTCCTTGATCAATATTCAATCTACCCAGCAGCCTAACAATCTCGTGCTTGTTTTCTGTATCCAAGTTTCCAGTAGGCTCATCCGCCAAGATTATGGCTGGATCATTTGCTAACGCTCGCGCAATCGCTACCCTTTGCTGCTCTCCAGCGCTCAATTTGTGTGGTCTGTGCTCTTCTCTTCCTGAAAGACCGACCATCTGCAATAGCTCGCGAGCTCTCTTCCTTCTATCGCTCTTCGATTTCTTCGTGCCTTCCATGGGAAGCTCGACATTTTCTACGGCGTTCAAGTATGGCAACAAGTTAAAGGTTTGAAAGATGAAACCGATTTCGTTTCTCCTTATGCCATAGAGCTTCTTATCTGGCAATTTTGTGACATCTATCCCATCTAAGACCATCTTTCCATCAGTCGGCGTGTCAAGACAGCCTAAAACATTCAACAATGTCGTCTTGCCTGAACCCGAAGGTCCCATAATGGCAATAAACTCGCCTTTGTTCACGTTAAGATCTACCCCAGAAAGGGCGAGGATCTTGCGTTTGCCCATGGAATAAATCTTGGTGAGTTTCTCTGTTTTCAGAATGCACTCACTCATACCGCATCGCCTCTGCAGGTCTTATTTTGGCTGCTCTCCAAGCAGGATATAAACTGCCCAATGCCCCCAACAACACGGCAGCGCCAAATGCCATCAATATAAGTTGGGGAGTTAGCGTAACGGCGCTGGTTTGTCCAAAAGTTGTTACGCCGAACATAGAAGCGCCTGTAGGTCGAAGGCCGCTTGATGAAGAAGCGCTCGGAAGGAGAAGTGAAGACAAAGTGGGTGCTGCGACATAACCTATTGCAATACCAACTGCTCCTGCTATTAAGCTCAAAAGCACTCCTTCAAGTAAGAATTGGCTCATAACGTTCAAGTTGGTGAACCCTATGGCTTTGAATGTGCCGATTTCCTTTGTTCTTTCACGCACGGTGTATAGCATCATGAACAAAACAATCAAGCTTGTTGCAACTACGGATATTATGATCTCTTGGGTGGCAATTGTCTGTGTTTGGCTGAGGGTCGATTGAGCGTTATTCAAGTTTTCCGTGTATCTCTCCTGCATGCTCTCAAGGTTTGACAAGCGATCTTCATACGTAGTAACGGTAAGGTCTGAATATGCTACTTTTATCACATCAGTTATGTCATTCACGTCGGAAGCATTTTCCGCGTACAAATCAAGTCTACTCACGTTTCCTGTATTGCTAGTTATAGTCTGGGCATCAGTAATGTTCATGTATAGGGCTCTTGCTTCGGTACTGCCTTGGCCTGATGGTTCATAGATCCCTACCACTTTAAAATTCTCCCCGTAGATTTCCACTTTATCACCTACGGCTACCCCAAAGTAATCTGTGAGGTTTGAGGTCATGATAACAACTCCACTATCCCCCTCCTGTAGAGGTCTCCCCTCTGTGATATTTGTGGGCAGTATGGAATAGTTGTCGATTAAAGAGGAATTCAGAGAAACTCCAGTGATCGTGTAGACGGCTCTGGAAATCGTGAAGCTTCTTCCACCCGGCGCATTAATAGTTTCCGAATTTGTTTCCTCAGATGGCGCTTCAAGGAATTTCACAACATCTTTGACACCGTCAATAGAAGAAATTTCATCCACAACGGTTCCATTCATGTAACTCACTTCTCTAGATCCAAATGATGGCGTGCCCGAGGACATGTCTGGTGGTGTACCTGAGGGCATGCTAAACTCGAAGTTTCGTCCAGAAGTAGTCTGAACTTCTATTAATGTTGTTGTTTCATTGATTTCCGCTTGCATGTTGCTAACCGTAGTGTTGAAGTTTTCAGTTATGTTCTGCGTGGCTTCCTGGTTTGCTATGATTCCTGCAGGAACAGAAACCATGATTGCCATAGAGAAACTCAGGGCAATGATTACTAATAACGCCCTCATTTTTCTTCTTGTAATATTTCTGACTGCTCTTGTTAAAGCGCCCAAACGATTCACCTTTGCCTATATGCCGAATTCAACCAAAGAAAAAGGGAGCGGCAAGCAGTCGATTTTGACCTCGTTACACTCGGACTGGGATTAAGAACCATGTGATTGTTCACTGTTGCCATCTCCCTTGGTTGCAGCATCCTTTCAAGAACAGTGGATTATTAAACTGTTTTTCAGAATTACACCCGATTTTGTTCCTAATCCAACTTCACGCACCCATCAGATTCTGCGGTGGGAACTTGCATGCTCACTACCCCATCCAATCATGATTAGCGAAAAGCTCCTTGATATGTGCGGAATGACGTGAATGTCTGCTAGTCCGCGTCCGTTCAAGTATTCACTTGGATAGTCGATCGCGGGCACAAGAGACAGTATGACCCACGCCGCCCGCTAACCAGAGATATAATGACGAAATGCTCGTCGACCTGACAATCTGCGACATCCCACTAGCCTGCTCTAGGGAATTTGGCGAGAAAATAGTTCAGTCCCAATATCCTAGTGAGCTCAACGAAGCAATAAAAGACTCAATATGAAAAGCTATTCTGGAACAACGATCAAGTCGCTGATTGAGACCAAGCAAGAGAAACAGGAGAAAGGAGAGAAGAAATGGTAGGGAAAGTTGCCACCTTTGTTATAGTCTCAATCCCACATAGCCGGTATCTTCGACTATCGTGGCGACAGACTTCATGCAGTCTTCTAAAGTCTTCGGCCAGTTGTCAGTTGAACCGTCCCAATCGTTCATGCAACATTCTTCTCCTACCCGGTCGATGATGTTGAATCCTTTTCGGTAGCGCTCTTGCATTTCTTCTGTAAGCTTGCTGCCTTCGATTATGAAGGCACCTTCATAGCCACAGTCTGAGCATTTCCAAATCGAAGGAAGGTAAAAGGCGAGAGGATTGATGTCTGTGGAACCGCATTTTGGACAGCACTTCATCTTTCTCATATGTATCACCCCTTTTCTATTGTCTTATCTGCTTGCACACGGCAGATTATTAAAGGATTTTTCAGAATTGAACCCGATTCTATTCCTAATCTGATCTTTCACCCCCATCAGATCTAGCGATGAGAAATTGAGGGACATATTTATTACCAGAGTTCAAATAGGTTTAACGAAAACTCCTTAATCTATGCGGAGCGGTATGGATGGCTGTCAGCTCGCGTCCGTTGAAATATCTGCTTGGGTGGCTAATCGCAGGCACAAGAGGTGGTCCGACTCGTGCCAAAATAATTGAGACTCTAAAGGAGACTCCGCAGAATGCAAATCAGCTGGCGAACCTGCTTGGAATGGATTACAGGACAATAAGGCATCATCTTGAAGTCCTTGAGAAAAACAAAATAATCACGTCAGCCGGAGACAGGTATGGTACCACGTATTTCTTATCTCCAGCAATGGAGGAGAATTACACGTTGTTTGAGGAGATTCTGAAGAAAATCTGGAAAAAGTAGAAAAGGGGGTAAAGCAAATGAATCATCGTATGAACGGAAACATGAGAATTTGGCTGATACTGGCAACCCTAATAGTGGTGGCTATCCTAGCAACACTGTGGGCTACGTCAACAGTTTGGTTTCAACGTACGCCTTGGGAACCCCACCCACGACCTCCAGAGAACATTCGCGGCGACATAGAGCTGTTCTACACAGTAGAAACAGTAGTCTCCACGATAAATGTGACGCTTTCAATCTTCCTATTGCTCATATATGTTGGCATATACCGGAAGACACGGTCAGAGTTCACAATAGGGCTAATGATATTTTCGGCTGTCTTGCTTCTCCATGCTATTACGTCCATTCCTTTGGTGCATTTTGTTTTTGGTTTCGGTGGGTTCGGTCTCGGCCCGTTTGCCATGCTACCAAACTTATTTACATTTGGAGCACTAGCTATACTACTATACCTCAGCTTCAAATACTAGAAAGCAGGGTTGAACTCTCTTGTCTCGAAACAATGCTCGTTCTGATCCGAGACCACGGATCGAGAGTTTGGCGGATTTGATGTTTGGACTCGCGTCATCATTGGCGTTTATTCGCTCTTCAGCAGATCGCCGAGCCAGTTAACTGAAGTCACGAGTGACATATTCGCTTTCAGCTTTTTCGTATTGATTTTTGTTTGGATACGTTACACGAGCACTATGTCTGTGCTTAATCGATGGATAGGATTTTGAGTGTGCGTGGTGTCTTTGGTGGTGCTTTGATTTTTCATGGTTTTCGTTATAATTTGCGTCATAGTTGGTATTTTAGTCCTCATTTTCATGTTCTCGGTTTTGTTTCTGATGGTTATGGTCATTGTCGGCATTGTAAGCGTTGGGGTGTGGATTGTCGTGTTTGTAGTTTTTTTGAGGGTCGGACTCGTAGAGCTTATGATAAGGATGGGTATATTGTTAAGGTGCTAGGTAAGCGTAAGACTGTTTTTGGTACTGCGTGGTATCAATTGAATCATTCGACTATTAGGACTAATGTTAAGCGTCCTCATGCGTGTACGTGGTTTGGTGTCTGTAGTTATCGCAGGTTGAAGATTAAGGTCGAGAAGAGAAAGTCTTTGTGTCCTATTTGCCGTGAGGAATTAGTCAAGTTGCATTATTTGGGCCTTAGGCGTATTGTCAAGGAAAGGGGTTCGCCTGATTATGTTGGCTCTTTCATCGATGACTTGGTTGGCGATGATGGTTCGCTTAATTGGTGTGAAGCGCATAGCGGTAGCTATGAATAGTTAGCGCGCGCGAAAAATGGCTAAACCAAAAAACGCGAAAAAGTTACAGGAACCCACGTATTAAGTTGAAGTGGCTAGTTTTATATAGAGACAGAAACAATGCTAGACGACATGGGGAATTAGTGTCATGCCAGATGAGCAAATTAAGTTTAGGCAAATTTCTGCGAAGATCGTTGGCAGCAATGTTGTGTCTTTTCGCTTAGAAGATGAAACATTGGTAAAGGTTCATGTTGAATTGGGCAGAGTAGGTGTTGCGGTAGACAGAAAAAACCCAGATGGCACACCCATATACAATGTTAATGCAAATTTAAGGATGGATTTTGAAACAAAGGACAAGACATTCTATGCTCCAATACCACCCGTGCCAACAAAAAGCACGAGCGAGAAAAAAGCTGACAAAGACTATACAGCCTGACAAGGAAAGAGAAAAGGCATTTCATCAATTGTTACATAAATTGCGTATCGCGCGCGCGAAATGCTTTTTGTATGGTTGGTTTGGCTTTGCGTTATCGTCTGGAACGGGCGAGTGAGCCGAAGGCGCGCGCTATAGAATGCTCCGCCTGGACTCAAGCACTTGATTCCTTTGATTTCGTTCAGCAGTAGCGCGCGCTACCATAGCTCCTTTAGTGGCTTTAACGTTTCTTGCCCTTGGGAGGAAGTTGCTGTCTCAACTGTTTCTTTTTCGCTTCTTTATCCCGTTCTATCTTTTTCTGTTGTGCGATCTGAGTATTCTTTTGTTTACGTTTCATTACACCCGGCATAGATCTCAGCTACAAATTAACGATAAGTAAACAAGCTAAAACATATCTCTTT
>JBGQME010000027.1:0-10064 GCA_041500425.1 Bathyarchaeia archaeon | reverse complement strand
GTAGTTGCCTCAGTAGACACCTTCCTACACTACGCCGAAGAGATCACGAAGATAGAACAAGCAGCCATCGGAGTACCTGCTACCGCATAAGACCAAGGACAGCAAGCGGCCCATATAGGAGAGGAAAAAATGTCTAAGAAAGAAGAAAAAGCGGCAAAACATATGCAAGCGGTTGCCAAGACTGCAAAAAAGGCACCTGCGAAAAAGCACAGTCAAAGGGCCGCCATGCCAGTGAAAAAGCCAAAAGAGACCCCTCCTTCAACAGTCAGAGACAAGATTGAGGCAACAAACAAACAGATCAATAAATACAAAGAAGGCGCTGCAGAGATTCACACTGGCATACGAGCTATGGAAGCAAGCATAAACAAACAGATCGGCAAATACAAAGACGCTATCGCCGTCTTTCATGCAAGTGTTGGAGACTTCAATAACTGTATCCTTGCGCAGTCGAAGGAAAACGAAAAGGCTGCCGCAGCTATGTATTGTGGCGCACGAGAAATCCAAGCAGGCATAGAACCCATGCGGTCAAGTATCGAAGACAAGATAAGGGAAAACGCAGGGTACGTAAAGAACTTCTACGGGTAAATACCCCCCTTTTTTTCAATTTGTAAGCTCATGTTAGACTCATGGTTTGGAGGTGACAAAAATCACCATTATGAGACCAAAGACCCATTTGCGCGCTCGAGAAAGAGAAAAAAAGCAAAAGTGGTATATGCAAGTCATGGGAGAACTGCAACACCTTTCTATAACCATGCGTCCACAAACGATTCGCGCCTTATGGGTAAGAGATGTTGTCAAAAAAGAAAAGGAAGAATAACCGTCCACAAAAGGACATGTCCTTTCTATTTTTCAGTTCCGATGTTTCAATATGCTGATAATTTTGGTTTGGATTTCTGGGTCAAATGGGTCTTCAATCTTAAAGCTGTAGCCATCATTTGTTTGTGTTCTAGGGGTTTACGATTTCTGTCACAGAATTCGTATCAATCTCTTGAATATTGCTTAAGTAAACATACCTCAGATTCTTCTTCACAAAGAGTGTGGTTCTGAAAGATGAAATACACCCCCGCACATAAAAGAGAAGTTAGAGGAAAGAGAATTCATGAAACAGCTGAAGAAAGACTTTCAAAACAGAAAAGTGAAGAACATACTGTAGAACTTTTGGTCGAAAGCGTGAAAACAAAATTTCTAGTGCCGACGGTTGAAAATTTTGTTGAAACAGAGCATGTTAAGAAGCTGATGGACAGAGTTAAACTTTGGGTTAACGCAGGATGCCCCCCTCACATTGTAGGACCAACAGGTTGCGGAAAAACAACACTGGCAATGGAAGTCGCAAAGGAGTTGGGAAGACCCACTGTGTGGATCAACGGTGACGAACAAATGACAACAACAGATTTGATCGGAGGATACTCAGAAATGGAAGCCGAAAGCGTGAGAGACAAATATATTCACAACGTCATGATAGCGAGAGATAGGACAAAACTCTCATGGGTAGACAACCCCTTGACCCTAGCGTGTAAATACGGCTACACACTCGTCTACAATGAGTTCTCCAGATCCAAACCGGAAGCTAACAACGTCCTTCTTTCAGTGCTAGAAGAGAAGATTCTCGAACTCCCGACAATGTTTGGAGATAAAAGATACGTCAAGGTCCATCCGGATTTCGCGATAATCTTAACAAGCAACTGTATAGAATATGCAGGAATACACAAACCTCAGGACGCCTTACTTGACAGGATGATAGACATTTACATGGACTACTACGACTATGATACAGAATTAAAGATTGCCCAAGTTCACACCCACTTGCCATTTGGTGAAGCAGAAAAAGTGGTAAAAGCTGTTAGAGCAATCAGAGAAAAGATGCCTGAGCCTTACAAGCCAGGCACTAGAGCAGAGATAATGATCTGCCAAGGACTGAAAGCATTGGGACGCAACCGCTCAAAAGAAAGCATTGAACAAATATACATGGATGTTCTTGCCACAAAAGTAGGCGACCAAAGAGAACTATTGAAGAAAAGTGATCTCATACAGAGTGTAATCAAAGAATCCCATGGAGATTCTCAGAATGAAAACGCGTAACGACGCGGCTCAGGATGGAGACAAGCAATTTCAAGCTTGGGAATTAGTTCCGCATTCTTGTCCCTTAGGGGAAATATGGAATGATGACAAAGAAAACTAGCGTGCCAATAGAAGAGATCACCGGTCTGGCATTTGCCATGGCAAAGAAGTACCTACGTAAAGAACCGGAAGCCATCATAAGTGTCAAAGAACTAGAAGGAGAATGGAGAATAACTGTTGAAGCGTTAGAGAGAAGATCCATACCAGACTCGCAGGATATTCTGGGAAGATACGATTTCAAACTCAACAAGAACGGCGCGTTAATCGGCTGGACACAGACGGTCATCAGAAGACGATGTGACATAATATCATCCTCTGAAACCGAGACAGAAACTAGTTAAGGGATGCAATTATGGGAAGAGGAAGCTCATGGCAGAGAAGTCTAAATAGCTACTTCCACTCGATGAGACCAAAATCCCCCCGTGACCTGGAATCAAGACGGAGAACCGAGGGAAGTATGAAACTTCAAAAAGATCACGCCATGCAACATTCTAAAAGAAACTCCGAAATAGTAATTGAAACGACAAGAAGCGTGGATTTGCTGGAGAGAAGAAGTGTAGCTGAAGACTTCGCAAGGACGGCGAGAAGGGACACAAGGACAGCGGAACTCAACAGAAAAACAGAGAGATACAGGTAACTATTCTGGACCAGACAATTGTTATTGTTAAGATGAGAAGTATGGAATCGGTCAATTTGAAGCCACGGCCTAATGCAAGTCTTGAAAGTTTAGACCATACCCTCCATCTATACACATCGAAAGTGGATAAATACGAGATTCAAAGAGCTTTTTTGGTTTTCATGAGAGAAGATGAAAGGGTAGCATACGTAACTAGAGACGATCCTACATCACTTATCAAAGAGTTCAAGTCCATGAATGTTGAGTTAGGAATCATCAAACCAGAAGGACTCAGAGATCTTGAAAACAAAGGAAACTGCAAGCTACGCATAATCATAGACGCTGGATCAATGCTTGACCAAGAAGACCAAGAAGTTAGAGAAAGGGAACACTACATAAACGAGCTGGCCAAGAAGCAGCCTCTGCGTTGTTTGTGCACATATGACGTTGCCAGACTTGATCCCGACACAATTAGACAATTTGCAGCATACCACAATCACCTTCAACTGACAACAAACGACATAACAATGCTATCTGGAGATTTCGTTGACAAATCTAGGTTATCATACGACTCCGTCGAAAAAATGGTGAAAGACAATCTTGAGACCATAATCCTTGCCCTTCTTCAAAGGAAAACCATGTGTGGAACTGAAATAATAGGAACTATACATCTGGAATTCAACGTGCTACTCAGCCCGGGAACAATCTATCCTCTCCTTCAATCATTGAAAGATAAAGGTTTACTGACTTTTGACAAGAATGGCAAAGCAAAAACGTATGCTCCTGCAAGAGACGCAGAACTAAAAATAAAGAACATAATTGAGGAACGCATTCAAGTCCGTAAGCTACTGACCAACTACCTGCAGGCGGAACAAATAGTCAAGGAGCCTGATTGAAGTGACAACCGAAGAATGCAACGAGCTTGCGAAGAAGCCTCAGGAAAAAGGGGAGAGACGGGAGGAACAAGGAAAATATCTCTATGGCGTGATACGGTGCAGCGAAGAAAAGAGTTTTGGGCACATAGGAATGAACGGCGATGAAGTACACACGATTCCCTATGGAGACATCGCAGCCGTGGTCAGCAATTCGCCTATGAAGGATTACGAGATTACCGAAGACAATACGCTGGGGCACGTAGAAGTCTTAAGACAGATAATGGAAAGACACACCGTCATACCAGCGGAATTCGGAACGACGATAAAAAACGACAGAATATTGAAACACTTATTGACAAAGTCTCATGATCTAACTAGAAAATGTCTAAAGCTGGTTGATAACATGGTTGAACTGGGGGTGAAGGCTATTCTGAACTCAGACATCGGGTTCACTGATCCGGAGAAAAGAAAGGAATGCACATCAGACATCCTGGGGACATTAAACACAATGGCAAAACAATCAGTCACAGGCAACTTGTTCACCAAGAGACTGGTTTTAAACGCATCTTTTCTGGTCAACAAAGAAGATATTGACGCATTTTCAGAGAAGGTGGCAAGGCTGCAGGAAAAATACCCCATGGTGAAACTTCTTTATAGCGGCCCTTGGCCCCCACACAATTTCGTTTACATAAAAATCGGGGCCCAAGGCATCGAAATCAACAGAAAGTAGGTGAACCGATGCCTTTTCTGATAGATGACATTTTGCTTCGAGCACTCGGCATATCTCTACCGCCATTTGATTTACTCTGGCTAATGGAAACAATCACAAATTACGGTGAGGATGCAAGACGTGAGGAGATCCAGCGAAGAATTAACGACAAAATAAAAGAGAACAGATTACTCTACGAACTGGGTGAAATAACAAGAGAGGAATACGAAAACATAAACGGGAAATTAAACCAGCAGCAAAAGATAAGCAATCTTGGGGATAAAAAAGACCTCAAAAAGAAGATGAATATCAGAATAGAATGATGAAAACAAAGAAGACTCTAAACCGAGTCGTCTCCTCTACAAGCATATTATAGTGTATACTCATGACAGATGCAAAGAAAGCTGCTTTTTCTAGATCAATGATAAGAATGCAGAGATAAAGGCTTATCACACGAACAAAAATATCGAGCTGATTATTGCCACCGTTTTTGAATGGATACCAACGAAGGAGACAATGTGGCAAGAGGTTGTCAATTCTTGTAACAGATTTCGTATCGGGCTTTTGAATATTGCTTATGTACATTCAATTCACACAAGCATAGAAACTGAGGTTAACGCTATTGTGTACCTTAGGACGAGCAGAAAGACGCCTAGAATCAGTTCGGATCACAGAGTCTCAAGAGATATGGAGGGCCCTGTTATATGGCGAACCTTAGATCTGTCGAGGAAGAAGAGATGGCAACATTAACGCCTCAGAAGGGAAATTCTTCGGGAGGTTTGGCAGATGCCATAGACAGGATTCTGGACAAGGGATTGGTGATCAACGCTGACATCGCTGTTTCTGTTGCTGGCGTTGAACTACTTGGAATCAAAATAAGAGCTGCGCTAGCCTCTTTCGAGACTGCAGCGAAATATGGTTTAGAGTTTCCATCTGGCACAAACTACGAGACAGCAGCGTGGAAAGAAGCCACGGTAGGCAAAGAACAATGCCCGCAATGCAGCAAAATTGTGGAGAAAGATCAACTCCTCAATGATCAGTGTCCCTGGTGTGGATGGAAAAGTGCAAGCGCCATGACCAAAGAAGAAGCATTGGTGAAAGTAAAGCTCACCTAATCGTGACTCTAACCAACTGAGGCGAAAAAATGATTTGGAAACCATCAAGTCCACGTTTAGACTCGGTGAATATCAGTCGAGTCACGAATGCGTTAGATGAGAAGAGCGTCCAGATCCTGATTTACCTTCTAAAAGAGAGACACGCGGGGATCAGAAAACTGGCTGACCTCATCAATGCCTCTTCAGACATGGAAGTGTTAGTTAGAATAAGAGAGGTCATTAATCCAAAGGTTCAAGAGACTATGGGGCAACCTCTCATCATTTTTGAACCTTCCAAACTTGATCCATTAACAGGCGAAAAAATCACTTTTTCGTGGTGGTTGAACGAAGAACTAATGGATCATGTACCCCATGGTGAATTATTTGACCTCCACGACGAAAAGGATACTCTAAGAGTAATAGCTTCGATACCCTTACAGGAAGACGTTAAAGTTGAAGTCAAAGATAATTTTCTCATAATAGCTGGAAAAAAATATCATCAGGAAGTCTTGCTCACAAGCGCTGTTGAAGGGAATGTGAAGAAGACAGTTAACAACGGCGTTTTAGAAGTCGTGCTGAAGAAAAAAGGGGTGACAAAACATGGTAATCAAGGTCGATGAAGGCAACCTCAAACAAGGCTTGTTAGGGCTCGTAGTTGCTTTAGCTGAAATAATAAAAGAAGCACTTGAGAGGCAAGCCCTAAGGCGAATTGAGACTGGTAGATTAACTGCTGAAGAAGAAGCAAGGCTTAGTGAAGCGCTCGCCGATCTTGACGAGGCGTTGAATCACATAAAGAAAGAGAACGACATTCAAGATGTCGTAGATTCTGTAATTGATGGTCTTTCTGAAGTTGCTGACGTATTTCTAAACCCAGAAAGATGGGAAAAGGAGCTGAAAAAAGCATGAAAGAAACGAAGTTCATCGGACAAACTGAGCTTGAAGAAGGGAGATACGTGTACTGTGTCGTCAACAGCGGTGCCAAGTTGGGCTTGGGCCACATAGGAATAGCGAAAGCCGAAGTCTACACAGTTCCCCACAAGGATATTGCGGCAGTAGTGCATGCTTGTCAGAGTCAGCCCTACCAGTCAAAGGATGAAAATAAGGTCATGGAGTGGATCCTAAGCTACAATGATGTAGTCGATGGGGCCACAGAGCATTTTGGCACTGTAATTCCCTTTTCTTTCGACACCATTGTCAAAGGTGATGACATCTCCATCGAGAACTGGCTAGGAAGGGGCTACGAAAAACTCAAGCATGAGCTCGAGAGGCTCTGCCAGAGAGCTGAATATGTGGTTCAGATCTTCTCTGACCAGGACAAGTTAGTGGAAAGAATCTTGGCTGAAAATCAAGCTCTAAGGGAACTGAAGAAGAAAACAAGCCAGATGCCTGAACGAGCTGGATACCTTTTTCGTCGTAAGTTTGAACTAGGATTAAGCGATGCCTGTAATGCAACGCGAGCCAAACTGGCTGAAGAGTTCGCTTCCAAGATAAAAGAACACGCTGAAGAAATGGAAATTGAGAGAAGAGTTTCACGTTTACCAGAGAACTATAAAGACAAGAAACTAATTGTACCGTTTTCCTGCCTAGTCCACAAGGATAAGGTCAAAGGTCTGGGCCAAGCGCTCGGTAAAATAAGTCAGGAAGGTTATGCAGTTCGCTTCACTGGTCCATGGGCACCATTTAGTTTCGTCAAACTTGGGGAGATGTGAGGATGAGACCCAGCCACCGGGAATGTGACATCAACGACATTCTGCAGAAATTGTTAGACAAGGGGCTAGTTCTGAACGCGGACCTGATCGTGTCTGTTGCAGGCGTTCCGCTGCTGGGAGTGAGCTTGAAGGCGGCAATCGCAGGGATGGAGACCATGCTTGAATATGGGATGATGGAAGCGTGGGACAAGCGCACAAGAGAATGGTATGAGAAAGAATGCACGAAAAAAGCGGTAGTGCCGCTAGCCATGGATGAGGAGATAATAACCAAAGCCTTTGGATCGGTCTGGAGTAACCAAGGCATCGTGAACACGTGGAAGCCAGGCGTCTGGTATCTCACGAACAATAGACTCTTTCTTTGGAGGAAGGAGCCTACTGAGGTTGTTTTTGAAGCACCTTTGGGTAAGATAGAGGGACTTGTGGTGCAAAAGGAAGCCCACTTCAAGAAAGAGCGTGATGAGCTTTATCTCCAGTTCACTGGTGGCGAAGTGGGCCGTGTTTATACTTCAGACATTGGGGAGTTCAAGGAAGCGATTGGAAATGCCTTGCTCGCTTCACTCAGTCGCAAGAAAGATCACAGGAATGAAATGAGGTGAAGAGAAGTATGGATAAGACGAGAAAGTATGTCTATGGAATTGTAGGATCAACAGATGAAGAGAGCTTCGGCTGCATTGGTATTGACAACAGCGAGGTGTGTGTAGTTCGATACGAAGATATTGGCACCGCAGTTAGTGATGTCCCTGAAAGCTTGAAGATTGACGTAGAAGAGGCTGGGGTTCACGAGAAGGCATTGCAGAAAATTATGGAGACTCACACAATAATCCCCATTGGTTTTGGCGTTGTCGCCAGAGATGAGACAGAGATAAGAAACGTTTTGAAGCGAGCTCGAAAGAAATTCCAGCACATCTTGAGAAACATAGACCACAAAGTCCAGGTCAACGTCAAGATTTCATGGGACAAAGCAATCCTAGTATCCATTCTGGAAGAAAACGAAGAAATACGAACATTGAGCAGAGAAATAACGGAGAACAGCGACCAGTCGTTAAGAATTGAGCTTGGAAGGAAAGTCAAGTCAGCCCTGGACAGGAAGAAAAACGAATACTTGGAGAATATAGAAATCGCTTTGAAGAGTTTGGCGGATGGGTTTAAAGAAAGCAAAATCGTTGATCATGACACCCTAATGAGCGCTTCTTTTCTGGTTGACAAGAGGCAAGAACAGGAATTCAATGCTAAATTAGAGGAATTGGAAAGAAAGTACAAGGGGAAACTTGAATTCAAAAGCCTCAGTCCTCTGCCGCCATACAATTTCGTGAATATTGAAATGAAAAGGATAGATTTCAAGGCTGTAGAAGAAGCACGAAGAATCTTGGATCTTGGTCAGGAAATAAGCATATCCGAAGTAAACTCAGCATACAATCTGCTTGCGCGGGAATGTCACCCAGACCTCCACTCAGATGACCCCCTTTCTGAAGAGAAATTTAAGAAGCTCAAGAACGCACACGAATTGCTAATAAAATACTGCGAGCATTATCTCTGCTCTCTCGAGAAATCCAAGGTTGAAGAAACTCTCCTTATACAAGAGAAAAGTTAGCTGAACTATCCTCCGGGATGGCAGATTGAAATGAGCCGAACAATAGGAATAGACCTTGGAACTACCAACTCTGCTGCAGCTGTGCTGAAAGATGGTAAAATAAGGCTTGTTCCAGCATCTGAAGGAGCGACTCCATATGGAAAAATGTTTCCCTCTGTCGTAGCCTTTAGAGAAGATGGCGAAATAATCATCGGCAAAAACGCGCAGGCGTACGCTTACATTCGTCCTGACAGGACGATAAGATGGATTAAGAGACGAATCGGCACAGACTACGCTGTAGAGATAGATGGTTACAAGTACACACCTCAAGAGATTTCTGCTCTCATGATAAAGAAGATAAAAGAAGATGCTGAAACGTACCTAGAAGAGAAAATAGACAAAGCGGTAATCTCAACTCCCGCGTATTTCAATAACAACCAAAGAAACGCCACAAAAGAGGCAGGAGAAAAAGCAGGGTTAGAGGTTTTGCGAGTTATCAGCGAACCGACGGCAGCCTCGTTAGCTTACGGTCTAGACAAGATTGGCCAGAACCTGAAAATCGCGGTGTTGGATTTGGGCTCTGGAACCTTTGATGTGACGATCCTGCAAATGAGTAACGGAATTTTCAAAGTCCTGTCTACAAGCGGAGACACCTATCTCGGTGGTAAAGACATGGACGACAGAATTCTAGACTACCTCGTCAAGGAAGTCGAAGAAAGATACAACGTTGACGTACGAAATGACCAAATAATTTTGAATAAGCTCAGAGACGCTGGTGAACTAGCCAAGATTCATCTGTCTAGCAGGCGTTCAACAATCGTAAGGACTCGGATCAGCATTGAAGGGACAGAAATCAACTTAAGCATTGTTCTAACACGAGACAAGCTAGAGGAACTCATAAAGCCTGAAATTAATAGGCTCCAATATCCATTGGGACAAGCCTTGAAAGATTCAGGCCTTGGTTCTCAAGACATAAATAAGCTTGTTCTCGTGGGCGGACCAACTAGAATGCCAATGGTTAGAAAATGCTTCAAAGATTTCTTCTCGAGATTGGAACCTGAGAAGGGCATAGATCCGATGGGGATTGTTGCTATTGGTGCTTGTATACAGGCAAGCGTTCTGGAAGGTGAAATGAGAGATATGCTCTTGCTGGATGTTACTCCTCTGTCTTTAGGCGTCGAGACTTCTGGTGGAATATTCACCAGGTTGATCAAGAGGAACACAACAATTCCAGCCGAGGCATGCATGGTTTTTGCAACGGAAGAAGACAACCAGACTTCAATGATGATCCACGTTCTACAAGGAGAAAGGGAGATGGCGAAGGACAACATATCACTGGGTTTGTTTAAGCTAGATGGCATACTGTCAGCGCC
>JBGQME010000026.1:0-10849 GCA_041500425.1 Bathyarchaeia archaeon | reverse complement strand
CGGCACTGTGATTCTCAACGAGTTGCCAACTTGCATGACGCTTACTTCGAATTTTATGGGCATGTGCATAACCCGTTTACCAAAGTACTCTACGAATACAAAAGGGATGCTGTTAGACCTTGTTAGACCTTATTAGACCTTAACAACAAGTATTCCTGTGGGGCCTAGGGCTTGGACTCCTTAGAAGCCGGGCGGCCTGCAGCTCTGTTTTCCATTCTTTTGTTCTCCAATCCGGAGACCATAGTTCTCAGGAGAAGCGACTTTCTCAGACTCCACGACTACACCCTGCATCATGCACTTTCCGATCTCATAGACGCTATTCTAGGCTTCAAAACGCTTCTCGCAGAGGAAGGGCATGAAGTAGCTTCTCTCATATCAAATGCCGCAAGCCAAAGAGAAAACGAAACCGAGAGTTGCAGCGTGATGGAAGAGGAAGACTTCGCCAGTAGTTGTTAAACAAAGCAAATCGTCTTGTTTAACAACTTCTAATCCCAGCCTCAGAGCCTTCATCCTCATTAAGACCATTCCCTCTTCAAACAGAAAATTGAATCCAAGAGGGTTGAATTAAGACGTAGAACTCAAGCCTTGCTTGTAGACCCCCATTGAATCCTTTCTGCAGGCCCTATAGGTTCGGGACCTGGACATATCAGAATCAGCCAGAGAGGAACCAGGGATACTCGTAGTAATCTTGATCAGCTGCACACAACCACACAGGGCCCGGTTCACGTTGCCAAACCTGGAAACCTCAACAAGGCCCAAGAATGCTCGCAGCAACCAGGACAACACAGAAAAAAGGGGGATTGTGCGGGAGATATCTCCATCATCGCGAAGGTTTCGGCAAAAGTGTTCATGATTGTGCAAACGTTTCTTGTCTGGGGATGTTGGACTTTGAACCAGTGCTGATTGTGTTCTACGACTTGCAATTCATTTTCGCTTCGAGACAATTCAGACCCAGCTTTCAATAATCTGCATCCTATTTATATCGCTTCTAGTCTACCTGTTTTTCTCGCAGCCCGTTCAAACGATCGGAAAAAGAAGTAACCCAACATCAACGAGACTAGACCAACCAGCAACTGTTGACCCCGAAGAGTTGAAATCCCGAGCGCGCGACTGAACTGCCAAGAAATGCCGCTAGAAAACCGATCTTCGGACCTAGGACTATTCCTTCAACAGCCTCTAGATAGATTCCCCAGTTCCTCCACAAGCCAAATTAAATGAAATAGAGTACAGCATGCAATGCTCCAAACACAGCTATGAGGCTTACCTGCAAGCTTCTCCGCATAGAACCACAATCGTCAATATAGGACGCTGGATAAAAGATTTCACAACGCTCTTCTCGAAGCTTACTCTGAATCTCAGAGTTGGCCCCTTCCTCATAACCGCAATCGTTTAATATAAAACATCACGATTCTACATACTCTTCAGGAAGGGCTCATCATGACGCTTGTTGAGACTCTGGAAAAGCTTTCGAATGCCTGTGGTGTGACGGGCAGAGAAGAAGAAATCGCAGGTCTGATGAAGAAGTTCCTAAGACCCTACGTGGATGAAGTCAAGGAAGACAAACTTGGAAACGTCATTGGTATAAAGAAAGGAAAGAAAAACGCTCCTAAGGTGATGATTGCTGCGCACATGGACGAAATTGGCTTGCTCGTGAAGAATATCACAGAAGAAGGTTTCTTGCAGTTCGCGAAGATTGGCGGAATAGACGACCGCGTCTTGTTGGCTCAGAAGGTCATTGTCTACACTGAAAAAGGACCGTTGCATGGAATAATCGGTTCAAAGCCTCCACATATTCAAAAGGAAGAAGAACGCAAAAGAGTCATCTCTTGTGATGAACTCTTCATAGACATTGGAGCGGCGAACCGAGAGGAAGTAAAGAGGATGGGCGTAAGAATCGGAGATGTCGTTTGTTTTGACGTGAAATTCGCGAGAATAGGAAAGAATATCGTGATTGGCAAAGCTTTGGACGATAGGGTGGGTTGTGCAGCTATGATTGAGGCGCTGAAACGTCTGGAAAAGACAGAATGCACGATCTACGCAGTTGGAACAGTACAGGAAGAAGTTGCTTCTAGAGGGGCAGCAACGTCAGCTTTCGGCATATATCCAGATGTAGCCTTTGCGCTTGACGTGACTGTTACAGGCGACACGCCTGGAGTCAAGGAAGTTGAAGCACCAATAAGGATGAGAGAGGGGCCCGCATTGACCGTTGCTGATTCTGGTATAATTGTTCCGCAGAAAGTCCTGCGGCTATTGATTGATGCGGCAGAAGAGAACAAGATCCCATATCAGCTTGAGGCAGGCGTGCCCGGATCAACAGATGCGGCACGCATTCTGTTGACAAGAGAAGGCATACCAAGCGGCGCCATTTGTGTTCCAACACGCTACATTCACAGCCCAACATCTCTTCTAAGCCTGAAAGACGTGGAGCAGTCCATAGAGTTGGTTATTGCAGCTATCCAGAAAATCCCTAAAACCTACTAACACACTTTCTATTCAGGAAACAGCAGGACATGAACCAAAAAGAAATCCTATGCGAAAGAGCAGTAAAGCACTTCCTTGAAGGCCATAACTGCGCTCAAAGCGTTTTGCTCACCATGTCTGAACACTGGAACTGCAAAAGTGAACTGATTCCTAAAATCGCTACGGGCTTTGGTGGAGGCATAGGACTACGCGGATCTGTCTGCGGAGCTTTGACTGGTGGTGTGATGGCAATAGGTATCAAGTACGGAATCAGTGAGCCATCACAGGAAAAACGAGAAAGAGCTTATGAGCTTTGCCAAAATCTCCTTAGAGTTTTCGAAAATGAACACGGAAGTGCTCTGTGTCGAGACCTCATTAAGTATGATCTTTCTAACCCTGGCGATCTGAAGAAGGCTCGAAAGGCAAATGTGTTTGAAGAAAAGTGTCCGGATTTTGTGCGAACTGCTATCAAGTTCCTGGTAGGACTTGAGGAAAAGGCGAGCTAGTTCCACAGCGCTCTCATTGTTCTTGGGGCTGGACTTTTCTGACCAAGTACTTTATGAACAAGACAGCCGATAACGCAGACACCGTGAAAGGCAAGACCAACACGAGCATTTGATGTGGAAAGGGAAATGTCCAAAAGTGGCTCATCACCGTTCCATTTTCCACGATCCCCAGTGGAACGCTGTTCCAAAGCCCATGAGCGAGAACTAGTGGAACCAGATTGTTAGTCTTGCTGTAGAAGTAGCCGAATACTAGACCGATAAGAAATGTTGTTGCGACATATTGAGCCATGTTCCATGGGTCGAAAGGATAAAGGTTCCAAACGAAGTGCCAACCTCCAAAAAGGATCGCTTGAACCAGAATCGCCTGTCTAGAGGTGTAGAGTTTTCCGAGATGTGATTGCATATAGCCTCTGAAGAGCCCCTCCTCGCTTATGCCTACACAGAGAGTCATGAAAGGCATAGCTAACAAGGGGAGCGTAACACCATAGGATTGGAGAGGCACTTGCCCAGTGAAGCCCCAGATCATGATGTATTGAATGCTTAATGTTAGCCCGCCGAGAATCGCCCAAAATGCCACCCCGTACCCAAGCGATTTTCCTAGGTTTCCAGTCTTGAAGCCAAATGCTGCGATGTCGGTCTTCTCGATGACAAGTATTGTTAAGATTAGAAGGTAGATAAGAGGCATTTTTTCATATGGCTCACCGAATAGCAACGCTGAAGGAATGCGAACAGAAAGGGCTAGAGCAAAAAGCACGAAAATCCAGAAAAGCACCGTTTCCTTATCTTTTCCACCGATTACTCTAGGTAGCTTTGTTTCCTTGCGATAGTTTCTTTGCCACAAGCAGATCGGGATGAGTAGCAATATGGACAACAGTATTGGGGTGTTGGTTGCTAACTCACCTTGTGCTGGGGAGATGTAGGCGCCTAGTACTATGATTGCCGCAATAGCATAATACACTAGAACGATTTTCAGAGCGTCACTTTCAGGCAAGAGCTTCTCAACCTTCATTAGAAGACTTACACTCAATTGCATTGGTATTAAATCCTTTATGCATGAAACAGAATGACTTTAAAAAATGAATGCACCATATTAACGATGTGGCGAGTCTATGAAAAGCGAAAAAGAATTCGAGTTTCTGGAGCATACTGCTGATGCGTACATTGCCGCTTATGGGAGAAGTCTAGAGGGAGCCTTTGAGATTGCTGCGCTTGCAATGTTTGAGGTTATGACCGATGTCAAAAGAGTAAATCCAAAGCTTGAGGACTATATAGAGGTTGAAGCTGGTGACAAGTATGCCCTTCTCTACGATTGGCTTGAAGCTCTATTGGTGAAATCTGATATTAACGGATTACTATATTCCAAGTTTAGGATTCTGAATATAACTGAAACAACGCATACCTTTAGGCTGAGGGCTAAAGTCTGGGGAGAGAAGTTTGATCGTAAAAGGCACTTGCAGAAGGTCGGTGTGAAGGCTGTAACGTATCATCGTATGGAAATAATAGAAGAGCCTAACAAGGTTACTCTTAGGTTCATTCTTGACATATGAGCAAGCTTTGTGCGCTACTAGTGGATTAGAAACGTTATCTCTTTCACAAGCGTTTCTGGAATGAGAGCTATTCCCTTCTGTTTGTTCAGCTTCACGAAGCCGAATCTTTTCAGCACTGTCAAGTCTTGATGTACGTTTTTCACATCTCGCCCGACTTTTTGGGACAAATCGTTGGTTGACTCTACCCTCATGGTAGCAAGCTGATAAAGCAGCTTTATTCTTTTAGGGGTCAGCAAGGCGGCCTGCTCTGGCTTGAAGTCTTTGATTTCTTCAGAAATACAGTCTAACTCTCCATCTTCAACGTACCCTTTGTAGGTGTCTACGAGATCTGCCCATTCGGAGTAACTTCTAACGAACTTGGCATCCAGTTTTTGCGCTTCGAAAAGCTCCTTAAACTTCTCAAAGCTCATGCCGTATTCCTTCTCAAACTCTTTGATTCTCCTTTCCACTTCCTCGGAAGTCAGTTCACGAGTGATTCGCATGCGCATGAGTGATCACAGTTGAATGTGTGTATTGTTCGCTTAAAATGTTCTTGATGAAAATCCTTAAAGCTGGTGCTGAGGATTCTAGCATTCTGCCCTAGACTTTGGAGTAATGCGTGATGAGCATTTCAAAAGTTGAAGAACACATTTATCTGATTGATGCGGAAACTGCTGGGATGAAGAGATTCATTGCAAGCTATGTTCTGAAAGGCAAGCATGTGGCAATGGTCGAGACGGGCCCTACGTCGTCTGTGCCCAACTTGCTTGCAGGTTTGAAACGGTTAGGAGTCAAACTCGAAGACGTGACGTACGTCGCTGTATCGCACATTCATCTGGATCATGCTGGGGGCGTTGGAACGCTGCTGAAGCACTTGCCCAATGCAAAGGTTGTCGTTCATCCACGGGGCGCCCCTCATTTGGCTCATCCTGAGAAGCTTTGGGAGCAGTCAAAGCTTGTTCTCGGAGGCATTACGAAACTGTATGGCGCGCCTGAACCCGTTCCTGAGGATCGGATCATCGCGGCGACTGACGGCATGGTCTTCGACCTTGAGAATGGGTTAGAATTGAAAGCTGTTGAAACGCTTGGTCATGCTTCACATCACCAAAGCTACTATGAAAGACTCTCTCAAACGGTTTTCCCGGGCGACGCTGCTGGCATCTATTTAGGTGAGATTGACGTGATTGTGCCGACAACTCCGCCACCGCTACGCTTGGATTTTGCCTTTGTGTCCATAGAGAAACTTATTGGTTTGATGCCTAGAAGCCTGCTTTACAGTCACTTTGGCAAGTCTTCTAACGCGGTTGAAAAACTGCGGGCTTATGCAGGTCAGCTTAAGCTGTGGGCGAGAATTGCAAAGCAGGGGCTTGAGAGGAAGGAAAGTTTGAGCGTCATCAGTAAGCGAATAATTGAAAGCGATGCGGGTCTTAGAAAAGCTTTGGACTATGTTAAGGCTCACCCTGTCTTGGGTGAAACTGTGCTAAGCAACAGTGTGCAAGGAGTTGTGGATTTCGTAGAAAAGTACTGTGGGGTTCCAGAGTAAGACCTGTTTTGGTGTAGACGCCAAAATCGCTTATATTTCTGGTATTGCTCTTTGTATAGTGGGTGGTTAAGGATGGGAGAAGAAGAAAGTCGCCTTTCTACGGAGAGGGTTCCTCTTGAGAAGTTGGACGATTACTCGTGGCGCATTCCAAAGTATAAATCAGGCATGCGCGTTCCTGGCATAGTCTTTGCAGATAAAGACTTGTTGGGCAAGATGCAGACAGATCGTACTCTCGAGCAGTGCGTAAACGTTGCGCATTTGCCAGGCATTTACAAGTATGCCATAACCTTGCCTGATGGGCATGAGGGTTATGGCTTTCCTATAGGCGGCGTGGCTGCAACAGATTATGAAGAAGGCGTCATAAGCCCGGGCGGGGTCGGTTATGACATTAATTGTGGAGTTCGTTTGCTGACGACTAATTTTTCGGAGGGAGACATTAGGCCGAAGCTTGCTCAGTTGGCGAACACGATTTTCAAGAATGTTCCTTGTGGCCTTGGAAGTCGCCGGAACGACTTCAAAGTGACGCTTGGCGATTTGGAACGGATAGCAACCGAGGGTGTTGCGTGGGTTATTGATCAAGGGTTGGGTTGGCATGGAGACGCTGAGCACTGCGAAGAACGTGGTTGCATGAAAAATGCGAACCCAAATAAGGTTTCGGCGACGGCTAAGAGCAGAGGGTTGCAGCAGGTGGGCACGTTGGGTTCCGGAAATCACTTTTTGGAGATTCAGAAGGTAGACAAGATTCTTGACAGCAAGATAGCCAAGGTTTTTGGGATTGAGCATGAAGGACAAGTAACTGCAATGATTCATTGCGGATCCAGAGGCTTCGGTCATCAGATATGCTCAGACTACTTACGCGTTATGGAGAGAGCGGTAAGCAAGTACCAGCTTGTGTTGCCTGATCGAGAGCTTGCGTGCGCCCCTGGAAAGAGTCAGGAGGCTGAAGATTACTATCAGGCGATGGCATGCGCTGTCAATTACGCGTTTGCGAATCGTCAGTCAATAATGCACTGGATTAGGCTAAGTTTCAAGCAAGTCTTCAAGGAAGACCCAGAACGGTTTGGGCTTAAGCTGGTTTATGATGTGGCGCATAACATTGCAAAGATCGAGACTCACAACATCGATGGAGTTCAGAAGAAGGTTTGGATTCACCGGAAGGGTGCTACCCGGGCTTTTCCGCCTGGCAATGCTGAGATTCCTCCAGATTACAGTTCGGCGGGGCAGCCTGTGCTCATTCCTGGGAGCATGGGTACGAGTTCTTGGCTTTTGGTTGGCACAGAGAAGGCTATGCAAGTCAGTTTTGGGTCGACGGCTCATGGTGCGGGCAGAATGATGAGCAGAACGGCTGCCAGGCGGAATTATTGGGGTGCAGATGTCAAGAAGGGTTTGGAGCAGCGTGGCATTTATGTGCGGGCTGCCAGCTCGGTGGTTTTGGCTGAAGAAGCTGACCCTGCTTATAAGAATGTGGATGTTGTCGCTGACGTTAGTGACAAGGTTGGGATAGCCACCAAGGTTGCTAGGCTGGTTCCTCTGGCGGTTGTGAAGGGCTAGGCTCCAAGCCTTGCCTTTATTTTCTTTTCCGTCATCTGCCGCTCTTCCGTAGTTCGTGCTTTCTGCAGTTCTCTCATGTACCATGATCTGCCTCTTGCATAGTGGATGCTTAGAACTATTCCGAGGCAGAGTAGGCAAATGCCGATCGTTGTCAGTGTTAGTCCAAGTAGGCTGTATGGATGCGGTGTCAAATGGTAGGGGATTATTAGGAACCATTCTGGGTCTTTGACTGTTATCACGGTTTCAAGTAGGCCGCCTATGAAGAACATCGAGCCAATTGCTGTTAGAAAGTAGCCGACGGCTTCATTATGCCTTGATTCTTCTGCTTTCTCATGCAGGTATTCACTGAAAAGCATCAGAGTTCCACTACTTGAGCACAGAGTTGGCTATCTATAAGTATTATTGCGGAATTCGAATAGCAGACGCGGGTTCAGATGATGAGCATTTTCTTCCTTGGAAAGGTTCACAATTAGATCTGGCTCAATATGCTATTTCGGGGATAGAAGAGTTGTCCGAAAATGTTTTCTTCTGGTTTAACCTATGTGTTATTGGGGAGAGGTAGGTTGCTGAAAAGAATCATCTTCGGGATTTCACAACCCTTGCTCATGGCAAACATGCTGGCATTATTGTTAGGGTTAGCATCGGTCATGTCAATCGTGAAGACCGTAACTGCGTTAACTACTCCCGTGGTAAGCGTTGAGCCTGAAACAACAGACTGGACTGGAAAACCTTTGAATGGAACGTTCATGGTCAGTGTGAATGTCAACAGTCCGGACATATTTATATGGTCGGGGCAGATCGGTATTAGTTTTAATGCGTCGGTCTTAGAATGTGTGAGCTTTGGAAAAGGCTCGGCAATTGATCCTACATGGCTTTGGATGGCTGGAACTGTCAGAAATGATTTGGGCTACGTGACCACCAGCACCTGGAGTTGTATTACTGGGCAAGAACCTGGTTGGGTGGGAAATGGCGCATTCATAGTCTATACCTTCCGGGTGAAAAGCCTAGGAAACTATGCTACACCCAGAAAATGTGCAACTGAATGCGAAAGATGGAGGTGTTCATCCTATTTCACCAATAATAGTTGAGGATGGATACTTCATCATTAGATCGATTCTGGGCGACATAAACCATGACGGAGTCGTGGACAGCACGGATCTTGGCATATTGGGCAATTCGTGGAGTGCATTCCAAGGAGAGCCACTTTACAATCCTGATGCTGACTTGAACGGTGACGGAGAAGTAGACTCAGCAGATCTTGGCATTATGGGCGCTCACTGGGGAGCAGGATAAGGCTAATATCAAAAGCTTCCATGCTACTATTGGCAAAGCGTATGTTGCGCTTGCTTAGTGGTTCGAGTCCTTGAAAGACAAATGTGGCATATGTGGCAGAGTTCTCAGGTATAGTTATCTTAGGCGCTGTCAGAGGTGCAGCAAGCTTTACTGCAGAGATTGTATGGTGCCTGATGTTTCGACGGGTGATCCTACTAGGATGCTGTGTCTTAATTGTGCCAGACGGATTGTTTCGCGGAGGAGTGTCTCTAAGTATGCTGGACTTGGAGGCTATCTGAAGTTTAGAGGAAGTTTCACGGACATGGTGAAGCTGGGTTTCGCAAGGGTTGACGGGATCATTGGGGACAATTTGCCGATGGAGGCTTATAAGAGTGAGAAGTGGTGGAGCAATGCGTCTTCTAGCATCCATGCTCGGGTTTGGCTCGATGCTGGATGGGAAACGCGAGAGGTGAATCTGAAGGATGGCTATGTGGTTTTCAAAAAAGTCAGAGATGTGCCGTTGAGAGCAAAGAGAAAAGGTAGCGAACTAAAACCATTCACACCTGTGCGTGTTCGTGTCTCAAAGCCTAAGACTCCGTCTAAGACGAAGGTTTCGAAGCTTTATGCTCGGATTAGGAATTTGGAGCGGCAGAGAACGGCTATGCCTAGCTTTCGAGGTAGTTTTAAGCCTAAGCCGAAGCATGAGAAACGTTTGTTTAAGCCTGATGAGAAGCCTCAGTAGCGTTTGTGGAAAGGATTTTTATTTGGCTGATTTTATGTAATGATAGTGCTTGGCGTGTTTGGGCGGTCGTCGTCTAGGCTGGTTTAGGACACAAGCCCTCCAAGCTTGTGATCCCGGGTTCAAATCCCGGCGACCGCACCACTCTAGAACTGAATGCGTACAACTAGAATCTCTCTACCTTCCCCATTTTTTGATTCTCTTCTTGAGGTGAGAAGGTTTTGAAAAACCACTATGAGACTTAAGCCCGTTATTACTTCACATATTGATTGTTGTGGATGTCACGCGTGCAGACGCCAGCCTACTGGGTGCAATGGACTCTCTGTCGAAAGGAAGTAACTAAGCTCATATAGCTAATTCTAACCGGCAACCTCAAACCCTCCTGCATGGGATACGGCTCCGAACACTTCATGCACTAGTTTACAGAAAAAACTCACGATCGCACAATACGGTTTTACAATCATTCACTATAAGAGAAAACGACTTCACAGTATCGTGAACGATTGTGACTAAAGCAGATCCTGCGCAAGACGATAATAGGGGGTGAACAGACGAGAACACCTCCATCAAAATCGGCTACTGCATGCACTAGAAACTAGAGCAATCACATCGTTGAAACGCCGTGTGTAGAATGCAGCGCCAGTGCTTTCAACACGCAACGACAGCTTCATTTCATTAAAACCTTCATTCTTTCATGTGAATTGCCATGTTTGAGGATCTTAGCGTACGATACTTAACACAATCGCCCACGAAGAGAAATCACGATCCCACGAAGAAGCTTCACGATCATCCATGAACGGAAAATCTATCGTTACGATATCGTGTTTCTTCGTGGAAAACCACGATAAACCTCTTCGTGAAGGCTAATCTAGAGAAATTGTCTATTCTTAAAACACAGAATAGAAGCGCATGCACAAGAACCTCATGGAAGCAGTGAGAAGTGGAGGCCTAAAACCTGCTGGGGAGTGTTCACAATCGCCCTATGAACCCAGGAGGCCTTCGCCCTGCGGGGCATGTAGGTTACGAGCGACTCATTCTTGTAGTATGGGCAACTCAGCCTTAGCCATTTCCTAGCTTCTGCGCGCGCTCAATCACATTTTTAAGAGAATCTGGTAACTAACTTACTTGGACATAGAAGAAGAGAATAATTATGGCTGAATCAGCGGTTTCTTTCAGCATTGACACGGAAGTAACGCCTGCTTATTATGAAGAATTGATCAAGTACACGTATCAGAACTATGTCTTGCCTAAT
>JBGQME010000025.1:0-17164 GCA_041500425.1 Bathyarchaeia archaeon | reverse complement strand
CGGTTTTTTTGCCCTCCATGCTTGTAGCAAAGAAAAGCAGCTTCATACGGCCAAACCTTTTCTTGCCAACCACGCCCCAACCATGAAGCACATTCATCGATTGATTTACATTAGCATCGGAAAATCACAGACTTGAACCCGTAGGTTGTCATTAGTGGACCGGGCGGGATTTGAACCCACGACTTCCGCATTGCGAATGCGGCGATCATACCGGACTGATCTACCGGCCCTTAAGGTTTCTTTTAGAAGAGAACCTTCGGTAAGAAATTTAGAGCTTTCGGTTTGCTGTCTGTAGGTTGAGTATTCCAAGATCAAGAGCAAAGTGGTTGGCGTCTTTATGTCCGTGCTGATCACTTTACATGCAGTTGGAGCATGCCTGCAAGCTGTCACAAAAACTCTTGTTTTGAAAACTGAAGCTGATTCTGTCAGCAAAAGCTTGAACCTAAATCCAAGCATTTCTTGCCAAGAATATTAGGCTGTTCTCAGCTCAACTCTTGTCATGTTTGGCAACAGTTACACAGGCGAACACGCGCTGTTTGATTCTGAATACAGATTCTCTTTTCATAAGATTGTTATTCCTGTGCAACATTATAAAATTTCGATGATGTAGATTGAGCGAATCGAAAGAGCTTGAGCGACTACAGAACAAAAGAACAAGTCTGGAAGAAGAATCGCGCTCCTTGGAAGAACAGCAAAAGAACTTGGATGAAAGGGTAAAGATACTTGAAGAAAAGATAGCGATTGAGGAGTTGGAGAACGATAACAAGGCGAAGCAAGAAGCCATAGCTCAACTGGAATCTAGGATGAATGAATTAGAACAGAAGTTGAAGAAGATTCCGGAAGAACCAGAAAGCCACGAACCAGCAGAAGAGACAAAATCGGAGCTTGCTGAAGCTCCTGAGCCAACAGAAGAGATTACACCAGAAGTCACTGAAGCAGCCGAAGAAGAACCAGAGGAAGAGGTTGTCGAAGTAGCGGCAATTGAAGATCCTGTGATTGCCGAACAAGAAGAATTCTCAGGTACCCTTAGGAAACATAATGAGAGGAAGAAACGCAGATTCTTTTAGCCCAGCATCCATCTAGTGCAAAAAAAGAGGAGAGATAAGTATGGAAAAATACGTGACCATAGGCAAGATTGAAGTGCACTTGGTTTTATCGCATTGACTTGCGTCATTCTACTGCTTTCTACGGCTTTAGCTCTAACGTACTACACGAAAACTATTGATCATCAGGCAAGCATAATAACCAATGGGAAGATACAAACTTATCTAGATGCTCTATGCACGCAACCTCCCGACAGTCATAGTTGGGGAGATTTCAATACGTCATCAGGAAACCACACCAAAACCTTGGACTTCTACCTTAAGAATGAGGGCAACATGCCAGTCAACGTCACGTGGCTTGCTTTGAACTTCACATCATACAACGAGACGGAGTTACAATACAAGACTTCCAAATGGGCATTGTATTTGTCTAAGGTGGAAACAAGTGAGGTGAAAGTCAGGCCAGAAAATGATACCACTCCAGACAAAGGCAATCTGTCTTCAGGGCAGGTAGCACACCTCAAATCCTACCTCGTAGCCTTGGAGAACAGCCCTCCTGAAGACTTTGTTTTTCAGACATTGTTCAACTCCAAGGACAGCTAGAACGCCCTCTGACCCTTTCGGATTTGCCTTAATATTCTTAACATGTCTTTGAAAGTTCTCTCTTTGGATCGTTTATCAGTGCCAGGATGAAATAACTCCTCATAAACGCACTCGTAGAAGCATGACCATGAGTTTGAGGAGTAGCGCGCGATGGATCACAGCTCTGATAGAATCACCAGACGAGTATATCACGTCAAAAGTGGACATATCCTCAATCATGCTGAACAGAACCGTTCCAGCAGACTGGAGATACTGCAAGCCATCTTACTGCAAGGATTTACACGTGCTTATCGTGAAGTTCATCTGAGCCGCAGCCATAGAACTGGCAGAAATTGCTGTATGCAAAGACTTCTGCTGCCAGAAAGAAGCAGAAGCTCATTAAACCATTACTGGCAACTTTCTTTAGGGGAACCCCCGTTGCAAGGAACAAGTAGCGCAAAAGCCATTCGTTCAAATGGCTGAATTATCAAGCTTCTTGCTGGGAGATAGCTACATAGACTTTCCTGTCATCCATTTGACATTCATGCCACTGCGCCTTGACTTTCTCGCGACTGCTGGGCAAGTGAACTTTCTTCGTGCGGACAAGCTCTTCCATCTCGCTCAAATAGGGTTTCAGCAACCTGGTACTTTCATCGTCAAGCTCAGCCACATAAACGCCGTCCAGCATGTCTGTGGGCAAGTATCCAAGCTCTTTCCGCAAAGCCTGTATTCTGCGAGCCAAGTCCCGCATCAAACCCTCGCCAAGCAATCTCTCATCGCGATGAACATCCAAAAATACCTGCGAATCGCCTTCGGAAGCAGAGACCCATCCCTCCTGAGAAGTGTAAGCAGGAACTATCTCCAAGAATTCCGCAGTTTTCACGTTTGCAAGCTCACGGAACAACTCTGCCATATCTTTCAAGGCATTGCAGGCTTCTTCGGGGGCAACGACGACCATTTTGCTTAGGGGCCAGCGTCTCTTCAGCTTGGCTGACTGCCTGGCGGAGTAGACGAGAGATACACACTTGAGTAATGTCTTGAAGTCTTCTTCTAATGCTACGTTTCGAAGCTGCTCGTTTGGTTTCGGCCAGTCTTCAAAGTTCACAGATTCATGTAGCTTTGCATCAAGTTTTCTGTAAACATTCTGATACAGCACCTCACTCAGATAAGGCGTGATTGGATTGAACAGCAACGTTACGGTTTTCAGAACTGACCATAACGTTGCGTATACCGAAAGTCTTCTGTTGAGGGTCTCTGGGTCGTCTGTCCACAACTCCTTTCTGACCATAGGCACGTAGAGTCTACTTACAGTCTCTATAACATAATCTTCCAATATGCCTAGTGCAAAGTTGAACTCGCACGTTTCAAGCTTCTCCGTGTACGTTTGCACGGCTTCTTGAAGCTTAGACAGCAACCAGCTATCTGCCTTTTTGAGTTGGCTTTGACTCATTGCCCATTCAAGCGTGTGTTTTTCAGGGTTGAAGCCATCGAACTCGGCGTTCTGCAAAAGGAATCTGCTAAGATGGTAAAGGGTTGAGAGCACCTGATATGGCCGCCCACGCAGTTCGCTGAGGTCGAAACTTATGAAGCCTTCAGGCGAGCATTTGCGCAACATGTAGAATCTGCATACGTCTGCTGACTGATTTTCTAAGAGCTTGTTGGCTTCTATTACGTTTCCGAGGCTTTTGCTCATCTTTCTGCCCTTGGCATCTTGGGCTAGCCCTTGGAACAAGAATGCCTTGTATGGAGGTTCAGCCTTTCTAGTCAATATGACGTGTTCTAGCAACAGCGAATTCGCCCACCCTCGGGTCTGATCTATTCCCTCTGTCAAAAAGTCAACAGGCACGTATTTCGCAAATTCCGCGTCGGTGAACCTTGCATACGGCGAAGCCCCAGCGTTATGCCAGCAGTCCAGCACATAATCTTCTCTGCGCATGATGCCCCCGCATTTCTGACATTTCATCGTTATGCGGTCAACCCATGGCTTATGCAGCTCAAAATGACCCTGCGGTTTCTCTATCGCGTTCGCAACCAGCTCTTCCTTGCTTGCCACAAGGGTTTTTTCGCCGCACTTCTCACACTTCCATACTGGTAAGGGTGCTCCCCAAACGCGTTCTCGGGATATGCACCATGGCTTGCCCTCCTTCAAGAAGGTGAGGAAACGGTTTTTCGGGCTTTCATAGAAGAACTTCACTTTTCCTACTGCTTCAAGAACTCTGGCGTTTATCTTGTCTGTTCTGATGAAGTATTCTTTTCTCGCTAGCCAGACAAGCTTGTGGTGAGAACGCCAGCACGTGGGATATTCATGCTTCACCGTCTTGACTTCAACTAGCAAACCTCTTTTTCGCAGTTCTTCAACGACCTTTGCATCCGCGTCTCTCGCGAACAGCCCGCTGAAGGCTCCTGCTTCGCTTGTGAATCTGACTTCGTCATCAAACGGCGCGAAGATTGGAACGCCACGTTTCTGAGCCGCGAAGAAGTCTTCTTCGCCATTTCCAGGTGACTGATGCACGACGCCTGTGGCGGTGTTGACATCCACGAAGTCTTCGAGGATGACCCGATGCACGAGTTTGTGCTTGCCTTCAAGTTCTGCTTGCTTTGGAACTAAGTCCTTGAAGGGGAAATCGTATTTTGTGCCTTCGAGACTGCTGCCCGAGAACGTTTCCACTATCTCATATTTCGCTATACCCAGTTCTTGCATGACGGGCTCGACACGCTGCTTTGCCATGATCCACTTTTCATCGTTTACCTTGATCTTTGCATATTCAGCTTCAGGATGAACAGCAAGCAACGTGTCAGTCACGAGGGTGAATGGCATGGTTGTCCAAACGAGGAAGTATTCGTCTTGGCTGTCGGTTAGTTTGAATTTGAAGTATAGGCTTGGGTCTTCGACTATCATGTAGGAGTCTTCGTGGCCTACTTCTGCACTGCTTAGGCTTGTCTGGCAACCAGGACAGTAAGCCACGACATAGTGGCCCTCTTCCAAGAGTCCTTGCTCCCAAGCGCGTTTGAGGTACTGCCACTCTCTCTCAATGTAACTGTCATGGTAAGTCCAGTAAGCCTTGTCGTGGTTCATGAAGATGCCTAGAAGGCTGTCGAGCTTAACCCATTCTCGATGATACTTCATGATAGCCTTCTTGCATTCCTCTATGAACTGCTCTTCGCCTACCCTTTCGAGAAGCTCCCGCTTGTTCTTGACACCTAGAAGCTTTTCAACTTCCAGCTCGACTGGCAGCCCTTGACAGTCCCAGCCCGCCCAGAAAGGCATAAAGTAGCCCTGCATAGTCTTCCATCTATAGCGCAGATCCTTCATTACGCGGCCTCTGGCATGACCAACATGTGGTATGCCGTTCAGTGTTGGAGGTCCTTCAACGTAGCCCACGATTCCTTTGCTGTTTTTCTCTTTGAAATCCATCAACTTACGTAAGGTATTGTTTTGTTCCCAGAAGGCGCGTATTTCTTTTTCAAGTTCGAGCGGGCGATAGTCTGGCGTGAGGGTTTGGGTAGAATTAGTTTTGAATTTGTCGGTCACCTTGCATCCCAGGGCACCCGCAAACACACCAAGATAACATCAGCAACATATAACCTTTTTGAATTTGAATAGCATATATGGCGCAAATGGCGACATCGTCATTTCCTCTTCCTGAAGAGCATCAGGTTTTCAGGGGTTGTACATATGTATTCGAAACCTGATTCTACGAGGTTCTTGGCTTCTCCTGTTGTCTTGGCTGTGGCTGAGTAGAAGGCGTCGTCTCTTTCAAGTTTCACCAGTTGCGTGTAGATCAGTGCATTCTTGATGTTTTTGTGGCCGAGTAGCTGCATTACGTACAAGATATCTCTTGTTCTTGCATACTCCATAGTCGCCTTCCAGTGCCTGAATGTATGAAGTGTTATCTTGCTTAGTCTGGGGTTTCCAAGCTTTGCTGCAATATGCTTTCTTTGAGTTCGAAAGTTGCTTGAAACTGATTGCGGAACGTGGTTGCGGAATATCATGTCATCCGTCTTTGGGAGATCGTTTAGTTTTCCGATTAGAGTGTTTGACATCCTGAATATTCTGGGTTCGCTTCCCTTTTCTGGAGTGTTGAGCACTAGTGCATTGCGAAAGTGTCATGTTGAAAGGGATGAAGGAAGAGGACCTCGTTACGTCAGGAGGGTATCTGAGGAATAATGGATGGTTGATGACGATTGCTCTTGATGTGAAGGTTGGCAAAGCTGTGCTCCTTGAGGCAATGCAGGTTTATGCAAGAAAATTGGATCAGAAGTATGGCAAGAGCGCGTTTCGACACTTCTCAGATGTGGATATGCAGGTTCTGTGTGAGGAGTAGAGTAACCTAGCACGTTTTGGCGTGTGCTTGCATGGAGAAAAGAGGGGAATTGCGGGAGCAACACCCCGATTGATGGGGGTATATTTACACTAAGGATTGTGGCTTCACAATCCAGCTTTAGGGGGCCAAAACCACGTGTTAAACAAGCTTCAAAACCTCTGCGGCGAGGAACTAGCCAAGGTTAGAGAGGCATTCACAAAGAATAGTCAGACGTGTTTCCTGAAGAGCTTCTCGTATCATCTTCCTTCCGGCGCAAAAGAAGCCTACATAAGAGAGATAACAAATGCGAGTCTGGAAAGACTTGCGCGTTTGATCAAGATCTGTGGTTTCTTGACGTAGGCAAAAGTCTACTTGCTGTGGCAGAATACACGCATCCAATCAATTGTGCTAGCTGATTATTAGGCTATTCAAGTCAGAGGTCGGGTTGTTGAGCCTAACGTTGTGACTGTGCTTCTTATTTGATCCGTGGGGGAAAGCGTGTTTGGAACTTCCGCGTTTGTTTCCGGTTCTTTCCAATGTTGTCGTGGCTTCTGGATTTGGTATCTTGCCTTTCCGATGCTGTCTATTCTGGGTATTGACATTGTGAATTGGACGCCTTTGCCTTGTTTGCCCGTTTCCTCTATTGTCCACCCGTACACTTCGCATATTCTTCTTATCATGAATAGTCCATAGCCCGTGCCTTTTCCTGAAGTGAAGCCTTCATTGAATAGGTTGCTTCGCATATCGCTCGGTATGCCTACGCCGTCATCTTCGTAGACGAGTTCGAGATGATCGGCACTTCGTTCTTTGTAGTATACTCGGATCTGCCCAGTTTTTCCGCCATACTTCAACGAGTTATCGATTAGATTGTAGAAGAGCTGTTTCAGCAGCGAATCAGCCAAAACGGTCAACCCGCGGCACTCGTTCACTATTTTGACGCCTTTCAAGTCTGAGAAAAGCAACGCCGCCTCGTCAACAACCTTACCAACATCTATGTTGACTAATTGCTCGGTACCCAGTTTCTCGTAGATTCCTGCAAACTCAAAAATCTTTTCCACCAGCCGAACTGCTGCTTCCATGTCTTTCAGCTGCTCCAACGCTTTAGCATCTCCAACCAGCTTTTGCCTAAGCAGATAGGCGTTTCCAGTCATCGCGGAAAGCTTGTTTCGCACGTCATGTCTCGTCAGGCCGCCGACGACACGTAGCTTCTCATTCGTGACCACAAGTTTCATGTTCGTTTCTTTCAAACGCTCTTCTGTGTTTTTCAGTTCTGTGATGTCTATAGACATCAGTATAGCGCTGACAGTCTTCTCATCATCTTTTACAGGAACTATTTTTGTCTCAAACCATACAGTGCCGATTTTTGGAATGTTTGAAGAAACCACATAGCTAAGTGGTACTCCCATTTCGAAAGCTTTTTTAAGAGAACTCCTCAACGTATCATGTTGTTCTCTTGGCACGTATTCATAAACGGTCTTTCCAATTGTCCCCTCCGGAGTGTAAGGTGGTATGGTTCTATTGATGTATTGAATTATGCCTTCGCTGTCTACAATCATGACAATGTCATCGGTGTTCTCTGTCAGAGACGTCCATTTTTGCTTCGCATCCCGCAATGCATCTTCCAATGCTTTGCGTTCAGTGATGTCCTTGTACAAAACTACGTTACCTATATGCTGGCCTTGGAGCACGATCGGGGCAGAGGACAAGGTCACAGGAATTAGAGAGCCTTCTTTGTTCTTCCTAACAGTCTCATAGTAAACGTATCTTTTCCTGCCTTTCTGTGCTAGCATCAACGCCTCTTTTCTCCTATCTTCTGGCACTACAAAGTCGTCGAGGAATTTTCCCTTGACTTCATCAAAAGAGTATCCAAAAAGCTCGGTGAAACGCGGATTAACGTTCAAGACTCTTTCGTTTGGGTCTACATACGCTGCCGCCTCGGGACTACTCATGAATAGCTGTTCAAACTTTTGTTGATTATCTTGAATCAGCTTTTCTGCGTTCTTTCGTTCAGTGACATCTCTCATGATTGCTTGAGCTCCCACAGGATTGCCATCTTTGATCAATAAGCCAGGATGCACTTCTGCCCATCGACTTGTTCCATCTCTCCGAACATAGAGGAATTCAGATGGTGCAGGTGATTCTCCCTTCATCAGAGACATGAACATCCCCTGAAATCTTGGAATGTCCTCCATCCGCATAGTCATCAACTCCGTGAATGGTTTGCCAACGATTCCTTCTTCAGAGTCATAGCCTACTAACGTCAGGAAACTACGGTTGGCCGATGTGACTACGCCTTCTGCATTCACAGCAACTATGCCGTCGGGAGCCAGCTCAACCAGACCTCTGTATTTCTCCTCAGATTCCTTCAACGATTGTCCTGCTTTTCTGCGCTCGGTGATGTCAATACATGTTCCAACCCATTCTCGAATACTTCCATTCTCCTTAAGTACAGGGATGCCACGGATAAGGAAGTGGCGGTAGATCCCATCATGTCTGCGTATGCGATATTCAACCTCGTAAGCGCTTTTTGCTGCAACGGCTTTTTCCCATGTTTGTGTGATGTGCTCAAGGTCATCCGGGTGAAGGGCTTTCGTCCATCCCCAACCTTTGACCTCTTCATAGCTCTGACCAGTAAATCTCCTCCATGCAGGTACATCTTCCTCAACTTCTCCGTAAGCATTGGTAGTCCATCCCAACTGCCCTGCTAGGTCAATGTAAGATCTATAGCGTTCTTCGCTTGCGCGAGCTAATTCCTCTGCTTTCTTGCGTTCTGTTATGTCCCGGAAAATGCCTAATATGCCAACGACCTTTCCGTTTTCATCCTTGACTGGCGTTTTGACCGTGTGTACATATACGCTTTGTCCATCCTGGGTATATTCCTCTTCTATATCCTCGATGTGCCCTGACTCCATAATTCTTTTATCGTCTGCTCTGTATTTTTCAGCCAATTGCTTGGGATAAAAATCATAATCTGTTTTGCCTGCAATCTGGTCAGGGCTGATTCTCAGATCTCGAGCGTAGTTCCCATTGCAGGAGATATAAACCGAATTCCTATCTTTAAAAAATATTTTCTGCGGGAGATTCTCAAGCAGTACTCTCAACTTTTCCTCGTTCTTCCTCAGGGCATCTTCCGCCATGATGCGTTCTGTGATGTCTCTGACTACTGCCACAAAACCTGCGGGGTTGCCATGGGAGTCTTTAAGGATGCTTGCGGAAAGCTCGCCTTGGTATTCTTTCCCATCAATCTTCAAAAGGCTATAGACTGTGTTCTTTATTATTCCTTGCTCGATTGTTTTCTTTAGGTTTTCCAAGGCTCTTTTTCGGTCTTTCTCTGATATAAATTCGAAACTGTTTTTGCCGATTATGCTCTCCTTGGATGAAATTCCTGCAAGCTTCACCGCTGCTTCATTACAATCAACGATGTTTCCATTCAGATCGCTGACCGTTATGGCGTCTGGGGAAGAAGACAATACAGCTCTTAGCCTTTCTTCTTCGGAGAGTGCTTTCATTTTTGCTTTCCGTTTTTCCACGACCAAGAGTATGCCATGCGCCAACTCACAATAGACTGTTTCCGCGTCACCATGTTTGTCGAAGTATCCGTCAGCCCCCAAGTTCAGTGCTTTTACAGCTAGTTCTTCTTTCCCCTTTCCTGTGAAAATGATGAAAGGAATATCGTTGCCTTCATCTCTTAGTTCTTTCAGAAATTCTAAGCCATTTTTCCCAGGCGTTTGATAGTCAGAAACAATCGCATCATACTCCTCCTTTCCGAGTTTGTCCATCGCCTCTTCAACACATCCTGCAGCTTCTACCTGAAATCCACCCTGCATTTCCAGACATTCCTTCGCAATCTTGAGAAAAGCAGGATCATCATCAACATGAATAACCTTGCACCTGAATCGCTCATGTTCATTTAATAATGTTTCAACCTGAGTCTCTGTTTTGGATTCTGCCATGACTGGACTACCCCTAATCGATCCTACACGATAATGTATAACGTGCTCAAGCTAAAGAGTCCGTCTTCAAGTCCTAAAAGACTTATTAAGCCAAAATGCGAATTTAAAAGCTTTGCAATTCAGACTCAGAATCAACAACCAACTGCGCTCGTCTTCACCAGACCATATCCGGAGAACAGCCCATCGTAAAGATTAGTCACTCCAAAAGCAACACTTCTGCGTCAATTCCTGTGAGTACTTTGACTGAGCTGATTCCTAGACAAGTCTGAAGAGAACCCACAATCCGATTTCGTTGTTCTGGAGATATCTTCCATGAGGGTAATAAGCCACACTAGCTCATGTTAGTGTTGGAAGTCACCCTTAGAATAGTGCCTCTTCGGGAGATATCTCCACTATTGGGTAGGTTACAACCAACACGCCAGCCCCTTCAAACTGTAACCCTACCAATTTCAGGCAGTATATTCAATATCCTACTGGAAATGAAGAAGCAAGGCAGAAGTGATTATAGTATTAATTTCACTAGAAAGGCTTTATCATTCTTAGCCAAGCACTGTAACCTTAATGAGCCAGAGTCAATTAGAACCTTTGTAGCTAATTATAATACTTCAAGTGGGTACAAGAGAAACCTCTGTATAGCCTATAACAAGTATGTGAAATTCTATGGTCTATCTTGGAATATGCCTTTGTATAAAGCACCAGAGAAAATGCCCAAGATTCCATCTACTGAAAAAATAGAAATGCTGATTAGCTCTTCAAGTAAGAAGCTAGCCCTTAAGCTCAAGTTATCAATGGAGACTGGGCTGAGACCAATAGAACTTATGAACCTTAGAGTGAAGGACATAGACTTTGATAACAGGACTGTACACCCATCAACTGCTAAGGGTGGTTCTAGCAGAATGTTAAAGATTACTCAAGGAACCACAGACATGCTTAAGGTCCATATTGTCAAGCACAACTTAGGCTCAACTGATAGGCTATTCAAAGGCTCTTCTAATGACTGCAGTAAGCACTTTAGAGCCATGCGCAATAAGCTCTCTATCAAACTCCAAGACCCTTCTATAAGGCAGATAAGGCTCTATGACCTTAGGCACTACTTTGCTACAATGACTTACCATAAGACCAGAGACATCTTGTTCACTAAGGCTCAAATGGGACACAGGAAGATTGAGACTACTCTGCTCTATACTCAACTGCTTAATCTGAATGAGGCTGAGTTCACTTCTGCTGTAGCCAAGAATACTGATGAAGTCTGTAAGTTAATAGAACAAGGATTTGAGTTTGTGTGTGACATGGATTGGATTAAACTCTTCAGAAAGAGAAAGTAACCGCACTTTAGCTAGCCTTATATATTCTTAGCTTTTTGTATCGCTTTCAGAATTTTTTTCCAAGTTCAAGTTTTCTTGTGAAACTCTCCAATTCCTTGGCTTGCCTATCATACTCATCCTTTTTGCTTTCAATAGTGGTTGCTGAAATTCTCTTCATTAATGTGTCTTTTAGATGTAACAAGTCAGTCTTTTCTTTTCTAAGATATAGTGAAAAGACATTGAAACCTTCAGATTTAAGCCACTCTATAGGTTTGACAATGCATCTATCGTTGACCTTGCCATCTTTCCTTTCCATGGTAAATGGAATTATCAGAACATAGTCTTGGCCTTGAGATACTTGTTCGCATTCTTTCAAACGTTTTCTTATGCGATTTATGATTTTCTCCACGTTGCAGAAATCGTTTGCGTCTTCTTGAGGAGAAGTAGAACCGATATTATAGACTTTCTTACCATTCAAATTCCTTTCGAGCAATTGCAATGGCCTAAGTCTTTTAATATTGCTAACGTCAAAGAATGCCTTCAGGGTTTTTGTCTTTCCTGAATTAGCAACACCACAAAGAAGCACTACGGTTTTCATATTACTCATATCCTATGACTAAGTAAATGACTTTTAGCCTTTTCGCAAAGCGGTTCTGTTACCTCTTCGGTTGATGAGGCTGTCCTGTTAGGCTGTTGCTTTTCGGTTGATAAAGCGGTTATACGACTGCCTCTACAATCTGTTCCAGTTGAAATAACGTATTGATGTTAAGACAATAATCGCATGCTTGCCACATTCTCTTAAGGTCTTTTCTTCGAGCAAGCCATCCGCCACCGTCCACGACGTTAACAAAATAGTTCTTTGCTCCTGCTTGCATTCTTCTATGTTGAAGACTCTCGTAAAGGGCTATCATGTCAGTTGCACGAGTCGATTGACTGCTTGACGTGGTATTCATCGTTTGGCCACTTCAGACAATGCGTGTTCACTGATTATGTAAGTTTCTGTGTTTTGAGCCGTTTTTCGGAAAAAGATTAGCAAGCGACAAGCAAGAGGTTTGTCGTTTGAAGACTAGAGTGAGATGATCGCTTATCTCTACGATTGTTTCAGGTACTTCTTTTCTCCGGTCGGTTCTTGCCCTTCTATTCTGACGATTGGTCTCGCCATGACTTCCCTTATTTGGTCAGCGACTTTTAAGGGGTTTCTGACTTTTTCTATCGTTGCGTCGCTTTCGCCTTGGGTGCGAATGATTATGTCTCCGAAGTTCATGATTCTTGCGGAGATCGTTCTGATTACCTTTAGATCTGAGAAACCTGAGGGGCTGATCACGAACGATCTTGAGGTCAAGATGCCGACCCTGATTTCCAAGCTGTCATTTCTGAGAATGTAGGTGTTTGAAGCCCTTAGCAGCAGCAAATGTGCAGAGGTGAATGCCCAAGCTAGGAAGATGATCAAGTTCGTCCATAGTATTATTTGTAAGTTGGGGATGATCGGGTATGCTTCTATGTTTGGAATAGTCATGTATGCTATGCCGAATGAGAATTCGAGCCAAGAGATCACAACAGCGATTGCGATGGTTATTATGGTTCTGGTTAGCATGCTGGAAAGTATCCACGGCTTGCCCGTCCAAAGTGCTACGTGTGAATTCGTTGATGAATTCTGCGGCAATATTTGGGACCTCGATCTTACTGGGCTAAATTGAGTATTTAAGCGCACGTGTTTCTCTGCGATGTTGGGACATGTCACGGACTCGGCATCCTGTTCAAACGTGTTCTGTATTGCCAGATTGCGAGAGGAAAAGAGGGAGTTGCAGGAGAGGTCTCAGCTGTCAGGCGTGGTTACCAGCAACACGCCAGCCTATGGCGTGATGGTTTAGGGCAGGCTTGGGTTCCTCCTGCGGCGTTTGGAGGGGTTGTTTTGTGTTTGGTGGGCGATTTTTTGGTGTTTCTTTTTGTGTGTGTTTGCGGGTGTTTTGTGTTATTTGCAGTTTTCATGTGGTAAATCTTTATATTGTTTCATGTGGTCTTGGATTTGCGATGGTTCTGCAAGTGTTCGGTAATTCTTTGGTGGATTGTGTTTTCGGCGGTTGTTGCTGCTCAATTCTTCCTTTGGCGTTATGTACTGTCCCACGGCACCAGTGCTAATAGCCCTTTTGACATTAATCTATCCAAGGGTTAACACATATGTTCTCAGAACCACCAGTTTCGTGGGCCTAATAATAGGTCTGTTCAACGCCATGTCATATTTCATAATGCCAGGCTACACACTGTGGAATTTGATCCTTCACACGCCACTCATCTTCATCTCACTGTACGGCTTACTGATCCCAATCTTAGTAAAGACTAACCTCTCTTCACAAGAGTCACAAGAGAAAAGGACAAGATAGAAAAAGAGGGTTTCGCGGGAGATGTCTCCACTCGCATGTGCGAATGGGAATCCGTGCCACATTCTCGCATTCAGAAGCAAGGGAATTTGCAGTATGAGAGTAGTCTAGTGTTGAGTGACCGGACTATGCTATTAGAAAGAGAAAAAAGGGGATGTTTGGTGATGTCTCCAGTTTGCGGATGGTCCAAATCCCACCCCCGCATTTGAAATTCAGCCACATTCTGAGCTTATTTTGACCAGACAGACTTGTCCTGAGCCATTCTGAGTGGGGGTTAAAATTTGAACACCAGTTTACCGGTAAAAGTGTGCACTAGAGATACTATCGCTGCAATATTGACTTATACAATGTAACATAGAAGGACACAATACCTGATTTCGAAGGAAGCACGATGAGCTACAACAGGTTTATTTTGGAAAGGATACTATTGACAATTAAGAGGTGAGGTGACGGAACATGAGTAGAGAACAGAATCCGCGTAGAAAAGCCATCAATGCGCGCGCTCCTGGAGTTTCCTGAAAAAAGGAATAGGCCAGGTTCTATCTTTGTTCTTTTAGCAATAGCAGTCTCTTTGCGATTTCTTTAGAGATTTTTTCAAGACCCTTAGCCAAATCTTCACGGGTAGCCTCATCTAATGGGTACACTTTCCCATGCTTATCGACGAATGCAAGTTCCAACTTCTTATTTTCCATTGTTTCACCCCCATTCAGATTCTATCATCTGTTATTTTAATTTCCCGCATAAGCTATTTTCGCCCGTATACATAAGCCCAAGCGACATGTAATATAGTTCAGCGCGCGCCATTTTTGGTACTGGTAGAGAAAAAGAGAAACAATATGTTAGCTTCTTACGATAATCTTATAAGCAGCTTCGGGAGTAAAAAAACAAGCGGTCTACGCTAACTACCTAATCAAGGATGGGTTGATTTGGCGTTTGATTTGATTCCATTTGTAATACATGTTATCGTTAACACCATAATACTTTCGCCAGTTCTCTGGCTGTCTGGAAGAGCACTTGTTGGAAAAGACAAAGCAAAGTTCACAGACGCCATTTGGATAGTCGTAATTGGAACCGTAATCGGTGCAATCTTCGGAGCTTTGGTTCCATTCGGAGGCATCATTGCTTCCATCATTCAGTTGATAATCTGGCTTTATCTAGTGAAACACTTCTTTGACTGCGGATGGCTGAAGGCACTTGTTATCGCCATTGTGGCAATCATCATATTTGCCCTAATTGCAATAATATTGGGACTAATTGGATTTGCCCTAATAACGTGGATCTAAATCTAGTCCTTTTTTTTAGTTCATATGCAAAGTGGTAGGGCTGAGCCTTGGTTTGGATTAAATTTATATACCCAAAATACACAGACATTCAGAATGAGTGATAAAAAAATGAGTGATAAAAAAGGCCTTGGAAAGACATCTATTGCACTAATGGTACTTGTAGTTCTTGCTGTTGCCACGATTACAACTGGGGTCGCGCACGCGGCAGATCAAGCGTCAGTAAACCTCGGAGCGGCCGCCAATTTCCAGGTTCTGGCTGGCACCACGGTCACCAGCACCGGTCTTACCAACGTTACCGGGGATCTCGGAGTGAGTCCAGGTAACGCGGTGACGGGATTTCCGCCCGGAACAGTGACGGGGACGAAACACATTAACGATACTACCGCAGCCCAAGCCCAAACCGACTTGACCACCGCGTACAACGACCTCGCTGGACGAACAGGTGCCACCACTGTGTCCGGAAATATAGGCGGGACAACCAAAACCCCTGGCCTCTACAAATCCACGTCCTCGCTTGAGATATCGTCAGGGGATCTCACTCTCGACGCCCAGGGTAACGCGAGTGCTATCTTCATCTTCCAGATAGCGTCCACACTCACCACGACAACCGATCGCAAGGTTATCCTGACCAACAGCGCCAACGCTTTCAACGTCTTTTGGCAGGTCGGCAGTTCAGCGACTATCGGAACGAACTCTACCTTCAAGGGAACCATACTGGCTTATGCATCAATCACGCTGACTAGCGGCGCAACGCTGGAAGGCAGAGCGTTGGCACGGACTGGCGCGGTTACATTAGACACAAATAGCGTAATTCCAGAGTTTCCAGCAATCCTCATTCTGCCCCTGTTCATGATCGCAACACTGCTGGCAGTCATCATTTACGAAAAGAGAAATCTTGGATACACGAAAAGGTTACGCGTGCTAAGCTAAGGTGAACACTCAACTAACATAAGTTCCCCAATTTTTTTTCCTCTTCAGAATCAGACAGCCCACAAATGGCGGTACGTCCACAGAATAATCATCGAAACGGTTCCCAAGTTTCCCTCAACCCAAGAGGGTTTTGGTATAAATTACAGTCTGTGAACGCTATCTTTTTTCTCCACTCAAGATATGTCTTCCAGTCAAAAGCCGATAGACTACTACGATTACGGCAATCACAAGCAGTATATGTATCAATTCACCTATGCCAGGTAGAGCAAAGATTCCCACTAACCACAGTATCACGAGAATAACAACAATCGTCCAAAACGTATCCATAGCTAACTCCCTGAGATAAATCGCCATCCCGAATATATAAAACCTCCTAGAACCATGCTGATACAACACCGCAAAAGCCCAATGTCAGAAGCGACTGTGCATGACTATCTGTTAAATTTCAAGCTCAAACCAAACGTTTGGCGGCTAAAATAACCCTCAAACAATTTCTGAAGCCACATGAAATTTCTATCGGATTCGTATATCCCTTTTTCTCTCGAGCAGGTTTGCAATTTCTTCAGATTCCCTCGTATAATCCCTTGTGTTCTCTAACAAGCCTTTTTAGTCGCGCGCTCGCCGACTGCGGCAGAAATCTTAAATAAGAGTTTCCGAAACTACTTATAGATAAAAAGAGTTAGGTTTTGGGAGAACTATGTCAATTCCACCCGAGATCGCCTGGCTAATCCCGGTTGCCCTGCCATTCATCATAGGCTTGCTGGTAGGTGCTATAGTCAAGAAAGGTTTCAAACTTCTGATAGCCGTTGTCGCACTCATCATAGTCCTCGTCGCGACCGGGGTCCTGAGCTTGACTTTCACCGGCCTTTTCGATGAGGCCATGAAGTTTTTGCCTAAGCTCTACGATGTCGGGCACGGATGGCTCAACGTCTTACCTTATTCTTCCGTTGCATTCCTGATCGGCCTCGCGCTGGGATTTCTGTTTGCGTAAAAGTTGGGCGCCGGGCGCGCTAAAGGATAATCCTTGAGCAGAAACCTTTCATTTGATCTCTTTTCTCTGTCCAACTGTAACAATTTCAGAATAATAGAAGCGTAAACGCATTCATCATAAGCCCATGGACTTGCAACAAATCGAAGCGCGCGTGTAAATAGGAGAAATCGGTAAAAGTAATGGCTGAACCAAAGGAACTCATGCAAATGCAGAAATTAGAAAAAAGAGAAAGTGTGGGTTTCTAAGATGTGTAGTCCTTTATTTCTGCTTTGGAAGCGTTTTCCTTAACCGATGCTATTCCCTTTTGGCAACTCTCTTTTGAGTCGTAACCTTGGCTTTCCGCTATAATCTCCCCATTTTGAGCTCTAAGTCTGAACCTGAATTTTCCCACTGAAT
>JBGQME010000024.1:0-18639 GCA_041500425.1 Bathyarchaeia archaeon | reverse complement strand
GGATAACTCTTCACAATAGCGTTTAAGTCAACTTTCTGGTTCAAGGTGGCAGAAGCAACAACGTTTTGAATCTTTATTATCGCTTTAGTCTTCGGCATTGAACATCACTTCTTGTAATGTAGCGGATGCTTAAATACCCTTTATAAAAGTCTTATGTTGCCAGTGTATAGAAGCTTCCCACACATTCCCTTTTTTCTGTGAGCGCGCACTATAATTTAGAATGGTTCTCTCCGCCAAATATTGTATGGGCATTGTTTCCAACAGTAGCTACCTCCCTTAAAAACACAGTTCCGGCATTCAGGCCTATCAAAAAACCTAGGCTTACTCACAACCCTTCCACAGTACGGATATACCACGAAGTATCACTTTTAGTTTGTGGGTAGCGCTTTTCCAAACTTGAGCGCGCGCATAAAACTATGAGCGGTAAAAGAAGCGCCGGAGTCAAAGGAAAAACAAGCGTAGCTTTGATGCTAGGAAACGAAGTCGTCTTTATTAGCATAGATTTGTAAACTCGTATTCAAGTGATCTCGATGATGAGGCCAGTCTCCAACTATTTCAGTGAAGAAAAAACACGGGCTATTGCCCTAGAAAAACTTGTGCTAGGGCTGAGGCTCTATCGTGGGCTATTCTCAAACTTCTTGGGAATAAGGGTTCCACTGTTTTGTGGGCACAAGCTAACCTATGATTGCAATCTCCGATGTAAAATGTGCCCCTTTTGGAAAAGATCCAGCAAGGATTCCAGTCTTGAGAAAGAAAAAGCAATTCTGAAGCAGATTCATGATTCCGGTGTTTGTGGGATTGCGTTTGAAGGAGGAGAACCTCTCCTAAGGAATGACTTGGCCAAAATTCTTGCTTTCTCTCGGTCTCTACCCTTGCAAACAAGCCTAGTTACCAATGGGACTCTCCTCGAATCCAAAATAGATGAGATAGCACCATACATCAACGGCGCCATCTATGTTTCGTTAGACGGCCTAGAAAAAACCCATGACACGATCAGAGGAGTCAGCGGATGCTTCAAAAAAGCGATAAAAGGCATTATCGCGTCCAAAGAGAAGGCTTCCGTGACAATCAACACAACAATAATGGCAGAGAATCTACATGAGATAGAAGACATGGTAAAGTTGGCAAAGGAATTGAATACAGGAATGTCCATAGCCGTAGCTTACGACTACTGTAATGCCAATGTATCTGCACCTACCGCTGATGAAATTACAAAGATAGCTAAGGAACTCATTGAGATGAAGAAAAAGGGCTATCCCCTTGTGAATTCAGTCAATTATTTTAAAGTCATGGCAAAAGAAAAAAACTGGAAGTGCAGACCCTGGGCAGCAATTAACGTAGATCCAAATGGAAACTTGGTCCTACCTTGCTATGTTCGCAATGAATACGCAACTAGCCTTTCTGTTCTTGAAACCAACATCAAAACTGCAATCTCTGGATTCAACTGGAAAGAAACACAGAACTGCGAGGAATGCAGTCTCCACTGTTATGTAGAGCCTTCCCTGGCACTTTCATGGGATCTTTGGACTTACCTGAATTGGGCGCTTCGAGTAAAGATCTAGAATCTCTAAGAAATTACTGATTAAGCGCGCGCTAATTGCGTTTTTACCTTCTTTTCTGTTTCCTTCCCCACGAGCTCTTCTCGTTTGATGCCCCTTCGCTTTGTCACGGCGCGCGCCACTGATAGCTTTTCTACGGGGATTCTGTTCTCCACTCATGTTCTATCACCTCACATTTCAATTGTCAATAGCATCCTTTCCAAAATAAGCGCGCAACAATACTATTAAGAGGATGGAAGAGAAAGAGAAACGATTCCGAAAAGAATGAAGATAGACAGTAAGGACTAGAGCCGCGCACGCTGAAGCTTAAATACGACTTGAATGATACGAGACGATGGTGAAAACGCAAGATGGTTGGGCTTACGGCATCTCTGCCTGTAAAGTGGGAACAGTTTCTGAAGCTTTTGGCCGACGATCACGGAATTGATCTCAACACCGTCGTCAGTGAACTATGTGAGTGGGCCTTTTCCGATCCTGAAAGCAAAGAACAGTTTAAAGTTTGGTTAGATGAGGCTTATCCCCCAAAAGGAGAGGTTGAAGACGAAGCAAGAGCTGCAGGAGAAGAAGCTGCCGAGGAAGAAGAAGAGTGCGGAGAAGAATCTGAAGAGGAATCCCACGAACACAGAGATTGAAATCACAGCGCACGCTGTTTCATCATATCGAGCCAAAGTAGTCATGATTCAAGAAACTGTTCTTTCAGATATGGACAGTTCTTGTCTTCTATACGATCATAATATCCTATTTCCCAACCTTTTGGACTCAATAGGCCGTATTCTGTGCAACCAAGCATCCAAGACATAACGTGCGCGACTTCGACTCTTTCATTTGACTTGAAGTAGCGCTTCTTGACCATTTGCAAGACTAATTTGCTCATTTTGGCTAGGAAGTCACAGAATTCGGCGAACTCCTTTGGTCCAAACTCGTCAATTCTTTTCTTAGGAGACCAGGCAACATATTTTTCAAAGGGATGGTTAACGCCTGGATCGACAACAAAATTGTCTTCAGAGAGCAAACTTCCGAGCTTGTAAGCCATCTTACTCCTAATCACTTCTTTAACCTTGGGCTCTACTGAAACACGGCAACTGAAGACAACTTCATCATCTACGCGGTCTCTAATCAAGAAGTGCTGATTCTTTACACCTTCAACATCTTTCACGAAAGCATAGAAACCGACGAGGACGCTCCTGATGTTGTCTTGCTTACATTTGAAAACCGCTACACACCAATCATCACTTTCCATAGCAGACATCACTCTATCTTCGAATTTCTTACTATAAAACGCTAGCGCGCGCTTGAACCCAAGAAGACCAAGAGGGTCTTTGCAAAAATCTGGTATAGAACGCTTTTCATACAGTTCACCCATACACTAACACCTTCAAAAACAAAAGGCTGACTTGAGTATTTATTGGGTCACGTACCTTGCAGGGGAGAGGTAGCCTTGACCTTATGGTTAAATATATAGCCAGTCAAGATAACATTCTGATTAGAGGAAGAAGTGAATGCAGGAAAGGGCTAAGCGAAAGTGTAAAGCTTGCGGAAAACTGTTCATGCCAGACAATGATTTTCAAGGCTTCTGCTCAGACAGGTGCTACCGAGTTTTCAAAGGAGAAATGAAACCAAGTGCTTAGCATAATCTAGCCTTTCGCACACATTTAGAGGCGGTTCCTCTAAACGATTTTAGCGCGCGCTTTGCGGGTGGACTAATACCTGGAAGGGTTTAGGCTTCTATCGTACTCATACCCAACTGGGTTCGAGTCCGATAGTGGGGCTGCCCGGATTTGAACCGGGGTCTATAGCGCCCGAGGCTACAAGCCTAGACCAAACTAGCCGACAGCCCCCTCTTTGGCTCTAGAAGTGGAGTTGTCGTTTAAGAGCTTTACCTACCGCAAGAGTTTTCTATTCGGCAAGAAAATTCTGGTTCGTTGGGATGAGTTGATTGCCTAGAGCATTATGCTGGTTGGGGTTACACAAGTGGAGGAATTATGGGGATCGGGTTATGATCAGCTGGGAAGAACCAGCCTTTTTCATAGGGACTAAGAAGAAGCAAAAGATGGTTTTTGTTGAAAGGGAATGCTTAAGATGCGGGATCAAGCAGAAGAGGAAGTTTTCTGAAAATATTGATGGGACTTTGGCACCTGCAGGATGGGACATAATACAAGATAGAAAACAGTGACTTTTCTCTAATGAAGGGAAAAGGCTTCAATCCAAAACCTTTCAACAAACGGCAGACTGACCGCAAAATCCCTTTCTCCTTAACCTTTAAACCCTTATCCGGCCAATACTAATACCCCCTACTGTTAGAGAGGAGGGCTCAACGAGGCTTGTCAGTTCCACATCGCGTCCGCGGCGTTAAAGTACTTAAGGCTGTTTCTTCACCTATTAGGTTGCAGATTTTGAATTTGCTTTTTGACAGAGGGCCCCTTTCGTACACTGAGTTGATGAGTTCTTTGAAGATGAATCCGAGCAGGGATTCTGGAAGGTTTGCTTATCACTTGAAATTTCTGCTTAAGGCGGATTTGATTGAGGCAGATGTTGAAGCAAGAAAGTATTGCTTGACCGAGTTAGGCAAGATGGTTCTTGACGTTGCAGATCGTGTGGAGAAAAGGGCTCTGAAGCCTAAGGGTATGCTTGTACGTGCTTCCAGGCTTGCGGTAGAAGAGTTTGACGCGAACAAGATAGCAAGTTCTCTTATAAGAGAGGCAAGAATGCCTGCTGATCTAGCTCAGAAAGCGGCTAAGGAAGCCGAAAAGAGACTGCTGAAGGCGAGAACTAAGTATCTTACGGCTCCGCTGGTCAGAGAGGTTGTGAACGCGATCCTAATCGAGAAGGGCTTAGAGGAATATCGCCACAAACTCACCCGATTAGGCCTTCCAGTTCACGAGGTTACCTTGCTCGTCGAACCCAAAGGCAAGATGTCCAAAAGAATGGGGTCTGTGCATGAAACTGCGGGGGAAGCAGTTCTCAAAGAGTACATGCTTCTGAAAGTGTTTCCGAGAGACATCGCAGATGCATACTTGTCTGGCTCGCTGCACATTAGGAATTTGGGCTCGTGGATTCTGAAACCAAGTGAAATAGTGCATGATCTAAGGTTTTTCTGTCAAAATGGCCTGAGCTTTGAGAGAATAGACAGTCTTCAACCCTCATGCGTGCCGCCTCAGAATTTTGAGTCTGCCCTATCCACAACTTTCAATGTTGTTCTGCATTCCGCCAAAGAGGTAGCAGAAACGCAGACCTTCGAATACTTTAACGTTTTTCTCGCTCCATTTGCCAAAGCAGCAGAGACGTCGAAGACCAAGGAGGCTTTACGTTCTTTTATCCTTGACATCAGTCAGCATGCAGATGTATCTCTAAACTTGGAGTTGACGGTTCCTGATTTCATGGGTAATAAGCCTGCAATCGGGGCGTCTGGAAAAGTTGCTGGGGTTTATGGGGACTTTGGGGAAGAGACTCAGACTTTGGCATCGCTCATTCTTGACGTATTGATTGAGGAGGGCAGAACTAGACCACTTTTGAACCCGAAGGTTTTGGTCAAACTCCGTCCAGAAACGTTCACTGATGAGAGGGCGAAGGCCTTGCTTTTGAAAGCTCATCGTCTAGCATCAGAGAGAAGCATGGTTTACCTTGCATGCCTACTGGAGGAAGATCAGAAGCAATCGATTTTCTTCACGTCTGGGTGTAGGCTTGGAACAGATTTGACTAAAGACTGGGAAATTGACACGCTGCGCACAGGATGCTTAGGAATGGTATCAGTCAATCTACCGCGAATCGCGTACGAAACTGAGATGGATAAGTCAAAATTCCTTGAGCTTTTGAAGGAAAGGCTTGAAATGGCAACCCGTGCTCTAGAAATCAAATATGGTGCATTGAAACAGCACGGTGAAAGGCTGCTTCCTTTTCTTATGCAGAACGTTAATGGTGACAGATATTTGAGACTTGAAGGTTCTTCGCGTTTGGTGAACTTGATCGGGCTGAAGGAAACTTTGGAGACATTCTGTGGAAAGAGCTCTTACCATGATGAGAAAGCTCTGAAATTGATGGAAGAAATCAGCCAAGTGATAACAGACTTCTTGCGTAAGTCCAGCAAGCGACAGGGAAAACGACTGCTTCCAGCCATGTTACCTGATATTGAGGCTTCCGAAAGATTGGCGCGGCTGGACGTTGACAGATACGGCTTTGGAAAGGTCAAATTCTCAGGAACCAGAGAAAAGCCATATTATTCCACGATCAGCATGTTACCCATACAGGGTTGCCAAATTCCTCAAGAGTTTTTAGCGATTGAACAGAAACAGCGTGACCTACGTTCAGGTGGGAGCTTTGCAGCGATAGAGCTTGGAGAGGCTGAATGCAAGCCAGATGAGTTGATGTCCTTAACTAAGCAGATCGCGGGAGCTAGCGGAATTGAATTCTTTGTGTATAATCGTAAGCTGACTTATTGTGCAAACTGCAAAAACAGCTGGTTCGGCTTGTTGCCTAAGTGTCCATCTTGCGGCGGAGTAGGCACATTAAGAATCTACGATCGCTTTGCATTGTCATGAAGCCATGAGCATTTGACGAATCAGCGCTCTATTTTACCGCGCCAAGTATTAGCGCTAAGAGAGCCATTCTTACGACTATGCCGTTCCAAACCTGCTCGAAGTACCGCGCAAAGGGGGTGTTATCCACTTCAGCCGCTATTTCATCGACCCGCGGAAGAGGGTGCAGAATCGTCAGATCTTTCTTGGCTTCGCTCAAAGCTTGCAGATCTATTCTGAAAGAGCCCTTAACCTTCGCGTATTCCGCAGGGTCAGGAAAACGTTCCTTCTGAATCCTCGTAACGTACAGGACATCTACGAGTGGGATTATCTTTTCAAGATTCGTTCTCTCTATGACGGATATTCGCTCTTTTATTGTTTGGAGAACCTCTCGCCGCATTTTCAAAGTTTCTGGCGAAACTAGGTATAATTCGATGTTGTACAATGAAAGCGCATAAGCCAGCGAGTGAACGGTTCTTCCGTATCTAAGATCTCCTACAAAAGCGATTTTCAGCCCGTCGATTTTGCCCTTTTCCTTGTTCATAGTGTACAAATCCAAAAGGGCCTGCGTGGGATGCTCTTCTGCTCCACTGCCAGCATTAAGGATAGGTACCTTGGCGAATTCTGCGGCAAGTCTGGCTGCGCCTTCAAGTGGATGCCGAAGAGCTATCACGTCAGAGTAGTTTTCCACCGTTCGAACGGTGTCTGCCAAGTTTTCGCCCTTCTTGACTGACGCGATCTCTGCTTCCGCAAAGCCTATTGTGGAGCCGCCTAGTTTGTGCATGGCGGATTCGAAGCTCAGTCGGGTGCGTGTGCTTGCTTCAAAGAACAAGGTTGCGAGGATCTTTCCTCTGAGCATGTCTGAGCCTTTTGAGGCTAGTGGTTCCATTGACTTGGCGGTTTTGAAAATGTAGCTGATCTCTTCGCGGGAGAAGTCTTTGATTGATATTATGTCTCTGCCTTCAAACTCCAAATCCTATACCCAGCACAACAACTCTATGCAACTCCTAAATAACCTTTTTTCGAATCGTCTCACTTTGCAGGAAATGTGTCCGACTGCTTTTGCTTGAAGAAACGTATGTCATTTTCTTCGGATAGTAATGGAGCAAAGTTAAAACCATTGAACATCCTACGATTTATTTGAAGGAAGAGTCGGGTTCATGGTCAGAAAGTTTTGGCGAAGCAAGTGGTTCATTGTCACACTCGCCCTAATTTTGTTGATTCTTCTAGCATCGCTGCTGGCTCTCAAGATAGATTTCGGTGAGAGAGAGGATGAGGTTTTGCGATACTTCTCGCAACAGGAAGGTATGCCTGAAGTGTTCGCCAAACTTGGAAATCTTACAACTGAGGGTTCGGTGATCCTTTGCTGGTGGGACTATGGCCGAGCAGTTAGACAATGGAGCCACAGAGAAGTGATAGAAGCATACCCGTCAAGGGACATATGGTACTCTATGGGAACAGCCAGAGACCCATTACGCAACCTAGAGACCCAGATTTTTGGAACGTGGGGGTCATCAGAGAAGATTCATGACTTGGCAAGAATATTCATGCTCCCAGAAGAGCAGTCCTTGCAGATCATGAAAAACTATAATGTTTCGTATGCTTTGGTCTTCACGCCAGATGACTTGCAGAAATTCTCTTGGATTGCAGACATCGCGGGTTACAATGCATCAAACTACCTAAGAGTCGACACTTTCGAACCTACAGAGCTTGGCTCTCAAGTTACTTTGCTCCGCCTACTTAAGGATCAGACATTGCACCCAACTCACTTCACGAAGCTTTTCGACAATGGCAAAGGCAAAATATATCAGATCAACTATCCGTGGCATGTGTGAAAGGCTTAAAAATCTCTTGCCTGTGTTTAGAGTATAGCCTCTCTAAGAGGGGGATGTTCCGCATGAGTGAAACAGAATTGCACGTTTCTAAGATTAAGAATGGCACCGTCATTGACCATGTTACTGGTGGACACGCTTTGGACGTGGTCAAGATTTTGGGGATAACGGGGCGAGAGAGGGGGACAGTCACAATTGCGATTAATGTTCCGAGTAAACGCTTCAAGACCAAGGACATAGTGAAGATTGAGGGTCGAGAGCTTAATCCTCAGGAACTCGACAAAATCGCGTTAATTGCTCCTCATGCAACGATAAACATTATTCGGGATTATAAGGTTGCTGAAAAACAGGAGGTCAAGTTGCCTAAGAGCATTGATAACATAATCAAGTGTGCCAATCCAGCCTGTATAAGCAATAGTAACGAGCCTGTGCGGGCCAAGTTTTACGTTGATTGTGAGGAACCGTTGTTGCTGAAGTGCCACTACTGTGGCTATATTATGGAGAAAAAGGATGTGCTTCAACAGTTCTAGGCTCGTTTGATCTGGTATTCGGAACCTGAGATAATCCTTATATCGTAATATACAGTATTCTCAAGATTGATATGTCCAGAAGTTGACATACTGCTCATGTGTAGAACAGGAAAACAGGTGTGAAGAAAATGTGGGAGATACTTGCCCTTGGATTGTGGACGTTCTTTGTAGCGTACACAACATGGTACTTCACAAAAGCAAAGTACACTGTGCCAATATCCGTCAACGAGGCAAGAATGTTGTGGAAAATCCATAGGCGAGACCTGCGTTGCAATGGAAGAAAATGGCGAGAAATAAAAAGCGACGAAAAGCTGGTAGGCTTCGAATGTGAATGTGGGTATAGGCACGTACAAAGGCGTCCAGTTGTGGCGAGCCTACCTACCGCTATAGAAGAGCAGCAAGTCGAAATGAAAAGCAAATTGGACAACGCGCGAAAACCACTGCAACTCCAACGAAAATAGGATGTCCTGTCTTATTGTCTTATTACCTTCTTGGGGATGTGAACCCAAACAAATCAAGCCATGTCATATCAATGTTAAACGATTCTACTCCAGCAGACTCCTGTTTTTACCGTGAGTTCATATGAACGAGCGCGTCGATAGATTGTGGAGCCGCACAGAACAAAACGGTGCGCTGGTTTCATATGCGTGAAATGTAGCTGAAGACGTTATCTACGTTAAGTACGCTTTGTACTTTTCGACCATGTGGTGAGGGTGATAGCTCTTCTTTGCCTTTCTTAAGCCAAGTATTCCCAAGTCTTGTTCTCTGTTGACAAACTCGAAGTCTGTTAGTGCCCTTTGGCAGAACCATTGATTAATCACTTGATAAAGACCCTTAATCTCAGGATTCGCTTTCTCAATGTGGATAACCGCCGTTGCATTGTTGAGTCGTTCTGCAACTGTGAACGCCTCCAATATTCCATCAACATAGATGACTCCTCCGAAAACGTTCAATTCTTTGTAGTGCTCGAAGAGTTGTTTTATCGCTTGATTCTCGGCTGCCAAGCTCGGTACTTTATCGCAGTTGCGGAGGTTGCACCATTTGGCCTGAAGCTGTAGACACTGATCGATTACGGATGCTGTAATATCGGTATACTCGCATCTGTGTTTTGACAAGCACTGAGTTATCAGGTTGCGTTTCGCATGATATTTGTCGCCTGAAAGATCAACTAGGTCTCTTGTAAGGTAGACATAGTCCCACTCGTCACGACAAGGCTCAACCCGGATCTTGTGCGCAGTAAGCTCTTCAGCTTCCGTTGTACTAATTCCATAGAGTAGTGGAAGACTGTAATTCCAGCCGGCAGCTTGCTTCAACGTTTTGAGCACTTCAGGTAGAGACTGCTTTCTGAACGGAGGCAAGAGAATCAAGCTACCATCAACCTGCCGTCTATACTGAATCAGAACGGTTTCACCAATGCGTGACAGCTGGACTGGCTCAGATTTACGCCACATAAAGAGGTTTCCAAAAGCCAGTTCTGAGATTTGTGGTTGCTCTTCCCCTAAAAGCGTATCCATGAGCTGTTTGTCTTCGAGACTTATGGCTCGGAACTCGGGGAAGACAGGGAGCGTTTCGATCCTATTCATTTCCACTTCGCCATAAGTCAGCCGCATTGGCTAGGACTGTTTCTGTTTGAAGAAAAGTCCGAGACTTTATATGCCTTCAGGCGTGAACTGGCTACTTACTCGCAGAAAGCCTCTTGTGCCTTTTTTCCTTGCAGTGTTTGACAACCCGCAAGGCAATTCTACATTTGACTCCTTTGCTTTGTGATGCCCATTTTGAGAGATTCCAATACAAATGCTTCGTGAGTTATCTAAGCGCACAGATAGTGTTGTGGCGCCGCCGATAGGACTTGAACCTATGACCGACTGGTTAACAGCCAGCCGCTCTACCTAGCTGAGCTACGGCGGCCCAAATTCAACGCTTTAAGAGCTTTCAGTTTTCTTGTGATATTTAAATCTAGTCATATTCAACGCGGCTTCGGTCTAGCTGTTAGTTTGCTTTGCTGACACGTTTCATTGCTGCTTCTCGCTTAGAAAAGTGTATATGCCCGAGTTTCCAATAAAGTTGAAAGATCAATGGAGCGCTAGGATAATTTGAAGAAGATCTTGGAGGTTAGGTGGCATGGAAGAGGCGGCCAAGGAGCATGGACGGCTAGTGAGCTCTTGGCAAGAGCAGCTATTTCTGAAGGAAAATACATTCAATCTTTCCCAGAGTTTGGCCCCGAGAGGATGGGCGCCCCCGTAACGGCTTTCACGAGGATAAGCGACGAGCCGATTCGTCTGCATTGTGCTGTCTACAATCCCGATGTGGTCGCAGTCTTGGATCCTACACTGTTGAAATCCGTTAAGGTTGCTGACGGACTCAGCGAAGAGGGCGGCAACATCATAGTTAACACGACTGAGAAGCCTGTTGATATAAGGAAGCTGCTTAACTCGGATAAAGGCAAGCTTTGGACCGTTCCAGCTACTGAAATATCGATAAAAATATTGAACATGCCCATAACAAACACTGCCATGCTTGGAGCAGTGGCCCGTGTAACTGGGATCGTCAGCTTGGGCGCGATTGAAGAGATGGTTAAGGGCAGGTTTAGGCCTGATGTTGCTGAGAAGAATTTTGCGGTTGTGAAGGAGGCTTATGAGGAGGTAACTTGCGAATGAGTGCCAAAGAAAAAGGTTGGAAAGAAGTCTCGCCTGCAGCTGTTTGCTGGAAGTCGAGCAGAACTTACTTGACTGGCGACTGGAAGACCTATCAGCCAGTGCGAGACCTAGAGAAGTGCACTCGATGCTTGTTGTGCACCATTTTCTGTCCTGATGGAGCTATCCTTTGGACTAAGGAGAAAGGTGACATAGAGTTTGATCTTAACTTCTGCAAGGGTTGCGGAATCTGCGCGAACGAGTGCCCAGCAAACGCGATTGTCATGAAGATGCCTTAAGGAGGATGTGAAGAGTGAAAAGCGTTGTTAAACAGGAGATCACAGGATTGAACGGAGATGAAGCTGTTGCGCTTGCCGTGAAGCAGGCAGACGTTGACGTAGTTGCGGCTTACCCGATAACTCCTCAAACCATAATGGTGGAGAAGTTTAGCGAATACGTCGCCAACGGCGAAGTCAACACTGAATTCGTGTGCACTGAATCTGAGCATAGTGCTATGGCTGCATGTCTTGCTGCTGCAGCAACAGGTGCAAGGACATTCACGGCTTCCGCTTCTGCAGGTCTGGCTTTGATGCATGAAATGCTCTTTGTAACGTCAGGATGTCGATCCCCTGTGGTGATGGCTCTTGCGAACCGGGCCCTTTCGGCTCCTTTGAACATTCACGGTGATCATTCCGATGCTATGGCTCAGCGCGACAGCGGTTGGATACAGATTTATGCTGAAAACGCGCAGGAAGCCTATGACTCGATCTTTCAGGCTTTCAGGATAGGCGAGCATCTGGAAGTCCAGTTGCCGGTGATGGTTGGGTTAGATGGCTTCACTATAAGCCACACGTTGGAAAATGTGCAAGTACTCCCAGATGACGCAGTGAGGGAATTTGTTGGTATTCGTCAGTTGCCCACTGTTCAGACTCATGATGGCAAGGTAGTGCCTTACCGGCTTGATCCAGACAACCCGATGACGATGGGGCCTGTGGCATTGCCTAACTACTATTTTGAGTTCAAACGCCAGCAAGAAGAAGCCATGAAGAGCGCTTTGAACGTTATTCGGCAAGTGAATGAGGAGTATGCAGGCTTAAGCGGAAGAAGCTACGGCGACGGATTGCTTGATCCATACAGGCTCGATGACGCCGAGATCGTCATTGTCTGTTTGGGTTCGACGGCAGGGACAGTGAAAACGGTGGTCGACCAGTTGAGAGATGATGGCGTCAAGGCTGGCTTGCTCAGAATCCGAGCTTTTAGGCCGTTCCCCGACAGGGAAATAGCCAAGGCGCTTTCTAAGGCAAAAGCAGTTGCAGTCATGGACAGAAGTATGAGTTTCGGCGGAAATGGTGGAGCCGTTTGCATTGAAGTCTGCCGTGCGCTCTATGTTTCACAAGTGCATCCGTGGGTTGTTGACTACATTCACGGGCTTGGCGGAAGAGACACGAGTCCTAGCCAGATCCGCAATATCTACGTGGAGCTGCAAAGGACGGTTCAAGCTGAGCGCATTGATGAGAATGTAAGATATGTTGGATTGAGGGAGTGAAAACAGGAGGAATATGTGAAATGTGTTTTGCTGACGGAAAGTTTACCGCAAAAGACGTCGCTGAAAAACCTGACCTCTTCCTTTCAGGACACAGAGCATGTGCTGGCTGTGCGCCTGCAACCGTGCTTAGGTTGATAATGAAAGCAACAAGAGGCCCAACCATAGTGACGAATGCAACTGGATGCATGGAGGTATCGTCAACGATCTATCCCTTCACGTCTTGGGCAATCCCTTGGCTGCACACTGCTTTTGAAACTGCAGGAGCAAACGCAGCGGGAATCGAAACTGCACTGAAGATTTTGAGGAAGAAAGGCAGAATAAAGGACGAGCAAGTTGATGTTATCGCATTAGCTGGAGACGGCGGAACCTACGACATAGGCATACAGGCGCTTTCTGGAGCTGTTGAGAGGGGGCATGATTTTCTGTACGTGCTTTATGATAATGAGGCTTACATGAACACGGGCATTCAGAGAAGCGGAGGCACACCGTACGGGGCGTTCACGACAACCTCACAGACCGGCAGTGTTGTTCCAGGTAAGCTAGAGCAGAAGAAGCCCATTGCGGATATCATGGTGGCTCATGACATGCCCTACGTAGCAACCGCATCGCCATATTACTGGAAGGATCTCATTCAGAAGGCCAGAAAAGGCATTGAAGTGAATGGTCCCGCATTCTTGCACGTTTTCGCGCCTTGTCCAAGAGGATGGCGAAGTGATCCAGCAAAGTCCATTGAGCTTTCAAAGCTGGCGGTTGAAACCTGCATATTCCCATTGTGGGAGGCTGTGAACGGCGAGTACCAGCTGTCCACTCCAAGCAAAGTTATTGCCTTAGCTCCACAGAAAATGAAGAAGTCAGCAAAGGAATATCTCGAAGTGCAGGGGCGATTCAGGCACTTGTTCACGCCGAAGTACGGGAAAATGATTGAAGAAATCCAACAGCAGACAGACGCAAGATGGCATAGGCTGCTCAAAAAATGCGGAATGACACAACCAGCAAAGACCGCGTAAAACAAGCTTTATCTCTTTTCTTATTCAAATATTGCAGTCTTAGGAGATCCAGCCTTGAAAGTCGTTTCGGTAGTTGATGGTTATGAGCAGACTTTTTGGGATTATGTCAACAGAGACCCGCTGAACTACTATTTCTTCATCTTTGACTGGCGGCAAAACAGAGACAAGACTAGGATTCTGTTGGCGATGGAGGGGAAGAAGGTTGAAGGGTCAATGCTCGTTTACTCCGATTACATCGTTCAATTGAGAGGCAGTCGTGAAACTGTGAAGTTGTTGCTTGATCGTTTGAGTTTGACAAGTGTTGAGCTGCAGGCTCCTTTAGATTGTGAGGATCTCGTTCTTGCAAAGTTCAGGCCAAAGATTAGAGAAGAAATGATTCTCATGCGTTTGAGAAGGGGCGAGGAACGCATCCGAATAACGACTGTTCCTACGAAGTTAGGTGCTGAAGATGTCGAAGAGATTGCTGATTTAATGCGGACAGCTGATCCTGGTTGGTGGGGAGAGGTTACCGCGGAAAGAATTAGGTCTAGGATAGGAGATGCGTTTTGGCTTGGCATAAAGCAAGATGGGAGAATTGTGTCCGTTGGGGCGACGCGTTTGACGGATTTCGGAAGCAACGTCCATGTTGTAGCTACAAAGGAACAGCACAGAAACAGGGGATACGCCACTTCAATAGTATCAGCTTTGGTGAAGGAGATTTTGAAGACTTCTTCAACCGCACTGATCCACGTCATAAGCGACAACGCTCCAGCAATACGGGCATACTCAAAGGTCGGATTCAAACCCTACAAAACTTACCTTTCCATAAGAAACTAGCAGGGTCTAATCGTAGGGCCTAGCTCTCTAAGGCTATCCTACCCCCTTATATATAGGTTGAACCGAGGCTTCAAGGGGTATCTTTTATCTGTCAATACAACCTTCGTGTCAGTCTCGATTCGAGGCTGAAAGGTATTTTTCTATTTCGTTTTCTGCGTTGTCTGCTTTTATGAATATGGGCACGTTTTCCATGCCTGTAGCTATGTAGCTTGACAAGAGCCACTCTCCAGGCGCAAACTCCAAAGTCTTTTCCAGTATGCCCTTGTCCACCATGAAGGTTTCGCTGATAAGGTTGCGGTCGTATGGACGCGGAAGTGTTCCCACGAAGTATGTATGAAGTTGCTGCAGAGCGTTTGTGTTCAGATAGGCTACTCGTTGGGTGGCTATGCAAACGCCTAAGCCGTATTTTCTTCCTTGCCTAAGCAGTCTCTCAACTTGCGCTGAGCATTGGCCTTCGATGCCGCCAAGCGTGTTGGGAATGAACTCTTGTGCTTCGTCGAAGACAAGCAGTATGTAGGGTTTGACTGTGAATCGGCGTTTTCTCCGCATGAGCAGGTCTTGCGTCAGCTCTATGGCGAGTTCTTTTATGGTGAATGGGTCCGAAATCGAAATGCACACGAGGTTCGTGGTTTTGTCTTCGAGTAGCTCTCGAATTTTTTCAATGGTCAGTCCAGCTGTCTCTTTCGTCTCTTCTTCCTTTCCTTTCTTTATTATGTCCAATATTGCGCTTCTGGTTGTTGCCCAGGCATATAGCCCACTTTTGTCGTGTACTCTGAACTGTTCGACTGTTTCAGTGGCTATTCCATCTAAATAGTGGACAAAGTCTTCGCTGGCCTTCTGGTTCTCGCTCAGGCCATGTTCCGCCACGTACTCAAGTATGGCGTCGTGAATCTTGTCGATAGCGTTCAAATAATGTGGCTTGTCCACGTTTCCGCCTCTTTGGCCGTCAAGCTCGTCTAGGACTTGGCTATATGTTGGAATCTGTTGTCTGGGCTTTGTGTAGTAAGCCAATTTGCCCTGATCCATTACGCACTGCAATCCATGCTTAGTTCTCTCATCGGTCTCGTACTCTCTCGGCTTGACAACCGAGTTGAAGAACTGCTGAAGCGAATCAATCCTATGCTCAAGAATCACTTTCGCCGAAACATCTGGGTCAGCCAACAAGTCAAGCAACAGGAAGATATACTCACAACTTATGTCAAAAACCACAATCTTCGTATTATCCGTGTGTAGCAATAGTCTTCGGAGAATGTTTGACATCAAGTTGCTTTTGCCTCCTCCAGTGAAGGCGAATACGCCGAAGTGGTAACGGACAAGCTTCTCAAAATCGACATAGATGGGGATGGCGGTTTTGCTAGCCTCAAACATCTTGATCAAACCGAGTCTTGGGTCGGCTCGTGCGTCTTCCACAGTCTTGGATGTGTCCACGCCAAATTCTTCAGCAATCTTCTGGTTATACATGCGATTTATCATTTCGCTGTTCAAAATGCAGCATGAGCTGCCTATGATTGGGTAAGAGAAGCCTTTCTCGAACTCGAATCTGCAGTCTTTGTTTAGGATTAGGTCGTAGTTTATTGGGATGGCGTCTATCTGAATCATCATCATGGACTTGTCATCGGTCTGCCAATCGTCTTCAGACTGCTCGATAATTTCAAACTGCATAGGATAATAGCCATGGTCAGATAAGCCGCGCAAGCCAAAATGCTCTGGCCAGACGCGGCTGATCTCCATAAGCGTGAATCTTTCCGAGTTTGGTTCTTTTTGCTTGAAGTTTTTGACTGCTAGAAGCATGCCCTCCTCCAAAAGCCCCATCAAGTCCTTCTGGTACTCAACCTTGACTCGGCACTGGTAGCGGGCGCTCGTTCCTGCAACTTTGGATTCTTCGCCGCCGACGAAGAATCTGGGGATGACGGCGGCTAGTCTTGCGTTGAATCTGCCGCTAAAGTCGGTGAAGCAGGTGCTGTTAAACTTGTTCTCTTCTTGCGGCTTCAATCGTGGCTCTCCTCTCTCTGAACGTGCTCATATAGAATACGAACTTTCGCAATTTATGATTATTGACGATCCAGCCTGCTGTCGTGTCTACTATGCATCTGAACTGGTTGTAATTCCATTTGGCGATTTTGTCTGCAATGAATAGGGGTTTGTTGTGGCCGAAAGCCTCGGGAATGCTTGAAGGAGCCATGGCGATTAGAATATTCATAGCCAGGTCTTGAAGCTTGTTGGGGACGCTCTTGTCTTTGAATAAGATGGCCTGAACGGGTTCTTTTGCGCTGCCGAACTCGTTCCAAAACTCAACCAAGTTCTCAGACTTGTAATCATATTCTGGATAGACTAGGCGGTCTATGAGGAGGACGTTGCTGCGAAGCATTGGGTCGGATTTGGCTTGGCTCAACTGCACGTACGTTTTTAGAAATGCTTTTTCGAGGCTCATTCTGTTTTTTATGGCTCCTGAAACGTAGCCCTTGCGATTTTGCCTATCTGGAATCATGGTTCTGAAGGCTGAATCATACTCGATTAGGCTCCATGGCGGCTTGAGCTTGGCTGTGTTGAGCATGCTTGTTGATTGGAGTATCATGCGGTCAGTGTTGGGCAGTCGTTCGAACTCTTCGCGTGAGAAGCTCTTCTTGAGTAGGCCTTCGTTGTGCATTATTGGGATGAGTTGGCGTTTGAAGTCTCTTGCCGCTGTGTCCTTAGTAATGCCAATAAGCAAGATCCGTCTTTTCCAGCATTCCTCCATCAGCATATGTAGTGTGAAAAGGGTTAGAAAAGCAACATCCACAGTTGTCAGCCAATGTTCCTTCCCGTCCTTCAGAATCTTCATTACGTCGGCATTTTTGCCTTCTGACGTTTTTGTGAAGAAGAAGCGGTCGCCAATAATTGTTACAAGTTTCCTGATGCGGTTGGAAGTTGTTGCGTATTTTCGGTTAAGCTCGTAGGTTCCTTCTTTCTCGATTAGGATGTTCTCTTCCACAGAGCGGTTAAGATACCTTCTCACCCTTCTTGCCCTGTTTTCGTCGGCTATTCCCAGCCCTTCCCAAATCCGCTTCTCGGTCAATGGTCCTTTCTGCTTGGCCTGCTCGATTATTGCGTAGCTTAGGTAGTCGGATCTCGGCGGCGGTAAGCCTAAGGCTGAGTTGCACACACATTGTCTTGCGATGGTTAAGTCGTTGACGTCAATATCCTCATCATCCACCTTGTATCCGATTAGGCTGCTTTTTGCTTTCCACAGGTCGCGTTTTGCCGTATCATAGATTAGGCTTGCTCTTTCTATAGATAGACTTCTGTCCAAGAGTATGATGCGCATGTTCTGGTCTGGGTCTGTGGCAAGCTTGTATGCAAGATAGAATTCCGCGAAAGTCATTATCCAATTCGCTATCGTTGCATTGTTTATTATCGTCTCATCCGTCAATGGGATATTTGGGTTGATGTCTCCGTGCTGGACAGCCTCGGAAAAAGTCTGATCTATCTCCGGCACGTCATTGACGTAGACTGGCACGACGCTTGAAATGCCTGCACTTTGGCGAAGGGTTTTCTCATCATATTCTATGATGGGCTTGCTGTTCGGGCAGAAGGTTACGGTTCCTGTTGAGGCGTAAGCTCCTCCGAAAAAGATCACCAAGTCAAACAGCGGACGTGAATACATTGTGCCATCAATACCGGCAAAGCGGACGCGGTCAGCTCCAAGAAATTCCTGGGCAGTTCGGTAAGCTTCTTTCTCGTTAAAATCCATCCTTATGAAACCCGCAAGCAAGCTATCATGAAGGCTCCTGAGCGATGAGAAACGTTGCTCATAGTCCAAAACCTGCGATGACGCGCCAAGCCTGAGCACGTCACTGCTTCGCTTCAGAGCGTCAGTTAATGAAGACAAGCCAGGTTTCTCCCTACCTCTTCTCAATTGTCTTCTAGGAGTTAAAATCTTGTCTATACATAGGCATTTCCTGAGTCTTGGCTACATGCCACAAAAGACAAGAACGTCTTCTGTTACAGGTTTATTAAGCAATCTTGACAAGTGAAACTGTGGCTAGTTGCGGGGTTGCCCTAGCCTGGTAGGGGGCAGGCCTGCTAAGTCTGTGGCTGGAAACGGCCGCGTGGGTTCAAATCCCACACCCCGCGCCAACTAAAACTTCAAATCGGGAAGGCCCTTCTTCATGTTCTAAGGAGAGAACTTTGGGAATCTACCGCTACGAAAGGCGCCTCTGGCTGGC
>JBGQME010000023.1:0-19088 GCA_041500425.1 Bathyarchaeia archaeon | reverse complement strand
TGGCGACATAAACCAGGAAGATAGGCTTCGAATCCATGGGAGGTTTTCAGAAATGGTGGATAGAGATAGACGGCGAATGGAATCCTGACCGAATCGTGATCGTTTACGAGTTTAGATATTTTGACCCACTTTAGCGCGCGCTAATTTCGTCCAGCGGGTTGCGTGCGTCACGGCTTGTCTTTTTGCTTCCGCAGGCCTTCCTTCGTAAGAAGCAGTTCGTCTTCCAGATATTTCTGGTTGCTCATCTTCTTTATCTTAAGAAATCGCTTTAGACCTTTCTGGGTTGCCTTCTCGTAGATGCTGATCTCTCCATCAAACAGTCCCAGAATGGCATGGAGTTCTTCTGAAGGATGCATCTGCGGATCGATTACCGCGAGCGTTGTGAATCCCATTGACTTCAACTCTGTGATGAGTGCGGTCAGCCATCTTCTCGTCTGAACCGCATGATGTTGTAGCAGGACATCTGAAACTATGTCGATGCAAGCCCTTCTCGGTCCCTTCACCGGCGTCTCCAGTCTGCGGGTTGCTGAAGTCAAAGCTATACTGATTTCGGTGAGGTTCTCGACGCCCTTCAACTTGAACACGTTCGGCAAGCTTCTGATGACTGCATCTGCTTGAGGATTGCAGACGAAGAGATAGAAGCTCGTTGGGAACTCTTCCGCTAAGGATTTTGCAGGGCCCGGGTTAGCAGCGACATAGAATGTGACTTCGTTGTTCCTTGCTCCTGCTTCAAGATAACTCTGAACTAGCAAGTCTCTTTCGTCGCATGACGGCGCAGTCAATGCAACCGCATAGTGCTCAGGTATCCCCCCGCACAGCGACCTGTCTACGTCTGCGTATCCAGTAGTGATGCGGTGGAGAGCGGTTTCCGATGCTTCTGCTGGAGGTTCGGACTTCGAGACCTCTTTGTGTGCGGTTTCTTCCTTCCGATCAACCACAGAGCGAAGGGTCGTTCCCCAACAGCTAAAGGTGTATACGTAAGGCTCCTGCAAAAGATGCGTGAATGACAGTTCGCCATAGGCTAGAAACCCCATCACTTGTGTCGAAGAAAGTGCCTCTTTGAAAATCTGGCGTTCCGTGTTAGAGCTGCATCCCGCAATCATCTCAACTAGTCTTCGAGATACACAGGTTACTATGAGCGTGGTGTCTCTCTCCTTGAAACCTCGATTCTCTCTAAGCATGTTGAACACGTTTCGTGCGCCTTTCTGGACTCGTTCATGGTCAACCACGACGACATAGCCGGGTATCGACGGGTCGTGGCTTCTAATCGGTTGGAGAAGCTCCACAGTCTGTCCATGCACGCGCAATAGGCTTGCTGGTGCATAGTTTCCAAACGGAAAGGCAAAAGCATACTTGGCCAGAGTCAGATTCAAAGGTATTCCATCGATTTCAGAGATCTGCTGGAAATACTCCCTTTCGCTGAGTTCAGGCAGTCCTCTTTCGCGAGCCATTTGAGCCTCGTTTTCATATATGATTCTGGCGTGCACTTCTCGAGGATCCTTATCCCCTATCCGCTTGAGGTATTTGAACTTCGGCTCTGCCTCAGGGTCAAAGTGAAAGACGTATGACTCTCCAATCCTTCTAACGGGTGACACATCAAGACCGAATGAAGGCTCAACCATATTCGGGATCAAGGCGCAGACAGCGGCATTATCAAGAACTTTAAGTTCTGATTGTCTGCCGATCTTGCCGTAGAATTGACGCATCTTTTGGCCAATGATGCCATCACCGCTGCAGCCGCCAAGCACATTAACTATTCGGGCTTCTCGCGTGCGTCCCACAAAGTCTGCAATGCCCGTGGCCAGAAAATACTCGCACCCCATCTTGCCAATGGCTGGCCCCTTTGTCAACACAAGAAGAGTCTTGCTTCTCTGGAGGTGCTCCTTGGACTCTGTGCTCTCGCCAATGTCAACCCAGGCATCATGAGCCATTTCTTTCCCATGTTCCGCTGCCTCCTCTTCGGGTCCAAGACCCCAAGAGCGTCCGACCCCAATCGGAAGGTTCGTAACTAGGGCGAGCAGCGACAGACCGTTGTAGCCAATTCCTGAAACCTCTGTCAGCTCGAGGTCTTCATTTTCAATCTCGCCAGCCGTTGTATGGCCGATCAGGCGAAGCTGCTCTGGTGCAGTGTTTCCTTTGAACCTTTTCTCTATCGCTTTCAGAACACTTTCACTTATGAGTCGGTCCTTTTCCTCAGTGTCGCCTCGATAGCTCAAATAGAGAACCAGCAACTTCACGTTCTCAAGATCATACCCTTCGCCGGAAATGTCTTTCTCAAGTTTATCAAGAACGGCTTTCGTCAGTCTCTGGGCTTCCTCAACGCTATTCTCTTTCCTCAATTGCAGCTCCTTATTCGGATCAGCCTCCAAATCGTTTCTAGTGTGTGCATGACCTGCAAACCCCAAAAAGAAATCGCCATCCATAATCGGCCCAACCACAGATGATACAGTCTACATTGTGGCTATTATGCCCCTTCAATGATAAAAAAGTATCTAGTTCGAACGGCTCACTGACCTGCCTAGCGCGTGCTGCTGCAAAGCATTCGGGCAGCAAGCCTCATCTATCGAATACGCCTAAGAGCTATCTGGGCAGGACTAGGGTTGAACGCGAGGCTCCTCCGTGGCACGTCCGGAAAGACTGGCAGGCACCAAATTGCTTCTAATGGGCAGCAAAGCGTTCCGAGCGGAGCGATTGCCAGCCGAGGTGGCGTCGATGATAGACGCGGCGATCGCTCGAAACATGACGATCCTCGTGGGTGAAGCCCTAGGTGCAGGTAGGCGTTACCAAGATTACCTTCAATCGAAGGGCTACAGGAATGTGGTTGTGGGGCATGCGAAGAGCCTGCGATACAATGCCGGCCACTGGACGACCAGGCAGTATGGGGTGGATTTGAAGGAACGAGAACGGCGCATGATTGAGGACTGTGATTCCGCCGTTATCATCTGGACCGACAATAGTGGGGTCATCGCGGAAAACCTGGAACGGCTGAAGCAGCTGGGAAAACCCACGTTTCTCTACGAGCAGTCGACCCGAACGAACACGGCAGCAGTGGGCTGGCTCGATCCCAAACGGACGTACGATCTGTATTCCCAGATGAAAGAGTATTACAGGAAAAAACAAAAGCATAGATAGTTCGTCTCGTGTCATGGAGGGCTGTGACGCGCGACGTAGCCGCCGCAGGGGGCAGTTTCAGGCATGGACTTAACGTTTCAACCGTTGACTCGGGAAAACTGGACGGACATTGAGAACCTCTTTGGAGCAGACAGCATCTGCCGGTCATGCTGGTGCATGTGGTGGCGGCAATCGTCGTCTGAATGGGAGAAGAGGCGAGACAGCCAGCGAAAAGAAGCGTTAAAGACTATCGTGAGCCACGGGAAGACTCCGGGCCTATTGGCCTATGCGGATGGGCAGCCGATCGGCTGGTGCGCCGTAGCTCCGCGAGCGGAATTCCACCGGCTTGAGCGATCCCGAACGCTGCAACGCATCGACGATCGGCCGGTGTGGTCCGTCGTCTGCTTCTTTGTGGCCAAACCCTTCCGACAACGAGGGATCTCGACTAAGCTGCTGGAAGCCGCCGTCCGCCATGCAGGAACGCACGGAGCCACGATCATGGAAGGCTATCCCAGTCGGTCCCGCGCGAAACAGTATGACACGACGGTTTACACGGGTCTGGCCTCGATGTTTATGAAGGTGGGGTTTGTGGATGTTGGCGCTGTCTCGAAGACCCGAACAATAATGCGGTATGAGTTCGCACGCGGGGGCAATGTGTGCGAGCACAAATGATCATGGAAATCGAGTTTTATCGTAAATAGCGTGAAGTTGGAGCTCTCCCTCTTCCATGGACGGTTCTATCATCGTTCCTTCCATCCACTCATTCCATGAGGTTATCATGGCAATGCCCAGATTCCTGTCAGCGTGATTGAGTGCAATTTCCAGCATGTTTCTGAACTTTGTCTCTGTGCGAGGGAGTACCGTCCATGGTGGGCTGGCATTTGTGTTGTTTGTGTTGTTGAATCCTGGATAGGCGTTTGGAACGAATGCGATTCCCTTAGGGTTCATTGTTGATAGCCATTGAGGATAGTATGTTCTAGCGTCTTCCAACACGCCATTCCATCCCTTTGCTGGGTCGGAGAAAAAGTAGCTTGTCGTAGCATTCATTGAATACAGGGTTGAGTTCACATCTGGTGGCGACGGGCCTCCGCCCACGTCTCCTATGATATACAAGTTAACCCTCATCGCCGCTAATTGCTTCCTTGTTGAGTCAAGTAGCTCATGCACGTTTTGTGCGTGTGTATAAAGGTAGGGGACGTTGTAGATGAACAGGACTGGTTCGCCGTTTACTCGCAGGTAGCTCGGATTAGTGAAGTATTGATGAGCGGCATAGAGCATGTCATTGATGAAGATCTCGGTGAAGTTTTGGTTGTCATTGAAGGCATTGTCTAGGACAAGTTGTGTTTCATAGAACAGGCAGAAATTGAAATCCTTCAGATGAGGAGCTTGTAGCAATCCGCTCCTGAGATTCTGATCGATGATGCTGAAGTCGCCGTTGACATGCCAAGTGCCCTCACCCATCCATGAAACCGCAAAGAAGTCGATCCCATGCTGCATTGCGAGTAGAATGTGCTGATCAGCAACTCTTGAGTCACTTGAATTGTAGTAACCCAAGAATGGGGTTCCCTTGACATCGTCCTTTTCCCAATGATTGTTAATGTCAATTCCCCACCAAATGTAATAGTATGCACCTATCTTCACATGTTCAACTTTGGGATGGGGTATTGTAATAAGTGCCACCACTGTGCTGATGACCAAAATAGCTACCAAGATAATTGCCAATGCAAACTTTCTATTCATGTAAACATCATTGCACGCTTGATCTACTTGAATTCTTATGACTTGTGGTTTATAGCTGGGAAGCGCGGCTTGTTGGAAAACTAGTTAGAGGAAAGCACCAAATCATTAATGAAAGGCGGCGGGGTTATGCCTCAAATGCTGACAATGACTCATCATCCTGAAATCGTAGATGTGGCAGACGTGATCGATAACGAGTATTCAAGGAAGAGCTAGTCCCGAGTTTGGAAATCAACTGCCTTCCCTCACGATGTTGAAGCGATCTTTCAGTTACAGACCGAGTTTCTTCAATATAAGGTTGAATCTTTGTCTGAAAGGTTCATCTCAGACCGTCAACTTGAAAGAATGGTAGCTGGCAGACATCAAAGAAGCAGAAAAGCGTGTAGCAGATTTTGATCTGAAGTGAAGCGTCGGTATACTTAGCATGGAAGTAAACAGAACACGAAAAGCATGATAAGAAAAACTGAAGTATGAAGATTCCAGTCTTTGGCTCCGATTCTAGGCAATTTTGAAGAAGCATATTCATGATTAACCATTTATGCAATCAGCTTATTACTGTTAACCATGTCCCAAAAAAGTCCACAGGAGAAATATTGGTGGTATTTTCCCATATACAATCTACGCAATCCTTCAAACAACATTAGGTTAGGATACGCGACGATTCTAAGATTCGGGAATTTACCCAGGCAAGTGCGGAAAGAGTTTCTCTATCATTGGGAGAATCAACATGCAATAAACAATGAATATGAACGGTCGAAAAAGGATTATATCAGCAAAAAGAAAAACTCTGCTGTCCTACATTTAGTAGTTCAGGCGCCAAGTTGGACCGAAGCCATAGACCAAAGCTTCAAATTAGCAAAGATTTCTGTGAGCATCCTTGGTTTTCTATATCGGTCTCACTTTCCCATTGAAGAGGGCAGATTCATTAGTGGAGAAATCACGACGGGAGGAAGACGCGTGAGTTCAGGTACGTCAGGCGAGTACTACCACCGTCGAAGTCTGGACATATGTGAGTACAAGCTAGAGTTTCAAAAAGAAATCTCGAAGCTAACGGAGATTCTAACTCAACCAAAGTCTGAAATTGATAGGAGGATTAGAAATGCCCTAATAACTTTTGGGATTCAAACGTCCATATCTGATGAGAATGTAAGATTTGTATTGTTGGCAACATGTTTAGAGAGTCTTCTTATGGGAAAATCGGACAGAGATTATCTTGGTTTGCGGTTGGCTGAAAAAAGTGCCTTTCTTTTTGCCAAGGACAGAGAAATCATGTACGAAAGAGTCAAGAAAGCCTATGATAAGAGATCTGGATTCATACATGGGTCGGGTGAAACAATTACGCAAAGTGATGTAAACACTATGCAGCTAACGGTGATTTCAATCCTGAGACGATTAATCGAACTAAAAGAGGAAGGTTATGATAGGATTGAGAAAATCGACACATACATACACAAATGGAAATTCAAAGATTCAGACTACTGAGACTGGAACTGAGATTCCGGGTTTTCAGCATGCGCGTGACCACAAAGCACACGGTCAGCAAACGATATATTTGTCTGAAATATAACTAGCGACCAGATCTCAGAAATGAGTGAGAAGCGTGCGCTTAGAGTTTGGTTGCCTGTTTCCATCTTCTGTTGAAATTCTCAGTCAACGCTTCTACAATATTCCTACTATTGTCTTTGTCTAGGACTATGGCGAATGATTCCTTGCTACCCAGATCTTTGAAGCTGTGACCTAGAATGACCAATGATCTCTCGGAAATTATGTATCGGTCGTGGATGTCCGTGTTTAGGTAGTTTCTAAACTCAATATTCCGGTACTCTGGTTTGAAATCCCCAAGTTCGCGTAAGAACCTCTCTCTTTCTTTTTCCTTGAGGTTTTCTACTCTGGTCAGAAACTCGACTTTCGTGTCCTTAATATCTCTCAGAATATCCAGCGTTCTTTCGCTGCAATAAGGATCCACGATTTGTAGCTTTCCCTTCAATCCTTCCATTATGCTTTTTGATAACGTTCTCTTGGTGCTGTATTTCTGATCCGGTTGAAAATAGAATATCTCAACGGATCCTTGCTTTATTAAGGATAGTAGATGATCTCTTCCCGGCTTCATTATTTCGAAATAGACTTCTCCATTTCCATGATGGATGTGAACCTTCCCCTTTGCGGGGGTAAATGAATAGTTGATTGATTTAGCATCTATGCTGATCTCTTTAACATCTCGTATGACGGAAGCTATTTCTTCTGCGGTCAGCTTTTTGCTCCCTAGTTTGTCTTTCGCTACCCATAGAACCCATAATCCCATTTCAAGAGGATTCTTATAGTAGTAGAAATCTGGAAAGTCAGAAGTGTCTGCATTCGAGAATTTTGTTGTTAGATTTGGTTCTTCCATTTCATCATCTGCAAAGCTCTTTGGCTATTTCTTTTGCTTCGGCCTCCCCAAATGGAGTCAACTTGTACGTGGTCTTCGGGCTTCTCGGCTTGCCTATCCTGCGCACTCTAGAAGGAATCATCTCATTCAGATACGTAGCAAAATTGTTAACAGGTATCCTGTTCTCGGCCACATTTCTTTTTATTTCTGTTGATAAAACTTTTTCATCATCGAAAAAGTACTTGTACCCCAAAAGCACAACCAATGATATCTTCTTCGTTCTTTCTGTTTCATCCTCACCTGCAACTTTCAACAAGGTCAGAGTACCGTTCTCAGTATCAAACAGTCCCTCAAGTTTCTCAGCGCTAGTACCGACTTTTTCAGCGAGTTTTTCAACACCTCGCCCTTTAAGAGACGCTACTTTTTGGATCGTGGGCCTCGGTGATTTTTCTTCTAGAGACTTTATCCTTTTCTCATGATTCTTCAAAACCTCTCTTATCTTCTTGATTTCTTCACTCATAACTCCACCGTCTACTTCTTTTTATCAACCAGATATTTCTCGCTCAGCTTACGAAGGAGAGAATCTGCTTTGTAAGGATTAATCCTGTACGTATTCTCCTTAGGTCGCTCCACAATTCCATTATCCATCAATGTCTTAAGCGGAGCAGGGAGTGTAGTTCTTTTTATACCTAATTCTACACTAATGTCACCCAGCTTGATAGCATAATCTTTCAGTATCCCGTAGTTCATGGCAAAATATTTCCCTAGCAAGAGAAGGAAAATCCTGTCAGAATTTGCGAAGTTGAAGTCGGGAGAAATCAGTACTAAACCAGTTTTTTCCTCGACTTTAACAAAAGGTTTTGCAGCATCCACTAATTTCTTAAGTCGCAACAAAACAGTTTCTTCGTTCGTAATTATTTCCTTGAGAATTTCTTTCTTCTTGTCTTCCGTATGTTATCACGTGACGTATTAGCTTTTTGTATTACTTAAACGTATCTATTTCCAGTATTTGAGAGAAATTGCGGATGCTTTGATGCTTATAAGAACTTTCAGACTTATAGGTCATAATGGAAGATCTGAAACCCGTTACGCGTGCGCGTGAGCAAGGAAGGGGAACAGTTTGCCCAGTAAAAATGAAACTCAAAAGGGGAACTTGGCTTCGAAGAGCTCGGAAGATCGAATAATTGCTAAAAAGAAGAGGAATTATTTACTGAGGAGGAGAGACAGATGGGCACCAAGAAGCGCATTAATATTCTCATTTGCCTGATAGATTTCTTGAGGATGATTAGACGATGAGTTCGTCAGAGTTCCTCGCCGGTATACCCAAGGACCAATATCAGATCAGGTACGGTGCGAGCGTACTGTCGGAGTTTGTGAAATCACATGATTATGCCAGCCTTATTGATGAACTTGTACAGAATGACTACGACGCCGAAAGCCCCGAATCTGAGATTGAACTCTTACAAGATAAACTGGTTTCAAGAGGCTTTGGAAGCCCCATAGATGAGGCGGGATGGCAAAGATTAGAGATGGTTATGGGTACAGGGAAGGACATTCCTCCAAAGAAAAGCCATCTAGGCATAAAGAACCAAGGTCTTCGAGCATTGTTTCTGCTTGGCGATTTCATCATCGTTAAGTCTGGCGGATATTTTACTGTGCTTTCTTTAGTGTATGGCTCCTTAAAAAGGAGACAGGAAGACAATTCTACCAAAGGTGCATGTGGAACCATAGTTGAAGTACCCTATCGCTCCACTGAAACAAGCGGACTGCCAGTTTTTACAGTCGAAAAAGAAGAGAAGTTGATTCAAGACTTAGAAGCGAAATTGCCTATCAAACTTGGCATGCTTTCCACGCCTGAGTACAGACGAGTTATGAACAAAGTGACCGTTATATCAAGACGTGCACGTGTCAGACTGATATGCAGGCAAGAAATTCTGAGGATAGAACCCACTTCAAACGGCCAAACAGAACTCGAAAGAAGAATAACCTTGGAAAAAAGGGGGATATAGCAAAATGAAGGCGGTGGACGAAACCGTTACTAATATCCCCGAAAAACCAAGTTCTGTTTCCGCACATGTGGAGCACAAGTATTGCCTCATTCGCAGATTGGAATTCTTCAAAGAGATATGGATCGAGACAACACATGACATCCCATCGTACTATGTTGTCGTTCGCGATGATAACAAAGTCAAAGCAAGAATAGGTGTTTCTTTTGAACTGACGCAGAAGAGGAGAATAAGAGACTCAACCATGGGCAGGTTGTTTTATCCTATCGCTGCAAACAATGGAATGACAGGCAATCACTTCAGCATCAATGCTCCATTTACGCTTGATACTGTAAGATCTGGTCTGGCACCACAAGACGAACTGAATGAATTATTGCTGAAGGAAGCTGCGTCTTTTGCAGCGTGTCTTTGCCGGAATGTTCTGGTTTCCAAATTCGGCACATCATCATATTTGCTCCTCAAACAAACTTCAAACTCAAATGCAGAGATCTTTCTCGAGAAATTGTATAGTGAAATTCTTTCGCAAAAATGCATCTTGAACAACAAATATGTCAAAGGATCAGAAATCGATAGCGAAAGCATGTTCTGCCAGGACGATCTCTATCTCCCTTGCAGAATCGTCGAAAGAAACGGCGTTAAGCGCTACTATCCTGCTAGAGATCTTTATGGTTTCATCGGCATTGAGAAATGTATAACTTCTGAGATTGAAGATATCGAGCTTCGAGGTCTTTTCGTTTCGAAGATGAGTGCCAAACCATTTACTATACATGATGTTGTCTGTCTGAAAGTAAATGACTATGTTTTAAGAAGCCAAGATTCGTTTGAAGGTTGGCACTTTACAACCAAAGAAGCATTTGACAAGAAGATGCTGAGGGAAAGAATGCAGCGAAAGTATGCAAATGCAATCAATAACCATTTCAAAGAGCTTAGCGACAAAGAAAGAGCTAATCTTAAGGCCTCATATTCGTGGCTTAGTGCTTTAGGTCGTCTGCGACCACTTACCGGAAAAGATCAACTATTTCGTTGGAAAGGGAAGCTACCAGAGTTTCCTGGTTTTGACATTGATGATCTAGTACATCCGTGCATTAGCAACAATCCTGTGATTCAAAGGCTTCACATGGCATCTTACGATGTGAACAAATCTCTTCTAAGTGCAACTATTCCAAAACTGGAAAGAGGAGAACTTGATGAAGACAAGAAAATGGAGCTTATCAACTTCATTGTTGACAACACGTCCGCACTGAGCAAACAAGTTATGAAAGCCTTGAAGAAACAACAGATATTCATGGATAGCAAAGGGCGTTTCGTTGAATTCTGCAGATTAGTAAAAGCTTCAAAACCCGAGGCGGAAATCTTTGGTGATGTCATTAGCATTCCTTGCAAGAAGTTGCTCAGTTCAAGGGTTTTCTTGAAACGCTTCGGCATAAGACATAAAGTCAATGACGATGATATTATTAGGAAAGTTGACCAGTTTTACGAAGCAAAGAATGCAGTTAATAGAAATGAATTGCTGTCCTTCGAGGCATATCTCAACAAGAAGAAAATAAGCTCGCGTGTAGTAGATCATTTAAAAGATAAGTTCTTGATTCTCTGCACCAATAATACAATAGTAAATCCTTCATCGCAAACAATCTACTATGACACTAAGAAAATGACGAGCTTAGTCGGCAATGGTGTACTTCATGCAAAGGGCAATTTTAAAAGAATATTTAGGAAACTAGGGGTCAGATTTCAACCTCTCTCAGATGATATACATAGTTTCATAGTGAAATTGCGTGAGATGAGCAAGCCACCACCAGATAGAAGTTTACTTTATACAGAGTTGGCAAAGACCTTACTGAGGGATGGAAAAAGCTTTGGAGACTTTCAGGATGATGCAATAATCTATTTACAAGGTAGATATCATAGGCCTAAGGACGTGTTTCTGAATACGACTTTTCGAGGCGTCTTGCTAGATTCAAAAGCCTACTTGAAAGCAAAAGGAAAGCTCTATCAGTCGCTAATCGAATTAGGATGCAAGTTAGAACCCCGCGAAGAGGACTACATAGACTTTCTGAGATGGGTCTCCAGCCGCTTGCAGGAACATCTGCATGACGATCTTGGGAAAAAATACGTGTTATTGGTACACCATGCGTACAGTAATCTGTCATCTTCAGACAGTGTAGATCTGGATGACAATATCATTCTGACTCATAACGGCCAAATGGTAAGTCGAAAAGAAATCTTATCGCAGCGTATCTATCTTGACAATGATCCAGAACTGTCTGGAAAAATCAAGTCAGACAAAATCCCAATATGGTTCGCAGATTGTGGTCAGAAAGGCTACAATTTCATGGGAATTCTGCAAGTGCCAAGACTTTCCGATTCTGTTATACTCGTGGAGAAAAAGGTCAAAATGCCACAGACAGCTGACGAAGGTGCAACCAACCTACTTCTGAGACTCAAGTCAGACGAAGTGATCAATGCAATACGATCCATGGTTCAGCAAAACGATGAATGGAGAACGGATCTAAGTCATGAAGACTGGGAAGCGCTTGTCACTGGAGTTCAACATGCAAAAATAGCGGAGTCCATCCAGAAGACTTTGAGCATAAGCAACTACAAATTTACCATAGACGCTGGATGTGCCCTAGATGGGGATACTCTATATTTTTCGAAAGATCTTGAGCCTTCTGAAATGAGGGATGCACTCGCAATCGAGGTATCCAGAACGGTCTTAAAAACCAAGCATCATCAATCATCTCTTGGAGACGCCATATATAGATTTCTGGATGGGGATATAATGCACTATCTAAGCAGCAGAGGATACGTATATGAGCGATTTGTAAAAACGCCTGAGCTTGAACCAGAACCGGAAGCCACCTACGTAGTCCCACGCCCCGCTACTCAACACGAAGACATTGAAACGAGTGAAACAACAGCACTGCCAGCAACTGCGTTGGAACTCGAGCAGGATGAAGGAGAAAAAGAAATACGTGTCCAAGTCTTGAACCCGCAGGATGTTGAGACTCCACCCTCAACAGGTTGGCGGGGCGAAGGACCGAGAATGGCCGAGCGTTTCAGAAACGCGGATATTTCATATGATTGGGTCATACGTATGGAAGAAGAAGATGACCCTGAAAGCTCAATTTCGGATCGGTCTGATGAGGATTTAGGATATGATATTGAAGTTAAAAGAGGAAGCAACATTGTAAAAATGATTGAAGTGAAGTCGTCAAGTGATTCTGCTTTTCTAGTCCAAATCGAAATGACACCCAACGAGTGGAGGAAGGCGAAAGAAGCACGTGAGCTTTACTGGTTATACGTGGTTCGCGATGTTCGGAAAGAGAATAGAAGTATCGAAACAGACGAAATCAAAGCCCGCATCAAGAAGTATAATAATCCATACGTATTGTTCAAAGATGTCGCTACTTTTGAACGAAAAATAGTTACTCGATCTGAAAAACGAATAATCATAAGGCTCTTGAGGAGCAATAGTTAACCACAATCTCTGCAAGGTTAAATTCACTCAATTTTTGCTTGTAGAATAGCAGAAAATCGGCTTCAAATTGTGGGCGGCTTATGATTGAGCTTGAGCGTCTAAAACCGTCAACCTTCAGAAAAGCGAGATTAAAGAATAGTTATGCTGAGAGTTCGAATCTTTCCGGTTACCATTGTCACGACGTTCAAACTTGGCATAGTGATGATGCCTGCATGATAGGTCTGTCATAAGCGTGTTGCAAGAAATTGCTGAATTTCCGTCTGTTTCGATTCCAGCTTGTAGAGTTTCAATAGCAGCTTTTCTATCTCAGCAATCTTTGAGTCCCCTCCGCAGGAGACCATCTTCGCTAGCGTCACAATTTCCTTTACGTCTTCAAAGCATGACTTGTCAGGGATTCTTACTGGGATGCGATTGAGGAACTCTTCCCGAACCTGATAGAAGTTTCCTTGCCAGAAGTCTGCTGTAGACTTCAACAGAAATTTCACGATGGAAGAGTTGAGAAGGGACAAGAGGTAGTAGGTGACAGTCTCGAGGGCTTCTTGTTGGTTCATTCCGAGAGACATCAGGTGCTCTGCAATAGCATTCTTTCGTCTTGGAATTATGACAATGCATCCATCTGTCGGCAACACACTGATCATGTCCAGTGAAAACTCTACCTCCTTCGTCATCCTGCGCGTCACTATTTTTGGCGCTTTACAGAGCAAGTTACCATCTCTGGGTCTGTGATATTCATACCAATTCTTGCCAAAATCCGAGAGAGTCTTCTTCTCAAAGATGCGTTGAGACAGTCTGGCAAAATGTGACACCAAATATCTTGCGGTCTTCGGATACGCAATTTCGCCACTGACTATGCGCTTGTCTATTTCCGATTTAGCTCTTTCTAGGCTGAGATTAAGGTCGAGCTTGCCAAAATTGATCACCTTTCCAGCTTCCTCATAGGGATAGATCAGCCATTTACCGACGTTTTTGATAGCCCAAGTGCTAATATCATCAGCTTCGATCGCGGGGCGAAGGCACTCGGCTTCCAATATCTTTGCCACGTCACTGCTAACGAGATATATGTCTAAGCAACCACCGCCTGGTGTGACGCCTTGCGCCAACTCGCAAACTCTAGCAACAGAGATGCAATTTCTTGTCTCGTATATGGTCTTTTTTACTAAATTCTCTCTTGGAGAAGTCAAACTCCATGGTAGTTCCGGATCTCCTTTCAAGACATCCTGAGACAACCAGTAAACACGAACGTATTCTGACTCACATTCACCTTGAGATAGAGAGTCAAGTGCCTGCCGGATGACATCAGCTAACTCGTCAATTTTAAGTCGTTTAGCTTTTTCTTTCGTTTCGAGAAAAACAAACTCCTCTTTTCCCGGTTTTGATATTTTGTAAACCGATACTGCTGGGTAGTTGGTCCTTCCTGGAAACAGTGTTTTTCCGACCTGACCCAGATCCATCAGGTACAGGGCTCTACAGTGCTTCTTTATGACTCCACGTACACCTCTTCCATATTTCCTCCTGAAGTATCTGTTCTGAGTGACTAATCCAATAACTCCGTCGTCTTCTAGCCATTTGATTCCTCGTTCCAAGAAAAGAACGTAGATATCGTATTTGTCTGTGGAACTATCATACTTGTTCTTATAGACTTGTTTAATTGCTTCGTCAAAGAGAGGACTAAGCGCTCCTCTTAAAACACCGCTCCAAGGAGGGTTACCGACTACAAATTGGAATTTCGTCTCCTTTATCTTGTTAGCTTTAGCCTTGTCTTGAACAACAAGTTGTGCACGCGAATTTGTGCGTATAAATGGTGTAAGAGTAAGTTGGATTCGTTCATCTGAAGGCCGCAAGGAATCGTCACAGCCAAAATTCAGTTCTTCTATTCTTCGTTGCGGATCTATTTGCTTGGACGTGAGGAGGAGGTCAACCGAAAGAAAAAGAAAGTTCATTTCTGTAAGAAAACACGCAAATGGATGTATGTCTATTCCATGGATGTTCTGAAGGATCCTTTGCAGGATGCGCCAAGACTTCTCGCGGTCATCTGTTATGGACGACAATTCGTGATGACATTCCGCATCGGTTTCCAGATGTTGTCTTAGTCGTCTAGCGGCTTCTACTGCGAATGTTCCACTTCCACAAGCTGGGTCAAGAATCTTTGCATTGCACAGGTTCTGGGTGTCAGGCTTGTAGCCAACCAAATCAAGTATTATTGTCACTATTTCATCAGGCGTATAGAAACCACCAAGTCTACTGCGTTCTTTTGGAGGGAGGTAGTTTTGGTAGATGTCTTTCCAAATATCACGCTCTATCGCTTTCATGTTAAAACGGTTTAGTATTCTTAGGACTTTTGAAAGAGATAGATTGATTGAACGTTGGTAGCGTCTCAGAACTATCTTGTCGGATTCGTTTAGAGCTTTTTGTACGTCGTCAGGAATGCGCCACCAGTCAAAAAGTCCATGGGCATATAAGTGAGAATAGAAAACACGCGCCATCAAACTATCGGCTTGGTCAATAAGGTCTTGGAACGCTCTAATCGTCTCCCCTACCTGCAATTGACCATGCTGCATCTCTTCTACGCATCTGTCCAAGCTCTGACCTGAAAGCCTTCTTGCCACTAGGCCCTTGTCTTCCGAGACACGTTGTAACAGTATCCTACTCAAGACTACGTGGGCGGTTTGTCTAGAGAAAACTTCGGCATGTTCTGTCCTTATAAGAGCAAATACTTGCTCCCTTATAGCAGCCTCCACTCCATGTCCGTCGACAACCCCAACACTAATCAGCGAATTCAGTACGTCCTCATCGATCTCGACTCCAAGATTCTTCTTCAACTCATTGGCATTTCTCCGAATCACAGCATCGCTCAAGCGGCTTTCTTGTCTGAGTTTAAGAAGTCGCTGGACTGTTCCATTGAGGACTTCCATCATAAGAATCGGAGGAACTTTGCCTGAATAGGTGCTCCAGTCACTCAATGGTTCATCAATAGTGAAGAAATTACCGTCTGTGCCTCCTATCTTCATTCTCGTGTGGTACAGCATATCCAAAAATGGTTCAAAAATCCCTGCCAAGACATCTACAGCCTGCCTGAGTTGCCTGCTAAACAGATTTATTGAATTTCGATCACTAATGGTGGGTGTAATGCTTCCGTAGTATGATGCAAAAGGCTCTTCAAGATTGCCTAGATATTGAGAATATTTGAATTGATAGAACACATCCGAAATCAATTTGACCGACGCGTCAGACAGTCCCTGTTTTTTCATTTCAGTGCGAAGGTCGTCCAAGTTCAGGGAAAACTGTTGTGCGATCTTTGGTATTCCTCTCTCCAAGTAGCATTTGTAAACAACAAACTTGTGTCCATTTGTGATTATTCCATATTCACAAGTTCCTAGGCTCTGTAGCTTGCGTTCGAATTTTGAGATTTCATTTTCTGCAAGGTTGATAATGTTAGGGGTCTTTGTTTCAATGTAGAGTACCAAGTAGTTGATGATGTCATAGGCATAAAGGTCCAGCATCTCTCCATATATCAGCTTGTTTGGAAGCCATTCCAATTCTCTGACGAATAGAATGTCCTTTAGATACGTTCTTAGCACCCGTTCATTACCTTCTCCTTTTGGTGCTTGATGCTTTGTCATCTCGGCGAATATCTCATCGAATGTTTTTACGATTGCTTCGGCAAACGTGCGGATCTGGCTCACCATCAGAACTGGGCCTCCAGTTGAAGAAAATGGTAGACAAAGTATTTAAGTTCTGGAACAGCGGAGAAAACTGGAACTTACGTACAACTTGACAGTTTTAAACGGCAGTATAAACCTAATCCCCCGCACCAGAATTCGTGGCTGACGTTTAAATTCTCGGCATTCAGAGCTTATTGGGAGTCTTGGTTTTCATTTTTCAGCTGATCCTTCGATCCAGTCTTTAATCCCAAGTTCTTTCTCAGCCTTTTCGCTATCTTGCTTACGTTAGATGAGGCCAACCCGTTTGGCAAGTCTTTCATTTCCATCTTCCCATGATCTAGGAACCCGAATGGAAATAAGCTATCCGGCTATCCAAATCTCATCGCCTCAATGTCCACAGGCTTCATGTCAACCGTAGCGTAAACGCCCAGCGCCAAACTCCAAAACACATCGTCATGCGTACCCATCGGGTGATTCAACGCTATCGTCCCATCCTTCCGGAGCTCATACCGCTCAACATTGAGTTCTGTGCAGACGTCGCTGCGGTATGGCTTCTCCCAGGTGAGAAGCGGATAGAAAAACCTCTGATCTGACATTCGCTGTTTCAAGAGATTAGCCATTTCGCTCTTCCGCGGAACACTGAAATTCACCCCTTCAGCATTCTTGATTCCTGCGTCAGTCATATCGCTGATTATGCTCGGACCTTCCTTCGTGAAGTCAACACGCATCTTTGAGAACCCGCCCCAACGATCCTGAAGCATCTTCACATAACCCAGAACATTCGCATACTTCGTCGGTTGACTGAAAATCTTCAAGTGACGCAGGAAAAGCCGATCATTCAAGCGCTGGATGACGCTGAAAACGCAGTAGTCTCTCACTTGCGCCAAGTCTAACCCAGCGAAAAGGTCGCCCTCGTAGCCCTGCTCCGGATTCCAGGGCTGCAGATCTTCCCCGCAGTTTTTCTTGGTTCCGACGCATGCGACGATTAAGCTTTGCGGCAGCCACACATCCTCATCTTCAGCCCACTCCGCTTCCATTTCACGGCGCCAACGGGAAGGATCCTCGCCGAACTGCTTCTTGATCTTCTCGATCATGTTCGGCTTCAAAGGACCGAGGGGAACGGTTGCCTTTTCAACGGGAACATGGCTTCGCTCGAAGTCACTCCAATCCTTATGATTGCACATCTTCCAGAATATGCTGCCTGAATTCCACGGCGTGCTTGTTGCGATTAATTTGCCATCCGTAGTTCCCAGCGTAAACAGTATGGCGTCGTAGAGGTCGACATCGTTCGGCGTGAACGCGGCTTCATCCCACCAGACGATATTCAGCGTCGGTCCCCGAATAGTGTCAGGATTGTTCGGATAGGCCTCAATCGTAGACCCGTTCTTGAAGTGAATTGCTGTCCTCTGCGGCTTGAAATTCAGATCACCCCTCACGTTTTCCAGCAGCCCAGCCATCCGCCTGATGTTAAGCTTCGTCTGCCGCCAGCTTGGCCCGACAACCGCAATCTCGCTTTTAGGGTGCGTCAACGCATAATACAGAAGCAAAGCCGAAACCGTCAGGCTCTTTCCGCTCTGCCTGCACCACCGAAGGGCCATAAACTGCTTCTTCCCAAAAAGCTCAACAACCTTCCTCTGATACTCCGTCGGTTCAAACAGCAGAATCTCCTTGCAGAAACGAAGCGGATCGCTGGCCAAACTCTGAAACAACTCTTCATCGCTTGCCTCTATCGCCTCGATCGAATGCTGGATACCCGAACGTTGCAACTCCCAATAACCTAGCTTAAAGGTCTTTGCTTTTTGCCTGGAGTTCTTCATATTTCCTCCTCATCTCCTCATACTTCTTGCTCAGTTCTTCGTACTTCCTCCTCCACTCGACACACTCCTTCTCCAACTCCTTATAATGAATGAGATCAGCCATAAACTCCCTGTACTTCCAAGCTACATCCGCCAAAGTCTTCCACTTCTGCAAGTCAGCCCTACTGACCCCAGGCTTCATCATAGCCTGCATCGCCCCAGCATAAATCCTCGCAGCCTCCTCAACCGTAGGCAACTCAGCCGGCAACTCCAACCCGCGACTAGAAGATGATGATACAGCCTTTTTCTGCGCACTATCATCTTTTAGTCCGAGACGCCTCAGCTTGATACTCACAGCCACCTTCGTCTTCGAAAGCATAGCGGCAATACCTGAAACAGGCAGCCCATCCTCAAGAAGCTCCTTAAGCCTCAACTCCTCCTCAACCGTCCAAGGCTTCCCCTTCGTCACCGCTCACCGCCTCCGACACGGCAACAGCCGCCCAGTACAATCCGCTGAAGAACTATCTGACAAGTTCAAAATCACGACAAATCCAGACTGCACAAAATAATATGATTGCGCAAAGTAATATAAAAAATCTATTATTGCTTCACAGTAATACCGCGAACTAGCAATAACTCGCCCGCCAAGAAAACAAGAGACAACCCCTCCAACCGCCATTCTCCAAACGTGGCAGCAGGAATCCAAGTCTGTCCGAAGCTATCACGCCATGGACTGGCGTGCTGGTTGTTTCCAGCTTCCAGAGGCGGGTTATCTTCAACTTCCGAAAGCTTTTGCAGAAGCCACCTCACGCAAAAGACCTGTCAGGCTAGGCAACCCTGCACCCGTTCCTTCACCTGCTTCTTCCGCGGCGTTCGTGTTGATTTTGGCCTATTTTTGACATTTTAGTTCATTTTTCCAGAGGATTT
>JBGQME010000022.1:0-24447 GCA_041500425.1 Bathyarchaeia archaeon | reverse complement strand
TGAATTGTGCATGAAGTATGCCCCTCATGTCCGAAGGCAAGTCAATATCCCCCTTATACAAGCAGAACACTTTCTTCTGACCTAAAAAACCCACGAAATATCCAAACTCTAAGACAACATTTTGACGTGCTCTCTCTTTCAACAAAGTGAAGAACTCGTCAAGATTATCCATTGCCGCTCCAAAGAACACATCCTTGATGAAGGGACGAATATCAGACAATACTGGATGTTTCTTCTTTTGTGTTGAGAACAAATATTCAACTTCACTTTGGCAGTATCCGACATCATCTTGTGTGAGTATTACGAAAACATAGCCCACGTTTGAGTATTTCCAGAGTTTCTCAAAAACTGTTATACTACCGCTTGGCTGTTCATGAAGAACAATGGGCTTTAGTCCGAATTGTTCGAGCATGGTCTTGAGTTCTTTGACTGGTTTCAAATCTCTGCCGTGGACTATGAAAATTCTCCTACTAGGCTTCCCCTTTGGAGCCTTTCTTTTCTTAGAAAGAACTTGCGGAACCGTTTCTTTCAGAACATTTCGAAGAAGTGTTCGTGAAAGCAAGTCCCTTAGTTCGTCCAGTTCATTCTTGTCTTTGATTATTTTGTAAACATCTATCTCCATTGTCGAAGCAAGAACATAAGCCGCCATTCGAGGAGAGATGGTGTTTCTATACTCTTTCCTAACGGCTTGAATCCTATTGTAAACTGCTCTTTCTGTTATTTTGAGATGCTCTTCCTTTGCCTTTTTCCAAATTGTGTCGAATACTATTGGGTCAATTCTCGACAGATTCTTCTCCACCTATTGGCTTGTCCTTGTGTGCTTTTGCTCTTTTTCTGAGCCTTTTCTTCATAGTGTCGACACTTCCTTCTGTCGTTCCCACAAGTCTTGCGATTTCCTTTGTCGAGATTCCAAGCCCATAGAGGATTTCAACTTTCTGTGTTTTACTCTCTGCATCTTTAAGCAAGTTGCCAGCGACAAGTCTGATTATGGTATCAAGTTTCTGAGCCACTTGTTCAAACTGCTCTGGGCTCATCATTTCCGTTCAGCTTCCTTGCTGTCGTCTTTCTCCTCTGTCTTCTCTTTCTTTGCTCGTTGTTTCTTCAACGCAGACCTAACATTGGCAACATAAGCGGCGGACGTTCCAAGAATCATTGCTATGTCTTTGTTTCCAAAACCAAGTTCTGAAAGGATGCTGACTACATCTGTCATTGACTTGCCTTGAAAAGCACTTATGGCAGTTATCTTGATTAGTGTGTCAAGTCTACTCATGATTTGCTCAAATTGCTTTTCATTCATCATCATTTTTCACTTCCTTCTTTTTCTTGTGGAGAATCCTCTTTTTTCTTCTTTGACTTCATTTCGCTCAATCTGACGCTAACGGTTTCGAGAGTTGTGCCGACTATCAACGCAATAGCTTCTTTGGGAAGTTTTCTTTTGGATAGAATCTGAATCTGCTCTGTCTGAGTCTTACCTTCAAGAGCCTTCTGATGTTGATTAGCTAGGTTTGCTGTCACGATAGTCAAAGTATCTATCTTCCCAGCTAGAACGTCTAATTTCCCGAGTAGCTCTTTTTCTTTGCCACTCAATATTGACACCTTCTAGTGAAAAGTAGTTAGGTCTATGCGTATAAAAGTTTAAGGTAGATGTCATCATAGTGCAGGTGCGAAACAGAAAAGCTAAAGCTTTTAAACAGTCCAAGCGAAAACAAGTATTGGAGAAACTACGATGACGAAATGTAAGGTGGTCATGCCATATATTCGATGCAAAAGAGGAAAGAAACCCTTCTGTCTCGAATACACGGTAGCGAAACCATATGTCAGATGCACTAAGTAGGGGAAATGATTTTTTTAGGACTAAGCCTACATTCCTTTAGTTCTTTAGCATGGTGTTTTTTATGATAGTATGATTCTCTGCAAGCCTCACAGCAAAACCAGAAAACTGGCTTAAAAAGACTGATAGAAGTTACGCTAGTTTTATCTCATACATACGACAATCACGTAGTCAGCGTTCCTTGTATTCGCAATAAGGGTAGTTACTGCAGGAATGAAATTCACCATATTTCCCTTTTCGTAGGACTATTTTCCCAGTTTCGCAGAGGGGGCAGCTTGAGTCTTTTCCGTTATTTCCGACTACGTTTATTTCGTATCCATCTCTTTGGATTTCGGAAACGAATGTTGAGATTCCATGCCTGTCATCAACAACCAAATAAACGTGCTTCCTTGCCCTTGTTATCGACACATAGAAAAGCCGCCTCTCTTCAGCGTTTGCAGTGAGGTCTTCCCTAGCCAATACCAGATTGAGGATTGGGTCATCCGTGATTTGACATGGAAAACCAAGCTCTCCGCTTCTTAACCCTATCATGATTACATAATCCGCTTCGAGTCCTTTCGAACTATGAGCCGTTGTATACTTTATCATTAGTTTTGGATACCTTTCAGCCATTTCATAGAGGTTTTTTGGTTCAAGGTAGTTGTATCGACCGATTATGAAGATGATTTCCTTTCCTTCAGTCCTTTGATTTATTTCGTGGATTATTTCTGCCAATGCGTTCTCCGTTTTCCCTTTGATGACCGTTACAGCTGGTTTCTGCACTTTCTTTTTGCTTGTGATTTTCTTTTCTATCTGATTCTGGTTTTGCAGGACGAATTTTGAGGAGAAATCACATAGTTTATCGTTTAGCCTAAAAGTCTCTTCTAGAAAACTCCTTTCACAGAACCCAAATCTCTGCTCAAAATCAAGCATTATCGAAAGGTCGCTGCCCGTAAAACGATAGATTGACTGCCAGTCATCACCAACGCAGAAGAGCTTGGCGGAGTTCTGGTCCAGTATTGATTTTAGAAATCTGTATCTGTTCTGGGATATGTCCTGAAACTCGTCAACCAGAATATACTTGAATTTGGATAATTGCTCTTTTTGTCTGGCATAACTGGTAGCCATGTTTATCATGTCATTAAAGTCAATCTCGCCAGTTTTTTGAAGATATGACGTATAGTCTTCATAGACCTTTGAGAATATGTCCAGAAACATCCTTGTTCTTGTATCTCCAGCGTCGACATGATTCCTTAGCTCATCGAGAGTTTTCCCACACGATTTGAATAAGTTGAGGAATGTAGACAGCAACAGAGCGAAAGGACTTACCTTGCCAAGTTCGTTCAGTTCATCAAATAGCTGTTCGCTTGGTATCGGGTTAAACGCAACTCCTCTGTTGCGAAGCTTCTCTTCGAGGTTACTGATGAGTTTTCCCTCTTGTCTCTCGTAACTGTAGGTTTCGACAAGTGTTGTTTTGTGTTCTCTGTGGATGTCTCTTTTCCACTTCATTTCATCATTATATCTTATGGGTGAGATGTAGGGTGCAGTTCTACCTTCACGGTCTATGCCGAAATGCTCTATGTATATTCCGTATTTTGGAAGGAAGAAATCTGGTTTGTATTGTTGATGTCCCATGTCAGCTGTTTTCACTTCGTAGGGTTTTTCGTATGCATAGTCTATTCCATTGGCATAAAGGAAGTTTGCTATGTCGCATTCTTCGAAGCTCTTGACGCTGTTACCTTTAAGGGAGCGAATATCGAATCTCTTCAGATATTCAATGTATCCCCCATAGGAACCGAATTCGAACACACTCTTGTAGGGCGAGAAATGGAACAGGGAGTATTCGTTTACGAGTTTTGAAAAGCTTTCGTCTTCCATACGGGTCTTAATGAATTCAAGGATTCTCTTTGGAAGCTTAACTCGGTCTCCTGCAAGTTCCGAGACAGAGGGTTTCACTCCTTCTGACTCGGCAATAATGTCTAACCCAAGACTGTGGAAAGTTCTCACATTGAGCCTAATTCCGAGTCTGGAATAGACGCGTTCATCCATCTCTGATACAATGTCTCTGTTGAAAGCTATTAACAGAATTTCCTCTGGTGCTGCAAGTCCTTTTTTAATCAGGTAACCTGCCTTTCCAACGATTGTAGATGTTTTTCCCGTTCCAGCACCAGCAATTACTAGGCTACTATGCTCGTCTATGACAATCGCCCTCCTTTGACAAGCAGTTAGGGGATAAGATTCGACGCTGTCAAAAAAGTCCTTGAATGCAACGATTTCCTTCTCAATGAACGCAGCGTTGCGTTTCTCTAGCAATCGCTCACCTCTTTGGAAAACATCAGCGACTGTAGTAATTGAATTTTGGAAATCCAAGTCTAAATTTCTCTTTCTTACACATTGTTCGACAAGTTGGGCTATGTGACTCCATCTCTGCTTCCAAAGATGCATATCTCTCTTGGAAAAATATCGTGGACTATTATACAGCGAAGCGAACTCCTTTTCAGCCTGCAGAATGTCGTTCTTGACCTTGAGCAGGTTTTCTCTCAGTCTAGTTCTAGTTTTGGTCTGGAAGGCATAATAGATGATGACTACCACCACAGTCGCAGACGTAACCAATGTCAGGAGTGTTGAAACATCGACCATAGTAGCACCAACTTAGCACCAACATTAAATGGATAAAATAGTTTTGATTCGGTTCAGCTATAACTTTTCCGCAGTCTACTTCAAGTTGATGTTGCTATACTTTTTTCAAGCTCCGATATTAGGTCTAGTATCTGCTGGAAATTCCTTTCATCAACTTCCTTTTTGCTCGCAATGTGATATAGCGAATGAGTCATCTCATTTGCGTCTTCTTTGAATCCTTCTGCCAAACTACAGATTCTTCGTGCAAGGTTATTTCTTGGTATGAAATCATTAGCAGAGTTACGTAGGTTTGTCAACAGCCTATCAAAGTCCAAGATTCTGTTTCTTCCGAAATCAAAATACTTCTGTCGATTTTCTTGGGTATTTTCTGAATATTTCCTTGCAAGGATATGGACGCGCGCGCCTACGTAGGGACCCCTATTGCGACCTCAGGATATTCAGGATCCATCTTATGGAGTTCGTCTCTCACTCGCTGCCTGAGCTCGACGGCAGGTTTCACGCAATAGTTGACGAAATCCTCATGTGTGGGCCCTAGGCTTGGGAATAGTAGCTTCATGAAACCTGTTGCTAAGCGCGTTATTGCCTTCCTATCTCTCAAATCTTGACAGTTTTCAAGTTGCATATTTATGGAAACGTAGTCGGCGAAGCGCACATCCTTTCTCAGCAAGTGTGGTATCTCTGAGAAAAAGTCCCCTTTGAAGCCCAAGTATCTTGACGGTGTGTCCTTCGTCACTCGGGGCAGATCCCATCCGGATATCAGTCCATGTATACGGTCAATGAAGGCAGTCTCTCTCAAGAAGTTTGGAATTTCGTTGAACAGGCCGTCATCAACATGTATTGGTTTTCTATTTTCGTCTAGGCTGATGTTGCCCATCATTACGAAACCACATTCCGAGGTGCCCATTGTCTTGCCACGGCTGAATCTGCCAGATTCGAGGTAGACTCTCAAGCCAGCAATAACCTCGCCTGCACTGTCTCCCTTTATGCTTTGTACTTCGTCAAGTACTATTGCGTCGTATCTGGTAACGATGCTAGGCTGCTCAAGGCTTGCAGGGCAGCACTCAAACGCTTCATAACAGTCTCGATGCTTGGCAACTCGCCAGGCAATTTTGAACGAGTAGAAGAAGAAAGTCGATTCGTTTCACTTTCTTCTTCTACTCGAAGGCCTAGCCGCCGCACCTTTATGTAAACCGCGTTTTCAGTCTTGCCTAAAACCTTCGCAATGACATCAACTATCTTACTCTGCCCAACAAGTTTGATGAGCGTCTGCTCCTCTTCCTTGGTCCACGGCTTACCCTTTGGCACTATATTCCTCCTTAAGCATGAAGACTCTGCTGCGGCTTCGTTTTCTCTTACTTGCCAAGCCCGTTCTGTAAAGCTCGTTCAAATGCAAACTTTCAACTGCTCGAGATCGCTTCGTGATGTTTGCTACTTGCTCTGCTGACGCACAAAAACTAGTAGAACAAGGCTTCAAGTTTGTATGCCAGATTGATGAAGCAACCCCTTTCCGGAAACGCAAGTGACCCAAAAACATGGGGTAAACGCTGAAAACCTAAGAGAGAACGCTTATTTACTCCTAGGAAATATGTTTAACACCAATTATTCAAACTGAGGGAAAGAATTTGCGTTTCACAAAAGAAAAGAAGGCAATTTCAACACTTTTGGCAATCTTGCTGATTTTGTGCTTCATGATAATCGGCGGACTGATATCATACATGTGGACTCTTTCAAGCTTTTACTATGAACCCCAAGGCACGGAATTGGCCATAACGGAAGTCAACTTCCCAATTGAGCATGCCGATTATTTCAACCTAACAATTATGAATCCCTCACACTCGCCATCTGCGACAAACATAACTCAGATTTATCTTGAAGTCGAGGGAAGCGCTGGATTGATTAACATAACAGATACTTCTCCAGATAGTCTGCCCATAATGATTGAAAAGGCCACGTCAAAGACCATAAAATGCCTAGAAAACTGGAGCGGACTGGTCGGCAAAACAGTAACAGTCCATGTCTCCACAACGAATGCCACGGGTGTAAGCCAAAAAGTCCAACTTCCATTTGCTAAGCTCGATCTTGATACTGATCTAGACCCGGCGGTCAGCAGCAAACGATTCAACGTTACGGTTAAAAACGATCCAAACTCAGCGATAAACCTCACCGTGACTAGGATCCTTCTCAGTCGAAACGACCCTGATGTTCTCACACCAGCACTTCCGGTAAACCTGACGATGGGGGAGGCTGTTCAGTTCCTATTCACCTACGACTTAGAAAACATACTGACCCCTATAATTCGAGCTGAGACAAGTCAAGGTTACTATGCTGAGTTGACTGCGAATTCATCAGCGCGCCTTCTGCTGCGCATAGCCGACGTCGTATTCGATGAAACAAACTCTCAGGAAATGAACATAACGCTCACCAACCCAGCAACAGCTACGAATGTCAGCATATCAAGCATCAAAATCCTTCATGCCAATGAAACCGGCTTCATAAATGGCAGCTTAACAACTCCTCCATTCGACACGCCTTATCAACTTAACACAAGTTCATCAGTTACTTTTGCACATTGCATATGGAATTGGCAGAATGTTCGAAACGAAATTATCACGATAGAGGTGTACACGGCTCAGGAATTCGCTGCAGTTTCGAGAACGGTAAGAACACCACCATCGGTTATTCTCAAGATAAAAGCTCTTGACTTCAACCTGACGAACACTGGATATTTCATGGTAAACGTTACAAACATGGCAGGCTCAGCTCAAGATACCAACATCACCCAAATAAAGCTCAACGATAACGTAACAGATCTTACGCCACAAGTAGTGCCTATCGGCGAAGACAGACAACTGAACTGCACATTCGATTGGTCAAGCCTCAGAGGCACAACAGCAAACATCACTATATATGACCCAAATGGACTGCTTGCCTCAGAAAACATAACATTACCTTCCGTTGACCTTAGAATTCCAGATGTCACTTTCGGCAACTCAACCGAAGGGATTCCCTATGCCAACGTTACAGTCATGAACACAATCTTCTCAACCCAAAACGTGACAATCACGATGATAACCTTCAACGTGGAAGGCAAAACCATATGGGCAGACGGGACACTGACCAACCCTCAACTTGCCCCGAACGGAACTATGCTCATGATAGGCGCGAATGTGACAATAATCTGCCCATTTGCTTGGGCCTCTTACCCCTCGCAAACCTTGACAGTCACCGTGTTCACGGCAGAAGGCTTCGGCATAACGGAAACGTTCCCAATCCCACAGCTCAACCCATAACCTTTATCTCTTTTAGAAACAAAACCCTTGATTCTCGGAAGGATTGAACCTTGACCAAGGTAAAGGTAACTGACAGAGTAAAAACCATCGAGTACGCCATCCGCGACGTTCTGGTTCACGCAAAACAAGTCGCAAAGACAGGAAAGAAGATCTACTATCTCAACATTGGAGATCCAGTTGCCTTCGATTTTGAAACGCCACAGCACATTAGGCAGGCTTTGGCGAAAGCAGTCGAAGAAGGGGCGAACTTCTATTCTGCCTCTGAAGGCTTGCCAGAGCTTAGACAAGCAATAAGCCAGAAGGAGAAAAGAGTCAACGATGTTGACGTTTCTGCTGAAGACGTGATCATAACACAAGGCATCTCCGAGGGCATTCAAATGGTCATGGCGGCACTCATCGACGCTGGAGACGAAATCCTTTTGCCTGGACCAACCTATCCACCTTACATTTCTTACGCTAGATTCTTTAGCGGTAAACCTGTGACATATGAAACTGTTGAAGAAAACGGGTGGGAACCCAACACAGACGACTTGAGAAGGAAAATCTCAAAGAAAACAAAAGGAATCGTGATCATAAACCCGAACAATCCTTGCGGCGCACTTTACGAAGAGAAAACCGTAAAGGAAATAGTGAACATAGCAGGTGAGCATGATCTTCCAATCTTGTCAGACGAGATTTATGACCAGATAGTATTTGAGAAAAAGCTAGTCAGCACTGCTCACTTGGCAAAGGATGTTCCCGTGATCGGGTTAAATGGGTTCTCAAAAGCCTACTTAATGACGGGATGGAGACTGGGCTACTTATATTTCCACAGTCAAGGCGACGAGCTACAAGAGTTGAAGCAAGGCATCGAGAAGGAAGCGAGAATAAGGCTCTGCGCGAACACTCCAGTTCAGAAGGCAGGAGTAGCCGCATTGAACGGGCCACAAGAGCACATAAAGGAAACAGTCAGAAAACTCAGGCAAAGAAGAGATTACGCTTGGAAAAGACTGAATGAGATTAACGGCATAAGCTGCGCAAAACCAGAAGCAGCGTTTTACATTTTCCCGAAAATCCATGCTGTTAGGTCCAAGTGGAAAACCGACATGGAGTTCGCACTTGATCTCTTGAAAGAAACTGGCGTGCTTTTCGTCCATGGATCAGGATTCGACCCAGTCTACGGTGCGGGACACGTAAGAGGAGTCATTCTTCCGCCAATAGAAACTCTCGAACAAGCCCTTGACGAGATCGAGCGTTTCATGAAAAATCATGGTTAGACCGGATCAAGGGCTTTTCGGGGCGTAGTTCTACTTATAGATTGGAATTCCTTCCTTAGGATCTGAAACCAGTCTTGCGAATTCTTCCATTAGCTTCTTGGTCATATGTCCTGGTTTTCCGCTGTTTATGCTTCGCTTGTTTATTTCTCTGACTGGTACTACTTCGGCTGCGGTTCCTGTGAAGAATACTTCTTCAGCATTGAATAGTTCAAATGGGGTAATGTTCTTTTCTGTGGCTTCATAACCCAGCCTTCTTGCGAGCTTCATTACTTCTTCAGCTGTTATTCCTGGCAGTGCGCCCGTATAGCTTGGCGGAGTGAATAGTTTTCCATTTTTCACTATGAATATGTTTTCAGCCACTCCTTCGCATATATAACCATTCTTATCCAGACATATGGCTTCGTCGACGCCGCTTATGTTAGCTTCGATTTTTGCCAGCACACTATTGAGATAGTTGAGCGACTTTATCTCATGGGATGTTGCATCCACAGGATCTCTTTTAACCCATGAAAGCATAGCAGTAATACCATCTTCTTTGGCTCCACCTTTGTGTAGCGCTATTGTGTCCGCTATCACAATTATTGTTGGCTTTGGACACTTCTTCGGGTTTAAGCCGAGGTCACCCACTCCTCTCGTTACTACAAGGCGGATGTAAGAATCCTTCAGGTTATTCTTTCGCAATGTCTCCAAGACTGCTTGTATCATCTGTTCTTTTGTCATTGTAATGTCAAGCATGATCACGTGAGCCGAGCGGTAAAGTCTGTCAACATGTTCTTTGAGCTTGAAGACTGAACCACCATATGCGCGGATTCCCTCGAACACGCCGTCGCCATACAAGAGTCCATGATCAAAGACTGAAACCTTTGCTAGAGATTTTGGATAGAATGTGCCGTCGATGTAGACCTGCAATTCTTTCTCCATTATCTTGTCCCCTGAATCGGAGAGTTAATTTATGAAATCAAGGTTTGATATAGTTTTTGCAAGAAAGCGGTCATTTCCATTATTGTTAACCATAGAATTGTGGTCTTTTTGAGAGATACTTTGGCAACGGCAGTGGCTTGAAAGGCTTGCCTTTCATTAACTCTTCAATCTCGCCTATCAATTCCTCCAATTTCATCTTACGCATTTCCTTAGTCTTCCTGTCCCTGATGGGCAATATTCCAGACTCAACTTCTCTCTGCCCCACAACGACTATGCAAGGAACCCATTCCATCTCCGCTTCTCTAACCCTCTTCTGCAAAGTCAGCTGCCTATCATCAATATCCACACGAATACAATGATTCTCTATCGTTCTTGCCATTTTCTCAACGTCTTCCATGAATTTCTCTGAAAGAGGAATTAGGCGCACTTGCGTTGGTGATAGCCACATTGGGAGCATAGGTGATTTGCCATTCTTCTGATCTTTGTAAGCTTTTTCCAACAAGGCGTAGACGTCTCTTTCTATCGCCCCGCTCGGGGAACAGTGCAAAATCAGCGGATGATGCTTCTCGCCTTTCTCGTCAACATAATTAATGTCGTATCTTTTCGCGTTTTCAACATCAATCTGGTCTGTGGAAAGAGCAGCTGCCTTGTTTTGATTGTCAACGAAGTTGAAATCCCACTTGAGCCTGAAATAGAAGAATGGTTGCTTCCACATCTCCACCAGAACAGGCTTATCAAACGTGTTAGCCAAGGAAGCTATGAACTTCTCGTTTTCTTCATAGAATTCCTTTGTGCAACGTATTGCCGCCTCATAGTCATCTTTTGTTAAGCCTATTTCTTCGAGAATCTGTGCGGACAACTTGAACCTTATCACAAACTCCTTCTTGGCTTGCTCCAAGTCCACGCAGAAAGCGTGGCAGTCAGGCATGCTGAAGGCTCTAAGACGCCTCAAGCCTACGACTTCGCCGCTTTTTTCTCGTCTGAAGCTGTAGCGAGTCAACTCATAAACCTTCAAAGGCATCTGCTTGTATGAGGACTGGGCGTCGTGAACCATGAGGAACTGCCCGAAGCACGCGGCAAAGCGCAGAAAAAGCTCCTTATCCTCAGATTTCAGCAAGTACTGCCTTGCGGGAAAACGGTTCAAATAGTCAGCTAGACTTGGATGCTGAAGATCGTACATGATGGGCGTTTCAACTTCCATCGCTCCATACTCGCTCATCTTGGCAGTGACAAACTGTTCAAGCAACGACTTGATCAGTCGCCCTTTCGGGTACCAGCGTATGTTTCCAGGGTCGCTTCCCATCTCATAATCCGCTATTTCAAGCCTCTTCATCAGGAGCACATGGGGTGGCATTTGCTGGCTTGCTCTCACTTTTGATATTTCGTATTTTGCGAATTTTTCAAGGTTTTCGTGCCCTTTGAAGTTGAAATCCTCTACTGGCGTCATTTTTCCATCTGGTTCTAGAATATGCCAGAAAGATTCTAGCTTTTCTTCAGCCTTTGCTGCCTCTGAAACAGCCTCCTCTTCTTTCTTCCGCTCTTCCTTTTCTTCCGCTTTCTTGACAATCCCGATTTGTCGAGATTGTTCGGCAAGCGGATGACCCTTTATTGATATAGTGAATTGCTTGTTCCAGCCAAATGGCGCACGATAGGTCTCTATGCCCTTATCTTTCGCGTAGGTTTCCATGGCTTTGACTATTTTCAGCGCTTCAGTTGGCTTGGCTAGATTGCTGCTCAAGTGCGCGTATGGATAGATTAGGATGCGGTTCACTTTCAACTTCTCAAGAAAGGCTTGAACTTCGTCAATGGCTTTTTGGGCTGCTCCCTTGTCGTCGCCTTCTTCGACTGCCGTGAACAGCACAACAATCTCGTCCAAGCGAACGGGTTTCTTTTCAGCTTCTTCAGCCATGGCTATTTCTTTCTGAACGGGCTTGTATTCAATGAAACTGGAATGTAGCTGCAGTATTCGCATGATCCGACCACTCGCTTAACCCATATACCGCATCTTCTCAAGCTGCTTGTCTTTCTTCGTCTTCTTCTTGAACTCCTTGTAATGTTCCTTGCACAGGTAAGCACGTCTCTCGCTGACAACTTTCAAACCTGCCGCTTTGACCTTATCAGCGGAGAGTGAGCGAATAGCTTCGCTACCGCAGCCTGTAACGCTGCATTTTACGCCTTTGTCAACGCGTCCCAACGTTCGACACTCCTAGGCCTTATGATTGTGACGGAATACAATATACGTCATTGCTTAATTTCCTTTTCATAAAGTTCACGCGCCCTCTGATAAACTTGTGTCTTGTCGCCAAAAGACGTAGGTCCTATTCCCTCAACTACAAATGACGCGGCTGCAGAGCCTACGCATGCGCATCGCAGAATGTTTTCGCCATTAACGTACTCAGCCAGAAAGCCTCCTATGAAAGCATCTCCAGCTCCGGTGGGGTCAACAATCTTGTTGGGAGTACATGCTGGAACATCATAACGAGATCCCTCAACAGACAACACGGCACCTTTTGCGCCCAAAGTAACGATGACTATCTTGACTCCGCAATCATGAACACCCTTTATGGCCAAATCCAGATCTGTTAGATCGGTGACTGCTTTGATTTCGTTCAAGGATGACTTGTAAATGTCAACAAGCCCCAGTATGTGCTTGTTTGCCATCGAAGCATACGTGACGTTTCCGTCTTGGTCAAAAGCCCGCACAAGTCCTTGCGGGTCGAGAGACAAAACGTCTGCGTGACCCTTCAGTTTCTCCGCAACCTCGTATGTGATTTCGCCAGTTATTGGAGCAATGTGTATGGCGAAAGCTTTCAAAGGGTTTGGCAAATCATCAACCGTTATGGGTGGGGCTCTATTCTTAAGCACTAACGTTCGTTCCAAAAAGTCACTATTGTATTTCAGTTCGAAACGTGTGGTCTGTGCATTTTCTACCTTGACTAGCCCAGACAAGTTGATGCCTTCCTGTCCAAGCCACCATCGGTAAGCTTCAGGAAAATCGCCACCAACCTTAGACACGACAGCAACTCTTGCGTCCAAGCGTCTGGTAGCAAGAGAAACGTAAGCCGCTGATCCGCCCAGAACTACGAAGGGTGATGGTCTGTCAGGTAGGAAGATGGAATCGATGCTGAAGTGTCCCACTGGAACGACATCAAACACTTGTTGATGAGCCTCGATCCACAGTATTGCATGAACCCTAACTTAAATTCGACTGAGATACCTTTCACTTGGGCTAGCCACGCTCGCGTAAATCTTATATCAGCGCAACAGAAAGTTATTTGGTGCGCCCTTTTGCAGGGGGCGGTTGGATGAAATCCCCACAGTTGTTGCTCGCTTAGGCTAGATATCATAGTTACTGGATAGTTTAGCTGGAAAAATTTTGCACTTGGGAGGAGGTGATGTTTCATGCTTAGTATCCGTAACATGAAGGTGGAAGATGTGGAAACCGTTGCGAGAATGGTGGCTTTGGATCATGACAAAGATCCAAGCAAGGGCTACACAGAAGCCAAGCAGCATACGCTAGATCATTTGGAAATCGTAGCTCAACATTACTACGTGATAGAAGACGACAAGATGCAGATCGTAGCAGCGATGGTGTTGCATCCGAGAGAGGAAGTCTTTGAGGTTGAAGATTTCCACGTAAAAGAGATTCAACGAAACAGCGAAGCATTAGCCATGCTCAAAGCAAAGCTATTGGAGTATCTGGAGAAAGTCGAAACAGAGGTCCTATGCTGTCCTTATGCCTTGAAAAGACTAATCCCGAAACAGTAGATTGCGGATGGCTCAACGGAATTGTCTGGGCCAGTCTTCGACTTCACCCTAACTTTTTCTTCTTTGAATTCTGAAGCTCTGATTCCTCAGCCATTATTGCAGCATCCTTGACCGTCGTAGACTTGTTTGTTGCGTTCAAAACCAAGCGCGCTCTCCACCCGCATTCTTCACACTCAAACTTTACAGGAAGTATTCCCATATGCCCCCACAAGTCCCCGCTCATAGTTTTCACTCGGCGAACCTTGGGACTCTTGCATTGCGGACAGACTTGCACGTCAACATATTTTCCCTCTTTTTCCAGTTCCTCTAGGACTCCGATTAATTCATAGAAGCTCTCGCTTTCAACTCTCTCCGGCACAAGAGCGGCCGATTGCTTCTTCTTTTTCTTCTCCTGCTTCTCTTCTTCTGACATGGACAAGCCTGCCGCAATATTAATGATTAGAGCGAGGGATTAAACCTTTAGGTGACATCGGATTGCACCCACAGAGGGCATTCAGCTTTTTCATGCAAGAAATTCTTAATAGCGCTGAACACTAATCGAGACTTGAAGCTATGCAAACAAAAGTAGGAGCATGTTCGTTGGAGTATGGTTTGTGGAGTAGTCACAGAATATGGCGGACAACTCAAGTATTGATGAAGAAAGAGTTTCGCATGGAAAGCTGTTCCTTCCCTCATTGGCGATGTCTTACTTTGCTGCAGGTCCCCTAGGGGTCCTAGTATCGCTCCTTCTAATCGACATAGGAAACACGTTCAATGTTTCCGTCGGCATCATGGGACAGATTAACACTCCTTACTCCATTGTCGCAGTCGTCGTCGCACTATTAATGGGGTTCTTGAGCGTTCGATTCAAACACAAGTCACTGCTTCTCATAGGCCTATTGTTCATCAACGTCTCAGCACTGGGTTGTTTCTTGGCTTCAGAATATAATGTGATGCTAGTATCCTATTCTTTGAGTGGGCTAGGATGGGCTATGGTTTCACCAATGGCTGTTACGCTGATCGGAGAGCATTTGCCTTTAGAGAAGAGACCAAATGCAGTTGGATGGATCGTTGCAGGTGGGTCATTAGCATACTTCATAGGGGCTCCAGTGGTTGCTTCAATCTCAGGCATTGGGGGTTGGCGCTTTGCGCTCATGGTATTTGTGATACCTGTTTCGCTTGTAGGTCTCATGTTGGCTTTTGTTGGCCTCCGATCCACCTCACATGCCCAACAACCTGCAATAGACAGGCAGACGTATCTGAGAGGCTTCAAAGAGGTCTTGTCAAACAGATCTGCCGCTGCTTGCCTAATTGGCGATGCCCTTAGATCAGCCGCATTTGTGGCAATCCTGATCTACGGAGCATCCTTCTTTATCCAACGGTTCTCAGTATCAAGGAGTATTGCATCCGTCGTAATCCTAGGAGCGGCCGCATGCTACACTTTAGGTAGCTTGTTCAGTAGTCGCCTCGTAAACAAGCTTGGAAGGAAACCTTCAACAGTTTCAACTGCTCTTTTGGCAGGTGCGTTCACAATCTCCTACGTTTATGTACCCGAAGTGTGGCTTTCTTTGACATTGAACTTGGCAGCTAGCTGGTTTTTCGGCATGGTCACCTCTGCATCGAATAGCCTAACTCTTGAGCAAATTCCGAAATTCCGGGGCACGATGATGTCAATAGACTCAGCGGCCATAAACCTAGGTTCTGCTCTTGGGACAATAGCGGGAGGATTGGCGCTTCTCTCTTTTGACTATGAGGGTTTGGGAAGTGCTCTTGGAGTAATGGGCGTTGCCGCTGCCTTGATCTATCATCTTCTAGCAATAGACCCCACAAAAACCTGATTGCACTGTAGCAGAACCGAAACTCCAAATCAAGAATTGTCGTCAACCCTTGTTCTATCATTATTCTTCGTTATACCAGTGCAGTCCAAGTCAATCTTCCGAAGAAGACGCGTGGCTAGAACACTAGATAACTTGCTACCGCTCTTTGAAATCTAAGATGCTACCACGTCGTATTCTTCCTCATTATGAGGACCTTGCCCCAGCTCCAATGCATGCTTGATCTGAACCAAATCCCACACGTTTCCTTTCAAACTACAATCCGGATAGCTCTGGAGTATCTTCACGCCCTGAACATCTACTGCCACTTGGTTGCCAGAAGCCAAGATCAGATTTGGCGCTCGCAACTCGCCTTTTGCGGGTCCGCCAGTAATGAACACTTTTCTAGCATCCATTATGATCAAGTCCGGCTTAACGACTAGCATTAGCTCCGCCAGCTTCTCACGCAGGTTTCGAGCGTGGAACGTAAGCTGGTCAAAGAATGGCTTGACAAGCCCCATTGACAGTTTGATGGCTCCGGTGAAATCTGCAGCGTGATGAGTCTTAATCAAAGGAACATAAACAATCTTGTCTATTTCTAAAGCTTCTTTGGCAATTGAAACTGAACAGAGGTACTTGCCACCGTGGACCTTGACTCGACGAAAAGCCTTTTGGTCGAACAATACTCGCCAGCCATTTTTTCCAAACATTATGACCTCGGCGCCAGCTTCATTAGCAGTCTTGACGATGCTTGCCTCTTCCAAAACCTTCCAAGTATCAAGGTAAGCGGATCTTTCTCCAACGATGACTTTCCCAGCCCCAGCCTCATAGAGCAACTCGATAACAGCCTTAATGAAATCAGGATCACTCGATCCCGGGTATGGATGAGCAGTGTTGTAGTTGGGTTTTAGAAGAATAGGTTCTCCTTTCTTTACTAGCTTCTTGATCCCTCCGATGAGAGAAACTGCACGATCAATCGATTCCTTCAAATCTCCCTTGAAAGCAACTTTGCTCACTAGAGGCTTGTCGTCTTTTGCGAAAAGATTCCTCTTCATTCTTCCTTATCTCTTCCAGCTATATAGGTCGCCTTAGGTGGTTGCGAGCATGATTAAACCTAAGACTGGAGCAAGAGAATTGCCTTAGCCAAGTCTCCTCCGCTTTCCTCCAGAGCTTTTCGGGCATCTTCCAAGCTTCTTCCCGTTTGATCTGCTACGAGTCTGACGTCTTCTTCGCCTATCGTTATCCCAGTTTTGCGTTCCGCTACCTTCTCGGTGATTTGTCCGCCTGCCACTTGAAACATCTTCTGCCCTTGAGCCTCAATTATCGACACTTCTGGTTCCTTAACATGGATTTCCTTGCTGCTAGTTTTGATAATGACTTCCTCAACATTTTCAATCTGTTCCATGTTCAAGCCCATGCGTTGCATCATGCGTTTTGCTTCACGGGGATTCACGCGTCCACGCATAGAACTACCCTCAATCAACCTACAATTGCAGTCTAAACCTCAAATACTTAACGCTCCTCTGCACACCCGCGTCTAACCTTGACAGCAACCCCACGCTTAAAAGCCTTCATTTCATCAGCAGACAAGAGAGCACGCCCAACCGCCAAGACCCGATTGCTTCCATCAACCACGATAACCTCGCCCTTGGCACGAATCTCATCATCAGCCTCAGATACATGAACTGCAAAAACGTCCCCTCCTTCCCGAATGAATATGGCGATGTCATCCCTGACTGTGACAAAGCATTTCGCAGAATGAGCCTTTTCAACGATCCGCTTTGCGCCAGCAGTGCTTAAGGACAATAGACCATCTGTCGGTCGCATGGTTGCCAGCCTTTCGCCATCAAGATAGATGTGGCGGATTCGGCCAGTATTCCGAGAATAGCTGATCTGAACGTTTTCTGGAAAGAGGCTCTTGCCCACACCTTTTCCGAATTGATAATCTGTCACGCTTCTAATTCTTGCAAGGTCGCTTTCCAAGCTTACCCACCGTTCGTCAGCATAGCTCCTTTTCGACAACTATAAACACAACCACAATAATAAAAACAGTTCAGGTGCGTGTCGGCATTTGCGATGCGAAGTCTGTGGACGCAAAATCTGCGGCAAACCATACAAGGTCATAATCGAAGGAGCAAAGATGACCGTGTGCACTGAGTGCTCCAAACACGGCAAACTCACGTGGGAAGAAGAACCCAAGCCAAGAGCAATAATGAAACCGAAGGGTCCAAGACCGCCCTTAACACTTCAGACCAAGAAGACTCCAGAAGCTCCAGCAGACACAACCGTAGAGCTAGTAGAGGATTTCGACGCAAAAATACGGCAGGCAAGAGAGAAACTGGGGCTCTCCCATGAGGATCTGGGCAAGAAATTAAATGAGAAAGTCTCACTGTTGAGAAAGATTGAAACGAAGAAAATGACGCCCGACAACTTGCTTGCGACAAAACTGGAGCATGTTTTAAAAGTGAAGCTGATTGTTCCTGCAACCGAAGAGAAGATCAAGGTTCCCGCATCAAAGATGGTGAGGCCCTTAAGCCGTGAGCTGACCCTTGGAGACTTTATCAAGCTGGAAAAGAAGAATGAGAAAGGCAAGGAGGACACTGCTGAACGCAAGCAATCATAGTTCAACGCCGAAAAAACTTTGAACTCTCAAGCTTGGACGAACTCAAATGGCTAGCGGAATCCGCAGGATACAATGTGGTTGGCAAGATCGAACAGACCAGAGAGGCGGACGCACGGTATCAGATAGGTGCAGGAAAGGTCGAAGAACTTGCCCAGCTTGTAAAAGAAACAAGTGCTGAAAAAGTGATTTTCGACAATCCATTGAAACCCCGGCAATCATACAATTTGGCAAAAGCCACAGGCGTCGAATCCATAGACCGCTTCCAACTCATTCTCGAAATCTTCACGAAAAGAGCCACCACAACAGAAGCCCAAATGCAAATCCAACTAGCCAAACTGCAACTCGATTTGACTCGAGCAAGAGAAATCGTCAGATTGGCAAAGAAAGGAGAGCAGCCCGGGTTCATGGGACTCGGAGCATATGATGTAGATGTTTACTACGAGAGCATTAAAAAAGAAGTGCATACCATACGCAGAAAACTGAAGAAAATACGGGGAAAGAGAGTTTTACACCGCCAAAGAAGGGCGGAACTGGGTTTTTCAACAATTTCGTTGGCGGGATACACGCATGCCGGAAAGAGCTCACTTTTCAACGTTCTTGCAAAGGAGCAGGTTCGAGTTGACACAACCTTGTTTACAACACTCTCCACCACGACTAGGCTTGTAGAGTTCTCGAGAAAGAAGTTTCTGCTGACGGATACGGTTGGCTTCATAGACCGTTTGCCGTTAACTCTGATTGAAGCTTTCCACTCAACGCTCGAGGAAACTATATACTCTGACTTAATACTACTAGTGGTTGATATAGGCGAACCATTGTCCCTCATTCAAAAGAAACTAACCATTTGCTTGGAAACGATAGAGCGCATAGGAGCATCAGGCGTCCCAATCATAACCGCCCTGAACAAAACCGACCTGCTGACCGAAGCAGAACTGGAGCAAAAACTCAAACGCCTAGAAGCAAGAGCACCAAACCCTGTGCCCATATCAGCATTGCGACAAACCAACCTTGACCAACTAAAAAGCAAGATATTGGAAATACTGAAAAACTACGTTCACGCCTCGTTCACGATCCCGTTGACAAATGAAGCCATGCCTTTCATCTCATGGCTATACAAAAGCGCTGACGTTCGGGCACTCAAATACTCAGAAAACTCTGCCCACATGGTTTTTGAAGCCAGTCCAGAATTCGCGGAGAAGGTGAGAAAGCGAGTGGAAGAGTTTCATGGAGAATTCCAGAAAAGCTGACAAAGTGATAGTCATGCCCAAGGTCACGGTTTTGAGATGGGGGCACAGACCTCAGAGAGACGCGCGGCTTACAACGCATGTTGCATTGGCTGCGCGAGCGTTAGGTGCAGACGGTATCACACTCTCAGACATAGAGGACAAAAAGATCAAAGAGACCATAGAAGAAATCACAGCTAGTTGGGGTGGACCGTTCTTTTTTGAAATGGGAACCCCATGGAGAGAAGCAGTGAAAGAGTGGAAAGCCAAAGGCGGGATTGTCGTGCATTTGACAGCCTATGGAGAAAACGTTGAAACGAGCAATGTACTGAAAAGCATCAGAGCTTCTGGCAAGAACATTCTTGTCATTGTGGGAAGCCAAAAAGTCCCTAAAGAATTCTTTTCCGACCAAGTCTCGGACTTCAATGTGGCGATTGGCAACCAACCTCACTCAGAATGTGCAAGCCTAGCCGTTTTCCTAGACCGTCTCTTCGAAGGGAAAACTTTGGCAAAAAGGTTCAAGGACGCCAAGCTCAGGATAATTCCTCAGAAAAGGGGAAAGAAAATAATCGGAAATATGTAGTTCTGATTCAGATGGTGGGTAAAGAGATTTAAACTAAAGTTCAGCAACATATATTATGGAGAAGCGTGCTAGCTACTAGAAACAAAAGGATTGTCATGTTATCAAACATCGAAGACGCAACGTTGGTAAAAGTGGCGCAGGCTTTAGGGGAAGAAGACGCGATTAAGCTAATTGAGATTCTCAAGGGTTCGAACGAGATTACAGATGACGAGATAGCGAACAAGACGGCTATAAGGCTGAATTCTGTCAGGAAAATACTCTACAAGCTGTATGACCATTCCTTGGTGAGCCTAAGAAGGACACGTGACCCGAAAACTGGATGGTTTATATTCCACTGGAGACTCCAGCCAGACCAGCTTGAAGGCTTCATACAAAGCCAAAAACGCCAAGTCCTTGAAAAACTTGACATCCGACTCTCGTACGAAAAGAACCATGACTTCTACTATTGCTATACACCTGGATGCAAACGAATCCCGTTTGAAGAAGCTATAGAACTGATTTTCAAGTGCCCGACATGCGGCAAGCCATTGATGCACTGCGAAAATGAAAAAATTCTTAACGCTTTATCAAAGAAGGTTGACGTGTTAAGGAAGGAGCTTGGTGAGTGATAGGCTTCCGTCGAAAAGACAAGCACTGCAATTCCTACGTCAAAGTGGCTGCTCATCAAATGTAGTGAGACATTGTGAAGTGGTGGCTGAACTGGCCAAAGAAATCGCGGAAACATGCCACGAAAAAGGATTAGATGTTGACTTAGAACTTGTGGAAATAGGCGCCCTTCTGCATGACATTGGCCGATCGAAAACTCACAGCGTCCACCACGCAGTTGAGGGAGCGAAAATCGCCAATTCGCTAGGTTTGCCAGGACCAGTTTTGGCGATAATAAAGAGACATGTTGGCGGCGGAATAACGGCAAGGGAAGCGAAGAAACTCGGATGGCCAAAAGACACGTACGTTCCCCAAACTCTCGAAGAGAAAATTGTCTCGTATGCGGACAAGCTTATTGAGGGTTCGAGACGAGTGCCAATAGAAAGGACCATGGAGATTTTTTCTCAAGAGTTACCATCCTCTGCGGTTGAAAGGGTGCGGAGACTGCATGAGGAAATGTTGGCTTTGGTCGGCGACTGTGAATGCCTACCGTGACATTGCTCATAAAAGCCCGTAGCGATTCTCAACTGAAGCAAGTTGACAAGCTCTTACAGTCCAAACTTGAAGGCTTAAAAGCTCAGATGACGCCATGCACAACTGTCTCTTACGGATGGGTTCAAACAACCATTTCTGGCGAGGACGAAACAATAGCACTGAACTATCTGACTAAAGAAATAGGCTTGTGTCCAATACGATTGGAATCTGTGCACAAGTTTTCAACGGTAAAAGGATTCATATCGACTTTGGATAAGAACAAGGCTGAAGTCAGCGTGGACTTGGGGATTTTCTCGCCTGATTTTGTTGCTTCAGCAATTTCTTTGCGCAATTTGCAGGCCCAACTTGGTGACGGACGAAAAATCGCGCTTGCAAAGTTCATCGAGCTTTTTGGTTTCTGCAAGGATTTGCCGTTAACCGTCGGGGTTCTCAATGTGAACGAAGAAGGGAACCGTGTTGAAGCAGAGCTTGCTGAAACGCAGCTGAGGCTATATGGAAACTGGACAAGATCTCTTTTGGACAGACTGATAATTTTGGGGGCCTCACTTCATGAAATCGAGTTTGCTATAGATAGAACGGGAAGCGCCCGTGATGTGGTGGGCATCGAGAGTTCCGGATTGTTTGAACATGCTGTCGTCTGCAAGTTGGGAACCGATGCGGTCGGTTTGATTCCGAAGATCGGCAAAAAAATGCCACGCGCAACCTTCAGCATATTCAATCCAAAGAGAGTCCTTCAATTTCTTGGAGGCAACTCAGCCTTTCTTACCTCCTTGTGACAAGGCAAACGCCAGCAAAGATAAGGAAACCTCCTGCAACAACAAGAGGGTTAAGAGTTTCTCCTACAAATGCGATTGCAAACAGTGCTGTGATCAATGGCTCTGCAAACAAGAACGAGCTGGTCACTGCTGCATGTACACGTTTCAGTACATAGAACCATATGTAATATCCCAGTAGCGAGCACGTAGAGGATAAGAAGAGGATGGCAGCCCATTCAGAGAGATCCAATGTTACGAGCATGTTAAGAGAACCCTCAGCCCAAGAAAAAGGCACGAGACATAACCCGCCTAGCATGTTGACGTAAGCCACAACAAGAAACGCGTCATATTTCTCCATCGTCTTCTTTCCCAATAAGCTATAGGTAGTCCACAGAAACGGCGTAGAAAGCAAAATCAGACTTCCGAGTAGAAATGAAGCGCCGTTTTGAACGCTTAAAGTGCCTCCAGCAATGACTGTGAAGGTTCCAGCTGCAGCAGCTGCAATACCGAGAACCTGATTCTTCATCAAACGTTCCTTGAATATTCTGGCAGAAAAGATGGCGATCAGAATCGGCGAGAGTAAACAAACGAGAATTGCCGCAATTGAGGCTCCTGCCATTTGAATGCCTGTGTATTGAGCCGTAAAGAACAAGGTTACGCCTGTCAGAGCGAGAAGCAAAACCATAGGAACATCCTTTTTCTCCATGCGAAGTCCATAGTCGCTTTTTCTATTCTTCCTGAGAATCAGCACAACAGAGAACAACCCACTCGCAACGAGAAACCTAGAAGTCGCAATGGCAATCGGCGTCAACCCTCCCCTCAACAAAACCTTGACAACAACAAAAGAGCTGCCCCAAAACAGAATGAGAGTCAACATCAACAACGCGTCGAAACTGCTGATCACTTTGGCATTCATCAGTCAAGACGCTCCGAACATTCAAGTGTCCAATCCTTCAAGGATAACACAGGTGGAGCATATTAATCTCTACGTGAAAAACGTCAGAACCCCATTGAACGTTTGGTTCAAGCTATATATAAGGGAGGTAGGGTCTCCTCAGAGAGGCAAAGGCATGCTCTCATCGCCAAAACAGCAAAACAGAGGTTGTGGTGGGCCGGACCGGACTTGAACCGGCGACCTTTGGCTCGTAAAGCCCCTGTAAATGACATTGAAGACTGTGATCAGCTTCTCAAGAGATTTCATGATTTTCAGATTATCGATCTGAGAAGAAGCAAGAGAACTGCTTACGAGAAGGTGTGGTTCATCAAGAAGCTATTGCAGATTGTGAAAAAGAGGCCTAGTGAAATCTCTAGAGAAGATCTAAGAAGCTATTTGAAGACTCTTGAAAGCTACAGCGCTTCTTATTACAAGAATGCTTTGATGGCTTTGAAAGTGTTCTTCAGAGACTTCTTGGAAGCACCTGAAGCCGTTACTAGCTTCAAGTTTCCACATCAAATATTCAAGCCAAAACAGATAGTCAGCAGAGAGCAGGTCAAACGGTTCTATGGGTGTCTTGAAACATCGAAAGAAAGAGCCTTATTCCTACTCTACGCAACTACAGGTTTGAGAAGAGAAGAAATACTATCACTTGTTCCTGCGCGCGCGGGATAAGACAGCGGTAGTCAAGTAATATACCCCAATACTTTTGTTGTTCATTAATACTCCAATGCACATAATCCACAGACCTGCAAATTCAGCGCGCCCGCTGAAATCGTCTTTGCACTTAATCTTCATCTAACTAGTATGTACGTATGTACATTCTTCATTTTCTGTTTTTGATAGATAGAGCCTGTGGCAGCATGGAAAACAAGATAATAATCTGTTGACACGCGCGCGTCTGGTTCACTTCCTTTTGGGCCCTTTCTTGCAGAACTAGGTAAGCCAGGAGTGTATGCAAAAAGTTATGACTCCGATGGACCTTAATGGGTTTGGCAAGCGCAGAGGTTGTTCCTAGATGGCGTCTAACGCAAAAGATCAGAACATAGAAGGATACATTCAGGAGGAAATCGATGAAAGACCTAAAGTAGAGATACCTCAACAATTCGAATTCTACAAAGTTCCACGGCGCTTTGGAACCATTCCCGTTGACGAGTTGCCTCTTGGATGTGACAAGAATGAACAATACTACAAGGTATATCCGAGGGTTTCTCTGCCTTTTCAGAAGGTTGAAAAGAGATTAGTCGTCGTGTGCTCGATAGAGCACGTTAAGAATGAATGTGAGATAACTGGAACTATTTCTTTAATCGCTTTTCCTTATGTTTTTTCCTTTTCTCTTCTCGTTCTTTCTTAGTCATCGGTTTCTTCTTGGCGCTTCCCATGCTCAACACAATCACCACACTAAAATAGTCAGAGTAGGGAATTAAATTTTTGCACACACAGAGGACTGGGAGGTCTGAAAGAGTTAGGCTCGTGTGCACCCAGTGCACGTTGCTCGAATTTTTCTTTGAATTTTTTCTTATGTAGAGCATTACCATAAGAATTTTTCAAAAGATAGAGGTCTGGGGGAATTAGTTCGAGTTCTAGTAGCAGACTCAAATATGCGTGTGCGTTCTAAGCAGATATGGCTCATAGCAAGAGAGGTCAAGCGCTTTGTTCTCATGGTGGAAGAAGAAGCTAAGAGTGGATTTAGGCGAGCTGGAAGATGAGAGAG
>JBGQME010000021.1:0-29396 GCA_041500425.1 Bathyarchaeia archaeon | reverse complement strand
TGAAATGGTTGACGAGGTAAGAAGACAGTTTAGAGAGAACCCGGGCATCCTCGAGAAAAAGGCACTGCCAGACTACGAAAAGTGCGTTGATATCAGCACAAAAAACGCTTTGAGGAAAATGATTTTCCCAACTTTCCTGACTCTTGCATCGCCAATTCTTGTGGGTGTCATACTTGGACCGCATGCACTGGGCGGCCTGCTGTTGGGGGGAACATGCACAGCAGCACTTCTGGCGTCGTTTTTCACCTTCGGCGGAGCCTTGTGGGACAACACGAAAAAAAGCATAGAGTCTAAGGGATTCTGGATGAAAGGAACTCCAGCACACGCTGCAGCAGTTGTTGGCGACACTGTAGGTGACCCGTTGAAAGATGTAGCTGGCCCCTCACTTAACATCTATATGAAACTGACGAACATGACGGCTCTGCTGATCGTTCCTGTACTGCTCACGATCACTCCGCTCTTGAACTTGGCATAGGAAGATTCGACTGACTACGGATGCGCAATAGCAGGCTTTGCAGGCTCTCTTGGCGCTGGCGACTGGGATTTTCGGCTCGTAAAGACCGATGCTTCTGGCACTGTGCACTGGGACCAAACCAGCGGAGGAACAGGCGATAATAGCGCTTATGTCTTCATTGGAAAAAAAATTAGGGTTAGAAGGAATTAGCTTGGTGGCGGCGGAAGTGTCTCTTCTGATGTTGTTGGCGTCTGTTTTGGTTTTCTTCGGCGTATGACTACTGCCATGGCTACTATGACAGCTGCGGCTATGATGCCGATTACGAGGAGTCCACCCCAATTTCTTGTTAGTTCAGTTGGCGTGGTTGGTGTTGCTAGGTAGACGGTTAGGGTTGGGTCGTGTTCGACTCGGTAGCCGCTGTGGTTTGCGTAGCCTATGATGTAGAAGTAGTTTGCTCGGCTCATGTTTGAGACGGTTTCTGAGGCTCTCAGATACAGTCCTGGAAACATGTGGACGACGACTAGTGGGAGGAATTTCATTAATCCAATGTGGTAGACGAAGAGTCCTGCGTTGCCTGCGAAGCCTGCTGCTTTAGCGGTTCTGGCTGTTGCTTCGTTGATCGTGTAGTCTTGTTCTGTTGGGTCAGCCGTGTAGTTGAAGAGCTTGTAGGTTTTCTTGGTGCCGAAGTTGGCGTCGCAGATTTTTTCGCCATCATCTGCGTAAGTGCCTATTGAAGTGTCGGTGACCGAGGTTTCAGTGTTTGTCACGTTTTGGCCTGTTGGTGTTTGGCTGTAGGTTTCACGGTCGGCGAGAATTGTGGTTTGGAAGTTTACGATGCTCATTTTGATTTGGTTGTCTTGGAGGTAGTCGTAGATGGTCTCGTCGCTTATTTTGTTGCCGAGCATTCCGTATTTTCCTGTGCTGTTGTAGTGTACCCAGAGGAATGGTATCCAGCCGATTAGGAGTTGGCGCATTCTGCCGATTATGTGGTTCTCGGTTAGTGTTGCGGTATACGTTTCTGGGTTTATGGTTAGGTTGTATGTGAAGGTTAGTTCGTCGTAGACGGTTAGGGCTACACAGTTGCTGTCGAAGTGCGGGTAGATGGGATCAATCCATGTTCTCCACCAGAGGGCGGTTAGGTTTGTGTATTTCATGCCCCATGTCCATTGGAGTTTGTCGTCGGAGTGTATGAGTGGGATGGTTTCGGTTTTGCTGTTGAGGAATGGTAGGGTTGCGTTTAGTGCGGATAGGTCTAAGCCTAGGCTGAAGGATGCCCAGAGTGTGTCGTGGATGTCGGGTGAGTCTGGATATGTTGAAGCTGAGGTTTCGTTGAAGGCTAGGAGCATGAGGAAGGTTGAGGCTAGGAGTACGTCGCGGTTGGTGTTGTTGGTTTTGTAGTGCATGATGAAGCTTTGCATGGGGATTCTGAGGGTTGCGTCGTTGCCGAATGTTATGTTGTCTAATCCAGCATAGAATAGGTGTAGTCCGCTTGTGTTGATGTAGTTCATGTACAGGTAGGCGTGGTGATCGCTTGGTGGAGGCTGTAATCCGTGAAGTGTGGCGTAAGCTCTTGCATAGTCCATGAAGTCCACGGTTTTTGAGAAGCTTTCAAGCAGGAAGTCATCCTTGAGCAAAGAGTCTGCTTTGACGGTTGGTGCTATGATGTTGACTGATGCGATGGTGACGAGTAGTATTGCAAGAAGATGTTTGATTTTCATACTATCCTCTTCTATTCTATAGTGTTTTTGCGTTGATTGAGCTTTGAGCGTTTATTAAAGGGTTATGGATCCTGAAACCAACAATGGAGAATAGTTTTGCTGTCCTGTTGCGCTCGGAAACGATTTTAACCCCCTATATATAACATCGGTTTGTTTTTCCGATGTTTCGGGGTTCATACAAACCACAAGAACAACATGGCAAAAGACGCTTAAATAGAGTGATAGAGGACTGTTCCATGATATGCTAATATCTGAAGAATAGGTGCAGGAGTGAAGCTGATGGGTCAGTCTGCATGCTTCTATAATACATCTGCAACCCCAGAACCGAAAAAGCAACAGTCAACAACGCTAGCCCTACAATGGTCAGAATGACCATATGTTTTAGCCCTGCCTTTGAATCGTTTATGATTTTGATGTTCTTCTCATTAGCATCGTGAAGCGTTGATGAAATCTTGAAGATTATGAAACTTAGCGGCTCCTTTTCATATCTCTCCATCAGTAGCTTTACGTCAACGTAACGGAACCATCTAGGGTCAAACAAGTAAACTCCTCGACAAGTGGCTAAAATAAAGAAGACCAAACTGAAGACAAAAAGCAAGAAAAATGGAATAGAAAAAGTGTTTGACAAGATGTAGTATCCAATTCCAGTAGATATGGGAATAACCGTGGAAAGAACGCTGAGCATTATCTGAACTTTAGTGATATTTCTTTCATTTGCCTTAGTCGAAGTTTCTTCTGCTTTCCTTACTAATTCATAGAAGAACTTAGCCTTCTTCAAGTCTTCGTCAGAAGACAACATTGGAGCCTCATTTGTTCTTCTTCTTCTTGTCTTCCTTTTCAGCGATGAATCTCTCTGCATCTTCATCTGGCTTGAACTTAGGTTGTTCTTTTTCCTTTTCTTTGTCCTTTGACATCAGCCTCCACTCCATAGTTCTATTACATTTTCGTTCAGCTATAACTTTTCCACAAAATCAGAAAATCGGCTTAGAAAGAGTGATAGAGAATTGTTCTATCTTCGTCTTCTGAACAAGAAAAGCCAGAGGACTTGAAGGACAACACCACCTATAACCATCCACTTGCCAGTTTCCACCATGTCTGGATTATTGGCGTAGGCTCCACCATAGTAGAACATTAAGAGAAAGCCACAAACTATGATTATTGCGGGTACTGTTTTCGCTATAATACTTATTGGCATTTCTACCCTAGATGTCTGAATGGCGGTGTTTCAACTTAAATATTTTCGCATTTCCGTCTAATCTTGTTCTGGTTGCTCTAGCCTTCTTTCTGCATAAAACCACAGTTGACGCATCCAATATGTCCGTCTTCAAACCCAGACTAGCGTGCGCATGCCGTTTCTCTTTAGGGTGGTCTTGTTCGTGCTAGGTTAAGTATGAAAACTGAAAGCAGCGCGCGCTGATTCGGTTCATCTCATTTCAGCTTGAGGTTGAATGCACTGATGGAGTTCTTGGAGAATATCATGTCTTTGAGTTCTCTACTGATCGCCAGTGATTCTATCAGTTCGATGTGCTTTTTGATGCTGCACATGGCATAGTCTGTCCCAAACAGAACATTGTTTGGACGTTCGCTTGCCGTCAAAGTCAGAACCTTCTTTATTTTGTCAAGTCCAGTTTCTTCTATTCAAGAGTAGCTGGAGGAGGTGGAAGATCAAAATGGAAAATCATCCTGCGCCTAGCCTTCATGCTCGTCTGGATCTTCCCGTCTTTTGGCACGTACATCATACTGAACTTCGGCATAAACATAGTCCAATCCTTCGCCTCACTGACGCAAGTGTTTTCGTCCCAACTGCAATTCCTAGGAGCAATCTACCCCTTTTCCTACGGGTTCCTAGTTTCATTTGCTACATTCTCCCCCAGCATCAGCTACCTTTCCCTAAGCCTTGTCATCGCCTCATCACTGGGATACTTGGCAATAGCAGCTTACTGCTTCAGATGGACAACGAACACCATGAGAAAAATCGGAGCACAAGGGGCAGTCGCCACCATCAGAGAAACAGTCAAAGATACGCTCATTAAGCCTCAAGCCGCTTGGCTGGGAATAATTCAGAAAGACCTCAGAGTAGCATCAAGGTCACCGTCCTTCGCAAGCCTCTTCCTCCTGCCAGCCATACAAACAGCCGCTCTAGCCATGTCCTTCTCATCTATAGGCGACACAGGACTAGCCACAGCCCTCGGAGTTCTAACAGGAGTCTCCATAATCACGCTTCTGCTTCCGCCCACACTGTTCTCAATAGAAGGCCTAGCGTCATCCTACACCCGAAGCCTACCACTAACAAAGAGAACGTTAATCTCGTCGAAAACGTTGCTGACAACGCTCACGTACGTAATCTCACTGATCGTCCTCTTCAGCGTAGCATTATGTTTCGGAAGGAATTTCGCTTACATCTTGGCCTTCGGCGCCATCCACACTTTTTCAGTTGCGGCTGCAAGCATGCTGGAACTAACCATCCTGGCCCGCAAGTTCTGGAAGGAAGGCTCAGCGATGGGCAACCTCTATGCAAAGCTATCCACGTACATCTTAATTCTGCTGCCAGGAATTGTCACCATCTTCATGCCTATTGTAGTTGCCCTCGTAACGTACACCATTGACAGCGACCGAGTTCTGCCAGCTTTTCTTGCTGTGGCATTTTCTGAATTCTTGGTGATGTCGTTGATTGCTTTCCGTGGAGAGAGCAAGAAAGTGACTTAGGCGCCAGAATTGGGCGATTGATTGCGCAGAAAGGCGTGCTATGAAGTGTCTTTCACGGATTTTGGAAAAATTTAATTAAGCACATGCGCAAATGAGTGATTGGTGAAATAATCATGTGCGAGAAAAAACCGACTAAGAAAATGAAAGAAGAAAAGAAAGAAAAGAAATCCTCCTGCAAGTAAGCCCGAAAGTCCAACACCGCGTAAACATAGGACGCCTCCTGTTCAGCAATCCTCACTTATTACTTTTTTTGGAACTAGTTCGAAAGCGCGCGCGCTAAAACTACTATTAGTGCGTAGTGTACTTGATACCGTTTATTCCTTTATTACTTATTCCTCTTTAGCGCATAGAGAATACTGAAACGACTGAAACAAGTGAAACAGATCAGTAAGCTAACTATGCTGATAGACCCGAATGTCCTCAATGCGGTTTCTAGACATGTTGTTTCTAACCGTTCATGCTGGTTATGTCGAAACTGCCGAAAACAATGGCTCAAAACATAAATCATCTGCTTTCTCGATTCTCTAAATAACTATTGTTTCAGTTTGTTTTTTGCCTCGTTCATTGCCTTCATGATTTTGCCGATTATTTTAGAGAGGTCTTTATAGAATCTCTCTTTCTTCATAGGCATGACTCTAAGCTCATAACGCAAATACCCCAGATATTCTTGAATTTCCATTAAGGCAGTTTGAAGTTGAGGGTCGAGAAACTTCGGATATTTGGTTTCAATCTCTGAAAGAAGTATTCGATGCTTATCGAAATAAGAAGCTAATTCTAGTGCTACACCATCTCGTCCTTTCTCGAATATCTCATCAACTGTATGTTGATTTAGCTCGATATTGTTCGCTAGTCTTTCCAATTCCTCTTCTTTCTGCTTTCTTAACACTTCCTCAGTTATGCCCGACTCACCAAAGAAAATCATGTTGACTTCACACATCAATGAAAGCTCTGTGAAAATGGAATCTATCTCTCCGTCTATTCTCTTCATGACTTTTCCTTCGACTGATTTCCATTCAAGTTTTTCTCTTACATCAAAGAACACGTAGAAAATGCCAAACGTGAACCACAATCCGCCTAGCGTCGGCAAGAATCTTAATGTGATATCATAACTGACTGAAATCCCATATAGCGAAAGAATCGTTAGAATGAGCAATACGACTGCAATCAATCCATAGTAGAACCATTTTGACAGTAGCAACCCACATTTCTTAGTCATTGGTTTCTCATTCTTCTCTGTCTTCGGCTTCTCCACTATCGGCAATTCTTCGCTTAGACCAAAAGTAACCAGAAGTTTCTTTATCGCATACGGACTACCATACCACAGAGGCACTAGAATCAACGGAACCAGAATGAAAATCCAGAAGAAGACTGTGACCCAATTTCCCACAGAATAGGAATCTGGGGATAGACCTATAATCATGGAACGAATCGCCTCTGAGAGCATCACAAGTACAAGTAAGTCAAAACCGAAAACAACGCACAAGAACCATCTCTTACCTAATTGTTTTAGCGTGTCTTTCACTTTTTCTGGTCTCTTTTGTTTTCTGAGTCATTATTGCTCCTTAAAATAGTGACTTAAAAGTTTTGTTCTTGGTGTTGCTGTGTAGTCTTCGGTTGATCGGGGTTCATGTAAAAAATCGGTTGATAACCGCCTAGAACAGTTTTAACTCGTCTGGCTTTCTATAGTTTCTCTTTAGCAGAATATCTCTTTCTTTCAGCAAACAACTTCTGTTGTGCTTAATTGCAGCATCATAATTACCCTTTATCCATGCGATATTGCATTCCTTGCCAACATTGTTGAATGGGTCATCATAATTGGGAATACCTAAGTCAGAGCAGGCATCTCCTTTCCACTCACGGGCTTTATTGTTCAATTCGCCGTCAAATTTAATCTCGATTTTATATGAATGATGAAAGACAGCCCGCTCGAACCTAGATTGAAAAGCAAACAAGGGTTTTTTAAGTGAAGGCAAAATATGCACAGTCTGTTCTTTCAACTCCTCTAGAGCATCTATTCCTTTGGCACACAAACTATTCAACTCATCTTTAGTGATATAGCCAAGTATCGTAGGAGTCAGTTTATGATACTGCCTAGAGTCGTTGTCATCGTACTTTGAAAAATCGCCGATTGTTTCAATATCTATAATTGTGCCTTTAAAATTTGAGCTTGCTTTTTCATTGTGAGAGATTATCATAAACAACTGTCTCTGAGCAGGCAGTATATCGTATTTTGGGTTAAACACTTAGTTAGCGGTCATTTTTCTTTTTTGTGATAAACAAAGTTAGGGTAATTCTTTTTTGGCAGCGTTTTGAATCAGCGTAAGCCACTTGTTTTTCCCTTTAAGCGCGCGCTGCTATATATCAATAACATACATTAATAATATATTGAAAAGCAGTAACTTAACCGTTACTTCTCCCGCACTCCTCTTTTTTCTGCTGGTTTAACACAAGGCTATTACAGCATAGACCAACCTCGTGAACTCAGATATTTGTTGGAACGATGGCGACTGGCTTGACTGCACTTGGGTTTTGGCTTTCAGCTACGGCTAAGTGGGGTGAACTGGTCTGGTTAAACTTGCGAAAACCTTTAGTGCACGATTGCCTTCACATTCTATCTGGAGAGAGGAGCCATGCTTACCAAGCTACGCAAGTTCTTTCTTGTGTATGTTCTGGTCTGGTTTTGTCTAGCGTCATTCCTTGGCTGTTACCGTGTTCCAATGGTGTTTGCTGACCTTGGAAGTTTTGGCTACGCAGCTATTGGAGGCTCTGGGCAGAATGTGGAGAACAGCATTTGTGGTAGCAATGGGTCTTCGTTTGTTCCCAGCTTTGACGGTACGGCACAGAACATTTTTGTGGCTTCGAAACGAGTCGGAGGAACAGCTCTTGACAAGTGGAACGGAAAATGCGCCATATACTTTGCTAGCAACTTTAGTTTACTGGGACAAACAGACGAAGTTACTGAGATTGGACTGACCACGAGCTATTCATGGCGTACCTTCACATTCTCAACCACGGTCAATGTTAAGGCGAACACTGAGTACGTGCTTTGCGTTTGGCTTGACACAGATTCTACTGGAACAGCTAACGTTGCCTACGATGCTGGAGACAGCAACCAAGGTCACATTCAATCGTCTACCTACACTACCAGCTTTCCATCTTCGTTAACAGATACAACGAACAACACAAACAAGTTCAGCATCTACTGTCAATACATCTACACAGTTTCGGTTCCACAGCACAATGCGTTATCAGTAACTGGCTATTTCGCTGACACACAAGGCGTTTTCCGCAGCAACTGGTCAACAGCGACAGGAACGCTTAGTCACTACATTTTCAGCACGAATAATACGGGTTCATGGGTGAACGATACGCAAGCCTTTCCATATTCCTCTAAAAGCTACTACCTAAATTACACGTTAACCTTGAACAGCACCGGCGACTTGTGGATTGGTTGGTGTGTCTACGTCAATAACAGCTTCAATCAATGGAACAACACAGACATTCAAGCTATGTACGTGTGGAAAGCACCCTTAGCCGTAACTGAAAGCAATTTTGGGTTTTCAAGCGGTTACGGGCTTTATGGCATTTACTATAATGCTACGTCAACGGGTGGCAAAGAGTTTATTGCCGTTGCCTACCAGAACTCATCTTTCAGTCCTTGGCATTTTGAGATCCGCGCTTACGACTTGGTCGGTAGAGTTTGGACAGCTCCTTACAATGTTGCGAACATGAAGTTAAGTGAAAGCGATGGCCACTGGGCTCCTACAGTTAGCTTGCTACCCATAGGAACTGAACTCCGACTGATCTACATGCAAGCGTATGGCTCACCATTAAGATATGCGATAAGTCTGAATGATGTGAAAACAACATCAAACCTAACAAAGCTTATGAGCGAGTGGACAAGCGTTTATTCATATTGCGTGAATTCCACATTCCTCAAAACAACCGATCCAGCCTTTGACTATCCCGATAGCTTGTTTTTGGACGACAGATTGATTGTTTTCTTGCGGGAAGGTGGGGCAAGCATAGGCAACACAGTTATGGTAGAATATAATAGCACACGAGAATGGAATGCTGCAACCTATGTGGAAGGCATGGACAATTCAATAAGGGAATGGTCAACAGTTGGAGGCTCGCCTTATCTTAATGATTCTTTTGCGAATTACATATATATGAATAGGCTTGACATGTCATATCGTAAAGAAGGTTGGTTTAATCTTACTGGAACTGACTATAGAAACGAATTATTTTACGCTTCAATAAATAATTGCACACCTTTCAATACGACGTGCAAAGTCCTATTGGAACTGTATGTCAATAACAGCATGGCAAGCGACAATACACAAGTCTATATCAATGATTGGAACACGAAAGTTGGAACACTGCCTACTCTCACGAATTCGTGGTACAGCATAAACGTTACATCATGGATAAATGACACAGGAGCAGTCTGTGATGCGAAAATTGGATTCAATTCGACGGGTTATTTTGGTGGAACGGGAAACTATCATCCGATGATTAGCAAGGCACGACTCAATGTTACGTGGATAGGTTTCAGTCCACCAAAAACGATAGTTCAGCATGTTGGTTCTGATTCTCAGTATATAGCGACAGCCAAGAATGCGTCAAGAGTCATGTTGGCTTGGGTGTTCTGGAATGCGACAGCACAGACAGAAAACAACGTTTATTTCCTTTATAGCCCAGACAAAGGCGATACATGGAAGTACGTGAATGGCACTTCGGCAAGTCTAGCCGTTTATGGCAATTCCTCGGACGCAAAAATCGCTGACGCCGCAAGTAGAGTCAGACCAGCACAGCCTCTTATTGACGAGAACGAAAAGGTTGTTGTTCCTTTCACTCGATGTGACGCTGGAATGTATGGCCGACATTATGATTGGTATTTGCGAATAGCTCAGTACTCTGCGAGTTTAGGGCAAACAGGAACATGGATGGTGACAGATGCTGTTGACCAGAACGAATCCAGAATTTATGGCACGAGTACAGAAGCGACCTTCTGTCTCCACGGTTACTATGATAGACCTTCTTTTTGGACAAGTGGAAACCAATCAGCATTCCACGCTACAAAATATGTACGATTCCCAAACAACTCCACAAAGTTTCTCGCTACAGAAACCGCATTTTCAGGACATAAAACCCAGATGATGATAAACTACCCAATCCGAGACTCGCTCATGCGCTACGAACAAGTAGGCCTTGAAGCTTGGTTGGACATCTGTGGCACTTTTCCTTCAGCGACCATAAATGGTAACTATACTGAGCCTTACGATGTTGGGTATTTCTGGGGAACAAAGTTCACTGCAACAACAACTGCGAACGTTACAGCCTTAGAGATTTGTGGCAATACCAGCTATCCAATGCTTAACTGGCGTGTCGCATTATACAACAGTTCTGGCTGCTTACTGAGCAACAGCACACAGAACTATCAACTTGTATCAGGAACAAATGGAAACGGTTGGCTTCTTGGAGCGAGTTTTACCTCTCAGCCAGAAATCTTAGCTGGACAGGAATACTACCTATCTTTCGGAGTCAACACTACGGGGACACAATTCAGCTTTCGCCGTGGCAACGCCACAAGCATAAATCAATCATTCAGCTGCGCATGGGAAAGCTTCGGTTCTTTCCCCCAAACGCTTTCGGAAGCAAGCAAAATCAACTACAACTACTCCATCTCGATCAACGCACGCTCAACCTTCATAATAATTAAGGGTTTGAACAGACCACCAACGGCCAACTTCACTGAATCGGCAACCACCGTGCTTACGAATGAAAACATCGACTTTGATGCTTCAGGAAGTTATGACCCAGACGGCACGATTATCGATTTCTCCTGGGACTTTGGCGATGGCACAAAGGCAACGGGAATCAACGTGAGCCACGCATATGCAGATGATGGTGTCTACACGGTGACTCTGAACGTTATGGATGACGAAGGCGCCACAGATTCAACCACGTCTAAAAAGACTGTATTGAATAGGCCGCCAGTGGCAAGTTTCACCGAATCGGCGGAAATCGCCTACACTTTTGACGTTATTCAGTTCAACGCTTCTGCCAGTTACGACCCAGATGGTATCATAGTAAGCTATCTCTGGGATTTTGGGGATGGAACGAATTCAACCGCAATCGACGTAGGTCACGCTTATGCAGATGATGGCATCTATACGGTGGCTCTGACCGTTACGGACGATGACGACGCTACAGGGACGAGTAGCGAAAACATCACCGTTTTGAACAGACCACCAATAGCCAACTTCAACGAATCAGCCGAGACCGTTCTCACTGGCGAACCTATCACTTTCGATGCCTCATCCAGCTTCGACCTTGACGGCTGGATTATCAGCTATTTCTGGGACTTTGGAGACGGCACCAATTTAACAGACATAGTCGTTGACCATTTATATGTTGATGATGGAATCTACACGGTCACGCTAGCGGTCACTGATGACGATGAAGCGACAACCACAAACACCTCAACCATAACTGTGCTAAATAGACCCCCCGTAGCCTTGTTTACCGAATCAGCAACGATCGTGTTCAAAGGCGAGGCAATCGAATTCAACGCCTCCGAAAGCTACGACCTAGACGGCACAATAGTGAGCTATCTTTGGACTTTCGGAGACGGCAAGAACGCAACCGGTGTCACCGTTAGCCACGCTTATGCAGTCAAAGGCACTTATGTCGTTACCTTGACTGTCACGGACGATGATGGCGCAGGTGCGTCGGCAAACGCCACCAAGACCGTAATAGGCGGACATGACATAGAGGTGACAAACGTTACGGTTTCCAAGAATGTTGCAGGGCAGGGCTACACTCTAACAATAAACGTTACATTGTCGAACCTGGGCGACACCACGGAAACCTTCAACGTCACTATCTACGGCAACACGACACAGATCATCATGTTCAGCGATGTCACTCTTGTCAGCGACGGCTCTACGTCTTTCACGTTTACGTGGAATACAAGTGATTTCGCATTTGGCAACTACACCATAAGCGCGTATGCTTGGCCAGTGGAAAACGAAACCGACACGACTAACAACCTGTTTACAGATGGATATGTCAAGGTTGGCATTCCTGGCGACATTAATGGAGACCGAGTTGTTGACTCAACAGATCTAGGTTGGCTCGGTTGGGCTTGGGGCACTTCTAGAGCAGACCCTAACTACATTCCAGAATCAGACATCAACGATGACGGCATAGTGGATTCAGCCGATTTAGGCATTATGGGCGGTCACTGGGGCGAAGCAGAATAACTGCAGACGTCAGAAAGCTCTGATAGTAAACCGATAGAATCGAAAAGTGGGCCGGGAGGGATTCGAACCCTCGACCTTCCGGTTATCAGCCGAACGCTCCAGCCAAGCTGAGCTACCAGCCCTCGGCAACATCAACTAACAATAGACTATTAAACCATTTTTAAGGATTTTCGGAGAGATCTACGGGTTTTCTAAGAATCAAGGATTCCTAGATCGCTTTTGCAGTGCCATTCTCACATACGAAGTTTATAAATTATAACTTGGTACATAGCTTGAAGGCAACCGCACGCGCGAGTCGGTTCAATAAGAATGTGTGAAATCCATGAAATCAGTTTCAGGTAAATATGCTCTTGTGAGGCCAGTTCCTGATTCATACGATCACTGTGTAAGAACGAATGTTGAGGAAATAGATGTTCAGCTTGCAAAGGTTCAACATACCGAATACTGCAAAACCTTGCAGAGGTTTGGGCTCAAACTCGTCTGGGTGGAAGGTGACAATGCGCTTCCAGACAGCTGTTTTGTGGAAGACACGGCCGTAATATTTGGGGAAAAGGCGGTAATCTGCAGCATGAGTGTGGAATCAAGAGAGCGTGAAGTGGTTGGGGTGGCCAAGGTTCTGGAAAAGCTCAAACAACTATGCTACATTAGAGCTTCAGCAACGATTGATGGTGGAGACGTTCTTAAAATCGAAGACAGAGTTTTCATAGGGCTTTCAGCACGAACCAATCTGAAAGCCATAGATCAGATTAAGAGAATTTTGAAAGACAGCAATTTGAATGTGATTCCAGTGAAGACTCACAATGTCCTCCACCTGAAGTCAGCTTGCACTTATCTCGGAAGCGACTATGTCATACTCTCTGAAGGAAACTTTGACGCAGACATTCTGAAAGGCTTGAGGAAAATCGTAGTTCCGAGGGGAGAGGAATACGCTGCAGACTGCGTCGCTGTGAATGGAACGATTCTGATGGCGAAAGGTTATCCAAGAACTAAGGGACTCATAGAAAAAGAAGGTTTCCCAGTTGAAGAGCTGGAAATCTCGGAATTCAGAAAAGGAGAAGGCGCCCTAACATGCCTATCCATAATATGGTAACAACATAGGGACAGCCACGCGCAAATCATCATAGGGTTTTCGGAACGCTTTTAATCGCTTCCAAACTAATTCTCTTTTGGGCCCGTAGCCCAGTCTGGATCAAGGCGCCGGCCTTCGGAGCCGGAGAACGGGGGTTCAAATCCCCTCGGGTCCGCCACATCCAAGTCATGAAACCGAGTCTGTTTTCAGAATTTTCGCAATCACTCAGAACCCACTTGAACATGGTTCAGTTTGTTTCTTTTGGGCGTTACAGGCGAAGGTTTACGACAGCATCAGAACCCTTCTAGTATCTCACGCAAACTTTGCCGCCAAGCTCTTCAATTGCCATTTTCAGCTTGTCCAGTTCCTCTTTCATTCTCTTGTTTACGACTACTTGCCAGCCTTCAGGGCCTGAGGGAACATTCACTTCAATGACACAGTTGTTTTTCCTACTCATTCCACGATGACCTCGGACTATTTTGGTTTCCTTGAAAGACATCTTGGATGCTCAGAAGATTTAAGTGGTATGAACCTGGAGTATGGATTCTCTATATTCTAAAGTCTGATTCAGAATACACTTCTTGCGACAGCACTTATACAAGCAATGATCATTGAAGAAAAACGTGTGGATGGGGCGGGATTTGAACTCACCACTTCCATATTGCGAAGCAAAAAACCTCACGGTTTCCGTGTTTCCATCTGTTGAAAGCGTTGTCACAATAGAAACAGGGCATCATGGAAAGAAGTCGCATGTTATAGGCTTCCAAGTTATCCTAACTGTTCAGAAATAGCCAGTCATGTCCATTCCTTTCCAGCAGAACAAGTCAATCGAAGATTCTTCCATAAGGCATAAGAACTTGAAGAACGAAGCTTCTATTGGATTCAAGCATGAAGAACAGCATTCTGCCAACGGTACTCTTTTCCTTTCTTGTTTGTTTAGGAATATCTGGGATCTATCCAGTCATATTTGGTGATGTACAACGGGTTGTTGGAGTTAATGTTGGCGATTTCAATACCTATCGCTTTTACACGTCATTCAACTCAAGCGATCCGAGTGCGGAACCAGGACGCAGCATTTGCGAAATGGCCAAATGGCTTTTCGAATTAGATTCACACCAAGTGATCGTACAAAACATATCTCGCACAAACATAACTTGCCAAGTTATTGTAAAGTTCAAGAATGGCACTCAGATAGCCGCTATCGGATGGATAGACGTTGCTGATGGGGGCTCAAACTTGGCGCAACAGGGGTTGTTGCCTTGTCTTTTCACTTCAGCGAATCTTACAGCAGGAGACAGAATGTACTCTAGTACTACAGACTGTTTTAACGAAACGATTCCTCGTGCCTACTTGGGGGTTGTTAGAGAGGTAAATCATAATAACGTCACGATGCACGAAAGTCAAAAGGGCGTTGACTATGATGCTCATAGTAACATGTATTATGATAAGCTTACCGGGTCACTACTTGAGTACAACGGTCAGATAACGTGTCATAATGAAACCTACTTTGCGGAATTATTTGCTAAAATCGTGGTTGAAGGGTCCAGCGTTGTGCCAGTATCATTTTCTGGCATTTCCCCTGTTCGTGATTGCAGCGTTGCTAATAGTAACACTCTGCAGAAGAAAGCAATCATTCTAACTTGTTGTTTCCGAGTCTTCTGAAAAGAAGAGAACACTTTAGCCCTACCCCAAATTCTGATAGAAATAGTGAGAAACCATAGCTTAAACATCTCAAGAATCACAAAAAAACGCTCTATCATCGATAATAGACTGCTTGGAAGGTCAAGACAACGAAACAAACCCGCGATTTCTTGGTGAAGCTTTTTTCGGCAAAGAAGGTTCAGTGGACCGGGCGGGACTAGCACCCAAATGGGTTCAAGTCCACGTTTGCAGCTGTCTTATCCCGGGTATACTTCGCGCCCAACGTGCCGTGACGATGCCTCCTGCAATCCACTCTCTTCTGCCTCTATAGTGTAGCTGTTTCCGTACACACGTGAAGGCTTTGATTGTGGGCTAAGGAATAGAAAAGGAAAGTGTTGCCATTTGCGTTTTATGGTTCCATTTCGCCCCAATGACCGCCCATAATGCCCAAGTCCGTCGAGTCCACTGTCTCGCTGCCATCTATGTCAGCGTTGGGATTATAGCTCAGGTCGCCCTTGAAGCTACCCCACGCACCACCCATTAAACCCAAGTCTGTAGAGTCGACAACAGTATCACCGTTAATGTCTCCAGGGATACCCACATAAACAATTCCCACCATCACATCATTGTCAGCCGTGTCATTTTCATCCTCAACTGTGCCAACCGTCACTCTTACGGCATAGCCGCCCTTAGCAATGCCGCTCGTGTCCACGTGAACGGTTATAGCCGTCGAGTTTCTCGGCGTCAAGCCGATTACCTCCATGTGAACAATGAGCGAGCTAGCATAGGTAATAGTGACGAAGATTTCGTTGAACGTACCGTAGTTTGTGATCCTACAGCTTACGTCTAGCACGAAGCCCTGCCCAACGACAGTTTTAGACAAGATCGCTTCTGCAATTCCTATGTCACGTGACCCAGAGTAAGGCTTCACCAACGGGTACCTATCAACATTGCCTACAGCAACCGTGTAGCCCGTGTCGTTGATTCCATCACTGCCAGGTTCTTTTTGACCCTGCCCACCACACAGATCCACACAAACGCCCATAGTCCAGTAGTTTCCACCTGAAGGATAGCCATCATCCCAAGCGTTTCCAGTCGATACTGAAATCAGTATTTGGACGTTGTTGTTGACAAAGTTGTTGTGGTAAATGACGTTGCCGTTCGAGTTTGACATGTTTATTCCAAGTAGGTTTTCGGCTATGGTGTTTGCGTAGATGCCGTTTCCGCCTGATTCAAGGTTGAGGCCCACGTTGTTCAGCTTAATGATGTTTCCATAAATGGTGTTGCCCGTTGCGGATGAGGTCAAGTTGATGGCGACGGTGTCGCTTTGGAATATGTTATTGTAAATGAGGTTGTTGACGGCGTTGCTGCCCAGCAGAGTGATTCCGTTGAAGTTTATAAGCGACATTATGTTGTCATAAATCTTGCAGTTGCCTGAATCAACCATGAGTATTCCTTGATCCCAATGCGTCAGCACGATGTTCGCAATAATCGAACCAGAAGCACCAGGCAACAATGTGATGGCAGTTCCTGACCCACCACCATCGAAGACTGGAGCGCTTCCCTTTTCGCCAAGAATCGTCAAAGTCTTGTTAACAACCAGAGACTCCTTGCAGATGCCTGGCGCTATTTTGACTGTAGCTCCTGGAGGCGCTGCGTCTATTGCTTTTTGCACCGTCTCGTAGTCTTCTGACTTAACAATGTTTCCTAAAGCGTAGATATTGCCATCGTCTGAACCTACGAAAACCATGCCATCGGCAACTGCAGGAGAACCATGCACCCAATCGCCCGTTACATAACTCCACACGCAAACTCCGTCCGAAGCATCCAAGCAGTAGACCTTGTGATCATATGACCCCACATAGACTTTACCATCTGCGATGGCGGGAGAAGACGTTACAAAGTAGCCTGTTGTGTAGTTCCATATGTGCGCGCCAGTATAAGCGTCAAGACAGTAGATCCTGTTATCACCTGACCCCACATAGACTCTACCGCTGGCAACAGCAGGAGAAGAAGACACAGGGCCGCCTGTCGTGTAGTTCCATAGGCATTCTCCAGTTGAGCATGCCAGACAGTAAACGTTCCCATCCTCCGACCCCACATAGACTCTACCATCAACAACAGCAGGAGAAGAGACCACGAAGTCACCTGTTGTGAAGTTCCAAATCTGTACTCCAGTCAAAGCGTCAAAGCAGTAAGTTTTGTTATCATCTGATCCGACATAGACTTTACCATTAACAACAGCCGGAGAAGAAAGCACATAGTCACCTGTTGTAAAGTTCCAAATGTGAGTCCCTGTAAAAGCATCCAGACAGTAAATCCTACCGTCACCCGATCCTACGTAGACCTTGCCATCTGCGACAGTAGGAGAAGAAAATACAGAATTGCCTGTCGTGTAGTTCCATGCGTATTCTCCGGTGGAAGCGAACAGACAGTAAATCTTGCCATCATATGATCCCACGTAGACTCTGCCGTCAGCGACAGCAGGACAGGAATTCACGATGTCGCCTGTTATCTGGTTCCATATTTGCTTGCCAGTTAAAGCGTCAAGACAGTAAACATTCTTATCACTCGATCCCACGTAGACCCTACCATCGACAACAGCAGCGGAATACACGCAGCCTCCAATCATGAACGTCCACCGCGTTTGGTTTGTGTTTGGCGCTGGGCTCTCACTGTAGCCCGTGTGTTTTACGTTTTGTTGGAACATAGGCCAAGAATATCTTGTTGATGCATGCCCGCTTCCTTTCCACTGAACGCGGAAGTAGTTCGCTTCCCGCAATAGCGGGTTATAGTACCATCCTTGAACCCAGTCACGCTCGAACCTTCGTTGAAGCATCTGGTACAGTGGGACACTTGGGCAGTCTTCATGGTAGAGCATCTGCAACTCATAGTAAGACATCCTCCTCCATGTTTCATTCGAGGTGCGTATCCCATCTTGCACGAGCATGTCCATGATTTCGTTATGATAATTCTGACAGCTTGGAAAGAATCCGCCACTATACATGAACGGAAATGCAAAGTCATGCGGATCAGCAAAATCCGCCAACCAACGCCTTTGGAAAACAGGAATCATATGCTCTTGCGTCATGTTATTGTAGAAATTCAAAGGCAATTCTTGTATTTCGATGTGGAACAAGGCATTGAGAGATTCAACATTCTGCTTGATAATCTCGCATGTTTGCTTTCGAACAGAATCCCCCTGATTGTAGCATATGGTCAAGTTGAAGCCGTTAGTCCACACCTGCCCAGACCAAGCAGCAGCAAAACAGTCTGCAGCCTTTTCCAGACTAGTGCCGTATTTCTCTTGCCCCGGATTGAAGTATGACGTTTCGGGTAATATGGGCGTTGCTGGTTGATATGCCTCTCCAAAAAGCGCCTCTTCAATCAGCTTGCTATAATTAAAAGCGTAGGCAAAACCTTTCCTTACGTTGATGTCGCTAAAGAAATCAAGGGGGATTCCGCTTTGATTGAATCTTCCCTCAGGCAGTCCACCTAGAACGCCCGTGTATGGACTTGAAGCTGATATGTTGAAAGTGAAGAACATCGCGTTGCAGGATAACTCTTCAAGAGGATAATCGCATCGAATTCCCGACTGACCCAAAACACCGCCAGTTGCGTCTTTGGGCAATTGAGCGTAGTCCAGTTGACCGTCCAACAACAGGTCTCTTCTTAGTTGCCAGTTATCTATTATCTCGCCTGTGACTCGCTTCAACGAACCATCAGAACCTGGCGCTGGCCACCCTCCCCAGTAGCCATCAAACCTGATGAGCCCCCATTTGAAGTCTTTGTAGTAGTAATCCAGCATGTATGGGCCTGTTCCGCACATGGCGTTCACGTGTGGACCTGGGGGCAAAGTGTCGTTTTGAGCTTCAATCGCCGTTATTGCAGGCTTGTTGTAGAGCGTCCAGTTGTTCCATGTTCCAGGCCAGTCTCCAAGCTCAGTGCACCATTTCTTGCAGAGTATAGATGACCATGGTTGTGACAATACTTGCATAAGGGGGACATATGGTCTTGCGAGGTGAAGCGTAACCCTGTTTCCATCTCTGGTAATGGCACTGTCTATTTGTAGCCCTGTTATGTTGAAGTGCCCTTCCGCGTCGCGACTTCCGTAGGAGTCGAATAACGCCTCATAGAAGCCCCAAGCTTCTCCGCCTTCTGTCACCAGCATTCTCTCTAGCGAGTATTCCACGTCCTCAGCTGTGAGCGTTTCATTATTCTGAAACTTGACGCCTTGTCTGACTGTGAAGGTGTAGGTCAAACCGTCTGGACTGATCGTCCAGTCGGTGGCAAGGCACGGCACAAACTGGTCTGTCTTTTCTTCATCGAAGAATATCAATGGCTCATAAACGTTCATGATAAACTCGAAGCTTGCTAAGTCATAGCAGCGAGCTGGATCCAGAGTTTTGGGAGCGTTCTGATTGGCAATTACCATATGATCCAGAACTGTGAAGCTTGGAGTCCACGGGTTCATAAGCGGGTAGGGATCGCCGTTGGCACCGTCAATAAAATAAAACCAGTCGCCTACTCCGTCACTGCCAGCTTCATTCTGACCAGGCCCACTCAAAGAGTCCGTCCCGCTATAGTCGCTCCAGTAGTTACCGCAAGAAGGATAACCGTTGTCCCAAACGTTAGAGGAGTCAGACAGAGGGATGGAGACTTGGACGGAATTGTGAAGGAAGTTGTTATGGAAGAATTTGTTGTCAGAGGAGTTTTCGATTTGGATACCGTAGTTATTGGTCGTGACGTCGTTTTTGCAGATGACGTTGTATGAGGAATTGGAAAGCTGAACGCCAACAACCCCACTGTCCATTATGCTATTCACGGAAACAATGCCACCAACACATGAGTCCGCTGAAATGCCATAACTATTGGCCATTATAGCGCATCCAGATATTGAGGCAAGATCTGCCCTCAACAGGCGGATACCATACTCAAAGTCTTTGATGATTGCGCTTAAGATCGTGACATTAACAACGTCATCCAATTCGATGCCAGTTCCAGTATTGTTTGAGCCTTGAACTGCGAACCCTCTTCCATCGATTACTATGTAGCTTCTCTGAACGACAAGGGAATCCGATATGTTGTCAGTGAAGTAATAGGTCACACCGTCGGCAGTTGAGATCCGCCCATCTGCAGGTTCAATACTTCCATCAGCCCTAATGTAAATGGTGCCAGATGCCTTGACTGGCTTAAGGTGAAATGTGATAGAAAAAATGCTCACCATCAAAAATGCTAAAATTGCCACTGCGGCAGTTTTCTTGCTCAATGCCCTCCCCCTTCTACCGATACTAATTCACTACTGACAATATTAAGTCTTCAGGCAGAATGAATCTCTTGTTAGACTGAAGCAGGGCACGGTTAACCGCACGCCATGTCCCCAGATTCTTTGTCAGCCGCAGGAAAGGAACATGCAACCTAAATCCTGATCTGCGAATCTCATGTTTCTCAATTCTTATATTCTAGATGCACCAAGTTGATATTGTATCATAGTACCTAGTGATTGACTTGACAGTAAGCAAAGCATTTCTTCTCTCGGTGCTAATCTCACTCTATCTTCTACCGCTCGTTTTAACCTCGCAAACGACAACCACAAACAGCATATGGCTTAAAGAAAACCACTCAACACCTCAGGCAATATCGAACGCCATAAGCTCAAGGAACATTGAAGCAAATCAATCACTTGTCAGTTCTTTTGAGGAAAACATGACTGGAAAAACCCAAGGAGGAGGTGAAATGCTTCAGGTCTCTCCTATGTCTGGCTCGGGTCCTAGTTCTTTCACTAGCCATATGATGTGCAAGGGTCATGACAGCCTCTACAATCCAATTGAGCCAACAACAATCTTCAACCCAAGTGATGTTAAGGCGGAATGTCTGACGGCTGTCACATTGAAAAAAGAGGATACAGTCGATTTTAAATGGTATTACAGGAATGACTCAGCCAAAACGTGGGTTTTCTGCTACGACTGGAGCTATCGGGCACTGTACGATGGAGAACACGTCATCGCAGGCTATCTCCTGATAGCAGGATACTGGCCTGGTACGTACTACCCAAGAGCCTACAAGGTTGAAGTCTACTACTCAGACAGCTCTCTCTTGTTCCCAGATTTCTTCGAAGTCACAAACGGCGGAATAAACAGTCCCCGAATGTGCGAAAGCGTAGACACAGCAGGATTCCCAGTCAACGCGAAGTCAAGGTTCACCATAGGCAACGACCCGACAGCAATCCACTATCTAAGGTTTGACAGAGCCGCCTACATCAACGATGAACTGGGCTTCTGCCACAACCTCACAACAGTCTGGATTCAACCAGACGGTTCCATCTACAAAACTCACTCATGCAGTTTCAACGATTACAAAGACAACAACATATCCTCAAACTATTGGCAGTATGAATACGTTTCAAACGACAGCATCCCGATCAACCAGTACACGCCCGTCGGAAACTGGAAAGTTGAAGTGTACATCGACAGATACCTCTACAACAACACGTGGACACCTTACGGACCTATTGCAGCTACACCATTCATCGTTGGAAACGCAACCGTCGCAGACTGGACGTTCATGGTCTACCTTGACGGAGACAACAGCTTGGAAAACGCCAGCCTCGACGTCTTCAGAAAAATGGCTACCGTAGGTTCTTCACCTAACGTAAACGTCGTTGTACAGATGGACAGGTCGCCTGACCCAGACACGGGACTTGGCAATTGGACAGAATGCTATCGCTTCAATGTAGCCCAGAACATGACCCCAATGCCTGAAAACGCAGTGCTCAATATGAGTGAGGTTGACATGGGAGACCCAAACACATTAAAGGACTTTGCCAACTGGACAATAAACAATTATCCAGCAAACCGTTACTTCTTAATACTTTGGGATCATGGAACCGGATGCATAGGCGTCTGCTTCGACGTCACAAACGGATCAGACTTCTTAACCCTTCCAGAACTCAGCCAAGCTCTAAGCGGGCTTCCCGTAGTAATCGATGCGGTACTTATGGATGCTTGCAGCATGAACATGATCGAGGTAGCTTATCAGATCAAAGACTTTGCCAACGTACTGATTGGTCCAGAAGGGCTCGGTTATGCGCCAGCGTCTTATGACAGTTACTTGTCAGATCTAACCAGCAATTCGTCGATCCTGCCAAATGAGTTCGCCAAAAAGGTAATTGTTGACTACATGAACTGGTTTATCCCTAGCAGCCAATTTCCAAATGCAACGATGTCAGCAATCGACCTAACCAAAATCACGAGTTTGATGGCGGCGATCGACGACTTTGCCATAAACTTGAAACGAAAGGAGACTCCTTACCATGACAAAACGAGCCTTGCAAGAAACCAGACTGAAGGATACGAAGGACCCACTGCAAACGAGTTTGGCTACTACATAGACCTATATGATTTTGCCTACTTAGCTCATCAATGTGTTCCTGATGAAGGAGTTCAGAATGCTGCCACTCAAGTAATGACTGGGCTTTCAATCGGAAACGCGTTAATCTACGAAGACGACAAAGGCGATCCAACTGCCCACGGCTTATCAATTTTCTTTCCAAATGAAAAAGAGAAATATGGCAACTACGGCGGGCTATATGAAAATACAGCATTTGCACTGGACACTCCATGGGATGAATTCGTGAAGTACTACCTTGATATCCAGAAATCCGGATTCACCTTGACAATCAAGACAATTTACCCTTACATACCAGTAGAGTTTGACGGAGAGGCATACAGAACTGATTCTAAAGCAGAACTCCGTTTGTTCGTTCTGGCTGGCTCTTACTCAGTAAACGTTCAGGCTATTGTGCTGACTGGACCTGGTTCACGCAAAGTCTTTGAACACTGGAATGACGACTCACTGAACATTTCAAAGACGATAGCTGTTCCAGGTGCGACTCTGACCTACACCGCCTCGTACGAGTCTCAATACGAGGTGGTATTCGGTCAGTCCGGCGTTGGTGCAGATTTTTCGGGAACTGTTGCAATAATCGACGGAATAGGATACAACGCTACGAGTCTTCCAGTTTCCTTCTGGTCAAAGGAAGGCACTACTCATACCTTTGACTTTAAATCGCCGCTGACAGTCGCTCCAAACGTAGAACAGTACGTTTGGACAAATACGGCTGGCTTGTCGACGATACAAAGCGGCTCTGTCCCCATATCCGCACCTGGCAACTTGACTGGAAACTATGAGATCCAATATCACCTGACCGTCATTAGCGACTACGGCTCACCAACACCAACGAGCGGATGGTTTGGCGTTGGAGAACTCATCAATGCAACGGTCACGTCTCCTGTGTCAGGATCAACTGGCACTCGGTTCGTATGCACTGGGTGGACGGGATCCGGAAGTGTTAATGCGTCTGGAACATCCACATATGTAGTCTTCACGATAAACGCGTCCTCTAGCATAACGTGGAATTGGAAAACCCAATATTTCTTGGTGGTGCGCACCGATCCTGCCGGACTTGGCCCACAGCCGAACGTCTCCGCACCGGGACCGTGGTACGATGGCGGCGCACCGTTGACCTGCACCGCTCAGGACATAAGTGGAAAGCTATTCGAACGCTGGACTGTTGATGGGACAGACTATGAGCGTGGAGTTAACCGAATAATACTCATCATAGATAGGCCGTACGAAGTCACCGCTCATTATGTGAATGTCCCCGCTTGGTGGGAGACTTTTTCCCGTCCTGAGACGCAAGCTGTTCTAGGACTCGTGGGGACAGGGTTCATTGTCGCTATCGCCAGTGCCGCATGGCTTAGAAATCATAGAAGAAAAGGCCTCATAAAAACCCATCCGAAACCTTTGGTAACCGAAGTTCCGAAGGCTACCGTAACTCTTCCAGGCCGCATTGCTGCTGGATACGAGGATCTTGACAATTTGCTGCTTGGCGGTTTACCTGAAAATTATGCGGTGGCACTCACTTCGCCGTCGTGCGACGAAAGAGGCCTGCTGATTAGGAGATTCCTCGAAGCAGGGACGAAAAAGGGTGAAACCACGTTCTACGTCACCATCGATCCAGGTGAGGCAAAATCACTAGCAGAAGAATTCCAGTCCAACTTTTACCTCTTCATTTGCAATCCTCGGGCAGACACAATGGTGAAAAGCTTACCTAATATAGTTAAATTAAAGGGTGTCGAAAACCTCACAGAAATCACCATTGCATTGACCAGAGTTTTTCGCACATTAGACACGTCGCTTGGCAAACCAAAGAGAGCCTGCATCGAAATCATTTCAGACATCCTGCTTCAGCATCACGCCGTCCAAACCAGAAGATGGCTCACAGACCTCATTCCGGAACTAAGATCAAAAGGCTTCACCACTCTGGCAGTGATGAATCCCCAAATGCATCCTAAAGAAGAAGTGCAAGCGATCCTAGAACTCTTCGAAGGAGAGATCAGCATCTACGAGAAAGAAGACTTACAAAAAGTCCTGAAGATTAAGAAAATGTACAACCAAAGATACATGGACTGTGAATTGTCCCTAAGAAAAGAAAGACTAGAAGCAGGAAATAAAAGAGAAGGCAGCTGATAATCTAAGCCATGAATCAGTTAAGGGCTTTATGTCAATCTACTTTTCCCCAAATAATGGCATATTTGGGTAGACTTCTATTCCGTTTCGATCTATGGAATATGGCACGAGGTTCGGGTTGACTTTGGCGCCTCTCATTTTTTCAACTTGGATAGCTCTTGTCGCGGTTCCACCTGAGAACAAAGTCTGCATCATGACCACTCCATGAACCAAGTACTCTTCCTCGACGGCGCTTCTTTCAAGACCTAGGTGGCCCAATTCTGTGGTTATAATGCTGGTGACTGGCAAGTCAGACAGTGACTCAATCAATTCCACCACTGCGGTTCTACGCTCCACTGGATCTGGGAATCGGTAGAAAAGTGCCGCGAGTGTGTCAACTACAACTCTTCCTGGTTTGACTGCTTGAATCTTGTCCTGCAGTTCCTCAAGAAGCTTGTCGATTGAAAAATGCTTGCCCTGTAGGCTCTTAGTTTCCTCCTTGTACAGTTTTTCCTTCAGCATGGATACTCGAGATATTCTCGTGGCCTCAATGAAAGCAAATTTCCTGTCTTCTTCTGCTTTTTGAAAATCCCATCCAAATTGCTGCATCTCTCTGTAGAAATGCTCTTTTGCTTCGTCTAGACTGACAAAGATTCCATTTTCTTTATGGTCTTTGATTCCTTTGTACAGAAATTGTGCTGCAAAAATCGTCTTTCCGGCGCCCGGCCCTCCGATAACCAGTATTACCCTTTCTTTAGGAATGCCACCGCCTATAAGCTCGTCTAGTCCTTGAATTCCAGTTACTATATTCTCTGTCAATGCATTTCACCTTTGTGAACATAGATGTTTCTCATCGATATTTATAGTTTTTGTGCGGGCTAATCCAAACCTTGCGCCATATTCCATAGATAGGATTGGAATCGAGATCCTTCCAAACACGCCACTGTTCGAAGAAAAGTAGGGCAAACCCAATGTTCGTTACATCGATTTTTGGCATCCCCAAAAGTGCGTGATAGGTTCCAGCGCGCGATAACTGTAATAAGCAACCATTGCAGAGTGTATGCTGCTTGAAGAGAGGGAGAAAATGATAGTTCCTTCGTTTGTTGAAAGAGTAGTCAAAAGCTGTCTCAGAATTGGCAAAGATGACAGAGTGACTATTTTCGCTTGGCGACACATGCTTGATCTAGCTGAAGCACTTGCCGTCGAGTGCGAGAGATCTGGAGCACGTGTTCATACAGAATTCACGACCGATGACTTGTGGTATGATGCAGTACTCAATCGTCCAATAGATTACTTGGAGACCCCTGACCCATTTAACCTTGCCCTGGCGGGAATTGCGACTGCCTGCATTTTTATATCTGGTCCCGAAAACCCTGAAAGATTGAAAGGAGTGCCAGCCGAAAGGTGGATGGCATTGTCAAGAGCAGACCGGCCATCCTATGAAAAACTCCTTGAACGGGGAGTTCGAATTGCCGATATAAATTTGGGGTATGTTACTCCTCAGCGAGCCAGAACCTATGGTTTTGATTATCAAGCGTGGAAGAAAAACGTCGAAGAAGCCATCGATGTAGAATATGAAAAAATGCAGGAACTTGGAAGGAGAGTTGCAGACGTTTTGGAGAAGTCGCACGATGTGATAATCACAGATCCCGACGGAACCGATCTAAGCTTTGCCCTAGAAGGTAGAAAAGCCCACGTCTACGATGGCGTTATCGATGATACGGACGTTGAAATGAGAACAACATACGCAAATCTGCCTGGTGGCTATGTTGCTGTGGCGGCTACTGAAACCAATGCAAATGGTGTTCTTTCGTCGAGTGTTCCTTTTGCTCAACTTGGGACACTGATCCATAGAATCGATCTACGTTTCGAAAAAGGAAAACTCACGTCGTTTGAAGGAGACAAGAACATTGACGTCTTAAAGGACATGTGGAAAAAAGGGACTGGAGATAAGGACAAGATCGGATGGTTAGCCATAGGGCTCAATCCAAAAGCAAATCTCGGATTCCTCAACAACCAAATAGTTCTTGGAACAGCGACTGTAGGAATAGGCTTTAACAAAGAACTTGGAGGAACAAACGAAAGTGATTATGCTCTTAGCGTGACTGTTGGAAAACCTACTGTGAAGCTTGACGGCAAGACGATCATCAAACAAGGCAAACTAGCTTTGTAGAGCTCTATAAAAAACTCCATGTTTACCACAAGTGTATCGCAAGGACGTGGTGAGAAGCGGTGACACAGGAAAATCGAAATTCGAGAAATCCGGGCGAAAAGCTAGAACTGCTTCTCAAGAAGCTGGCCGCGCTTGAAGACGTCATGTTGATAGGTAACAAGGTCTACGCCAAAGAGCCTACGAAAAGAATAACGAACGCACTTTTGCAGGGAAAGGTTACTGTTGAGAAACAAGACGCAGCAGCTGGAGAAAGCTCCATCCTAGAAATTGAGATTGCCAATCTTGGGCGCGCATCCGCTACGCTGGAGGGAATTGAAGAAATCATTCCTTGTTGCGGACTGGAATTGATGAATGGCCCAAGCAGATTCGACGTAGAAGGATCATATCTTGACCTTAACGGAAAGGTTCTGGAACCTTCAATGATTGAAAAACTTAGATTCACGATGAGAGCCTTCGAAAAGGGCACTTATGCAATCGCGCCAAGGATCGTGTACGTAGATAGCGTAGGCGCTCAGAAAATCATGGATCTCAAACCTGTAGTCGTGAATGTACGAGAAGTTGTTTTGCCCAGTCGTGTGAGCGTCGGATACAAAGACCTTGACAATCTGCTTTTTGGTGGAATACCTGAAAAATATGCAGTTGTGCTCACTTCAGTCTCTTGCGATGAAACGATGCTCATCATAAACCGGTTTCTCGAAAAAGGTGCCAGAGAAGGAGGAATCACCTTTCTTGTTACGGTAGAAGCAAGCAGATGGGAGAGGCTTGCTGAAGGATTTCCGACCTTCCATCTTTTCGTGTGTAACCCACAAGCGGAAACCGCGGTTAAATCGCTTCCCAACATCGTTAAGCTCAGAGGAGTAGAAAACTTGACCGATATCAGTATTCCTCTGTTCTCCGCTTTGCGCAAACTTGAGTCGTCCAACGACAAGCCTAGAAGAATCTGCATCGAAATCCTCTCAGACATCCTGTTACAGCACCACGCGGCTCAGACAAGAAGATGGCTGGTTGGTGTAACCACCGAGCTGAAATCGAAAGGATTCACAACTTTGGCAATAATGAATCCGCACATGCATACTTCTGAGGAGGCCCAAGCAGTTCTTGATTTGTTTGATGGCGAGATAGAAGTCTACGAAAAGGAATCTAAGAAATTTCTACGAATAAAGAAAATGTATGGACAAGACTACATAAGCGACGACTTGCCACTGAACAAAGATAGACTCACTACTATGGGTACGCCCAAAAGATGGACATATCAAAACTACTAACGTCTTAGCGTTCGACACTTTAGCTTTCCACGTCCACATAGAAGCGCGCGCTCGGTGTCTCTCAAGCCTCTTGATTCTCTACAGCCTCTCTATGTATGAACCACTATTCAACACTATCATTAATCATCTATCGAATTTTCAGATAACAGATAATTTTCTAAATTTCTAATTTCTAAACGAAATCACAAAAATAGAATTTCTAAAATTTCCATTCAATCATAAAATCAGAAATAGAAAACTCATTTGTGAATATACAGAGAACAAAAGGTTTGCACACGCTATAACTTGATTTCTTTTGAACTAACGATTTTTGTAAGGTCATCATTCAATGGCGCGTTTGTATGCAGAGATGCGCCTGCTTCCACGATTACTTTTTCTAGAAATAGTCTATCAACAGTGTCAAAGCTACTTATCTTAAGGGATTCCGCTTCTTTTAATGCTTGGGAATACAGTTTCGCATCAAAGTCAACTTTTTTTGGGTCTAGAACATTATACCCAGCGTCTTTTCTCACAAACAAACCAATACCAATATGGGGAACATACTCAATATCTCTCCTTAAATAAGGCGACAAAATGCCAGTATACAGTTCATCATGCAAAGCAATAGCTTCTTCATTTCCTTTTTTTAGTAGAAGAAACAACCAGTGGTCCCAAGATTTCCTGAAGCCTCCTATATGAATGTGGAAAGGTTTCCAATCCTTCAATACCGTTTCAATATGTTCTGTTAATTTTGCTTCTTCAATCTCACTGCAAGCGACTGGGAATATGAATGGAATGTGTGGTTTCCAAGAATCTACAAATGGGTCATATTTTTTGCGAAAAGGCTTGATATTCTCTTCAGTTTTCCTATCAAACTTTGGATAATAAAGTAACACGTAATACATAATGTAAGAAGATGACGACCTTTCTTTTTAAAAACTTGGTCCACGTGGTCTAGCGCGCGCTACAGAAAGCTTTGTCTCCTCCCTTCTTGCCACAGCATTCGCTCACCAGAAAGGTCTGTAAAAGAGAAAATAAGTGCAAATCTAGCTTATTACATTGATTGGGGCATTTTTCGACCTTATGACCGTGGGAAAATGTTTCTGCGCGCAGAAAAACCGCTAGTGGAAAAGCGTTTCGGCGTGCCGACATATAAACAAAAACCGAGGCCCTATGTTGGAATCAGGTCGGTCCAGAGCCTTTCTGCTGTGTTTTTGCAGGGTTGTTTGCGGCATGCTGCAACGTTTTCGAGGGTGTCAAAGCGATAGTGAGCGACTCTTTTTCAAGGAGGACTCTGACACCGCGCTACCTTGGACTCAGGCCAGCGGTGCAGCCTAAAAGATGATGGCTGAGCTGTAGGAGTACTCATCATCATCTTCTTGATTGGGCTCACTCAGTGGGGAAAGAGGTTTTGCCCAGCGCGCACGTTCAGCCTTGCGTTTAAGCCAAGTCAAAAAAAGGGTAAAGTTTCACCTCACACGCAATCAATTACCAGATGAATCTTTCAATAGCTTCCCAAGTTCTCGGTTCATGGAAAAATCCTAAGTAGAGGAAATTGAAAGGTGCATTCCTGATCCTGCGAGCCACAAAACCTGTCGAACCCTAGTCTC
>JBGQME010000020.1:0-30701 GCA_041500425.1 Bathyarchaeia archaeon | reverse complement strand
TCTTTGGCTCCAGCTTTCTTAACGGAAGCTTTAAGTTTTGCCTTATCGAAATCCTGAGTAGCTCCAGAACGTTTCTTCACTTTAACCAAAAAATCACCGCAAGTAGGTGTCACGGATGTCAATTTAAAGTTTTTGGCGGTTCGCGCGCGCCTGACGGGATGCTAAGGAATACTGGGATAATAGGATAAAAGGAACTTCTAAGCATCCAAGTGAATAGTCCAAAACGGAAAGCCGAAAATCAGAAAAATAAGTACGCCCTATAGCGTATCTGTATCTTGGGTGATTGGTTGGCGCTTGAACAATTTTTTCTTCAAATGAGATTTTGATTGATGACGCGGGATGGGGCGACCTCTTATTAGGTGTGGTGATAGGGGCGCTCAAACCTCCGAACCCAATGTGCATGGAACGGAGAATCCCTACTTTATCCTTTCAGCCGCCAAACTTCGAGGACAAGAAATACTTGGGCGACGCAGTGAAAATCGCCGACGAAATTGTCGAGGTCATGCAGCCTGATGAGGAAACGCACTTCAGGGTTTGCTCAGGATATGTTTTATCCAGTGTACACGGTCACTTGAGAGAACGAGGATTCAAGGTTGAGAAAGTTGAAATCACCGGCGAACTGCAAGAGATGGTTGAAAGAGGCTACGTTAAATGGTGTGTTGAGGTAGGCGTTCCAAAGGAAATACTGCAAGACAAGAGACGCTTCTGGACGCTGCTGGAATGGGTTGCCGAAAGGCCTGACCTGAGAGAAGGACTTGTAAAAACTGGATGGGCAAGTTGGGAACGGAAATGGCGAGAAGAAATATACAAAAAGCCTCTAAAATTGCATGGCTAAGCTACAATCGCAACAAAGAAAAAGGGGGATTTTGCGGGAGACGTCTCCACCTTGTGGCGGGTTCGAATCCCACCCCTCTCACTCAAAGCACAAGAGATGGTTTATGGGTTTTCTTCGCCGAAACGTAAAATCATGGCTGTATGGCAAAGCATCGACAAAACACACGAAAAATGAATCCCAGATTCATAAAGAATATCTTGCTTTCAAGACTATGAAGTCCATGACTTACTATGCCAAAAGAATCTAAGCAAAACAAGAAAAAAGGAAGAAGCCAAGGCATAATGGTTGACAGCAAAGCCATCAGAACTATGAGAGCTCTAAGCGACGAAGAGGCGTTTCATTTCTATGAAACTATGGGCAAGCCAACTGGACATAGCGCTAAAAGCCTTCACGAATTCCTAGACAAAATCAAATCTGTCAAGCTTGAAAGCTTGGTTTTCCATCTCGAGCGAAACGACTTCAAGAATTGGATCGAAAATACAATCGGAGATCCAGAGCTGGCTAAGAAAATCGAAATGATTCCCGCTAGACACGATGAAGAACTTAGAATGAAGATGCAGACAGCAGTCAGGAATCGCTTGAAAGAACTCGAAGAAGCGCCAATGATGAACATCGAAGAACCTATGACTATCCTTGCCTAGCCCCGCACAACTTGACACAAGATTCCCTCATTTCCATAGCGGGCTCTCTTCGGTCATTTCGATCATACAAGGAAGCCAAGTGCATCACAGACAGTGATTCAGCAGTCAAGGCATAGTTCTGCAAATCGATAAGGCTTTATCTTTCCGTTTCTGTCAAGGTCTTTTCCAGATTTAACCTCGCCAGCAATAGTCTCATCCTCAGAAAACAAGTCGAATTCATGTGTGTAGTAGCCTATCTTCATTTTTCTCTTTGCAAGTTTCTTCCCAAATTCCTTCTCTAATGCGTCTCTCACACGCTGTTCGTCTGACTTGTCTGGAAGTCTACGAAATTCTTCAATGGGGATTTCATCTGGTGATTTCCGAGACATTTCATTCACCAAAGTCTGGCTCGTTGCGAGAACTAATATGCCTTTTTATATTGTCACGTATAGCGCGCTGCCTTGTCCCTTTATTATGTGTTGAAGTATGTTGGTGAGACTGCTTTGTCTGGTCGCCCGAGGTTTTCGGCTGCTTCTCTGTTCAGAACCAGGCACAGTAGGCTGTAAAGCGCGTAGGAAGCAACGTTTCCTAAGCCTCTAACCTTGTTGACGGCTAGGCTGTACTGCGTCTTCAGGAAGCTGTAGACCACTTCTATGTGGGGCCTCTTATGATACTCCCTTTTCTGGTCTTCCGGTCCGTAGGTTCGAAACTTCTTGTCCACCCTCAGCAAATCTCTAACGTCGCGTTTCTGGTTTGCCGGATATGGAATCACTGTCTCGTCGACGGCGTTTCTGAGTTTGCTGTCGCTGTATTGGCTGTCAGCTATCACGCTTCTCAGTCTGGCTGCAGACCGCTTGAGAATGGTCTTCGTCTTCTCCAGCATGTTCAGCGAGTGCTTCTTCTCGTTCTGGTTGGCAGAAGCAAAAGCGCAAGTCAAAGGAAGCATGCTCTTCGAATCTATGGCCAAGTGAAGCTTGTAACCGAGTCCGAAGGTTCTGCCGGCTCTTCCAACTCTTGCGTCACCGTCGGAATAGCCTTTCTGGTTGTCCAGTGGATGGCGCGTGCTCCAAGCCTTTATGAACGAAGCATCCAATACGGCATCAACGTCTTTTGCATCGTTCCGTTTCAAGAGCTTAACAACTTTCTCCTCGATTATCCTGGTGAGGTTGTCTTCTCCGACTTTTCGGATGAACCTGCTGAGAACGCTTCTCGGATACGCTGCTTCGTCTATCTTTACCAGGCACAGTTTTCTCAGTCGTTGATCCACGCCAAGCAGTCTAGTCATCTCTCTTAGACTGCGAACGCCCTTCATTTTCATAACAATGAAAGTTCTGAAAACCCCTAAGGGATTCCTTGGAGGTCTCCCAGGCCCAACCGTGTGAAAGCAACCGTGCACTGCAGCTTCAGCAAAACTTAAGTCTACGTTTCTGAAGAGGGTTTCAAGGGTCTCGTGTTCATCTTGCCCAGCTAATGGATTCACCTCCTAAGCTTGGACGCAAGCCACAAAATACGAGACCCCAATTACGCTAATTAATTTAGGGACAAGCCAGCGCGCTAAATTGTATGGCTGAAAATCGTCTTCTAAAGCGTCGCGTGATTCCACGTCACGACAGAGTGAGCAGGTTATCGGACCTAGGAGGTTGTCTGACCTCTTTAAGGTCGCTCCAACAATCATAGTCCTGGGAGATCTAGGTATAGTGCCGCCGTTTTCTTCTCCATCTTGGTAGGGCAGTGTAAGTAGCGAGTGCCATTAACGCAGAGGCAAGAGCAGCGATAGCCCCCATTGGCAAGTCCGGAATAACAAAGCCAGGGTAGCCTTTTACACTTCCATCCCGGGCAAGAACGAAACTGCTCACGTCATGCTTCTCAGGTGAAGTTGTGCCAGTCCACGTTTCTGTATCCACCACTGTGCCATCTTCGGCTATTGATTCCACAGTGATCATGTATGATCCCGTTCCAGTGCCGTGTAAGTCCACAATGTAGATCCCGTGAAGTGGCGCAGGAATAGACACAAACTGAGGTTCTGAACCGTTTCCAGAATAGTATGCTCCTGGAATCTCGTTTATGTTCTCCTTGTGAACGTTGTCGAATCCAACACGAAGACCATCCGGACCCGTGATTAGTATGTCGGCAGGTGAGTTAAGCCAGAGTAAGAGTGACTTGCCATAGTAGATTGTTGGCAGTTTGATAGAGTCTATAAGAGTTCCTGTCGAGTGGTCATAAAGGTCGCAAGAAGCCACGTAGAAACCGCTCAATGGCAAGCAATTTAGTGCACACTTTCCGTCAATTGATGCGGAACTGTAATTGGCAGCTTGGATGTTGGATAAGAAATTCTCGTAGCGGGTAACTCCATCCACTCCCTTGATGCGGAATGCAGAGTCAAAAATGGAATTCGTGTCCTTGTGGTTGAAAACAATGAATTGGTAAAACAGTGTGTCTTTCGTATCCCATTGAGCTGGATGTAAACCTATCATCCGCCAAGACATGCCCTGCAATGGCAGTCCATAATCGATCGCTGCACCCAATTTGAAATCAGAGTTATGTTCGGTCACGATCATGCTCCATTCTGAGTGCAGCCATTGTCCATTTCTGGTCCACAGCGTAGCTTCAACAGGGTGTGGTGTTCCTTGAACAGCTAAAAGTGTTCTCTGTGCTATACGGAGAATACCGTGAAAGATTTTCGGTTTCAGTTCTTCCCAGCATACGTACCTGTGAATATTGTACGTATGAGGTGCCTTTCCAAGTGACTCAAAGAGTGCTCCACTTGGATCATTTATGAAGAAGCCTGTTTGATTAAAGCCTGAAATAACGACAGCGTGACCCTCACCGACACCACCGGTTTCTACGCCAAGAATGATCGGGTACCCCTGTGTCAGATTACTCTCAATGTCCCGCCGAGTCTCATCTGTGACCTCCTCATACCAAGCAGTCTTTGTCCTAAACTCAGACAGGTACTTCCAATTAATATATCTCTCAGCTGCCCAAAGCGTCCAATAACCCTGATATCTAATATCGCTCGCGATTTCCCAAATGTGAATGTTCTTTCCGTAGTATCGAAGGACCATGCTGGTTGAAGCTACTGAACACCACATCGCGTTGCCTTGAGACTCAAATGGAACAGGCAGGTGAACTTCAGTTGATGCAAATCCTAATGCAACGTGTCCTGTATTCGGTGCTCTGTCATGTCTGCCAGATGGATCAGCGACTCCGTCAGAGCTGCCAGCAACGCATTTAATCGAAGTCGGATTGCCTATCAAGGCGAGGGGAATATCGATTGAGCATGTGTCACCACTGAAGTATCGCTCTGGATGATCTCGGGCATCCTCATGAACAATCTCATGAACACCAGCGTCATCGTACATATTCATCTGGATCCAGAGTGGGCCACTTGCTGACCAACTGACGCCTATGTAGTATGATACTGCTAGGTCGTTTGAATCGATCAGATTCCACCATACTGGCGCAGACACTCCTGTATCCAGAAGCCAATAGAAGCTTTGCCATTCATTGGCCAATGGTATGGCCTGACTGGCTCTCGTAGATAGCCTAATGTGCGTAGAGTTGATCTGAGATATTTCGATGTGAACTATGTCAATCACTCCCCAGGTCGGCGCTGGTAACCAACTCATAAAGTAGTATAAGTCATCAGTCGGATCTGAAGTGCTGGAGGCTTCTTCAGCTTTGACTTCTCGAGTGGGCTGCTCATAAGCCACCAAAAACGTTGAAATGATTAACAGAGAAATCAACATGAATAGGTTTATCCTTCTCATTCTCCTTTCTCCTCTTTCAAGAGTCACAACTTTGGATACTCTGGTTATAAAAGCATTGTGAAAGCTAGTTCTAGTATATTGAATGAAGCGTAGTCGCCAAGAAAGATTTCAAATGCAAAGCAAAACTGACAGAACCTGATAAGAAATGGAAACATAGAGAGCTTGATGTCGAGTTTTTCATATGTGGCAATTGCGGTGCAAGACTCAGAGAATACATGGATAAGGGAAAAGTCAAATATACTTTGATGTTCATTTGGGGTCAAACGCTCGCTTTTGATTCAGTAGTCAGAGGATTCCTCCAATGTAATACTCGCATAGTAATATCCGATTGATCCCTATTTGTATATGTCCCGTTGAGAAATCTTCTGTCGTATGTGCCTAGTCCTTTTCGATTGTATTATATTTGGCGGCTATCTTATCAACAATTCCTTCTAAAGTAACGCTGTTATGTCCAGCGTCATGAAGAAGCTTTATGATCTGAGAGACGGTGTAAGGATTCTCCATTACGTAGTGCAACTTGCCAAGTCCTTCTCTGTTGCAGTATTCAGTGGCGATTCGTTCGAACTCAACCGAACCGATCTCATCGCGAAATGTCTTCTCAAGGTTCGTTTTTGTACAACAGAAATCATCGGTAAGCTTACATGGATAGTCTTCAACCGGGCATCCATGGATGCGTAGGATGTTTTTGTTTGCGGGAATTCCGTTTGGTTTGCTTTCATCCGAGTCCCATATCAGGTAAGTCGGAATCTTCAGCGACTTGTAGACAGCTACAATCTCGGTCATACTGAACTTGCCTGAACAGGGGATGACACATATCCCCATGCTCTCAGAATCAAGATTGCGGAAATTAGCTTCCCCCAGAATCAAGGCTCTATCGCCAATGCCTTCAACCAGTACTGCCAGTCTCGCAAAAAAACCTTCATTCATCCAAGGATTCATTATTTGAGCGAGCCTTTGCCTCAACTGTTCGTCACTAATGTCGTTCTCATGCAATTCCTTTGCAGTCTCGATAAGCCTGGAAACCTGAGCTAGATCAGTGTGGGTCACTACAGCCACTTGAGGCTTGTTTTCCTCTGATCCTTTCCTCTTTTTGAAGAGCCGCAACTGATTGAATCGCTGTACATCTATCATCAAAGGCGAATGTGTGGAGTAGACAACCTGCATGTTCTCTATCGCACCTTCTATTCCTTTGCTGGATAGCTTCAACAGCGTCTGAGCGAAGTGCCTTTGTCTGTCTGGGTGCTGATAAAGCTCTGGTTCTTCTATGCCCACGATCAAGCTCGGCAGACTCGGCTGACTAGTCTGTGCGACTTTGTCTTCCAACAAAGAGATTGATGCTTGTATGACAGCCAACTGCTGAAACAATGACAAAACATATGCTCTTTGGAGTCCATGACCGCATCTGTCAATAGTATTCTCATAGCCTCCTTCTCTCAGCTTGACGTAGGCCTTTGGTGGACTGATTTCAACTCCCGAGTCTTCGAGCCAAGTTATTCTTACACCGGAATCCGTAACAAAATAGTTCAAAGCATCAGTCAGCTTCTTCTCGAGATTCTTCAAGTTCTCGTTCTTTGACGGATCGATAAGGTTTTTGTATTTCTGCTGAGCTTCTTCTTCTAGTTTAAGCAGATCCTGATTTGTTGCCAGCGAGCTCTTGACTACGATCTCCATTATCTCCTCGAAGATCGAACCCTTCTTCTCAACGCCTTCCTCACTCGCTTCTTGCACAGCAGGGATCCGAATGAATTTAGTGTATTTTTCTAGTCTGTGAGTACCCACATTCTGAAAACCAAAAAACTGACCGTCATCCCTGCAACGCTGGCATTTGACCCGGTTCGCAAGTTCCCATTCTTGGAGTTTCTTCTCCGCTTCATCTTTGTTAGAATAGGAAGGAAACGTCTTGTACTCTTCCTTTTTCCGCAGCTTCTCATATTCGAGCTTAAGATCAGACCCACTTGCCTTTCTGAAGGAATCGAAATCAACATTTTTGTGTCGCATGCCATAGTATTTTTGGACTGGTTTTGGTTCGCTATATTTGATGATTTTTTCGACCAGTAACTCGTCGCCTTCCAGATAGGGATCGAAGAGTTCCTTCTCTCTCTGCGTTAGATTCGAAAAGTGTATAGCTATTGACATATCCTGAGTAACATCACTGTTGTAGAAGTCCTCCTTGCCGACGATAACGTCAGAGTTGTAGAACAGTTCCAACGCACTCAGTACGCAAGATTTTCCCACTCCGTTTCTTCCAACCAGAACAGTCAATTGGTCAAGGGGAATACTAACATCTTGAAGGCAACGAAAGTTCCTCACGGTGATAGATCTTATTTTCATTCCTGCAAGACCTTTTTTATGTGACCGATAGAGCGCGCGATAATTAGAGTTGAAAGCGGAGCACTTAAATCGCTTGTGGCTTATGCATCGATCATACAGCCACCTTCACTGCGCGACTTAGTGCAGCGCGGACTCGTGAGAAAACCCAAAAGTCGTGAAATTTCGTGTAATCTTTTGGCTAAGATCGATAACCCATTTCTTGCTTAGGAGTAGCGAAACAGAACCTCTAATGATATCTTCTCTCGTAGTCCGAAGCAACTTGCATGCTGCTATTATTGTCTCGTCTTCATTGCTGTCTTTCCTAAGCTTGGAATGTGTGCTTTTGAGAGCACGCGCTATCTTACCTTGTTCATGGGAGCGGCTGCAGAGTGATGATTTTGTTCTGTGTTACTTTAGACAACATATCGATTGCTCCTTTTTTTGCACTAAAGTAGATGATTTGCCACCCCATTTCCGAAATTGTTTTCAGAAGATCTATTTGCTGCTTAATTCTCTTGTCGTCAGATGAGACGAAAGCATCATCTGTTATGAAGAAGCCATTTGTTCCTTCCAGAAGCATTTGACCCAATGCTACCCTTATTGAAAAGTACAATTGATCACGCGTGCCCTTGCTTAGTTTTTGTGCTTGAAACGTTTCGCCAGTGGGCCGGGTCACAATAATTTCCTCCTTTTCGTGGTCATATTTCACTTCTGAATACCTTCCATTAGTTGTTTTGCTGAAAAGTTGTGATGCCACGTTTCCTTCTTTAAATAGGGAGGCAACCTTCGCCTTTTCTTCCTCTTCTAGTATATCAAACAATTTCAAAGAATCCATTGCCAACTGTACATCCTCCATAATTTTGGCTTCTAACTCATCAAGTTGTGGTATGAGCTGTTTAAGGGAATCTAAATTCTTGATTTGCAGGTCGAGCTCTCTATTCAAGAAAGCAGGGAACTTTAGCTTATTGGCTCTATTTGCGAGGTCTTCTATTGTTCTTAGATGCTTTTCCAGCGCTTCCCCTACGTCTTTCAGCCTCTCCTCCAATTTAGCCAGTTCGCTCCGTGTTTGTTCATAATCCTCTTGACTGTAACCTATGTTTACTGATTGGTCAATTTCTCCTTTAATGACGTCAAGCTTTTCCGCACTTTTCTTAAGTATCTCCTGCGGAATGTTGAGTTCGATTTTTAGGTCTTTTTTGAGAACTCCTATTTTCTGGTTTAAATCATCTCTGAGTCGCCTAATCGCTGCATCTGCTTCATTCAAGGACTTTCTAAGGCTGGAGATGTCTTTGATCTCCAAGTCTGCCGTTGTAGCTTCTCTAAGCAATGACGCTCTGTTCTGCTCGGCTTCTGATAAGTCATGACTTGCCCTAAGCCACTGAGTTATCGAGATGGCAGTCAAAATGAGCAAAATAGACGGGATAATTAGGCTAATTGCATCAAGCTTTTGCAAGAGGCTAAGACTGACGAAAGCTGCAAAGCTTCCTATCGAAAGGAGGTATGAGAGTTTTTGAAAGAATTCCCTTGCCCGATTAAAATGAGGAAGTTTGTTCTCACTCACCTCGTATAGAGTGAGCTTCTTTCCTAATGATTGAAATGCTTCTTCTGGAATTTTGTTTAATTCAGATAGACTACTCTGTGCCGACTCAAGTTCACCTTTCAATTTCTGAAAATCTGTTTTTTTCTTAGCCTTCTCCAATAACTCCAAGTGAGACTCTAGCTGGCTTTTTCGAATGTTTGCCTCGAAAACGTCTGCCTCTAGTTTTTCGAGATGCTCAGATTTGGCTTTTTCAATGTACCGCTCCACGTCATTCTTAAGCTTCTCAGCCAATTCCAACTGGCTTTTTGCTTTAGAATGAGTTGCCATGTCAGAAATTTTCAACCCTTCTGTAAGTTTGCCGCTGTCTCTAAGTTGCTCCTTAATTTTCCTAACGTCTTCCAGCCTAAGTCCAGTAATCTTATCAGTAACTCTATTGTAGAAGATGTCTTCGCTTGCTATCCGCAAATCAGCATCTCTCACCACAAAAACGTTTCGAAGCTCGTCTGGTTCTATTGCAAGATAAGTAGCCAATGTCTCGTTCTCACCAAGTTCTATTTCTTGTCCTTTGTCTTCCAGAACGATATAACCCTCGGGTGTTTCCTCAACTCTGTCAAGAAGAGGGTCCGAACCAACTTTGAGACCGATCAGCCTCTTGATCAGAGCATCAATAACAAGTGTTTTTCCAGACTCGTTCAAACCGTATATGGGCTGCAGACCGCTCGCTAAGCGAAGGTGAAGACCCGAAATTGGTCCGTATCGGCGGATGAATACTTCTTTTAGTCTCATTCCCTCAGCTTCCTATCTGCGAGTAATCGGGACATCGCATCGACCACAAAGCTTTCCACTTTGTCTTTATCTTTAATCTCTTCACTAGCTTCGAGTTTCTCCAAAAATCTTCCATAGAGTGGGTGGTCCAGAACTCGTTCAACGTTCCTGTAAGCATGGAGTATTTCTGCATTTTGACCGACGCTCTCAAGAGCTTTTCTGAATTCAGGCTCAGAAGTTTTCACGAAGCCATTTACTGCTACTTGAAGTCTACAGGTATCTGCTGAGTGTAACCCAATCCAGTCTCTTAATGCTTCAAGTGTTTCCTCCTCTTTTCCTGGCTTTACGTACAGTTGGATGGAATCGTAATAAAATGAGTCCAGTAAGATGCCTGTCATTTCTCTTTTGTCAGTATCAATTAAAACCGCTTGCCTCTTCCCTCTCTCCTTCTTGGTATGTGACACTGACGATCCCGGGTATATGAAATATCTTTTACTGTCCAGTGATTTCATGCATGTCTCTTTGTGGAAGTGTCCAGCAAGTACATAATCATATTTTAGTCTTGATAAGGTCTCAGAGGTTACAGGAAAATAGATTTTTGCGGTCTCTTCACCGAAGTCTTGGTCTGTGAATCCTATATCAAGCGTACAATGGATTAGAAGTACTCGAATCTGAGCGTCTTTGGCTGCATTTTCAAGCTCAAGTAAAAGCTCATCTGAGGGTTGGTCTTGATAAGGCGCGGCAACTATAGACACGCCTCCGTAGGTGTACATTTCGAACGGTTTTGTTGTGGCAATCTTTAAATCAGGTCCGAAATCCAAATTTGCAGAGTATGCTTCTGCGTCGTGATTCCCTGGTTTCGCAACTATTTTGAACGGATTACCGTTGAACACTCTTCTGAGTTTGGGTCTAAGAACCTCTGCGTCTCGTTCACTATCAAACAAATCCCCTCCGATTGTCAATAAGTCTGCTTTGTATTCTCGGCATTTGTTCAGAATATGAGTTACGGCTTTAAGGGTCTCTGGTCTACTTTCACTAAGATGCAAATCGGAAGTGTGGAAAATTAGCGTCTCACGCACCTTCTTAATAGACGATATTTCCAAAACTTGTTTTTAAAGCCTTTCAGATGATTTAAGGCGCGTATTGACACATTATCCAAATCTCCCAAATATGGTTAGCGCGCGCTAGCTAAGGCTACCTAGTCAACGGCTGCAAAGAAAAACATGGGTATACCTACCATTGTTTCTCAATCGACCTTGGACCATCTTGCCTCCATAAGCTCGGTTGGCGGCGGCCACTTACTTACTATCAAGTGAAATTCTTTCACGTATCTTCTAAAGTCAATGCCGAATTTCCTGAAAAAAGCTAATTGAGATTTATCTGTCCAATTCCAGTGTTCTTTCCATGCTTTTTTGAAGTATCCGTCGATATCATGAATCATTAGAATATCCCTTATTACGTATGCAAAAGTGGGCGGTTTGCTTATTTCGTACTTCATTCTTGTAGGAATGTAGTTTTTTGGTATAATGCTTTCCAATTTTTCAAGCGTATCGACTCTCATGTCCAAAAGTTCATCAATGATAGTTTTATCTAGTGACGAGTAATCCCCAAAACCTCTTTCTATAAGGGGCTTGAATCTAGCACTCGTATAAACCTTCAATGATGTTGAGTTTATCGGTATGGATAAATCGCCTATTTCAGTTTTCATAGTGACTTCTTGTTTGTAAAGCTCTATTTCTTTGGCTAAGCTGTCAAACTCTCTATCAACAGATTCCAAAGTCCCAGCCGCAATTGAAAGTCTTCTTCTCATACCCTTTGGTAATACGCCGCTAAACGCATAATTCCTATCATGCTCAAACTCGGCCCACGCATGTTGTAGAATGGTTCGAATTTGAATCTCGAAAGCCATGTCCTTGAATATCTGGTTTTCGGGTAGTTTCAGTCTGTCTTTTCCAAGTGTCCCCACGCAGTGAATGGAACGATAACCAACTCTGTCTGCACCAAGCTCCTCACTTTTGTCCATGCTATGCTCTTGGATTAACTCAAATGACTTTTCAACGATTTCATGGGCACGGTTTACCTCAGAATCAGTATATGTAATGACTCTAACTCCTGCCATGTCATAAATCTCGGAAACAGGATCCTTGTATTTTTCTTTAGCAGCCTTTTCTTCATAGCGAGGAATGGACTTAGCTCTGCAGGTGACACTATGATAGCTAACATTTTCTGACTCTAATAACTCTCGAATGATCGACTCTACCTTCTTTGCCAAGGCTTCATATACAAATCTTCTCTTTGAGTACCATGCAACCGCTTCCCTAACTCTAGAGGGATCCGCCATTTGTTTACTCCCTGCTTTACAATATTCCACTATGTTTGATAAATGTTATCTCAATATAGAAAGCGACTGAGCACGCTTTCACAAGTTGGACACTGAATGGCAAAGCGCATTTAGAAGCAAAAAGATTGCAGCCAGCCTCAATCCAGTTCCGCGTGCGCTAAGAAACAAATCAGTTCTTAATGCGTGCGAATTCTGAGGGGTAGGTTTTCGAATCTTTCTTACCCTCGTATTATTAGTCCAAGTTCATTATGAGGGGTAAGTTTTTGAGTGAATTTTACCCCTCGTATATTTACTCACTATCCTATCCTTATCCTATTCCATTAATATCTAGATGTATGCTGAATCGAGTATACACTTTTCCAGCCATCCAGTAGAAGCCTTTGTTTGTCCTTTCTCCGTCGTCCGTCGTGGTCGTGGTCCGTCGTCGTCCGTAGTCCGTCGTCGTCGTCCATGGTTGGTTGGGTAAAGTTTTATCCCAAACACACACATTTCCTTTCTCGCTTACGTCTCCATCCACGTTTACACCTATGTTTCCAGTTACGTACGTGTGCAAAACCCGCACACGCACGCACCCGCGCGCACACACGCGCGTCGTTCCAAGAATTTAGAATAAACTTCCTTGGTCTCTCGTGTAAATGCCTAACCAATCAACATGACTCGCAAGGGATAGATGCCTCATTTGAGAATAAGTTCTGATATTATCGAGAAGCACAGCAACAAAAGCTTTGGTCTCTTCATTATATTCATCAACCATTTTTAGGGATCCTTCGGATACTACTACATTTAACCAAGAGAATTTGTCAACCAAACACACGCCAAGCAGAGACTTAGCGTTTTCCATCATCCATTTGAGAATATCCTTTTGACTTGCACCTTCGAAGATTCCCCTGTCATAAAATCCCACAAGGCTGTAGAAAGGCCGCATTTTGTCATATACTGCAAGCGGGATTGTATACATTCTCGTATAAGGTCTGCGCTGATTTTGCATATTTCTTGATAGTATCTTTGTCGATCCAGCTTCTAACCTGAATGACCCCTAACACACATTCAGCGGGATAAACACCCACTTTTTGTTCTTCAATAAATGGAGGCAATATTCTATTATCGTAGATGATAATGTCGATTTCTTCGCTTTGCTCTCCCTTTTGATTAATGATCACTCCTGTTCCTATGCCAAATTGGCTAGTGAGAAACTTTGACAGAATCTTTGACGTGAAAAGCTCTCTCAATCGACCTTTTTCTGAACTATGACCAAGATTCTTGATTGCTTTCGCTTCACCTATGAAACCCTTAATGATTGAACTTGTATGTTGTTTGATCAGGCCACGATTCTTTTCAGATTTTTTCTGACTTTTTGTCATAAATCGATTCACCGCGCGGTACAATAGGGATATAATTGTTAAAGGGTCGTATAAACAGTGAGCGCGCGCACACTCACTCACTCCGTGTGCGTGTGTGGTGTGTGTAGGTATAGATATAGGTGTATAGGTAGGTGTAGCGGTAGGGGTTGCCAGAGGCAGTGATGCTTGACGAGCTCTTCAAGCTCAACAAGCAGGTTTGCTCTATGAGAAGATGAAATTATGGATGGACTTTCACGTCTAAAACTTTCTATGGCAACGGCAGCCATGCTTCTTTTCCTAGTGTTTTGTTTCTTCCTGGCAATACCTCTTTACATTGTTCCTTTCCTGCTAGGCATAGGATTTCTAATCCATCCACTCTACATCGTTGCATTTATTCTAATCTTGTTTTTGATCCAGTTTCTAACTGGTCCATGGATTGTAAAACGTTCAACAAAACTCAGATACCTGCAGCCCGCGGAAAATCCCTGGCTCGAAAATATCGTGAAGAAACTTTCAGATAGGAGTGATATTTCCATGCCTAGATTGGCAATTGTGACAGACGACGCGCCTAACGCCTTCGTGTTTGGAAGGACAAAGAAAGGAGCAACCCTTGTCTTTAATGAGGGCCTTCTTACGAACTTGAGCGGAGAGGAAATTGAAGGTGTAATCGGTCATGAACTTGGACATCTGAAACACAACGATTGCGCTGTAATGACGACGCTAGCCGCGATACCCATCTTAATCTATGCAATCTTCATGATGCTTGTTAACGCAGCATTCTCGCCGAGTTCCTCCTCTTCCTCAAAGGATTCCAGCATAATTGGTAACATAATTGGCCAGATTATAGGCCGTATACTGATTTTGATTGCTGCACTCTTCCCCCTACTCTTCTACGCGCTTTCCCTTTTGTCTTTGCGTAGTCTGAGTCGCGAGAGAGAGCACTACGCAGACGCCTATTCCGCCTATCTCACGCAATCTCCACGCAAACTTCAAAGTGCTTTAACCAAGATAACATATGGTTTATCCCTTAGCCCCAAGCCCAAGTCAGATTTCGGAATTCGAACTTTCTACATCGGCGATCCTGCAGCAGCAAAAAAGGAGTTCGAAGGCATAACTGAACGAAAAGAAAAGTATGACTTGGACAGAGATGGCGTTCTTGACGAAAGAGAGCTTGAGCTGGCCATGGACGAGGAAGAGAAACAGCTCGAAGGAGGAGGTCGAACATTCAATTATCTTCAGCGAGGTTGGAGAAAAATAAACCTATCATTCTCCACTCACCCACGCACTTATGAGCGAATCCTTTTACTAAAAGAAATAGAAAATGAAATGGCAAGCGGTGATTATACTGACAAGCGAGTTTACAAGCACATCTAGAAAAACTCAAGAGTGCACTTCAAGCGCGTGCAACAACTATTCGCTGGCTGCAAAGTGACATGCCTTATTTCGTCAACCTGAAATTCGCGGTGTGGTTCCATTAAATCACCATTCATAGATTAAAAGAAAAAGTGAAGTTGAGTTTTCTAGGCGGCTACTCTTCGTCCTCCCAATCTTCGTCCTCTTCTTTTTCTTCTGGCTCTTCTTCTGGAAGCACTGTTTCACCCCAGTTTGGCTAGTAAGCGGCTCGTTATGTTCTTAAGGATTTCTAGTCGCTTTCTTCGTCGGTGGCGCCTTCATCTGGGGCTGTCCATTCTTCTATGAGCAGCTCGGTTTTTCCGCCCTTTTTGAAGCTTGCTTTCACAGAGATGGAATCGCTTCCAGCTCTGGCGCTTTTGCCCCAGTTCTTGAATGGGAACATGCTGTCTTCTGCTAAGTCTTTAGGTAGGTAGATTAGGTATTTGCCGTCTTTTCGTTTGAACAGGCGTCCTCTTCCTTCAGTTGGCACATTAATCACCTCTTTCCATACTTTAGAGTCAATTCCAGAAGTAACAAGCGGTAACATTTAAACGAGTATGGAACAGCGCGCCAGCCTGTTGCTAAATCGATTTCTTTGTGTTGATTTCTCTTTATCTTGCGAGCATAGTGATGGATCTGGCTTTTTCCGGTCTGTTCAGCCTTAACGCTGTTAGTGCATTTAAAAGCATGGCGATTATGCTGAGCAGGGCGTGCACGCACACACAAACAGCCGATGGCGATAGAGGATTTTCCGCAAGTTTTATTTTTAAACGAGCCATAACTGGTAGGTTGGATGATGTTGATGAAAACTGTTTCAGCAGCATTATTGTTGACCTTGATGTTAATGGCTATGTTGGCGTTTGCGTTTAACGTTCAACCAGCCAATGCAAGTGGAACCATTTACATTAGGGCGGATGGAGGCATAGACCCACCAGCAGCACCAATTACGACCGCTGACAATATCACCTACATCTTTATTGACAACGTTAATAGCGATGCTGATGGGATTGTGGTTGAAAGAAGCGATATAGTAATTGATGGGGCGGGCTACACGGTTCAAGGTGCCGAAGATGGCACTGGGTTTAGTCTTGTAGCCGACAATGTAACGGTCAGGAATACATATGTTCAAAATTTCCGCTGGGGAATTGCTGTTAGCTCTAGTGGATGCACTGTAATCAACAACGTTATGACTTACAACGTAAAATGGGGCGTCTATTCAGGTGGCAGTGACAACAAGATAATCGGTAACAGAATCGCTAACACTGGTCTAAACCTTGTGGGTTACGATATTGTGGGTGTCTATTTAGGTTATGGTTCTGGCAACAACACCATCGCTGACAATCACATAGAAAAGAACGGCTATGACGGGTCGGGTATACTTCTTTACCACTCATCTGGCAACACCATTACTGGCAACAACATAACCAACCATGATTATGCTGGCATTTATCTGGACACCTCATCTGGCAACATCTTTTATCACAACAACTTCCTGAACAATTACTATCAGGTGTACGGTTCTTATTCAGCAAATGCTTGGGATGGGGGTTATCCCTCTGGCGGCAATTACTGGAGCGACTATACTGGTGTGGATGAAAAAAGTGGTCCCAATCAAGATCAGCCTGGCAGTGACGGAATAGGCGATATACCATTCTTTATTGGGGATCGATATCCGCTTATGAACCCCTTGGGTTCACCCCAACCTCCAATAGCTCTTTTTGCCCAGTTCCCACAATATGCGGTCATAGACGAAGCTGTGGTCTTTAATGCCTCAACCAGTTACGACCGTGACGGCTCCATCATCAACTTCGAATGGGATTTCGGCGACGGTAACGTTACTACTGTAACAACATCAGTTATATCGCACGTCTATGTGGCGCCGGGCACTTATTCCGTAAACTTGACAGTGACTGATAATGACGGATTAAGCAGTAGCGTCGCAAAGTCTTTAACAGCCAAACTGAGTAGCAGCATCACCCTTTATGTCGACCCGCTGACGGTGGCCTTCGGCTCTAATGTAATTATCAACGGAACTATCGCTCCTATTAGAGTTGGTGTGAATGTAGCAATTTACATCAGTGGCCCGAGTTCAGAATCAGTTACAGTCAAGACCGACTCAAATAGCAATTTCTCCTATACTTGGAAACCTATGTGGGCAGGTTCATATGAAATCAAAGCTAGCTGGTCAGGCGATGATCTCGCGTTTCCGGCGGAGAGCGAATCAACAACAGTCAGCGTTTACGAATATGTTATCTACATCAAGACTGACGGGTCTGTCGACCCATCCACTGCCCCGATTCAACGCGAGGGAGACGTGTATTTCTTCACAGGAGACGTTTTTGGTCCTCCAATTGTTGTCGAGAGAGATGATGTTGTGGTTGATGGAAACGGTCACACTCTTGAGGGACTGGGGTACGGTGAAGGAGTCTCTCTTTTCGGTCGAACCAACGTGACAATCAAGAACCTCCGCATTGATTCGTTTGGGTATGGCATTCGTTTGCAAGACACCATGAAAAGCACGATATCCAACAATGTCATAGTGGATATCATGTGGGGCGGTATTTTCCTATACCTCAATAACAGCCTCAACACGTTAAATGACAATAGAGTCATGAGAAGCAACGCTTCTGATTATTCCGAATGGAGCATTTCCCTTTATGCCTCTAACAACAACGCTATCATTAACAATACAGTGGTTGGTAGTCCGATTATGGTCGGATACCCTTACTATCCAAGCTCGGGCAATACGGTAGCCAGCAATAACATCACTGGAAGCGGCATTGAAGTTCGAGGCTACTCGGACAACAATGTTATTTCCGACAATTTTGGAGGTTGTCTGTCACTGCTGAACATGTGGAGCAACACACACATAGTTCTTCGAGGGAACAATCTGACTGGTTTTTCCATGCGAGAAATATGGGATCTGCCAACTTATCTCGGCCTTGACATAGATGCTTCAAACTTGCTGAATGGAAAGCCAATCCGCTACTTCGTCAACCAAACTGACCTTACTTTGGATTCCTCTTCTCCTGAAATCGGATATCTTGCCCTTGTGAACTCTTCAAACATACTTGTAGAGAACTTGAGATCTTCGATTCATGGGATTCTACTAGCATACACAAGGGACTCAATAATACAGAATGTAAGTATCACGGATAGCTTAGACGGCGTCTCGCTGGTGGCATCTGGCGAAAATAGAATACAGAATAACGTCATAAGTAGCAATAAAAACGGTATTTACATTGATTGGACCAGCAACAACACAATTGTCTATGAAAACAACATAACGAACAACGATTACGGAATACTGGTATTGTCTTTTGACAACACTATCTCTGAGAATAACATCGCAAACAATAGCGGTTATGGAATCACCATCGAGGGATCGGTTAACGCCATTTCTGCAAACAACGTAACGGAAAATGAGGTCGGCATCGCCCTTGGTTATTCATCCTACAACAATACGATCTGTAGAAACACCATAGGAAATAACACGGTCGGAATCTCTGACGGACCTGTTTCGTACCCACTGTACACGAAAATCTATCACAACAATTTCATAGATAACACTCAGCAGGCAAATACCTACGGAGGGTCCTCTTTTGACGATGGCTATCCTTCTGGTGGAAACTATTGGAGCGACTACATTGGCACAGATTCGTATAGTGGATACAGCCAAAATGAGACTGGAAGCGATGGAGTCGGAGATGCCTCCTTCAATTGTGATAGATATCCTCTTATGAACCCTTGGGATTCGCCACAGCCCCCCATAGGCATTCTAACATGTCTCCAAGAAGACACAACAGTGGGCGAAACGGTGCGTTTTGATGCCTCAGCGAGTGGCGACCGCGATGGCTACATTGCCAGCTACAGATGGGATTTCGACGACGGCAACGTCACAACCACCTCAGACCCCGTTGTATGGCATGTTTACTCTACTCCAAGCAGCTACACTGTCAAGCTAACAGTAACAGACGACAACGGATTAACCCACAACACTACAAAGCTTGTAGTTGTTAAGCTCTACCGTAGTGTTATTGATATTAATGTTGATCACGCTCTCATACCTTTTGGTTCGAATGTCACGGTGAGCGGAGTCATAACGCCATTAGTGACCAACGCCCCTGTAACGATTTTCTACAGGCTCTTAGGCGGGATATGGGAGCCTCTGGTTGAAGTTCAAACTGATCTCGATAGCTACTATTCACTCGTTTGGCAAGTGCCAGACATCGGATGCTACGAGGTGAAGGCCAGCTGGCTGGGAAACGAACTCCTCTGGTCAGCTGAAAGCGAAGTAGAAATTGTCGCCACACGGATCGCTGTGAAATCTGACGGTTCTATTGATCCACCAGATGTCCCTATCAGCCGTGATGGAGATTTGTATTCTCTCACGGGCGACATTTTCGTCACTTTGGTTTTGGAAAAAAATAACATCGTAGTTGATGGAGCCGGTTATATGATTCAAGGCATAGGCGCAGGAAAAGGAATAGACATATCGTACCGCGACAATGTAACCTTGAAGGACACAAAAGTCACGGGGTTTGAGTGCGGCATCTACGTTTATTCCTCGAGCAACACCACACTCATCGGAATCGATGCAGTAAACAACTACTACGGCATCTGCCTTTACTCAACTAATGGCAACACACTGTTGGGCAATGTAATAATGAGCAACAACTACGGCTTGGTTCTTTCCTCGACGAAATGTGATTTGGTTGAAGACTCAGACATCAGCAACAACGCTGAAAGCGGAATATACCTTATAGGAGATTTAGGCGGTAGCGTTGTTAAGGGGAATAGGTTAACACAGAACAAGAACGGCATATCTTCTGGTGGAAATACGGTTTCAGGCGTTACAATCCTTGACAACATTGTGCATTCAAATGAAAACGGAATATACTTGTGTGCAGACAATAGCGGCTATGGTGGCGACCTCTCCGCATATGTCTATAATATAACAATCTCGGATAATTCGGTGTATTCTGGGAGAAAAGGAATATGGTTGTACTCTAAGGGTTCTTCAAGCACCAATTGGGCCTACGGAAGTGCCTCAGGTCGCGGTTTCATCAATGATATCACAATCTCAAACAACTCAGTCACATCTGGTGAAGACGGAATACAACTCTGCTCTTACGGCTACGGTTACCATCCCTACTACCGCGCAGGCGAAGCCTACGTCTATAACCTCGTGATTGCAAACAATTCAGTATCATCTCTGCAGGAAGGAATAAGCCTATACGCCTACGCCAACGGCTGGGCGTATATGTATGCCTCAGTCTATAGCATCAAAATTCTGAACAATTCTGTGCAGTCAAATGGAAATGGAATACACCTACACGCTTCCAACTATTACGGCGCGTCTATTCACGACATAATAGTCTCGACTAATTCGGTGTCGTCTGGTGGAACAGGAATATACATATATGCCTCTGCCTCCTCATCTGGCACACTCTATGGCGGAGGCCGAAGCTCTACCATTATCTATGGCATCGATATCTTGGATAACTCGATATTGTCTAACAGTGACGGAATATACCTTTACACTTCTGCATACGCTTACTCTGATCTTTACACTGTAGGCGAGATTGCCAGGGCACAGATTAACAGTGTTGATATCTTGAGCAACTCGTTGTCGTTTAATGGAAATGGAATACTTCTCTACGCCTATGCCTCTGCAAGTTCTCGTGACGGCTACGTTTGGGCTTATTGCTCTATCGAAGACACAGCAATCCAACCTGTAGCCCAGTTCAGTTACACGCCAGAGCATCCGCTTTTAGGTGAAGTAGTAGTTTTCAACGCTTCCTCCAGCTATGACTTCGACGGCACTATAGCCAACTACACATGGGATTTTGGCGATGGCAACGTTACCACAGTAACGGACCCGGCCATAGCACACACTTATGTTGCAGAAGGCCTTTACACGGTAACGCTAACAGTGACAGACAATAGCGGATTTACTGAAAACGAAACGAAAACCATGCCAGTAGATGTCACGCCTCCCACAACCCTCAACGATTATGACGGATCATGGCATACAACAGACTTCACCATTAATCTTGCAGCAAGTGATAACATAAGTGGCGTAGCTGAAATCTACTACAGAATCAACGATGGTCCAATACAGAATGTGAGCACAAGCGGATACCCTCACATTACTACAGAAGGTGCCAACAACAAGCTGGAATACTGGAGCGTAGACAACGCTGGCAACGAAGAGGGCCATCACATTTTGACAGGAATAGAATTAGACAAGACCTATCCAACTATTGAGACTCCGTCTCGCACTCCAGGTGGCTACGTCCAGCCAGACCAGTCAGTGAAGGTTTCAGTAAACGTAACCGATGCAATGAGCGGAGTTGAAAACGTCACACTATCCTACACAATCAATGATGGCATGACATGGACTGACTTGCCAATGAACCATACCGCGTCAAACCTCTACGAAGCCACGATACCCCCACAACAAGCAGGCACAACAGTAAGATTCAAAATAGCCGCTTACGACTGTGCGGGAAACAATGCGACGCTAGGCGAAACAGAACCCTACCACACATACCAGGTCATCCCAGAATTTCCAACGGTTATGATTCTGCCGTTATTTATTGTTCTGACACTGTTCGCGGTGATGTTTGCAAAGAAGAGAAAAATGAGAGAAACGAGGTTCGGAGGCTGAAAATTGATAAGAAAAGCAGTTACAGGAATAATGCTGACGCTACTGTTCATAGGCATGTTAACCCTCGCATTTAGCATTCAACTAGCCAAAGCAGAGTCTGAACTCCAAATAATAATCGGTACAACTGATTCTGTTGAGGGAACCCTTGACCCAGCTCAAGCATACGACTATTTCGGATGGTGCATCCTGCAGCAAATAGCTGGCACACTTGTCAGCGTTAAACCAGGTTCAACAACAGGAGCTGAGTTTGTTCCAGAGCTGGCGGAAAGCTGGAACGTTAGTGACGACTCAACGATTTGGAACTTCACTTTGAGGCAAGGTATAACATTTCCAGACGGGACAGAGTTTAACGCCACACATGTCAAATACTCTTTTGACAGAGCGATAACACTTATACCGAGCATTCCTGAGGGCGCACCTGCAGGCCTAGGCTATGATCTCATCATAAACCGTATAGAAGTCCTCAGCACATACAAGGTAAGATTCTACCTAAACTTTCCATTTAGCCCGTTCCTAGGAATTCTGGCTTGCAGAGCATCTGCCATTGTAGATCCAAAGTACGCTCCCATAGCACAGGTTAATTACACCGCAGGAGACCCACGGGCAAGCACTTCTGTAGCTTTTATTGGTCCATACAACTTATCTAGATGGGAACGACTTGCTGGAAGGGACATCGAAATCAAACTAGATGCGAATCCACACTACTGGAACGCCACCAGTGGGTATCCGAAGATAAAACACATAATTTTCAGATTTTACAGCGACTCCTCATCTCTTCGGTCGGCTATCGACACTGGTGACGTAGATATGGCGTTCAGGTATATCAGTCCAACAGACGTGCTTGACTTGGAGGATGATCCAAGCGTTAAGGTTTGGTGGGGCACCGGCTCTTTTATTCAATATTTGTGCTTCCAGACAAAACGTGCACCATTTAACGATACAAGAGTGAGAGTGGCTGTTGCGGCAGCGCTGAACAGATCATCTGTCTGCCAAAGAGTGTTCCTCGGCTTGTCAAGCCCACTGTACAGTATCATACCGCCAGGCATGCTGGGACACACTGAGGCTTTCAAAAAGCTTGGAGACGCGAACTACACTTACACGAGAAGCCTGCTTGCTCAGCTGGGTTACAATGAAAGCAATAAGCTGACATTTGACTTGTGGTGCGAATCATCAGGGCATTATCCCTCAAGTGCTGATCAAGCGCTTCTCTACAAGGAAGCACTGGAAGACAGCGGCGTCATATCGGTAACGTTGAACTCTGCGAGTTGGGCAAACTACAAGTCGAACAGAGACAGTGAAATAATGGATGCTTACGTCTACGGTTGGCACCCAGACTACGTTGACCCAGACAACTACGCGTTCCTCTACTGGGCTGCGTGGTTGCACACGAACTACTCTAACGCCACTCAAGTTGCATTGTACCACCAGGCACGTGCGACCACAAACCAGACTCTCCGGGCAGAACTCTACGCGCAGATTGACGGCATGGCTGTTGAGCAATGTTCAGTGGTCCCCTTGTATGTGAGCGGTGCGTGGGCTGTGACGAAGCCAACCATCGGCGGCATCTACTTAGACATCACACAAGACATGCGGTATTGGCTACTATACATCGCTGAAGCAGAACCAAGAACTTGGACTGTGGACGATGATGGACCCGCAGACTTTGCCAGAATACAAGATGCCATAAGCGCAGCAAGTTCGGGGGATACTATATTTGTGAAGGCAGGAATATATTGCGAAAATGTCGTTGTAAACAAGACCTTGTCGCTTATAGGAGAAAACCGAGAAGCCACAATAATTGACGGAAACGGAAGTGGAGATGCAGTGACTGTGCTTTCCAACGGCACTAGTCTAAGTAACTTCACACTGCACGCTCCTAGCTTTATGAACCATGCTTTACGCTTGGAAAATGTCTCAAGTACGACGATTGTTAACAACACTCTAACCAATAGCTTTTCAAGCATACTTCTCGAATTTTCTGACTTCAACATCATCAGGGATAATAACATAGCACCGGGGAATTATTACTCCATCTTTCACAACTCTTCTCACAACACAATGACAAGAAACAGTATAGGAGGACTAAGATTCTCGGGCTCATTCAACAATACATTAGCAGAAAATGCCATAGAAGCCTTTTGGCTTGATTTCTCGCCTAACACTAAACTTCGAGACAACAATTTTTCTTATTTCGAAGTTGGCGGAGATATGGACCTACACTTTATTCATGACATAGACTCTTCAAACACGCTCAATGAAAAGCCGATTTATTATTGGGTTAATCGCGAAAATGCCGAAGTTCCATTAGACGCTGGATACGTGGCTCTCGTAAACTGCACGCGCATAACGGTGCAAGATTTGAATCTCACAAACAACGGGCAAGGCATACTCCTCGCATATACGACAAACTCAACGATAACCGAGAACAACATAACAAAAAACGAAGATGGCATCTCGCTATGTTCTTCTTCAGACTACAACAGCGTTTATGGAAACAACATTACAAGCAACTACTGCGGCATCTCACTCGATTCCTCTTCCGACAACAGCATTTACCATAACAACTTCGTTGACAACACCCAACAGATTGACAGTTATGGTTCGACGAACCTCTGGGATAACGGCTATCCGTCTGGCGGAAACTATTGGAGCGATTATATTGGCAGTGACTTTCATCAAGGCTCAGACCAGAACATTAGCGGTAGTGACGGGATAGGAGATTCACGTCATGGAGTGAATAGTAATCCTCAGACACCTTCAGAGCTCGTACAGTTTGACAATTATCCCTTGATGGGGAATTTTCTGATTTCGACGCCACTTCAGGACATCATGTTCAAATCATCTGCAATTCAACAATATCCAATCTTCAATTCAATGGCACAACAATGAGTTTCAACGTTTCAGGTGAAAATAACACTGCTGGCTTCTGCAGAATATGCATTCCAACAGCATTGATGAATGAACCATTCAAAGTGTTTGTCAACAGCACAGAGGTGCCTTACAATCTGCTGCTATGCTCAAACAGCACATATAGCTACCTATACTTCAACTACACGCATTCAACACAAGAAGTAATAATAATCCCAGCGTTTCCATCATTCCCCATTCTACCACCATTCATGATAGCAACACTGCTGACAGTCATAGTCCAGAGAAAGAGACGCGTCAACATCTGGTAGAGTTTCTTTATTGACTTAGCATGTGCTATCAAGCCGATTAGACTGCAAAGACGAGATTTTGCCGTACTGTTCGCCGCGCGCAGGATAAGTGGCGTATGAGGAATGCAATAGGGCACGCCCAAGTTCATTATGACGCTGAGAATGACATAGCCCGTTTTATTGATGTTGACCCAAAGACTGGAACTGTCATTTATGACAGACCTTGTGGTTGGGTCGATTAGCGCGCGCAAATACGTTCAGCAACTGCTCGGCCACAAGAAGCTTGAAAACACCGACCTATACACGTAGCTCATCAACTTTGAAAACGACCAATATCACGTCGCCCACGCCAGAAACCTGGAAGAAGAGAACAAGCTAATCGAAGCAGGCTTTGAATACGTACGTTACAGCGAGAAGGACGAAGTGGCTATATATCGGAAGCGAAAGTAGACTATCTCAGGGGCCGGTAGTCTAGCTCGGTTAGGACATCTGCTTGACGTGCAGAAGGTCGCCGGTTCGAGTCCGGTCCGGCCCACCAAAACAGGTCCCGAGACTTTGCATCCAAGATTCTGAATGCTATTTGGCAGTTGAAGAAGGAAGGCTATGCTGATTCTACCTTAAAGACATATGATTCTAGATTGAGGATGCTATCTAAGCATGTTTCTCTTGATGTTCCCGATGCAGTCAAAGCGTTCATTGCTACCAGAAATACGTGGAGCAATGCTTTCAAGGAGAGCGTTTCAAAATCCTACGACCAATATGTCCGAATGAATGGTCTTTCCTGGAATAGTCCATTCTACGCGTATTCAAAAAAGCTGCCTTACATTGCGACAACTGAGCAGCTGAACAAGATAATCTCAAACTGTAGGAAGAAGTACGCGTTGATTCTGAGTATTCTTCGAGACACTGGACTTAGGCCGATAGAACTGCATCGATTGACGTTGAAAGAAATAGATTTGGAGAAAGGAAACGTAACCGCATATTCAGCTAAGAATGGCAATCCTCGACTGTTGAAAGTGAAGCCTTCGACTTTGGCTATGCTGAAAGAATACGTCGCTGAGAACGACTTTGGTTTAACTGTTAGGATGTTTCCTACGCCGACAGCTATGAGGAAAGCGTATTGCAGGACGAGAAGACATCTGGCAAAGAAGATTCATGAACCTGATTTGATGAAGATTAGGCTGTATGATTTCCGTCATTACTACGCGACAATGCTCTATCAGAAGACGAAAGACATACTTTATGTGAAAGAGCAGATCGGGCATAAGAGGATTGAAAACACACTGATTTATACTCATCTAATCCGGTTTTCGGACGAAGAATATGTTTCAGCGGTCGCAAGAACGGTTGATGAAGCCAGAAGCCTAGTGGAAGCAGGATTTGAATACGTTACTGAGATGGATGGCGTGAAGGTTTTTAGAAAAAGGAAGTAGTGGCGCGCGATATGCAAAATGCTAATAATGATGCATGGGCCTAATATTGAGTTTGGTGTTTTTAATTGAAGGACAAAAGAGTTGAAGTTATTTCTGGGGAGATTTTTGAGCACATCGTTGTATGGTATCTATATCATAAATATGGAATTCCTTCCCAGAAAATCGACATAGAGAGTTTTGATATTACTGCCTTTGATATAGATGGCAAACTGAACACTTTGTTTGAAGATGAACAGAAGTCTAGTACTTCTTGCAATGAAAAGACTGTTCTGATAAGCGTCAAATCCAGAGCAGGCCGTTCCACTGGAGTATCTTTCAGAAAAGCTGAGGGGGCTATGCACTATGGAAGAGAACTTGGCGTAAGTAAGTTGCTATACGCGATCTGCTTCTTTGACAGAGAAGCAAAAAGAAACATCAAAGATTTTGAAATTCACCTCTTTTCAATAAAATCAGCCATTGAAACTGCTAAGCGTCTAAATATCCTTTCCGTCAGATTTGACAAGATTATCAGACACTTGGGCAAAAAATGTCCATCGAAAATTCTTCGTCTCGATGAATAGCATCGAGAAGACGCGCGCGCTGCGAAGACGGCTGATGAAGCGAGGAAATTAGTCGAGGCAGGGTTTGAGTATGTTACGGAGATAAATGATGCAAGGATATTCAGAAAGAGGAAATAAGCTCGTGCGCACGCATGAATCGCTAGGTATAAGGAAAGGCCACTGGTGATGGCGGACCATTACCCCGATAAAGTCGCCTGCTTTTCATTCTCTACTGGTCTGAAAGGGGCATATTTAGAGTAACCTACTCTCTGAACGCTTTTGCCTCTGCAAAAGCATGTAGGCCTCAATGAGAACAAAGCTCATTGACTACCAGTCGGAGGCGATTGTGGAGTAACCGGCATTAGGGCGTTTAATGCCTGCGCTATTTCTCTTGAGCGTACATTCAAGAAGCCTGTAAAGTCATCATTCAGCAAACTCGAGTATGCCTCATCTGAAATCATATGTGTCCGTAATGTGCTCCTAAGGTCGCTTCTGTTTCGCTCGCGCTCAATTTCGGACATGTAACGGCTGGGCGGTCTTGAACCGACAGTTTCATTTGACAGCGCAGTTAGAACACAGATGTTTGCTACGCTATTCACATAAGGCTTGACCCGAGTGACGTAGTCAGCAGTATTTTTGAGTGTTCTGAGATACTTCTTTGGAAAGATGTGATGGAATTGCTTTTCATTTGCAGCTGAAAAACAGGATATCATATTGATGTGCTGGTCAGTAATCCAATCTTTTGGATTCTTTGTTGACATTAGACAGAGAACGGAATTACAGAAGGCTGAACTCAGACGAAAGTCCTGCTTCAGAACGTCATCGGATGTCACTGTGTGTTCGTAGGTTGGGACATTCCCGCCGCTACTTACAATGTCCATCAAGCTAATGTCCTGCGCTATTTTTGGGTTTTGCCCTTGCAAGTATCTCTGTGATATACTAACTCCCCAAAAAAACTTCTCAAGTTCTGAATGGTGAGTCGCACTCGGCCGTCTGTTGTTGTAGAAGAAATAAGTAAGCGGAGCGAGCACAATATCATTGGGCAGAAAGTTCGAAACTCTGACCATCCTTGCCTGCAAGAAGTCCATAGCAGTGTTGAGGGCTCTAATGCAACTCCTCCACTTTCTTCTCAGAAGATTACCACTAGCCGAGTCTAGTATGTCTTTTTGGGAAACACCTTTTGTCAAACATGCTGACGGACACTCAAGTATCGTGCGCTCTTTCAATTGATATCCCCTTGGAGCGTTGTTGGAATTGAAGTCCTCAATCTGTTCTCGAAGATTAAACAGTGGCTCTGCCGAATAAGTTCTGGCTACCATGAGGTCCACGATGTCTAGTTCAACACCGTATTTGTTCATTCTGACAAAAATCTCGCAAGCTTCACTCAGGCCCACGTTACTGACTACTACTCCTGCGACGACATAAGTCGTAAAAGTGTTGTACAATCTATTGAAATTTCTCATTCTTTCCATGTTGTGCTCTTCCATAATTCGCTCTTGGATTGCTGTGGAAGACGTAGGCGTTCGAGTCTCCAAATTAAGTTGAATTGCTTCATCAATGGGTATCTGGCTTTCTCCAACAATGCCGGGACTCTCTTCCATTTTCGTCGTATCATAAACGTTAAAGTTCTGATTATCTAGGTCAAAATAGGCACGGTATTGCTCTTGACTAGTTTCTTCGCCCAATTTCAGTGTATTCGTAAAGACGCCGTACAATGATATAGTTCTCTGTTGCCCATCTATAAGATACTGTCTTGTTCTTGGAGCGGTGGTTGAAAGGGCGAGAGGATTCCTCTCTCTTAGTACGTCTGTTGTCTCCCACAGGAGAAATGAGCCCAACGGATACCCTTTATAAATGCTATCCAAGAGTTTGGAAGTATCATCAGGACCCCACACGCTGCTTCTTTGAAAATCCGGTATTCGTATCTTACCACTGTGAACATCACCGAGAATCTGCATGATTGTGAGAGGATTTGTCGTTATCAACAGAAACCCCGTGTCTAGAATTCGTTTGTCAGTTCTTATAAGACTTGTTCATTTGGCATTAGCGCGCGCTCCATGAAATATGGCTGTTCAGACTTTCTGGGATGACATGATTGTCCATCTACGTCGAAGTGCATAAGTCAATGTTGCAGCGATTAAGATCACAACAAAACCTATCATGATCATGAATTCATTTGAAGTTGCTAGCCCGACTACTACTATGGCAAAAAGAATTACCCACCACCAATCAAGTACTTTGCTGGACTGTGATTTCATTGAGAGAGTCCCAGAGTAGATTAGTACTTCTAGTGTTCTTATGACTTGTGGCATTTCTTACAAACAAAATCTGATATGCATGCTCAACATTTCACAATGGCTCTATGGACTCCCCAGAAGTCTAGAGCCGAAGCATCTAACCTTCTCAGTATCTTGTTCTTTCTTTTCTAGAGGTCTTCCTTCCTATTTTTCCATTCCACTGATATCCACACACTTCACACTTCTTAGAACTACCTTGGACTGCTATTTTCTTACTTCCACATTGGGAACATCGTTCTTTTCGAGCCATTCATTTCATCTGCCAGTCATATTTTGGAGGTGAAAAGACAAAATTGGGCTCTCACCTTCTCTTCTGTTTCTTTCCCCCACGAGCTCTTCTCGTTTGATGACCCTTCGCTTTGTCACGGCGAGCGCTATTATAGCTTTTCTATGCAGATTCTGTTCTCTACTCATGTTCTGTCACTCACCTTTCAATTGTCTATAGCACCTCTTCCAAAATAAACCTGCTGTAAACATGCTAGGGCATCATGGGAAGATTACAAACAAGAACAATCAAAATAGTGGCTTTGTTGATAGATTGGCTTTGTTTCCCGCGAAACAGGAAAAAACGGATAGAATAGGTTCAATCTCTGTTCTTTTAATAACAACAGTCTTTTCGCAATTTCCTTAGACATTTTTTCAAGACCCTTAGCTAATTCCACACGGGTAACCTCATCTAATGGATACACTTTCCCATCCTCATCGATGAATTTAAGTTCCAACTTCCTATCTCCCATTGTTTCACCTCCTACTGGTTCTATTGCTTGCCTTTCTAATTTCCCAAATAGGCTATTTTCGCTCGTCTAGTGCGTGCTCAATTCGAGGAAGCCATTTTCGTTGAAGCGCACGCTCTCTCAAGGCAAGAGTCGACAAGGGTGAACCGGTTGAAAAAGTATTGCCTAAGACGATAGTCGAGATCATAGGAAAAATCAAAGACTTATCTAAGTCAGAAGATATACTGCAGAAACCAACAAAACAATAACGACATTATGACAGAATAGCGCGCGGCAAGTATTTAACACCCAAAGAAAAGGAAATGAAGTCTGAGAACGAAGGTGGTGGTCAAAATGATAGAAGAAGAGGAAGAACTCAACGAAGATGAAGACTTTGAAGAGGGAGAACTCCCAGAAGAGTAGTGCGCACAAGGCGCACGCTCACAGAAAAAAGGGAATGTGTGGGAAGCTTCTATACACTGGCAACGTAAGACTTTTTAAAGGGCATATAAGCATCTGCCACACTATAAGAAGCGGTGTTTAATGCCGAAGACTAAAGCGATAATAAAGATTCAAAACGTTGTTGCTTCTGTCACCTTAAACCAGAAAGTTGACTTGAACGCTGTGGTGAAGAGTTATCCAGGAGTTGAGTATCGTCCAGAACAGTTTCCAGGGCTAGTGTTCAGGATTAAGAAACCGAAGACGGCAACGTTGATTTTCAATTCTGGGAAAATGGTGTGCACTGGAGCGAAATCGGAAAAGGAATCCCGCAGAGCCGTTATGAGCGTTATTAAAGAGTTGAAAAAGGGTGGAATAATCATCATCAGTAAGCCGGAGTTAAAGATTCAGAACATTGTTGCCTCCGTAAGCTTAGGCGGAAAGATAGATTTGGAACAGGCAGTGGGCACACTTGGAAAAACCATGTATGAGCCGGAGCAGTTTCCAGGATTAATCTACAGGATGGACGAGCCTAAG
>JBGQME010000019.1:0-34915 GCA_041500425.1 Bathyarchaeia archaeon | reverse complement strand
TAAGAAGCGCCTTGACGTCGACGTCGTGAGGAAGAGATTGCAAAGGATCCCAGAAGAAAATCAGGTAGTCCACTTTCTCATTAGCAATCAAAGCGCCAATCTCCATGTCTCCACCATAAGACCCCCCTTTAAGCAAAGCGATCCTTAGATTAGTTTTCTCCATTATTCTCTTTCCAGTATCTCCAGTTGCATGTAAGTTGTGAAGAGCCAAGGTCCCTTTGTTGAAAACAACCCACTCTACCAAATCATCTTTCTTATTATCATGCGCCACCAACGCGATGTTTCTTTTAGAAATCAAGATCTCACTTCAGACTAAGCCCAGTATGTTCTAAGAGTTTAAACGTTTCTGAACCGCCAATCGTTTACGCGCGCTAAGCTATTTTCCCTTTTTCCGTAACTGAGAATTCACGTTCCTGTCCTTGCTTGAAGAACCAATCGTCATAAATCCTATCTTTGACCCATTTCCTGTTATCAACAAAGGTTTTGAGGTCTGTTCTTATCCTCACTTTGAGGGTTTTCTTATTCAGAATGAAAGCTGCAAATATGGACTAGCGAACATGAAAAAGACCGTATACTCGATTCCGATACTACCTATATACGTACCCTATTATGGTCTTGATTTCTATTCTCTGCTCTTGCTTACTGCAATCAAGCACTTATCCTGAACCGAGTATACTGCCCTGACAATGACTGCCTTTTTCCACAGCAGGGCATCGTCGTCAGGGTTGGTTGGTTTGGATAAAACTTTACCCCAACAACAACAACCAAAAGGAAAGTGGTCAGCAGTGGCAGGCGTGCTCTTGCTAACGATACATTTAAGGGTGTAACCGCAAATCTTGTACGAGACGAAGAATGACCCATATGACATCAAATGATGCAAAAGTGGCGATGGCTATAGGCGCAATATCTCATTTTTTCGGTTCAAAATATGGGCAAATGAATGTTGACCGTTTGTTCAAAACAATAGGTCTCGCAAATTTGCCGCAGGGCAACAAAAGTGAGAAAATCTCGGCAGTGCTTACAGGCTATTACGAGACAGATAGGAGTCTATTCGCCACTTGTATGGAAACACTGATTCAGCATCACCAACTGGCTCCTGAGAATATCGAGAAATTGAGGGCGCTGACGTTGCGATTAGATTTCGACATCAAAGATGAAAGGCTTGTTCCCTCACTTGGCAAACAGATTGTCCTTTCAGGAAACAAACCTTACGATGCTTTCCAAGCAATTGAAACGATTCTGTTTTCAGCCAAGAAAAGAATCCATATAATCGACCCTTATGTGGACCACTCTCTTTTTTCGTTATACCTCGATGAAGAGCCCGAGAGCGTTGAGATTAAGATACTTACGAAAAACATGAAAGGTAAATTCGAGGCAGTAGCAAGGAAGTTCAAAGCTCAAAGACCCAACTTTGAGGTGCGATTGTCAAATGACATACACGACCGAAGCATCCTAGTAGACAACAGAGCTTGGATGTTTGGTCAATCACTCAAGAATGCAGGTGAAAAACCTCTAAGCATCATAGAATTTGAAGATATAAGCCCAGTAGAAGAGGCTTTCGTTCACCTGTGGAATAAGGGCAGAATATTCCTCTAAGGAGGTGAAATGCTGATGGTAGAGAACACTATCCGCTTCAAAATGAAATGGGGCGATGCTGAGTTCGAGATAGAGGGTATGGTAGATAAGGAGCTGAAAGAGAAGATTAACGAACTTTATAAAATCTTTAAGCAGGCGATTGTTGAACAACCTGAATCAACGCAGAAGAAGCTTGCGCACATTGGGAGGAAAAAGAAAAGTGTCCGACATGGCGGGGGAAGGAAACCTCCATTCTACAGAGGCAATATCCAGAGAATAATCGAAAAAGAGCCTGAATGGTTCGTTGAGAAAAGTGTAGAAGAAGTCACAGACAAATTGAAAACTGAGTATAGCGTCCCAGGTGCTAATGAAACGCCTGTAGGCACTGCTCTTTCAAGGCTGTTCCAGAAAAATCTGCTAACACGTAAGGAGGCAGATGGGAAATATTTGTATTCTGTCACCTCCCTAGAACAAGCAAAAAAGTAGTGCTTGCGTGTTCAGAATTTAGAGACAATTCTGGGATTCCAAGAGGACAGTTCTCCTCTCATGTACCTAGCAAACAACAGCGCCTCTTCGCTAATCAGGGTTTCAATCTCTTGTTTCTTTCCCATCTTTATCCTTGGAATGTCTACCTTGCTCCTGAAGTACAGGCTTAACCTCTTCAGGAACTCCTCATTCTTAGCTCCGTTGAGGTACTGTCTCTTGCCTTTCCTATTGCTTGAGAAGGATTCTTCTTTCAGAATAAAGTCCTTTTCTTTTAGGCTTAAGGCGTATTGGATAACGAAGTCATCTATCAAATAGCGGTACAGCTCCTCGAAGTCGCATACTAAGGAAGGCTTACCGAACTGCAAGCTGTGCAGAAAGCCTAAGTACGGTTCGAGTTTAGCACTGATTAGCGCGATGTGCACCTTCCAAGAAAGAACCGTGTAGCCCAAGTTGAACAAATTGTTCGCTTTATCATACGCTTTAAACGTCTTCCTATTCTTAGGTCTGAGGAACTCTGGAAGTAACCCGAATAATTGTTGAAAGTACCTGTTAGAGCAGTGTCCCTCTATGGTATTCAGTTGTCTCTGCAACATCGGTAGGCTGCTAGCTTCGAGCTTGCTTATCGCTTCCATTACCGCGTAGTCATTCCTTCTCAACCCATATTTCCGTAGTACTTGTTCTTGTCCTCTAATCTTGCCCAAGACGAACTGCTTAGCGATTTCTAAAGCCTTGACCGTCTTCAACGTTTCATACTGGTAAACCCGAGTTAAAACGTGCGAATCGTTATCCAGAGCTTTTAGAACGGCTACAGGATGTCCTTTCGCAGTAGTCACAACGAGGTCTATTCCCCAAAAAGCCATAGAAACCATAGCTCCCACAGAAAGCGCGCTACCGCTTCGAACCTCTATCTGCCCTAATTCGTCACTCGCCAAGGGATACCTTTCAATTTTCCCTTTACTATCCCTAACGGTCAAGCACCCTTCTGCTCGACCGAGAAAGCTACCGCTTTCCAAGGCTATTTTCACTACTTTATTGCCTCGCATACTATCCCTCCGCTTATTTTCGATACTATTAAAGCGGAAGAGGAGCTATTTTAGCTTCAAACGTAAAAAAGGCTTATTATTAGCCATATAACCGCTTTTTAGGCTTAATATTGTGGCTATTGGCAAAAAGGGACAAAGGAATTGAAAAGTCGTGGAAAGAACGGCGAGACTTATGATGATATCATAAAGAAGCTTCTTGTGTTACGAAGAGTGTCGAAGGCACGCCATTCAGATACAAAAGAGCTCCATTTCAAGAGTTCGACTTATTCTAACGGTTAGAAAAAGTCGGACGCGCCGAGCGAAGGCGAATGTTTATATACGCGGAAGCTAGTAGGATATAGAGGGATGTAACCTATGCCAAGAAAAAATATTTCGGAGTTTACGACTATCGGGATAAGAAGAACGACAAGAGACAGACTGAAACACTTTGCAAGAAAGATAGAGATGTACGATGATACCATCAATCGGCTATTAGATATTGCCGAAGACCAAGAAAACAGACCCGCTTCGCGTGAATCCCGAGAGAAAAAACGTGTCCAGCAGAACCGTAAGTAATAGGAGGATGATGATAATTCCCAGAGCACCATTAGACACGAGGTGTAAAAAACTAGAAGGATTTTACCCCTCGTCACCTTATGAACTGCAAGAAACCGAGTTGATAGGCACAGAGCCTGTACAAGACCTTGTCGATTTGACTATTCATACAGCCTACGTAAAGTTCGAAAGAATCAACAGCTTGATGTTAGTAGGTGAACCAGAAACAGGGAAAACGGAGATGTTAAAGAAGTTCAGAAAGAATCACGGCGTTCATTCAAGAAGAAGGTTTACCGCATACGGCATAATCAACGACTTGATTAAAGGACGAATAAAGCCTCTCTTTAGTTCTCCTCTAATACTTGGGGATATTATCGTGTATGACTACGCCAATGTCTTCACCTACAAACCTAACACAACTGACTCAACAATAGAGTTTCTCGACGCCATAACTGAAGAAGGTCTAGCGCCAGAATCGTCTTACTGGATTACTGGGGATGAACTGAAGCCATTTGAAGGTTTACGAGCTGGTATCATAGCGGGGATAAACACATTCGGTTTCTTCACATCAGGTAGGAAGGTTAAGGCTAACCTGTACAAAGGAGGATGGTTCAGCAGAAACGTAGTAGCAACTTTCGACATATCAGAAACCTTACTCACGAAGATTTTTGATAGCGTTAAAAGAGGAGACTACAGAGCCGACAGAAGATTCGTGGATTGCATAATTTTACAATTGCCAATTAAAAGGATAGACGTCAAAATACCAGAAAAGTACGCTGATAAGATAGGGGACTTGGCTAGGGAATTGGCGGAAGGCTATACTAAAGATTTGAAACCGTACAAGTTGAAGGGATTAAGACTGGACAAATCTCTCATATCATTAACGAAAGCTTCAGCATTAAGGGAACACAGAAGCTCGGTTAATGAAGAAGACTACGAGAGAGTCAAATATCTATCTCAATGGATGAATCTGAGGATGAACACTTTGAAAGCCGATGATTATCCCTTTCCAGTAAAGAGGAACGAGGGGTAAAATTTGTAGAGGTTTTTACCCCTCGTGAGACTAAGGTAAGTGAGTTGGTATGAACAAAAAGATTGGAGTTAGCGTAAGCTATGTCGAAAGTGAAGATGACTGCATGTCACGGAGAAATGAAATACCGTTATCGTGGAGGTGATTAGGTTGGATTTTGTACCAGACAAAGAGTTTCACATATTATTCATCAGAATAAGCGCAACTGTGGACTTGAGGGGTGCTTTTACTCCTGAAGAAGTAAACGCGAGGATTATCCGCGAAGCTAAAGTTCGCAAGCTCCTTGCGGAAAGAGGGTACATGAACCCCAAGGCTGCTTATCATGCTGCTGATAACTTGGAAAAATTGGTTTACACCGAAGGGACTGATTTTGGAACCCGCGCTATCTCCACTGCGAGAAGACATCCTGACGGGCTTGAGAACCTTACTCTCAACTACGGATACAGCAAAGCAGTAGATATTCTGTTAGAACGCAACCGAAGGTTCAGGAGAATGACTCGGATAAGGAGGTGATGATATGTATTGGGCAAACCTGTTCAAGATAGGAAAGTACAGCATATTGCTCAAGTTTCAAGTCTACCAAAAATTGGAGATAAGAACGATGGGCGTCGAATCGAGGATTCCAAAGACCTCTTTGCACGTGCCATTCTTGGACTACGATAACATTGTCGGCATATTTAGTGAAGGCCCAGAAAAAAGATTGAGAGAGGAGCTGCAATTTCTGCAAGACGAATTTGAAGTCGGTAACTTTCACGTTTTCTGGACAAGAAATGAGGGAAGACACGCGGTATGCTTAGACGCTCTCACGTTTAGGCAGGTTAAGGACATCGTAGACTTTTCGAGCTGTGACTTGAAGTTCAAGAGTGCTCCGAGGATAAACGAATACCGATGTTGGGTCTTACGCTTCGCCAATAAGGGAAAACGCGATGCTCCAAAATACCTCTACACCGTTGAATCGCCTTTTGAGGGCAAGAATTTGCAGAGTTTAGGGCATGCAAAATACCTTTTGAACTTTGGCTTAAAGGTAGACCTGAAGAATCCTTACGGCTCAGAAGAAGTCAACACGCAAGAATACAGTACTTCTGAGAAACATGAGAAGGAAGGCGGGGATTGAAATGGAAAGAGGAACAAGAGACGATAAGGGAGGTTGAAAGGAACGCGAAGAAACAAACCCCGAAAGAAAACGAGTAGCCCATGCCAGTCTTGCAGTAAAGAACAATGGGAAGAGTGTTTTCGTAAGCGTAAGGCGTGCGAAAAGCTACTGTTATGGGCAAAGGAGCTAAGCTAATGGACATATCTGATACCATTATGGTTATAGGCGTTCTAACCGCTTTGCTTGTCCTATTCCTTGAAAAGCTAGGCTACTGGGAGAGGGTTCTTAAGGCTGTACGCTCGTTCTTCAAATGGTTGATAAGTAGCGCGCGCGCTAGTTTCCTACTCTGCTCTAGCTCTATTGCCTATTTATTCTTGATAACCATTGTTCGGCAACTTTTTCAGCGTTAGACCTAAGGTTAGTTGATATGTCCTCTCCCCAATCAATCATCATCGCACTCCATATCTGAGACGTAATCGCATTTGCAATATAGAACAGAGTATAGTCTTGTTCAGATAACTCGGCAAACTCATCATGTATGGTATTCCTTATCTCCCTTGCTTTATCCAGCAATTTGTAAGAAGAATCTTGAAGGATTCCGTTCTTATAAAGAAAATCAATCTTCCATTTGAATGTCCACTTCTTGATTTCTCTGAAAGCCTTCACGTCAACCTCATCAGCACATTTCTCTTCGTCACCTTCATCAAGAGAAATGATGATTGTCTTGCCTTTGAAAACGCCTTTGGTTTTCATCACCATCTGAGTGACGTATGATTCAGCTTGTCTCCAATCACTTATAGGCTGAGATAACCAGTTTTTTATAGTTCCTTCAATCAACATCGTATATTTCTGGAAACAGTCTTTGCAGAGATTCAATTCTGCAAATCTCCTCAAGTCTTCAATGGTTCTCATTCTAACCCCTAGTTGAATGAGTGCCACAAGTCCATGATTAGTTTTTCTGTCCTAAATGCTCTCAGCAGAAAAGAACCTCTTTTTAGGCTTGTTGTTGGATTAAATTTTAATTCCAAGACCGTTTAAAGTTATATATTAGGTGAAAGGATTTGGCTGTAAGAAGTGAGAAAGTTGCAGTTTTTATTGATGGAAACTATCTTAATACAATTTTACATCAGCATAAAATTCATGTAGAAAATCTAGACCTCAAACAGTTTTCGGATTTACTGTGTGCAGGATGTTACCGATTTAGAACTTATTATTATGATGGCAAACCGCATGAAGATTTCAAAAATAAAAATGAAATTGAAAAATTTCAAGAAAGCCTAAAAACTCTCCCTCATTTTGTGGTCAGGTTGGGTAGAGTACTTAAAAGTGAAAGAGGATATCGTCAAAAAGGAGTCGATGTACTACTTGCCATAGACTTAACTGAAATTAGTGTTTCTAGAGCAATTGATAGAGCAATCCTTGTTGTATCAGATACTGATTATATTCCAGCCATAAAAAAGGCTAGAGATAATTTCACTTTAGTTACCTTGTACTATTTTGATGAGCCAAACTTTAGTCAAAAACTCAAAGACGAATGTGATGAATGCCTAGAAATAACTAATGATATGATTATGAAAGTAAAAAAATGATATATTAACTGGCTAAATTCTTCTTGCTCAGACTTCTTTTCTATCCATCTTCATCGTATTTTTTTTGTTGTTGTTGTTGTTGGATAAAACTTTACCCCAACCAACCAAAACGACGATGCCCTGCTTGGGAAAAAGGCAGTCATTGTCAGGGCAGTGTATACACGGTTCAGCACAGCTATACAGGTAGTAGAATCAAGTCGTTATAAGGTAGGTAGATAGGTAGTATCGGAATCGAGTGTACGCTTCATTCTGTGAAGTCATAGCCGAACCAAAGCCGACTACATTGTCAACACAACAATCAGCGGCACTTCTAAATGATGCCCTAGACGAACTTCGCGCGAGGCAAAAAGGTTTTACTTGCGATTATGTCAACTTCACACTGATTACATCGAGAGGGGCTACAGAAGCATTTTTCCTGTTGAGCCGGTCTATCTCAGCTTCAAAATCACCTCCTGTTGTCAATGGAACTATGAAAATAAGAACCCAATACTGGAAACAAAACACCACTTGATCTCGAGTTCGATATACGCCATATATGTACTCCGTTTTTCTAACATAGGGTCCTTTGTCATCAGTTCCAGATTCCCAACAAGCTCCTAAAGGAAGAAAGGTTTGAGCGATTTTCCAGACAGATGATCTCTTGGGATTTCTAGTTGCCCTTCTAGCTTCATCAAAAGCTGGGTCGTACACGTCCAGTTTTTTCGATCTCTTCGAGGTAGCGACAAATTCCAATCCCATTTTTATCAAGAGCCTAACGAGACTAGGCATTCCCTTTCCGAGTGAGACGTAAAAGGAATTTATTCTGCGTGCCTCCAAGTCGTTATATTCTTCTTCGTTTACATGTACTACTATGCTGGCTTTATCTGATCCTTCAGCTTCGAACTCTATTCCTTGGTCGTCTTTCGCGAATCTAACTCCCTTGTAACGCGCATGTCTTTTTTTCTTGGATTTTATACTCATGAAGATTCTAGCGATAGATAGAGGCGATAGTGATAAAGCATGATTTTCGACTTTGGATCCGAAGTAATGGTTGCATTCGTCGCATACAAAACCTTTCGGAACAATTTCAGCGCTTCCCAAAGATTCTGGAATTATATGTTCTTCTCTAGAAAAAGGATCCTTCTCTGATAGGCAGAAGATACACTTGTTTTTCGCTTTCTTGTTTCTCATCTACATCATACTATGATTATCATAGCATCATGGCCTAATTAAGAATGAGTCTTGATGTGCTGTCCTTCACTCACGGTTATCTTATTATTGGAGAGTTTCTGTCCAACTGGCAACTAGTCTGCCTGCATTTGTGATTGATAACGCAAGAATACGTTTGTCAATTTCTCTTGCTATTCTGCCTCTACGCATTTTTTTGTTTTTCCCAGCCTCTCTTTGTCGTCACAAATCCTTTGGTTTCCAGTTCTTTTATATTATAACTCAGTTTTTGTGGACTTATTCTGAGTTCATAACGCAACTGCCTGTTGCTTGCCGTGCCATCGTACTGCAAAAGCTTCGCGCGCGCGGGAATTTGCGAATCATGCGGTCAAGAATTCGAGTTAACTAATAAAAACTCTCGAATGTGTCACACTTGCAGAATGAAAATAAAAGCTGAAAGAGAGAATAAGGTTTCTAAACCGTGTTTGTGGTGTCACGAACCCTTTATTCCTCGAAACCTCTATAACAAGTATTGCTCGATAGAATGCAGTAAAAGCTTTCAAGAAATGCTCTCTAAAATCTGGAGCAATGCGAGAGAGAGCGAGCTTTTTAGTCGTGAACGTGCGAAGCTTGAAAGCGAAGGCAAAAACTACGTTTTGTTAGAGAGACAGCTTTTCGAAAACGAAGAAAACGAAGAGCTTGAGGAGAATGAACCGCTTTAAGTATTTGCCAAAACTCGAAGGCGATTTCTGGTTTCAGAAATGCGAAGAATGTGGAAAACTCTTCAAATACAGAGACGCAAGTCTCGAATTGAAAGAAGTTTTTTGGTATTGCGGAAAAGTTATAGCTGCGGACCTTTGAATGTGTCAATGCATTAAGTCTTATTAGCATTTGAGTAAGTATTGAATAAACCTTAAGATCAAACAGGTGGTCAAATAATGCCTAAGACTGCCAAAATCAAGGCTGTGTTGTTTGACTTAGGAAACACTCTCGTATACATGCATCCAGAAGAAACACTCCAGAAAATACTCAAGACTTTGGGCATAGTCAAGTCCATCGATGAGGTGAGGCAGGCTATGAATAAAGGAAATCGAGAATTCGACATTGACGAACATTGTAGCCTCTCGGCACACGAGTTCTATACAGAATGGAATATGGTTGAATTGAAGCATTTGGGAATAACCGATAAGGTGAAAGCAAGAAAACTGGCTGAAGAAGTGAACTTCAGATGGTTCGAGTTCGCAAAGGTTTTTGTCTATCCAGATGTGAGAAGGACACTGCATAGGCTCAAGCAGATGAAGCTGAAACTGGGAATTGTCACGGGCGGATACGAGGAAGACGTGGAACAAATCGTGTCAAAAGCTGGACTCGAGGGTTTCTTTGATGTGCATGTTGGAGTTAATACTACTGGAAAGCGAAAACCTCACCGAAGCGCTTTCAAACATGCACTAAAGCAACTGGGCACGAAGTCTCAGGAAGCTGTTTTTGTAGGAGATCAGTTAGAAGCAGACTATTTAGGAGCCCAGAAAGTTGGAATGAAAGCCATCCTGATTCAAAGAGAAGGCAAGCCTATTGCTGGTGTCAAAACTATCTCCAGTCTGAAAGAGATTTTTGACCTTTTGTAACAAGATTAGACCATATTATCAGTCCTGTTTGGTTTGGGGTAAAGTTTTATCCAACCAAACCAGCCTAACGCGCGCTCCTGAGAAAAACAGCTACAAATGACCATGTCAAGAATTAAATATCGAGCTGAGTATTACTGCTAAAGGGAAGACTGAAATCTTGGATGAAGAAGGGTTCAAAAACTACTGTCTTGAAAGAAAGCTGAGTGAAAAGACAATACAGGCGCACGTCAAGATTGCTAAAGAGTTCGAAACCTTTTTGAGAACAAAGTGCCAAAACAAGAGTATAACCAACGCTACTCCCGCCAATCTGCACACATTCGTCAAACACTTGATGAAGGAGAATAGGAACACGTGGGATAACCTGCTCCCCCTCGTCAGATACGCCCGTTTCATAAATAATAAGAAAATAATTGCTCCTTTGCTGGAGCTTCTTGACGGCAGCGACGTCTTGGAGAACCTCTCAAATACAATCAAAAAGAAAGTGGGTAACACCAAGCACAAGGCGATTTTCGAGGGGATCAGGCTGCCCCCTCTGGGCACACTCCCAAAGTGTAAACCAAAAATCACCAAAAAGTTCATGGATAATCTCGAAGCAGAATTGGGTGTAAGTAAGTGCAGAGAAATCCTTTCAAGCGGACCTCATGCCGGTCCTAAGGAGCAATATTTGCCTGAGCAGAGGAAGTTCTTAGAATCTAAGGGCATAGACGACTTCCTCAGAAAAAAGCACGAGGAATACGTTGACGAGCTCGAGAAGCACATGAAAGAAAAAACACTGTACTTCACTCAGGAAATCACCAAAGGGGTTCTTGACTACGTTAGAAAAACTCCGACCTGTCAAGTGGGCGTGAGAAAAGGAGACATAATCTACGTCACAAAGATTCCCTACATGGCTAAGGAGTATTTGCGCGAGAAAGACCCCAAGAAGAAGCGAGATTATGCCTGCCACTGTGCGTGGGTACGCGAAGCCATAAAGTCAGACCTAAAGATTTCGCCCAATTTCTGCTACTGTAGCGCAGGATTCGAGAAACGTTTATGGGATGTCATCTTTGGCCAAGACGTCAAAGCAGATGTCTTACAGACCGTATTAAAAGGCGATCCAATCTGCAAATTCGCCATTCACGTTCCCAAAGAACACATTGGTCAGGAAGCTTATTCGCGCGCGTGTAAGGTCTAAGGGGCTCATACCTACATTGTTTTGCAGAATCAACCTTGAGTTCAGTCCAGCTCTGGAGGCACCGTCGTCAGTTTGTTGTTGTTGGATAAAACTTTACCCCAACCAACCCACTATCCGAAATAGGATTCTTTCAGCCAAACTCTGATGCCATCAGTATCCATTGCAGCTTGTCTGCGTATTTCTTGCTCATACTTAGAAACTCAAGTGGGCTAGGCTTTTCCTTTATGAGACAGGTGGTGGGCTATTGCCCTCATGCTCAAAATCCTGTAGCTGCTTTTGTCGTGGAGGTTCACTAGAAAACTTTCCACGCCCTGCACTTCAACGTTGGGAATGTTTTTCGTCAAATCCATAGCCTTCGAATAGGCTGCATAGTCTTCGTAAAACGTTATTAACAGCTTATCGTTTCTCAAACCCATTCCGTTGACAGCCATCAAAGCAGCATGCGGGTTTTGCTTTTCAACCTCAACCACCGTCTTCCTTATCTCTGCAGACTTCTCTTTGTCTGCTGGTTCTGTGCGTTTAATGAGGGTGACTCCCATAATCTGGTATCCAAGCTTCAAGAAGTCAGGAACTATCGTGTATTCTTTAATACACCCTTCCTTCTCAAGTTTCTTCAAGGTTCTGCTCACTGTAGGCTGAGAGACTCCAAGCGTTTTAGCCAGTTCCCTATCGCTTCTTCTACTGTTCTTCATAAGTTCAGAAATCAGCTTCAACTCAAAATTCTTCATGACTATCCCTCTTGTATCATGTTACCTGAACGTTAGGCTCAAAGCGTTAATAACACTTTTCCGCAAAACCAAAAACTGACTTCCAGTTGGTTGTTGTTGTTGTTGGATAAAACTTTACCCCAAACCAACCAACCAACATAATGACAACGATGCCCGTTGTGGCGCTCGCTACAAAAACATTGGCAAGGGTTTTAAGAACCCGAGTTCAAATGACTCGTAAAGGTGGAGCAATTTATGAAAACGGACAGCTTTGTTAGGGATGTTAAAGACTTTATTGAACATTGTGAACTTTCCTTTGAAAGTTTCATTATATGGTCCTTCCGAACGTTGAGCCTTAGAGCACATTTCAAAGTAGCTTATCACAAAATCAGAGATGAAGCCGCCGAGCACGTTGATTATCTGACTTCGACTTCAAAGCGATTTATTTTACCTCTATCAGCGTGCTATCTGTGCTTAGGGTTCTTATTCGGAAATAACGTCATAGACTCGTTCCTTCTGAGCATATTAGTCTTCGTCTATAGTCATTTTCTCCCAGACCTACTGTCACCTTTTAGAATTAGAAACAGAAAAGACAGAAACAAAGACGGAGGATGGTTCAAGAAACATGCTCTACTGTTCTTTGCCCCGATCTTCATTTTCTTGTTATGGGGAGAGAAAATGCCAGCATTTAGAACTATGGAGCATTTCCACAACATAAAATCATTGGGAGCTTACGGGATTTTCCTGTTCTTGTTAGGCTTGATTTTCTACGGAAACATGCCACTTTCATTTGGGAGAATTCTCGAGATTTTTTCGCTGACAATATTTGGTTCCATTGGATACGTCTCACATTTGAAAGTCGACAAAATCCTTTAACTTCGAATGGCGAAAGACTCAGAATATAACGAGGCAAGAAAAACAAGCCATTCCAAGCTTTCTAACCATAAGCTCTTAGGTTCCTTAAGCATATTCTCGATGCCGACAATACCACCCTATACTGCTCTTGGTTACACGACTATCTGAACCGTGTATACTGCCGGTCATCCGTCGTTCTTCAATGACAGGGCACCGTCGTATTTGGTTTGGATAAAACTTTACCCCAACCAACCTGGACGACGAACGACGACCACGACGGACGACGGAGAAAGGACAAAACACAGGTTTCTACTGGATGGCTAAAGACTGTATACTCGATTCAGAATACATCTATGGATACTACTCGAATAGGAAGGTAGGAGATGTAAGAAAAGACTACAGATAGATATTGTCGAAATCGAGTATACAGCGCGCGCCTTAGCACCCGCAGCCAAATGGCGATGGCTCCACAGTCTCCCGCGAAACCCCACATTTCTGTGTGCCTTGTCGATGTCTCTTGTATTCAGTGTGCTAGAGAAAGAACACGGCTTTGTGCCCGTAGCTTTATAAGGCATGCTGAGAACATGAGGCGCGAGAAAAGTGCGCCGTTGGCTTGCCGCGTTTACGGTTTGTGCCGGAAATGGCTTGCTTTTTCTAAGAGGTAGTGCAGAGACTTGAGAATGAATAGGGCCTCTTTCGAGAACCGCAATGGAATGCAGTAGCGGACGCTAATCAAAAGCGAGGTGATCACATTGTTGAATATTAGGGATGTCAGGAAGTGTAGGAACTCCTTGGAGTTGAATGACTTCATCGAGAAGTACGTTGCTGAAGGAAACTCGTCAAACGAGAGTTTCGGCAGCATCTATTGGAGTCTGTTTGAAGAATGGAAGAAGTCTTTGAAGAGCAAGCCTGCTCGCGCGCGCTAACATCTACTCATCGTCGTTTGGGTTGGGTTGGTTGGTTTGGATAAAACTTTACCCCCAAACCCAAAGATAAAACTTCCCTGAATTTCGAATTCATAAATCATTTATCACTTTGCGATTTTATCAGCTGGATGGAAGCCTAGAAATGGCAAAGATGAAGCAGGAAAGCGTTGTAGACTTTCTGCATTGTGCTAGCATTTTAGAAGAAAGAGCATATTCACTTTATAAGAATCTCGCCGACAAAGTGAATCTTCCATTAGTCAATTCTTTGCTGCTTCATATAGCATACGATAGTCGCAAACATTCAGTAGTCCTCAAGGGAATAACCGAAAGCATTGCTAAACCAAAAAAGCAACCCAAAGACTACGAGAAGAAGCTCTTTTTTGGCAAAACATGGACGGTAATTGAGAATCTCGCAAAAGAGATTGCTAAAGAACAGAGGATACCCAAAGAGAGCATGGCGTCATTGGTGAAGAAGCTGATGCTCCTGGAGAGCACTGTTGGCGAAGAATACCATATCTTGGTTCAGCTGAAGACGCTTCAATACATGACAAGAGAAATACGTGAAATCTACAACGTGGATATAAAAGACCTGAAGGATATACTTGCAATCATAATCAGAGACGAAGAGACCCACAGAAAACTCCTGTCCAAAATGAAGAAAATTCTTGTCGGAAAAGAAGAACAGATAGAAGACAAAGCACCAGCATTCAAGTACCAAAATCCAAATGCATGGTCAAGAGCAATGTCTGATTCAGTCTACGAAAATGCTCATTGAATGTTGGCAACAATCTTAGACCAAGAATTCGTCGTTGGTTGGTTGGGGTAAAGTTTTATCCAACCAACCACAATTGCGGAATCGAGTTTATAAATGGACTTTGTCAGAATAATTCAATGGAGCATTCATGAAAAATCTGATTTCAGCTTCCAATAATTAGGATTTGGGAAGGGTCATGAGTATGTGCTAGTCTTCAGAAGACCGTGAACCGCTAAGTATTTAAATTATTACCGTTATAGTAATATTTATGTCATACCATGAATTGTGGAACGTGTTGTGGAACTGGAGGAAAGAGTTCACAGTAAGAGAGTTTTCCTCGACCTTTGCCAGCCCTGACCCTAACAAAGTCTTGCATGATATGTCTCGCAAAGGGTTCTTGGAAAGAGTCGGATGGGGAAGGTACACGGTTAGTTCTCCAGAAGAGTACTTGACCAAGAGAACGAACGTAGGCAGAGCATACGATTTGTTGAATGAGTCTGGCATGCACTATGCATTGACAGGACCAGACGCCGTTTTCTTCTGGACCAAAGGGGGCTATCAAGTTGACAGGTTCTTCGGTTTCTATCCAATCCACTTGAAAGTTGAAAAGAAAGATTTGAAAAAATGGGAGCGTTTCTTCAGTTCCAGAAAGCAAAGACTTTACGTAAAGGATCAGCCGATAAGGCAGACGTTGTTCGGCTTGTTCTACGTATTGTATCCCGAAGTTGATTTCACTGCTGAAGAAGTGAACGGCTTCTGTGTCATACCGTTGAAAGAAACCGTAACCTTTTGTCAAAAAAACATCTATTCCTATGAGCCGGCTTTGGAAATGTTGGATGAGGCTTATGATTTGGGCTTGAAGGCAAGATACATGGAAGCAAAAACGAACTTTTAGTGAGCAACATGGAATTCCTGAACAGAGAGAAAGAAATATTGAGGATGCTCAGGAAACTGACAGAAGAGAAACTCGATCTTATAGTAGTCGGTGGTTATGCCGTCAGCGGATTGGCGAAGCACAGATTTTCCGTTGACTGCGACATAGTCGTGCCAAAGAGAGAATTGGCAAAGCTCGAAGAGATCATGAAGAAAGAAGGATTCAAGCAACACGTCAGAAAAACGGGGTTTGACGAAACGTATGGCGGGGAGTTCATCAGCTACAAAAAGGACGTCAGCGAACTCCCAGTCACAATCGATCTTCTTATCGGAAGCCTAGCCTGCGGAGCAACCGGTGCTTCATGGAGTTTCGATTACATAAAGAAGCACTCAACCGAAGCCACAATCACGGGAATAGAAACATCTGCTAGTTGCAGAATACCAGAAAAGGAATTGCTCATAGCCTTCAAGATTCACTCAGCCAGAAAAACAGACATACGAGACATAATCATGCTAAGAGAAAATGCAGACTGCGAAAAAATCCTAAAGCACATAAAGAAAGGTAAGGAGGAAGCGTTAAGAGAACAAATCCAAAAGATAATCAAAGCACTTGAAGACGCGAACCTAGTAGACTCTTTGAAAGGCGTTTTCGTCTTAACAACAGATGTCAAGAAACAAATCGAGAGTACTCGAAAGGATATGGAAACGATCTACTCAAAACTTCACGAATTCCCCTAGGACTTCAAACTCACGGCTGAAGGCACCACATAGCTCATCGGCACGTGCAATCAATAAACCAGCAGATGCAATCGTCAAAAGCTCACCAAACGTGTTCAAACTGAAAGGAGTCGAAAACCTTACCGAAATCAGTATTGCTTTGACTTCAGCCATCCACAAACTAGACCCTTCGCAGAAGGGCCCGAGAAGAATCTGCATAGGCCTAGTCTCAGACGTTCTGCTTCAACATCACGCAGTTCAAACCAGAAGATGGCTGGCTGCACTCATTCCGGAACTGAAATCGGCAGGATTTACCACTCTAGCCGTGATCGATCCACGGATGCACCCTCCAGAGGAGCTTTACGCAATTCTTGGGCTGTTTGAAGGGGAGATCAACGTTACCGAGAAAGAAACGGAGAAAGGCCCAGGAAAATTCCTAAAGATCAAGAAGATGAGCAATCAGGAGTATCTGGAAGACGAGATACTTCTGAAGAAAGGAGACTTGCACAGGAAAGGGTAACAGCAAAAAACAGACCAGTTGAAACATCCATTAGCTGTGGCAAACGGCCTCGTTCGTATCGGTAGCGCGCGCGCTAACTTCGCGAGGCAGAAGCGGTAATTTGGGCGAACAAATACGCTGTTGAAAACCCTGTTGATGCTGCGAGCCTTTTGGTGCAAAAAGCTAATCACATGAAGGAATATCTCGAAGGCAAACTTTACTATGGCGGTGCTGCAGAAAAACGTTCGGTGGAAAAACGCATAGAATTCCTTAAGACATTGAGAAAAGTAAGTTGTGAAAAAGAAGTGAAAGAAGAGTGTGAAAGGCCTTTGAGTAGTTGGAGTGAAAGCGTTTTTCTTTGATGGAGTAGCTTTTTAAGGTTAGGGAAGATAACAATTTAGTTGAACGTTAAGAGGGAAGGTTTTGTCCTCTCGTGAATATCTGCAGAGCGGTAGGTACGTTACTCTCAAAAAACTCGGCGAAGGCGGGAAAGGTGCGGTATATAGGGCGAGAGACACAGTTCTGAACCGCGTCGTAGCAATTAAAATGCTTAAAAGTGCAGTTTTAGCCGAAGAGGCATATTCACGTTTCATGCGCGAAGCGCAAGCAGTAGCGAAGCTTAACCATCCAAACATTGTCTCCATCTATGACGTTGGCAGGGAAGATGGAAAACTGTTTTTTATTCTCGAATTTGTTGATGGAATGAGCTTACGCGACCTTATAGGAGCGTATCCAGAGGGCAAATGTGACATACAAACCATTTTAAGAACTGGCATAGATGTTTGCAGTGCTCTTCAGTACGCGCATTCTCAAGGCTTTCTGCACGGGGATGTTAAACCGGAAAATATCCTGATTACTCCTGAGGGCACTGCGAAATTGATGGATTTCGGTTTGGCTAAAATGCTGTGGCAACCCAGCATCCCACAGGAAGAAGCGATTACAGTTTCAAGTCGCATTCCTACGGGATACGAAGAGGTTGACACTTTGTTGTCTGGTGGCATACCCGAAAATTATGCAGTTATTCTAACCTCACCGTCGTGTGATAAAAGAGATTTGCTGATTAAGAAATTTTTGGAAACTGGAGCAAAAGAGGGTGAAGTCACATTCTATGTCACCATCGACCCTGGCGAAGTAAGGGCTTTGGCGGAAGAATTTCCGTCAAACTTTTACCTTTTCGTCTGCAATCCTCAAGCAGACAGAATCATCGAAACCTTACCTAACATAGTTAAATTGAAGGGCGTTGAAAACCTAACCGACATTAACATTGCTTTGACCTCTGCTTTCCGCCAACTTGACGCTTCTCAAAGCGGACCCAGAAGGATTTGCATTGAAATTGTTTCAGACGTTTTGCTACAGCATCACGCCGTTCAAACTAGGAGATGGCTCACTGGGCTCATTCCAGAGCTCAAATCAAACGAGTTCACCATTCTGGCAGTAATGAATCCTCACATGCATTCCTCAGAAGAAGTTCAAGCAATTTTAGGGCTTTTCGATGGAGAAATCAACATTTACGAGAAAGAAACCGAAAAAGGCTTAGAAAAATTCCTAAGAACCGAAAAAATGCACACTCAGGAATACTTAGAGAGAGAACCCATCACAGTTGCCTATGCGGCTCCTGAAACAGCGTTGGGAAAAATTGCCGACGCCAGATCTGACCTTTACTCCCTTGGCGCAGTACTCTACGAGATGGTGACTGGAAAACCGCCTTTTCCCAGTGAAGACCCTGTAAAAATAGTTTTTAGTCACATTCATGACCATCCTGTTTCGGCGAGTAGACTAAATCCTAAGGTTCCACAGGCTTTGGCTGAATGTATTATGAAGCTTCTAGAGAAGGAGCCCGAAAAGAGGTATCAAACTGCGGCGGATTTGCTTAAAGCGTTGAAGGGGATCACTGATGAGGTTTTGAGCGAAGTTCTTGTGCCTTCTTATAAGCCAGGCGTTGTTGTTCCGAGTCCACGGCCTTTGGCCGCCAGAGAGATTCAGCTCATCGACAGAGTTGAAGAGATACGCCTCCTTAGGGAGGCTGTTGATAGGGCGGTTCGCGGCGAAGGAGGCGTTGTTTTTCTGCACGGAGAGGCTGGAATTGGCAAAACAAGGTTAGCTAGAGAGCTAGGAGCTTATGCACGTTTGCGTGGAATGCAGGTTTTGTATGGGAGATGTCCAGCATTGTTCAGGATGGATGGCGTTCCACCATATATTTTGTGGGGTGAAGTGATCAAAGACTATTTGCAAGTGTGCGCTCCTGAACAATTGTACAGGGTGATTGGCTATTATCCCGGCGAAGTTTGTAAGCTGGTTCCAGAAGTTAAACAGAAACTTGGCAGTGTTCCTCAATCTCTGCCCATAAGTCCCGAGCAGGAGCGTGACAGGCTTTTTGAGGCTGTTTCTCAGTTAGTCATCAACATTTCTAAGGAAGCTCCGTTGCTGGTTATTCTTGATGATTTACAGTGGACTGATCAGACTTCGCTATTGTTGTTGCATTATCTGGCTCGCGGCATCTACAGGGAGTCTTTGCTTCTCTTAGGTGCCTACCGTGATACTGACGTTGATGAGAAGCATCCGTTGTCTCCAGTCTTGACAGAATTGAATAGGGAACGTTTGCTTCAGTCCGCTCCGTTGAAGCGCATGTCTCTCAATGATGTTTCAGAGATGATTAGACAGATTTTGGAGCAAGAGGACGTGCCAAAAGAATTCTGCGAACTAGTCTATGACAAAACGAGAGGCAACCCATTCTTTGTTGAGGAAGTTATAAGGTCTCTAAAGGAAGAAGAAGTCATCTACCGGGAAGAGGGCAAATGGAAAATTAAGGAAGTTTCCAAAATCGAGTTTCCAGAAACAGTCAAGGCCGTCATAAAGGCGAGAATAAGCCGGTTAGATAAGGAATGTCAACATGTGTTAAATATGGCTTCTTTTGTTGGAAACGACTTCACCTTTGAGGCTTTATGCGCAGTCACAGGCGTTGAAGATGATAAATTGCTTGAATTGATGGAGAAAATGCTCAAGACTGGACTGGTGAAGGAGAGGGTGATTCGTGGTCAAGGCGTGTATTCTTTTGCAGACATTATAGTGCGGGACGTTGTGCATGAAGAAATCAGCCTTTTGAGACATATGAAGCTTCATGCCGCTGTTGGAAGCGCCTTGGAGAAGGCATACGCTAAGAAGATTGATGAGCATCTTGGAGAACTTGCCTATCATTTTCTAGAAGGTGGTGACAAAGATAAGGCGCTTGACTACTTCTTGAAGGCCGGGGAAAAGGCGCAGAGGGTATATGCTCCTGACGAGGCTTCGTCCTGTCTTCAACACGCTCTTGATCTTCTTGGAGAGAAGGGGGATAACCTCGAAGAGAAAGCACGCATAACAGAAAGGCTTGGCGACCTTAAATCGTGGATAGGAAAACCTGATGCTTGCATGGAATACTGGAATAAAGCGTTATCTTTATTGAATCAGATGGGAGATAAGAAAAAAACTGCAAAGCTCCATGCTAAAATGGCATCTTTCTTCTGGTTGCGCATCGGGGACAAGGAGAAGGCTTCTGAGCATCATCGTATGGCTTTGGAAATACTTGAGAAGGAGCCCGAAAGCGTAGAACTAGCCAGTTTATATGAAGACATTTCACATATGCTTTGGAGAACTGGAAAACCTGAAGCCTTGTCTTGGGCACAGAAAGCCTCAGAACTCGCCAAGAAATTAGGCAGTCCCGAAGTTCTTGCGAGATGCTATAACGATCTTGGAACATTAAGTCTGAAGTCAGGAGAATTTGAAAAAGCGTCAGAATACTATGAAGAGGGACTGAAAATAGCTCTTGAAAACAACTTTGTAGGAGACGCTATCACTCTGTACAACAATCTTTGCAATCTCTACTGGGCAAGGGGTGAATTTCAAAAGATGTTCGAAACTGCTCAAAAAGGATCGGAACTGGCAAAAAAAGTTGGTTCCCCATACGGCTTAACATGGCTTAATTCTTTGCTTGCTGAATGCTATGCGGGCATTGGAGAGATACAAAAAGCCATTTCTATCTGGGAGGACGTTTTAGCATTAGCCAAGAGAACCAAACACACCGTTCAAATCTCAGGCGCAATGAGCGGTCTTGGTTTGTGTTATCAGTTTTTAGGAGAATGGGACAAGAGTCTCCAATATCTAATGGAAGCCCTTGACATCGGAAAAAAGATTGGAGAATATCAGTTTTCTGGAAATGCCACTTTAGCGCTTGGAGAATTATTCTTGGAGATGGAAGACTACGGGGAAGCTGAGAAATACTTCAACGAAGCCGTCAGCATCTTTGAAAAAGCAGGAGAATCAACTACTCTGTTCTTTGAAGTATTTCCAGCTCTCTCCAGATTATATCTTAAAAAAGGTGAGATCGAAAAAGCTAAGGAGCTAATTGAGAAAACCTGCGAACACTCAACGGAAACAAAAAGCAGATTCATTATCTCGTACATTGAAATGATAAAGGCCATGCTTCTCAGAGAACAGAAAAACTGGGAACAATCCATACAACACTTCGAAAAAAGTCACCAAGAATGCAAATTCTTAAATGCACAAAAATGGCACGTGATCCAATTCGCTGAACTCCTGTATGAATATGGCTCGATGTATCTGGAGAGAAACGAAGAAGGCGACAAAGAAAAAGCTCTTTCCCTATTAAACCAAGCGTTGGAAGTATACCAAAAAACGGGTGCCAGAAAGAAAGTGGAAAAGATAATGGAAAAAAAGAATCTGCTTACGGGTTAAGGTTTAACATTTCTCTACTCTTATTTTCGTCCCACTTTTCACGGTACTAAACACTTCAAGGTTTTCCGATATTTTGCCAAGAATGCTCACTGGGCTAGCGCGCGCAATCCTCATCTATCGAATACGCCTAAGAGCTATCTGTGCAGGAATAGGGTTTAACGCGAGGCTCCTCAGTGGCAAATCAGGAAAGACTTGCAGGCACCAAGTTGCTTCTAATGGGAAGCAAAGCTTTCAGAGCGGAGAGATTGCCAGCCGAGGCAGCGTTAAGGATAGACGAGGCTATCGCTCGAAACATGACAATCCTAGTTGGAGAAGCCCCAGGCGCATGCAGGCGTTACCAAGATTACCTTCAATCCAAGGGCTACAGGAATGTGGTTGTGGGTCATGCGAAGAGCATGAGATACAATGCAGGCAACTGGAAGACCATGCAATATGGGATGGACCTGAAGGAAAGAGAAAGGAAATGATTGAGGACTGTGATTCCGCAATTATCATCTGGACAGACACCAGTGGAGTCATAGCTGAAAACCTTGAACTGCTGAATTATCTGGGAAAGCCAACTTTTCTCTACGAGCATTCGACAAGAACGAACACAGCAGAAGTTGGCTGGCTCGATCCAAGAAGGACTTACGATCCTAATTACCACATGAAAGAGTATTTCAGGAAAAAACAAAAGAATAGATAGTTCGTCTCTTGTCTTTGAGGTCTGTGACGCGCGACTTAGCCGCAGCAGGTGGCAATCACAAGAATGAACCTAACGTTTCAGCCTTTGACTCTGGAAAACTGGCTTTTTGCTGCTGCTGACAAGCTTCGTGATCCGATCGATAGCGCGCGCTAGTTTTGCGACCGAATTCCGGGATATTAAGCATTTAATGCTATGGTGATTTTAGTGCCAGACAATGGGAAGAAAGCGGAAAAACAGAGGCGCGTCCAAATCGGTCTTGACCTGAGCAATCTTGACGAAGAGTCACGAGAACAAGTATTAAGAGCTCTCGTAGAGCAAAAGGGGCAATAAGCCATGAATAAGATAGCAGTTTTCTTGGTACGGCTTCTTAGCGCGCGCGTTATTTATTCGGAACCACTCTGAGTTTTTCAACCTTTTCTTTGCCTGGAATCGAAATTCTCAGTGACTTGTTGAAGTCTCCCTTGCCAAACTTCACTGACACGTCTTCCAGTTTCTTATCTGAGTGGTAGGCAGTCAACTCAGCAGCTTTTTCAATGGCTGTTTTGGTCTTGGGTCCTTGTAGCAGAGTTATCGGGCTACCCGTGTCTTGAGCCTCAAAGCAATGATCGTTCGCCGTTCTCATTTGAAGCAACAGGTGGTTCTCGGCTTCATTCCTGCCGACTATGATTTTGTTCTTTCCAAACCTGAAATGTCGTCCAATCTTCAGCAACTGCACATCTTTCAAAGAAATCCTTTTCTTATGCTCAAATAGATCTCTCAGTTTGCAGGCGAATTCCCTATACGTCAGTAGGCAACCTCCGCCGGGGCACGAATACTCACTCACTTTCAGTTCTTCAGCAAGTCTGATCTGCTCCTTTCTTGACCTGCCCTCAATACCTAGGAGCTTCTCTCGATCAACCAAGCCCTTTTTCTCGATTCTGGTCGGAGGTAGTAGTTTTGCAGATAGCGGTCGCAGAATCTCTCCCTTCAAACCTGCCTCTTCCTCTATGACGCCCAGAGTTCTTCCGAGTTGCGACATGGGTCTCTGTCCTAAGACTTCACCTGTAAAGATGAATGATGCGCCTATTTCCTTCGCGTATTTCGACGCCTTCTTTAACATGAATATCCTGCAATCAATGCACGGGTTCATATTCTTACCATAGCCAAACCGTGGTTTTCTGACAATCCTAAGGTATTCCTCGCCAACATTGATCATTTTCAGCTTGATGTTGAGGTTCTTCGCCACTTCTGGGGCTCCGCAACCACCTTTTTTGCAGAGACAGAAAGGGCTCACAAAACTAACTGCTTCCACATCTATACCTTGACCTATTATGAGTTTCGCGGCCAGTGTGCTGTCCAACCCGCCTGAAAGAAGGGCCAACGCTTTTGTTTTCTTGTTTTTCGATGCCATGGTTTTCGCGTTAGTGAGTGGGCAGTGCGCACTATAAGGCTTGTTGGAGTGCACGCGCTTAACGGCTCTGCACTCAGATGAACACAGAGCGCGCGCTGTTCCCGTTCAGATCGCTTCCAGACTTCCTTATGACCACAGGTGCTACTAAAATTTCGGTACTAAAGAGAACTTCAAAATTTCTTTTGAAAGCTGAATTTAAGGCAGGGAGCTCCTACGAGCAGCAAAAGCGCGCGCGCTAATGGCTAAAGACCTAACTCTTCAATACTTTTCTTCATTGGTATTATGTTGACTTCAATCCAAAACTCAGTCATGCTTGGCCCCTTGCTTGTGCCCTCTTCTGCTCTTTTCTTCTTTAGTTTGACAGCTTACTTATCTTCTCTTCAAGAGCCTTAAGGAAATCACATATGATTCTTCACCTATCTTTCCATCCGCAAAAAGATTCGCTAGGTTTTCCATTCTCTTCTTGTATTTTCTAATCTCTTGGTCAATATCCTCAGAAGTGTATTCTCTTGTCTGAATTGCATTTTCGGGTTTTCCCAAATAGTCGCAACTTATTCCACACGAGCTTTGACTAGCACAAATATAACAACAAGAATCTTTTGGCTCATTTTCACAGGATTTGTCTCTGATGGCTTTTCCTTCGTCATCTTCGACTATCGCTCTGCAGGAGTGATTATCCATTAGATATTTACACTCGATGACTCTCTTCTCTATCGGAATATCAATTCTGGGAGATTCGATTTCTTTCTCCGTGTCTTCCAATAGAGGGTTTTCAGGAATTGCAAATCCTATGAAAATTGTGAGAAATCCAATCAAAAGAATGATTGCTCCGACAAGTGTATAAGGATGGACTGTCCCGAAATATGGAATGTTGACGTTATAAGCCATTACGCCTAGACCAGCTAGAATTACTATTAACCCCATAACTTGAACTGCACTTCTAGATTCCATTTCAACCACACTTCATATCGTATTTCGACATTCCGATTACTTGAGATTTGTATGCTTTTCTTCTAGTCTTTGTCCTCAGATTCTAGCCCAATTACCTAACTAATAGCTAGAATTGCGTCTAATAGCGAAAAGAAGGTAACGTTAAGGCGATAAGTTTTGGGTTTGGGGGTAAAGTTTTATTTGACCTTGCCTGTTGCGAGGTCTTTGGAGAACTTGCTCATTTCACTACGAGTAAGCCCTCCATGTTTTTTAAGGTGATTAAGGAAGAGGCGGCAGGCCTGCTACGATTTTTTCTGTGCAAAGAGTAGCTCGCAAATATCGTCTTTGCTGGAAATCAGCTCCATCTTCGTCTTACGAGTCAACACCCTCAAACTCATTCCTTTTCACTCTCTTTCCAATACTTACATGATTGATATCTTTGGTCAATCTTTGAGCAAGCACACTCAAATGGAGATGAAAACGGGCAATCCTGATTATAGTAGTCAGATTTCTTGTTATTACATTTCATAGTTTGATTCACCTAACATATTTTTCCACTCAGCTATAACTTTTCCGCAAAAACAAAAACTGCCTGTCAACCGTCGTTTTGGTTGGTTGGTTGGGGGAAAGTTTTATCCAACCACCACCACGCGCGCTTTTGTCTGTCTTGCTGTGTCCAATTTCTAACGAACCTTTTTCAATGTGCGTTGATAAAAAAAAGGGGAATTGCTGGAGATAGTCGGACAGCAGCGACATCCCCATTTGACCCCGGGTGCAAGTCGATGTGTGTATGGAATTATGCAGGGATTCATTCTCCTCGCGCACATTTTAGCCTGTAGATCTACCTTCTAGCGCCGATAATGCCTCACATTGACCTTTTTGCATTGTCGTCTGATTCGTCAAAAAAACAAAAATCCGAGAACAATACATCAAACTTGCTCTTTAGGAACTTTGGTTGGCTCATATCCAGAGACATAATGTATTCCACACTTCTGAAGGCGCTTGATAACGTGAGGATAGAGAATTAACTCTTCAATCTCCACTTGCTCGGCTATGTCAGGATTTATTTGCCTGAGTTTCTCTTTCAAGTTCCCCAAGCTCTGCCTGCTTGAGAAGGACACCATTACCGATGGATGGCACTTGACGCCTGCTTCAGTCAACTTCTTCAGCGAACTTAACTGCAGCTCGAAGCCTTCAGAATCTGCACCTGTGAGCATTGAAAACTCTTGTTTGTTACATCCTTTCAGCGATACTCTCACGTGAACGAAATCGTATCTAGCAAGATCTCTCGGATAGTCTTCGTCGTGCGCAAGCAGTATCCCGTTTGTTTCCAAGATAAACGAGAGCCCCTTGTCTTTCACCAGATCCAGAAGCTGAAGCAGGTGAGCCTTCCCAATTGTAGGTTCTCCACCGCTGACTCTCAACTGTCTGAAGCAGAATTTCCTAGCCAAAGCAGTCAGATTGTCTGCAACCTGCCTGGGCGTATAGAACCTTCCAGTGTCAGCAGGACGAAGCATAACAGAATCTCTAACCCAGCAAAACCTGCATAGCAATCCACAGCCTGCACAGTCTGCTGTGACTATTCCACCATACCATCTTGCTGGCCTGAACCGGTAGTACTTCTTCTCTCGTCCCTCAGCACTAGGTCTGGTGACTAGTTTCTCTATTGCAAGATGCCTCTGGATAGGATCGTACGACACTTCTAGTCACCGCAGCCACTGTCTCCAAGTAGTCTTTCTATATGGCCGAACATATTAAGTCGAATTTAACACTTTGTATAAACTGTTAAATCAATGTAGATTTTTGCAGAGGAACTGATTTCTGATGTTTGAACCTTAATGATATCGACTTGTAACATAAGGAATGGCAGAGACTAATAGAACACTGTTATAGAGGTATCTTCTATCTGTCAACCTATTTTTCTTTTCATATGTTTTGCTTTTCTCTGAGTGGCTTACGTATGTGCTCAGGCATTTCGACTTTTACCTCTATGCTTGCATCAACCGTGTAGAGAGACATGCCTGCACTTTCGAATTTGCTGGTTTTGCTTATTGCTGAGGGTGGTATTCGCATTTTCAAGACTACACCATTTTCCAGTTCGTATAGGTTCCAGCGCGCGCGTGCGCTACGTGGTCATGGCTCTTCTGAACACTGGCAGGGCTATTGCTGTCATTACTACTCCGAATACTATGAGTACCGTCAGCTCGGTCGCTATTGCTGGGACTCCTGCGCCTAGGACCATAACTTTTCTGAGAGCTTGGGACGCGTATGTGAGGGGAAGAACTTTCGATATGGCTTGCATGTACCACGGCATCTGCTGTACTGGGAAGAATACGCCGCTGAGAAACATCATTGGGAACATCAGCGTCATCATCAGCATCATTGCTGTCTCCTGATCTTTAGCAAAGGATGTGAGCACGATGCCGAGGCCGACGAAGCTGAACACGCCTAGTAGTAGTAGGCCGATTACGAGCAGGATGCTTCCGTGTATGGTGACGCCGAAAAGAACTGTGGCCAGTGCCAGTATTACCGCGCCTTGGAGTAGGCCTCGTGCTGTTTGGGCGAGAGTTTTTCCAAGTATTATTGAGATCCTGTTGATTGGTGCCACCATCATTCCGTCCAACGTGCCGATTTCTCTTTCGTGGGATATGGCTGCGGGAAGTCCTGTCATCACGCTCATCATCACAGTCATGGCCACTATTCCTGGCGCGATGAAGTCGAAATAGCTGAAGTGTCCCGAAACGACTCCCTGAGTTTGAATGTTGTAGGGCTGAACTATGGCCAGAGAGTTGTTTTTGTTTACCGTTGGATTGAGAGTTTGAACGGTGTTCCGGGCCAGTTCTGTGCCCATCTGCTGAAAGACGGCGGTTAAGGCTGCTTGGATGGTTGCCGACACCTGGGGGTTAGACTGGTCGGTCACGATGATGACGGTTCCCTGCTCACCGCTCATGATGCTCTGAGTGAAGTTGCTGGGGATGACTATGCCACCCTCGATGTCGCCCTTCTGGACCAAGTCTTTTATTTCGTCAACGCCTGTGGCGTTCATAATAGTTAGCATTCCTGTACTGTTGTTGATTCCTTGCAGAACTGAGAGAAAAGCCTGGCTTCCAGCAGTAGAGCCGTAGAAAGGTGCGTCCTGGTTCGCCAGTGCAACGGGCACGTTGCTTAGGGTGCTGTTGGATGGGTAGATGTAACCAACCATAACCATCATGAACAGCGGCATCAAGATGAGCATGACCAGCCCCAGCCTATTTCGGAAGAGCTCCAGCAAGTCTTTCCAGGCTATTCGGAAGCTGTTAGAGATTATGCCCATTTTGTCTCACCTTACCCTTGATGGTGGCGCAAAGTGCCGATGCTCGGACATGGGTATCTTCTGATCTGCGCTGTCTCTCACTTCGTGGCCAGTTACGTGCAGGAACACGTCTTCAAGCGTGGGCTGAATGTTCTGTATCGAGTCTATCTTGGCTTTGCTTGCCCTCACGGCGTCGATTATAGTGTCGAAGGCGTCGTCCCCGTGGGCGTGAACTTTGAGGTGGCTGCTGTTTTCTTGGGAAACGGCCTCTACGCATTCAAGGGCGCGCACTGTTGTGACAAGTTCGGGTGTTAGGTTGGAGATTTCAAGGGTTAATATTGTCGTGTTGGCCCCTGAAATCATCTTTTTCAAGTTGGTTGAAGTGTCAAGTGCGACGATTTTCCCGTGATCGATGATTCCTATGCGGTCGCATAACAAGTCGGCTTCACCCATCATGTGAGTTGTGATGAGGATCGTAGTCTTGTTCTCTCGGTTTACTTTTTTTATGAACTCTCTGATTTCGACCGTTGACTGGGGATCAAGGCCTAATGTGGGTTCGTCCAAGAACAGCACTTGCGGCATGTTAAGCATTGCTCTTATCACGTTCATCCTCTGTCGCATGCCCGTGGAGAAAGTGCCCACCTGGGAGTTCTTCCATTTGGTCAGCTGGACGAGTTCCAGAAGGTCGTCAATTCTCTTGTTGAGAACGTTCCGTGGGAGGTTGAATAGGTTTCCGAAGAAGAACAAGTTTTCCCTTGCGGTCAAGCGATTGTACATAATCATTTTCTCGGAAACAATGCCCACCAACTTCCTGACTTCAGTGTCGTTCTTGATTATGTCGTAGCCGCCGATCGTGGCTGTTCCCTTTGTGGGTCTGCTCAAGGTGCAGAGCATCCGTATGATTGTGCTCTTGCCGGCTCCGTTGGGACCGAGCAGACCGAAAATCTCGCCTTTCTTCACGTTGAACGAGATGCTGTCAACGGCCACGAAATCCTTGAACATTTTGGTTAGGTTCTTGACTTCAATCATGGACTCGTTTTCCAAGAGATTCACCGTGAAACTGCAATGTTGTTCACTGCAATATATCGGAGCAAAATATAAAGCGCGCGCTAATTATCACCTCTTCCAGATCGTGGAGTCTTGAACGTATTGCCTGAGTGACATCTTCAGGCTTCCTCAGATCAAGAGAGAGGCACTCTGAGTTTTGAAAGTACTCTCCTGTATCGTCAGTTCCAGAGAACTGATAGGATAGCTGAAGAAAACAGCAGAGAATTCGAAGTTTTGACTTAGGGGATATTGTTTGCCTACACGACACAGAATACTGTTTACTTCCGATATTCATGGAAATCTGGCTCAGTACAAGAAACTAGTAGACTATACAATCAGACATAAGATAAGATATAGTGCGTTTCTCCCGGGTAGACTCTCCTTGCATATGTTAGCATAAGCAGGGTGACAACCATTAGCAGAGCCAGCGGAGATAGCAGTGGGAATTCTGGAATAACGCCGTTTACGTCAGTCTTCACCAGCCAAAGATCACTGCAGCCGTTGCCATAGGAATATGTATCGCCCGCGAGGGCATATCCTCCATCCTTCGTCTGAACCACAGACGTCCCGTAGTCACAATCTGTTCCTCCGTAGGTTTGGCTCCAACCGGCTGCCAACGGCTCGGTTGATCCACTCCTCTGAATCCTTGAACTCATTATCAATGTACTCAAAAGAACAATCATCGGCACTATCGAAAATGTTATGCTACTTCTCGCGCGTGCTCTCATATTACACCGCTACAATTGTGCCTAGGTTTCATCTGACTCTTATGTTTTTTGCCTTAGATCGTCTAGTTTAGCTAAATGCAGGGTTATTGTTGGTGGCGACATAACTCCGAAAAATTTCAGTGCTGAGCGCGCGCTAGAGTTCTAAGAACTAGGGGGGCGGTGGTCTTTGGCCTAGGGTCACGGAGATATCCAGTGTTTGAGTGGCTCTCACAATCCTCAGGATCACTGTTTCTGTTGGTAGAGTGTTCTCTTCGAGGTAGCTCGACATCTCGTCCATGTTTCTGATCGTCGTTCCGTTGATTCCTACTATTATGTCGCCGACCTGAATTCCCGCGTTGGAAGCCGGTCCTCCTGCGGTGACTTGAGCTATTCTCCAGCCGTAGGTCACGCTAACGCCGTAGGTCTGAGCTGCCTCATAGTCCATGTCGCTTCCTGCCACGCCCAGATAAGAGTGTCCGTCGTAATCGCCGTTCACGATCAGCGACTGTATTTCTCTGCGTATGGTGTTTGAAGGAATGGCGAAACCAAGACCTTGCGAGTCTTGAACTATGGCGGTCGTTATTCCCACAACACTGCCCAGATAGTTCAATAGTGGTCCGCCCGAGTTTCCGGGGTTTATCGGTGCGCTCGTTTGTATTATGTTGGCTATGACGTAGCCTCCGGTGTACTGGCTTTCGGTGATGGTTCTTCCGAGCGCGCTTACCACGCCTGTGGTTAGTGAGCCGACTAGGCCGTATGGGTTTCCTATGGCTATCACGAGTTCTCCGACTTTCAGCGTTGAGGAGCTGACGATTTCGAGGGGTTTGAATTCGCTCTGAGGGGCGTTGACTGTGAGAACGGCCAAGTCTGAGTATGGATCAGTTCCGGTTATCGTGGCTGCGTATCCGTTTCCGTCTGAGAAGGTTACGCTTCGGCTCGTTGTTCCCTGAACGACGTGATAGTTTGTGATCACGGCCATCGTTCCGCTAGCGTTGTAGACGAACCCAGAGCCCTGAACGGTGCTACTGCTTGTTGTTCCGCGAATGAGGACGACTGATTCTTTCACATTTTCGTATACCTCTACCAAAGACGTGACGTTTTGGTAGATAGTAATGTTCTCGTAATTCCCCGGCGGGCCCATGATTCCCTGCAATCCTTGTGGTCCTTGCGAACCAGTTGCTCCTTGTATTCCTTGTGATCCCTGTGCTCCTTGGGGACCTGTTGCGCCCGTATCTCCTTTGTCTCCTTTTGGTCCCTTTGCAAATTGCATAGCCGCCATGACCGAGATAAAGCTTGAAACCAGAATTGCAACTACAAGTCCGACTATGAACATTCTCTTTGATATTCCCGTCTTTCCTTCAGACATTTCTATCACCTAATGCTTGATTCCACTATTGACGAATTGGAAGATATTACTTGCGGAAACAGATAATAAGCGCGTGCTTTGTCAATCTCCAAATTCTTATAACATAATAGCGACAATTCATGTAGCTGATGAGCAATGAGCTTGAGAGAGAGGAGAATCTGAACGTCACGTTGGCAGAGCTTCTATCTGAGAGAGGACTCAAGGCCTTGGGAGAAGTCATCATGAGGAAGAAGGGAAAAAGGCACAATAGCATGTCAAAAAGCGAAAACTGAAGCGCTGCTGTTTCAATCTATATATAGTTAAGTTACAGGTTATGTTTTGATGTTAATTTCAGTATAAGATATTCTGATATGTTTTTACTTTCGTTTGTTTTTTCTCATAGGCTGTTGATTTGGTCGTAAATAAGTAAAGCATTTCGAATTACTGTGGGATCAACTGAAAACAGCCTTCTCTCCCAACTCCTTGAGAAGCGTGCTTTTTACTTTCAGGATTTTCAAGAAGCAATCTTTATGGAAAAAAGCAGGTCTTTCATGTTCAGGCTTTCCAACATAGCGCGCATGGCTGTTCCGAAATTGATTGTTCTATCCGAAATTGATCAAAAGTGGTATATAGTGTGCGCTCATCATATCATTCAGGATGGAGGAAAATGGAAAATTGAAAAGGAAAGCAGTTCTTGCGAGAAAAGTATTTGGAGCAATCATTGGTTTGCTTGCGGTGACTTTGTGTTCGAATTTGGCGACGACTCCAGTTCGGGCATATATATCCAACTACTACTGGATTGTGCCATTCTATAGAGGCTACGACGAATTTTACGGATCTTACGTTTCAGCTTATGAGACGAATTCAACGGCGCAATTGATGGTGAACGTCTACAATGACTGGTACGGTTATCCCTCTATTATCGTCACTGCCGTCAAGGTTGTGTTTGACTGGAGCCAAAACTACAGTTCGATCGAATGTCCCTATATTATGCCACAAGGCCAATACCATAACTTTAAGATCGATTTCACTGTCCCAAGCACAGACGTTGCATCTAACGTAGTTCCACACCCATACGTGATATACGTCGAATTCACCTATGACAGTAGTACGAGCTATTGGAGTTATTATCCTTCTGAGTACTTTGCAGTTTACTCTTCAGACCAGGCTGATGCGAGGGATGCCTATATAAACCTTAACGCCAAACTTCAATACATTCCTAGTTTCCATAGTTACGTAGCACAAATGTTGTTGAGCGAAACCTCAGCTGAAGCGAATGTCGGGTACTACATAAATTATAGGCGTGGGGAATTCGACCTTGCTAAAGCTCACTTCGAAACAGCTTTGAGCTTGTTCGATCAAGCATTTGCAGTTGAATCGGACTATGCGAAAGCTTACGATGAGAACTATATGGCTTCACTAGAGGCTGCTTTGAACACTACTATGCTTCAAGCTGAGGCAGCCAAGACGCAGGCGGACGCCGCTTTGGCAGAGGCTACTGCATCCTTGAGACAAGCAGACGCGGCTATAATAGAGGCAAACGCAACCAAAACCCAAGCTGATGCTGCCTTGGCAGAAACTGATGCATCCATGAAGCGGGCGGAAGCGGCGATGACAGAGGCAGATGCAGCCATGATAGAGGCGAACGCAACCAAAACTCAAGCCGAAGCCACAACGAGCGCGTTCATAAACCAGTCGTATGCATGGATTCTATTCGGCATAGGCTTTGTTATCATCGGCATTGGTATCTTGGTGTATGCTATCAGGAAACCTAAGATACTTACAACCCCTTGACTCCAAAGTTCCTCTTTTTTTCTTTTTGACAAATCGTTCGTGTTCTAGGCTTTTGGTAGACTGTTTCGCTCTCTACTTATATTTTAGCGTGCGCGCGCAGTCTATGGTCCAGTTGTGAATAGAAAGCTTTGCGTTAGCAGTTGTTAACGCATTCTAGGGAATGCTTTGAACTGGTTCTGCTGTTTCCGCTCCACTTCATCCGTTCAAGTTTTGAAATATTCTGTCAACGCATTGTTAACGCATTCCTTGACAAGATTCTTGAACTGTGTTGTCAACGGAGCTCAAATCTTTGAGAAACGTTCCAGTGTAACAGAAGCCTCACAACATGCGAAAAACACCATTGTGTATATTGTCTTTTGTGAAACAGCAGAAAAAGGGATTGTGACAAGATTGTTACAGTATTTTGTCACAAAAGACCATGGATTTCCGCACTTTCAATTGAGAAAGTAAGCATTCCAGAAGGCGACGAGAAACTGGTTACATTAAACATCACAATGTCTAACCCTGCAGGTATTTTTCAAATCGACAACCTGCTGAAACCAAGAATCGAGAACTCAGGGCTTGGAAACTACATTCACGTCGTCGCCGAGATAACTGGAGAAGAAGAGCGGAAAATACTCAAAAAATACGAATTCTAAATTGCGCCCACTCCTAACAAAATGGGCAGACCAGTCTTCCAAACGGTTGGACTTGAACCATTTCCGGGTCTAATCCCGCCCGGTCCACTTGGGTTTTGTGATAAAACTTTACCCCACCATCACTTTCGAAATGAGTGCCCCAGTCCCTCTACAAGCACCAAACTTGTAACAGAGCTTCCCCTCGTATGCCCTCTGATTTTCTAGTTTCTATTTCTAATCAAGAAAAATTCTTAGAAATTCTAGCTCTTCTTCCCCGTTTAGAAATTAGAATTTAGAAACTAAATTGCGTTACCTTGATTGACGAAAGAGCATAGTGGCTGAATAGTGGTATCGTAACGGAGAGGTTTCAAAGAACTAAGAGGCTGCAGAGAGATAGACTATTGCGTTATTCTCGCGCGCTATTTCTTATGTTTATCATATTCTGCAGGGAGTTCCACGTTCCGTCTCTCTTTCCTTTTCAGTTCTTTATCTCTCTGCAATTTCATGTGGTGTTTATGATCTGTAGCTCTCTCTTTCTTGCCTTTGGGCACAATTCATTCTCCTTGAGACGTTAGACTCTGTTCTTACGTCTATAAAAATTGCGCGCGCGAAGACACGGCACAATTCTGGCTTGACAGTCCGCCTGAGTAGAAGAAAGCGTGCGCTTCAAGAACACACAAGGCTGTCTACTCAAAACGTTTCCGTACATAACCTCTTGTCCAGTCGATAAGGACTAGCCAAACCACAAATTCACATGGATTTTCTAATTTCTATTTCTAAATTGAGAGAGGTTTTAGAAATTCTTTTTTTTTCTTCTCGTTTAGAATTTAGAAAATCAGAAATTACCTTGAAAATGTGATAGGTGATGGTAGTTGAATAGTGCTACCACAACAGAGAGACTTGAGAGAACAAAGAGGTTGGCTTCGTCGTGTGCTTGAAGAGCACGTCGTTAGAATATTATTTCGCTGTTTTTGGTTTTGCGGAAAAGTTATAGCTGAAGAACTCTATAGAAAGAAAGGGGTCAAAATGGATTATTTTAGAAAGATCGCAATAATTGTGGGAGTATTATTCATCATTTATACGGGTGGAGATATCCTAACCTTCCTATTTCTGGGACCTGTGACGGCTACGAATTATCTTGTTAGTGTTTCTGAAAATAGAGGCCTAGTAGGAACAGGAGCCCTTCTTTTATTTATCGGTGGTGCTGCCGCTTCTGGTATTGCGATTTCGCTGTATCCAGTGCTAAAAAAATTCAATGGAGGTCTAGCTCTTGGAGCTGTTGGTTTCAGGATTTCTGAGGGAGTGTTACGTTTTGTTGCTGTGTGTGCCCTGCTATCAATAATAACATTAAGCCAGCAATTTGTAAAAGCTGGAGCTCCGGATTCATCGTATTTCCAAACCTTAGGCGTATTGTTATATGCAGGATATCGTTGGGTGGGCAATGTTGGGTCGCTGCTGGCTTTTTCCATAGGGTGTCTGCTATATTATATCATATTTTATCGAACAAAACTAGTTCCTCGATGGATATCGGTCTGGGGTCTTGTTTGTGCTATATTGACCATGGTATCATGCGTGTTAGCCACGGTCGGTCTCATCGCTGTTATGGGTACGGAACAAATCGTTATGAATCTTCCAATGCTCCCGCAAGAAATGGTTCTTGCGGCATGGCTGATAGTCAAAGGATTCAATCCATCCGTAATTGCTTCCAAGTCTGCTCAGGTGGATAGTTAAACAACCATGGAAACCCAAGC
>JBGQME010000018.1:0-37324 GCA_041500425.1 Bathyarchaeia archaeon | reverse complement strand
GGAAAATCATTTTCCTCAAAGCGTTTTTTGTGCTGATATCAACGCACTTTTCGTAGTCTGGCAGTGCCTTTTTCTCGAGGATGCCCGGGTTCTCTCTAAACTGTCTTCTTACCTCGTCAACCATTTCAAACGCTGCCTTACCAGTTGCCTCCATCGTTAGGGATGAGAACGCAAAGGGCATTGTGGCACCCATCAAAACTCCAATAACAAAGGTCTGACTCAAGACAGACGAAAAAAGCCCCACCTTCTGGGCATAGGTGGCAAAAAGCACAACGGTTGACACGGTTCCAGATGCTGTTGCAAATGCCTTTGCGTAGGCTTTTGTTGTATTGCCCATGGAATCAAGTTTCTGCAACGTTGCGTCTGTTCTCGCTGACATTCCGGTCATCTGAGCTATACCCTGTGCATTGTCGCTGATTGGTCCAAACGCGTCACCTGACATGATTATTCCAATAGCAATGTCAGTTCCAAGGTTTGCAGCGACGACGCCATAAATGCCGTAAACAGGGCCATTTATGATATAGGAGAATAGTATTGAACTGACCATGAACATGAACGGAAAGAATGGACTTTGCAGAGCGTAAGAAATGCCAGTAATGATGTTGATGGCTGCTCCTCGTTCTGATGCTTCTTCCATCCGCCTCACAGGTCTTCCGTTGGCACTGATATAATATTGCACGACAAGTCCTACGGCGGTGCTCGCAAGTATGCCACTCAATACACTGTAGAAGATTCTAACGTCGTTCAGAAGCCACATCGAAGACAGATATGCTCCAACAGTACTGATTGCAGCAGCAATGAACAAACCGGCATTGAAAGACATTATTGGTCTGACACCCTTCCAACCTCTAACAACGAAAACCCCGATAATTGTGGCCAAAACTCCTGAAACACCTAAAGCGAGCGGAAACATGAATATGGCTGTCCCCCACACGCTCAGGAAAGTGCTCCCAATTATCATTGCAGTCACATAGTCATCGCTTATCGACTCGAACAGGTCTGAGCCTCTTCCCGCGCAGTCGCCCACATTATCGCCAACTTGATCTGCAATTACCGCCGGATTTCGAGGATCGTCTTCTGGAATGCGCAATTCGATCTTGCCAACTAAATCTGCGCCTATGTCTGCTGCTTTTGTAAATATTCCGCCGCCCAACTGTGCGAACAAAGCTGCTAGGCTGGCACCAAATCCATATCCAACCAAAAGATTAGGGTCCCTATGACCGAACAGAAGATAAAGTACGCTCACTCCGATGAGGCTCAATCCAACAACAGAAAGCCCCATCACGGCTCCTCCTCTAAAAGCAAGCGTGAATGCTTTTTCCGGCGACGTGCTAGCAGCGTTCGCGGTCCTAACGTTCGCTCTAACAGCCACGTTCATTCCTATGTACGCAGCGACCAGTGAAAGCAGCGCCCCAGAGATGAAAGAGAAAACGGTCTCCAACCCAAAAATCGCAGCGATCGGAAATGACAGCAACATGACAAGAAACAAAATCGTCCTATACTGTCTTTTTAGAAAAGTCTTGGCGCCAATTCTTATATATCTGGCGGTTTCTCGCATTTGAGGAGTCCCGGGATCTTGCTGATAAATAGACCAAGTCAAGTACGTAACAATGAACATTGCAAATGCCCCTGTGGCTAAGGCAATCCATGCGAACTCCATTCACTGCTTCGCCTCCTCCATCGATTTTTCTCTCTACATATTTGATGTGAGTCCCAGTCAATGGACCATACCGATCATATAAACCCTCTCCGCGCGCGCTAGGTTGGTCAACCTTAATCGTACGCCAGTGGTGCATGAAAATGCCTATATTTCAACCTAAGGCATATTTGTTCGAGGAATAGTCTTTGAGTGACAAGCCACGTGAATATGCGTATGCTGGCAAACTTGAAGAATCGATTAGGCTCGAAGCGCAGGCCAAACCGTTTGAAAAGATAATTGAGAAGGAACTTGAAATTTTGGATTTAAAGCCAAATATGAAGGTTCTTGATGCTGGTTGCGGAACGGGCGCCGTTACAAGGAGAATGGCCTTGAAGCTTTTCCCAGAAGAAGCTGCGGTGTAGATGTTGATCCCTTATTCATTAATGAAGCAAAAAAGTCAGCGTCCAGGGAAGGCATAAAAAACATACGGTTTGAACTGGGCAACATTGACAATCTGAAGTATGAGAACGGGACTTTCGATTTGTCATTCTGCAGACTGGTTCTTATGCATGTGAGCAGCCCAGTGAAGACGATCGCAGAGTTGAAAAGAGTTACCAAGAAAGGAGGAATTGTTGCAGCTTCTGATGTTGATGATGGCGCAATGCTTTCGTTTCCGCAGGCGCCAGGGTTTTTCGATTTGTGGTCAAGGTTTGGTCAATGGGCAAAAGCCAGGGGGGACGACCGTTACATAGGCAGACAGCTTTTCTCGATATTTTCAGAGGCTGGCTTGAATTCGGTAAACATCTATCCTCTTCCAATGTATGCCACTCAGCAGAATCCTGATGCACTGAAGATGCTTGTTTATGTTCCAGTTCAAATAGTAGAGCAGGACAAAGATGCCATGATAAAAGAAGGCGTAACCACAGCAAAAGATTGGGAAGAAGCGATGAGGAAAATACAGCTTGCACTGAGCCATCCGGGCGCATTTGCCATGGGATTGACCTTTCTCGCCACAGGAAAAGTTCCCTGACGCATCAGAAAAGCCCAAGGTTCACACGCGCGCCGCTAAAAAGCCAGGTCAAGGGTCAATCTCTGCAGAAGGAAGGATTGATTCTTTCTTCAGCATCAGTACGTAGAGTCTATCGTCAGGTAGACAATCGCCACGTTTTGCGCTTTCATTCATGTTTGTCCGCAAACAGATTTAGTTTCATCCGTGAACTATTCTGATTTTGTCCGCAAAACATTCGAAAGCCTTTTGCACTTCTTTGCGTATTATGAGTTATCATCACGCAATTCAAGGAATTAGTCATAGTTTGTTCATGAAAAGAAGCTCAATTCACAGAGAACGGGTCACACGTCACAACTGAGTGAAAAGTTCTAAAAAAGACCATTGTGTATATTGTCTTTTGGAAAAACTAGAAAAATCCGACTTATTACACGTTTGTTACAGCATTTTGTTACAAAAGTCCATGCTTTTCCGCTATTTGTCAATTAGCGCGCGCATGCCCAGAAAATGCATAGTCCAAGTCGTGCTAAGCAAAGAACAGAAAGAAATCCTCGATGAGCTAGCCAGAAGACTTGGAACAAGCGAAAGCGAAACTCTGCGCTTATCGTTGATAGATTATGCGAAGGAACTGAGCCTAATACAGGAAAGAATGCAGAAAATAGGCCATCTTATCTTATCCAAGAACCCATAGAAGATGTGGCAAACCTGCAAGTGATCTTGAGAATGAAAAACAAGTTCACTTCAAAACTGCAAACTTAATTAGCCAGTAGGTTCTGTTCGAGTTTTAATTTGTGCAATCCCCAAATGAGACCATGAGCCAAATCTAAAAATTAATAAGCAATATACTCCTAAAACAACTGTTGTAGTTTGACACTAAGCGTCCGCGGAAGGAACCCCAAAGTTGAGAAAGAAAGCTTTCGAGAGACTTCTGATCGAAGCCATAGATGACGCTTTTTCCTCCCTTGGAAACTCAGTCAGACAATCGATCTATTTCCATCTTGAAACCAAGTTTAAAATACCCAAAAGCGAAATTCCCACGCACGTGCAGGATTTTGAAGCCGGGCTTGAAAAGATCTTTGGCTCAGGTTCCAAGTTTCTCGAGATCTTAATCATGAAGAAACTGTACGAGAAGACTGGCAAGCCTCTTGAATGGGATGAAAGTAAGAAGCTTGTTTTTGTTGACTACGTGAAGGCAGCCAGACAAAGCTTTTCCAAGAAAGAATGCTGAAACCGCACGGCTTAGGATAGCAGGCCTCAATCGTGTTTGATGAGGCTAGGGTTTCGAATTCAGATTCTGACTTCACAAGTCATTTATCAAAGCTTCATGAACTTTCATGGCACATCCCCTATTCAACATTAGAGGGTTCAGCTTGCCTCCAAACAACTTCAGCAAAATCCTTTTAGACGCAGTGGAAGAAAGCTTGTCCTCACTAGGAGATTCACCAAAACAAGCCATATTCTACCACCTAGAATCCTCGTTCAAGTTGAAAAAGGAGCATATTCCTGCTAACCTAACAGAATTCACAAAAGCCCTCGAAGGAATCTTCGGCCCCGGAGCCGCTTATCTTGAGAAACTCATCGCGCAACGTCTCTATGAAAAACTAGGGTTAGACTTTGAGGATGAAGGCAACGGCAACTTTTTAGAATGCATGAACAACGCAAGAAAACGCTTGGTTCCTCCAGGAGAGTGAAAACGCGATAAGAAAAGAGGAAAAAGATGGCAAAACTGGAAAATCACCGCACGACCATATGATAGAGAGCTTATGCGGTCTCAGCGACGGAATAGACGAAGTAATCTATGTCTTGGACCCAGAGAACTACGAGATACTGTTTGCCAACAAGAAAACCCAGAAACTGTTCGGCAAGCAGATCATAGGTAAGAAATGCTACAAAGTCTTCCAAAAGCGTGACAGCCCCTGTCAGGAATGCACCAATAGGCATGTCTTCGGAAAAAACCTTGGAAAAACCTACACGTGGGACCATCAGAACCAATGGAGCAAACGTTGGTATAGAGGCATATACAAAGCTATCAAATGGCCTAGGGGCAAATATGTCAAGTACGGCCTTTCAATCGACATTACTGAACAAAAGAAAATGGAAGAGAAACTGCGCGAAAGCGAAGAATTCTTCCGCTCACTCGTAGAAAACTCTCATAGCGGAATTCTGATCCTAGATGACGGCTTCAAAATCGTCTATGCTAACGATGAAATCCTACGCATGGGCAGGTGTTCAAAGAATGCGATAATCGGACATGACTTCAGAGAATTCCTTGACGAGAACAGCAAAGCTCTGGTCCAAGAAAGATACTTGCACAGACAAGAAGGAGAAAGAACGCCGTCCCAATATGAATTCAAAATAGTCATAAAAAAAGGCGAGAAAAGAGATGTCGAAATCAAATCATCAGTCGTAAGGCATAGAAGTGGCAGAAAATGCACCATGGCACAGCTGATTGATATTACAGAACGAAGAAGAATGGAAGAAGAAAGGAAGCGCCTCGAAGAGCAACTCTCAGCCTTGAACAAGTATGGCCAGAACCTAAACATGGCTAAGAACATGGAAGAGGTCTACACGCTGACATTGGATGCCATGCAAAAAACCCTAGGATTCGAATTCGGCGACATCTTCGTAATTGAAGGAAAGAAACTATGCCTAAAGGCGCATCGTGGGCATTCAAAGGAGCTTTCAGTCAAGTTACCAATGAACGGGAACAAAGGAATAACCGTCAAAGTAGCAAGAACAGGCCAGCCAGTCTTCCTTTCCGACGTCAAGATAGAAAAGGCGTACGTGAAAGGGGGAGAAGGCATACGCTCCGAACTAGCAGTGCCCGTTAAATTGAGAAAAAATGTCCTAGGCGTTCTAAACGTAGAAAGCAAAAAGCTCGCAGCCTTCAACGAAGAAGACCGAAAGCTGCTCGAAATATTGGCTTCGCATGCCGCAATTGCTATCAGCAACCTCAGGAAACAGGATCAGCTGAAGGAAATCTCAAAGAAACTGGAGTACTTGATGAAGAACACAACGGAAATCATGCACGTCAAGAAAATGCACGAAAGGCTAACCGTCATCACAAGAGCAATTCAAAAGTTCGGGTGGAGAAGAGTTGTAATCTCCCTTAGGGATGAAAACCTAGAAGGAACAGACCTTGTCACCGCAGGGCTTACGCAAGAAGAGAACAGGCTCTTGAAAGAACGGAAAGCGCCCGGACATGTTTGGAAGGAAAGACTAGGACCAAACTTTGAACGATTCAAAATCGGCGAATTCTACTATCTTCCATGGAGTAATCCATGGATTCGAGAAAAGGTTCATGGCGTCCCGCGCGGAACATCGCCTGAAGAGGCAACGACGTACGCTGGAGTTCCCAGCAGGCTTTCTTTGGAAGAGATGGTTGATTGGCACCCGCAGGACATGTTTTATGCACCACTTCGCACTCCTGAAGGAAGAATCGTTGGCATCTTGAGTATGGATGATCCGATTGATGGTCGCAAGCCAACAGGGGAATCGCTTACTCCTTTGGAGCTTTTCTTGCATCAGGCGGCCATAATCATTGAGAACGCCCAGCTTATCGAAGGGTTAAGAGAGGCAAGGGAGTTGCTTGAGCAAAAAGTTGAGGAGCGAACCCGAGAGTTAAAGGAATCTCAGGGGCAACTGCTTAAGGCTCAGAGATTAGCCGTCATAGGTGAATTGGCTGGCATGGTTGGTCATGATCTGCGTAATCCTTTGACAAGCATTGCAGGTGCCGCCTACTACGTGAAAAAACAGTTGGGTCGCAAGGCTGATGGGAGAATAGAGGAGATGCTTGAGCTTGTAGAGAAGAACATTGCCTACTCGAACAAGATCATAAACGATCTCTTGGATTATTCGAGAGAGATCAAGCTGGATTTGGTTGAATGCAGTCCTAAATCAATAGTAAAAGAAGCTTTGTCGCTTGTTGAAATCCCCAGAAACGTTCGGTTGAAGAATCTGACACAAGATGAGCCGAAATTGAAAGCTGACGTTGAGAAGCTGACAAGGGCTTTTGTCAACATAATCAAGAACGCTGTGGATGCTATGGCCAAAGGCGGAACGTTAACGATAAGAGGTGTAAAGCTCAACGGCAAGCTGGAGTTCACTTTTTCAGACACCGGCGCAGGCATGTCTACGGAAACTCTGCAGAAGCTTTGGACTCCGCTTTTTACGACAAAACCAAAGGGAATGGGATTCGGTTTGCCGATCTGCAAACGCATCATCGAAGCCCACGGAGGCTCAATCTCAGCTAGAAGCGCCAAAAGAAAGAGCACAACCTTCACTGTCACGCTTCCCATAGAACCAGCAATAGACGAAGAAGGAGGTGAAGAAATATGGGTGAAACCGCCAGAATCCTCGTTGTTGACGACGACGAAAACATAAGAAAAGTGCTAGTGGCAATCCTTGAAGATGAAGGATACATAGTCGAGTCAGTGGGCACTGCGAAGAAGGCGATAGAATCTACGAGAAGGAAATTCTACAACGTAGCGCTGATAGACATTCGGCTCCCGGACATGGAAGGGACTGAACTCTTGATGCGGATGAAGGACACGACTCCCAGGATGCGAAAAATAATCATAACGGGCTATCCGACATTGCAGAACGCGATAGACGCTGTAAACAGAAAAGCAAACGCTTACATCATGAAGCCATTTGACGTGGAGAAAGTGCTTGCAACGATCAAAGATCAGCTGAGAAAACAAGAAGAAGAGAAAAACTACAGCCAAGACAAGGTCGCAGAGTTCATAGAAACGAGAGTACGGGAGTTGACAGTGGACCAGAAAGCAAGCATCCCTTGAACACCTTTTCCACCAACGTTTTTTCGAAAAATTCCAAATTATCGTTTTCCAAACTCTTGGATCTTGATGAGAATTTCTATTCTTTCTTTGGCAATGCTTTTCGCATGAATTGCCAGTGATGGCATATTTTGAAGCCAAGCTTTTTCAGAAGAGTAACTGACGGAGTGTTCTGTTCCGCAGTGTACAATGCGACGTTGTCCACACCTTTTTCGAACAGAAAGTTCATGGCTCGAACCGTAAGCGCTGATGCAAGGTTTTTGCCTCGATGTTCAGAGAGCGTCGTTGCTGGGCCAAGATAGCCCCTGTTCGCCTGGAAAGAAGTGTTGTAATATGTGTCTGGCTTTGCCACAACAACTGACACTATCTTTTGATTATCCTCTGCAACCTGAATCCATTCTTCACTGAAGGGCAGACTTTCAGTCTTCCACCTTTCGATATCGCCCATTTTAACTCTTTCAGAGCCAAACCCCGCGTTAACGGCTTCCACGAACTCCTTCTCTTCATTCGGCTCCAAACTGCGAAAAATCGCGATTTCTGAAACTTGTGGAATAGGCCTTAAGCCATCAAGCGGCGCAACCATATGGTACAACCCATTCTGGAGGATGTAGCCTCTTTCAGCCCATTCGTCAATCTTGGGGCTTCCTGCGTCCACAACCGCAAAAACCGAGCCTTTCTTGACGTACTTCTCAATCTCGCTGACCAACATGTTTTCTGAGGATTTCCGATTCACAGCATCATCAACATATAACCACTCGATTTCTTCGCCCCAATGTCCATCGTTGTAGGCTACGGAGCCTATGGCTTTGCCATTCTCTTCGGCCATCAAAACCTGAAGCTTGGCTTCCTTCATCGCTAAGCAGAGTTTTTCCCCAGTGTACGGCAGAAACTGATATGCTTCTCTGTAGGCTGCATTCACAAGTCTGACGAGAATTGGCAGATCTTCATCGGTGAAGCTTCGAATTCGAACGGTCATTTTTTCTCCTTAAAGCAATGGTCAAGAACCATAATAAACGTTTATGCGGAGTTTCTGCTAGTAATCAGTGTGGATGTAGGAGGGCAGTTTGGGAAATAGAACATCAACTAGGTGTTGGTGGATAGGTCGAACGAAGCAGTCTGGGTAAATGGTTTGGAGTTCTTCCAAGTTCCGATATCCGAGCAACAGCTGAGTAAACACGAGCGGATTGAACCTAATTGTCCTGTCTTTGGTGGTTTCAACACGTTGAACATCCTTAACAACGCCGTCCTCGAATGTCACCTGAATAACATTGCGATAGAAGTTGAAATTCACTTTCTCGGTCAGGTGGCGATATGTGGAAGCTGCAAGGCGTTTTTCGAATAGTGGCTTCATCTTTTGGAACATCCCAACGTAGTCTATGATGCGTATCTGCCAAGCGTAAGGCGGAAGCTTAACTCCGCCGATCGAGGTCATGTGTTCTATGAAAGATTCGTTATAGCTGATGCTTGCGATGAGAGTTTCAAGTCCTCGCTTGTTGCCTATGTCTTTGAGGAATCTCAGGATTGATTGAGCCATGGGCTGGTCAATGTCAATGATTTCTCTCAGTAGCAACTCCTTGTTTTCGGGTTTTTCACTAATCCTAAAATAGGCGGTCATTTCTCCGTTCTCCTCTATTGCGTATCCTTCGAACTTGTGGTCGGAAACCATGCCTGTTTCCTGTTGCATCTTCCAGACGCCTCTATCGCGGACGCAGTGAACGTAGAACTTCTGCTGGGTCTGGGTCAGAAGTTCCATTGCTTTGGGAATGTTCTGGTTCGTGAATGGGCGGATGTTATGTTTGATCTCATAGTCGGGAACCTGTTCAAGCTTAATCCTTGTATTTTCTTCGAGCGGCAACGCATATTCGTATCCGAACTGCCGGTAGTAGTAGGGAATGCCCTCGATGGCGGATAGGTCGTATCCTTGTTCTGTTATTTGCTTATGGTACTCGTTCATTAGTCTTCGTTGAAGTCCTTGATGTCGATATTCTGGTAGCGTGGCAACGCATGCCAGCTCAGCTACTTTCAGTGGGATTCCTCCGATGCTCCATTTTGAAGGAATCAGGTTAAGGCAGGCAACCATCTTGCCCTGATGCTTGATCAAAAAGAAATTCTTAAGCGTCAACCTTGGGTGGTGATCAATCCACTTCTTGACCTGCAAATCAACGCGGCTGTCTTGCCCGAAAACGCTTCGCATAAGTTCCAGGTGATGCGCTACTTCTTCGTCTGTTTCCAAGTGTTGAAACATGAAGTCTTCTTTCACCAAGATTGTTGCCTCTTCTGTTCGGCTTGACTCTTCCTAGTTGTGACTTTGTGTCGTAAATATGTTTGTCACGGATAAGATCATGTTAATAAGAGATGGTTATAGTCTTATTTCTTTCTCCAGCCATTCAATGTGCTCGTGTTTTCTTCTCCAGAAGAGGTCTTCCCAAATGTAATGAAAAGCTAGCTTCTCACAGCCCTTATATCGAGTTCTGAAGAAATTCAGAATCTCTTCAACTGGTACTAGCTGTTTGTTGAACAACAGTCTGGACATTATCTTCTGCTCCCAAGACGGAACCCTTTCCAAGCCGTCTAGAAAATAGAAATCCTCAAACAGCAAATACTCCGTGGAGGCAGGTCCTATTCCATAGAGCTTCTGCACCTCTTTCTTGACTTCATCCCTTGATACTTTTCTCAAAGCAAACTCGTCAATGGCTCCACTTGCAAATTGCTCCGTGATTTTCATGAAGAACTTGGCTCTGTATCCAACTTTGAGCGCTCTCAGCTCTGTTTCTGTGGATTTCGCCATTTTCTTCGGTTCCCAAAATACTGACAGAACCTTATTATCGAATTCCGCTTTCTTTCCGAACTTGCTGAACAGATTTTCAAGCATTTGAACGCTCCTTCGCACGACAGCATTCTGGAGAACAATGTATATGATCAGAGTCTCATAGAGAGAGTTTGCCGCAATAGGCTTCATTCCTCTCCACTTTCTGATGGCTGGTCCTAAAATTTTGTCATTTTCGAAACGGCTGCAGAAATCTGATATGTCTTGGTCAAAGTTAAATCTCCACCGTATTTCTGGAACAAGATTCCTGACATATTCTTGTGACAGTGCCTTTTGCGAAAACACGGTCAGCTCTATCTTCGGCTTTTCAGCTCTTCCTTCATCCTCAAACTTCAGTCCTAGCTTTTTTCCTTGCCAAACCATGGTGATCCAATACTTTCCTTCTTCCCAAACATTGTCAGAAGATGGAAAATGAGACGGCTTGTGAAAGTTAGCGTCGAAATTGTATGGTTTTCTGGGCTGAAGAATCAAGGATGCTTTCCTATTCAAGATCAAAGTTTTACCATGACCTATCGAGGCATGTATAACCATTTGATCACTGCCTTTAATCAATGCTTCTGCGCCTTAACACTGTCGTTTGAGACCTACGTGGTGAGTTTCAATCAAAAAGCGTTTATTCCCTTCCGAACAATAGAGGATGAAGGTGAGAATGGTGAAGTGGGTGACTCGTCAATACGTTCACGTCGACAGGACCGCGTGTCCGTGGCTGATAAAGAGATTCGTTGATCCCAAAGCCGAGTTCATCTTTGTTCCTGTGGAGAAGATTGAGGAAGTTGTGAAGAAGGAGAAGGCAATACCCTATGATGCTCCTAGCGTTGAGCTGGGTCATCACGGCGAAAAGTGCAGCTTCGACGCCGTTGTCGAGAAGTACACGATCAAGGACCCCGCGGTTCTTGAGGTGGCAAAGATTGTAAGGGCTGCTGATACAGACAGGGCTGAGGCTGCTCCTGAAGCTGCTGGATTGGACGCGGTTATGACTGGCATTTCTATCGTTGCGAGGGATGATCATGAAGCCATAGAAAAGGCAAGACCCGTGTACGATGCTTTCTACACTTTCTGCAAGCTTAAGCTGATACGTGAAAAGTTCAAGGCTGAAATTGAAAAGATGGACAGGAAAGACCGAAGAGAATTCCTCAGAAAGAAGCTGATGGAATAAACCACAACTCTTTTTTCTGTTTTCTGGACGCTGATTGCAATGCTATGGGTGACACGCCAAAAACCTCACGTTGACAGATGCGCCTCAGCATGGCTTATCAAACGCTTCATAGACAAAGACGCAGTTTTCGAATTCATCACAAAAGAACAAGAAATCCCTAAGGGAGCCATAGGATTCATGTTGCCAAAAGCAGAAATCAACCCAATAGAAGGCGAAAGAACCACGTTTGACGCTCTTATTGAGAAATACCATGTCAACGACCCTATTGTCTCGAAGATAAGAGAGATAATAAGGGATTATGAATTCCACGAAGAAAGCCCAGAAAAGATGCGACTGAAGGAAACTCTCGGCGTCTGCTATATTTTGAAAGGACTTGAAAAGACGTCGCAGACGGACAGAGAAACCTTAACGAAAGCCTTCATGGTGATGGACGCTTTCTACACTACCCTAAAGAGCATTGCTCAAAGCTGATCTGCGTCTGCTATCAGATTGACTTCGTGTTTCCCTCTATTCTTATTAGCTCTGAAAACAGTAATTGAGGACTCAAGCAGGCTTTCAAATGGATTCCAGAACAAGAAGCAGCGTGAACGTGGTCTTCTGGACTCTTTGCATAATGGGAGGATTCGCAATTCTGAGCTCCACAATGTCCAAAAGCCCTGTTCTGAATCCTTTCTCTACTGCTCTGGGAACTCCTACCGAGTGGAGCGGCTTCATTTCTTCAGCATCAACTATTCCAGGGATTTTGGTCAGCTTACCTGCTGCTTCGCTTTCGGACATTTACGGCCGAAGAAAGTTCCTGCTTTTTGCTGGTTTTGTGTTTGCCTCAGCGCCTTTTCTTTATCTTTTCATCACAGCGTGGTGGCAACTCCTACTTGTGCGATTTTACCATGGATTCGCCACAGCGATCTTTGTTCCAGTGGCTGAAGCTTCAATAGCTGAATTGTTTCCAACTAGACGGGGAGAGCGGATCTCACTTTTCACTTCGGCAACATACGTTGGAAGAATTGTTGCACCAACCTTAGGCGGATATATTCTCCTAGTGACCAACGAGGGTTTTCATCAGCTCTATCTGGCGGTAGTAGTTGCGGGAGTGACCGCTTTCGTCATGGCTTTCCCCTTCTTGGCGGAGAGGAGACGGCAGGCAGTCTCGCAAAGGAAGGCAGACGAAGTTGTCAGACATCTATTCTCTGGTTGGAAAACAATCGTGAGAAACCGAAGTGTCCTCATCATATGCTTGATTCAGGCAAGTCAATACTACGCCTTCGGCGCTTTTGAGTTCTTTCTTACAGGATATCTGAAGCTTCTTCATTACAGCCTGCTGATACCCGGTTTGGTCGCAACATGCGTGTTTGGAGTGGCGATCTTCGCAAGGCCTTACATGGGGAGGATTTCGGACAAGATTGGAAGGCGGGTTCCGATAGTGTTTGGATGCGTAGTCTCCGCCTTTCCGCTGTTTCTAATCCCCTACGTGACTGATTTCGGCGTTCTCATTCTTCTTGCTATGATCTACGGGTTTGGCTTTGCCACCGTGACCAGCTCCACATCACCATTAATCAGTGAACTCGTGCCTGAGGGATTTGTGGGCGCGTCCATGGGATTTCTCGCTACTACAATGGATGTCGGGCAGACAATAGGACCCATAATCAGCGGCTTCATACTTGCCACGAGCCTGCAATATACTGGCGTCTTTCCTTCCCTTGCTCTCGTACTGCTCCTTTCATGCTTAGTGTTTGCTTTGTCAGGTGTGGGCAAAACAAAAGAATAAATAATGATGGACAGCACGGAAGCTTGGGAAGCGTTGTCTTCTATGAAGAGTCTTCATCGCTCTCTTCGGATCACGCCTGTCAAGAGATCGCAACATTTCTTCTTCAATATGATTGAGTTTCGTTTCTTTAAGGACAGTGAACAGGGAGTGGCCTTGCCTTTCGGGAATTCTGGGTTTTTGACTCGTTTGGTGGCTGTCCCTTACGTTCTCGCAGCTGAGGTGATTTTTTTCCGGGCAAGACGGTACTTTGTCAAGTTGGGAGAAAGCGTGGTTGGCGTGGTTGTTTTTCGTGAAGAGCCGGATAATTTGCTCATCGGAAGCTTGGGTGTTGCAAAGGAGTATCGTCGGCTTGGGGTTGCTACGTTCGTTCTGCGCTGTGCTGAGCAATCAGCTGCACGGCTGGGCAAAGAGTGGCTGGAGCTCTCGGTCTTGAAGCGAAACGTTCCCGCTCGACGGCTTTATGCCGAATTTGGGTTCCGATGGAGAATGACGAGAAAGTGGTCGCTTGTCTTGAGGAAAAAGGTTGCTTTGGTCTGAGTTTCTGTTGGTCGGTTGTACGAAAATCTTAAGCATGTTCTGCAAGTCTATGAATTGAGGTTCTTTCAGCCAGAACCCTTCGATTTGCCACGTTATGTTTACGTTGATTATGTCTACGTTGCTCGTCATTCTTTCATGATGCTCAGTCCATGATTGCAGCATTGTTGTGAAAAGACCTTAAATAACCAAACGCTAGATACAGCGTCTGCCTTGGTTCCGTAAACACTAAGGATCAGTGAAGCGTCTTATGAAGTGTCCATATTGCGGGTCTGAGAACCTCAAGACCCTCGAAACGAGGGATTCGCCAGACAACACGGTCAGGCGACGGAAGGAATGCGAAAAATGCGGCAAGCGCTTCACGAGCTACGAGTATGTTGAGACCATTGAGCTTATGGTGAAGAAGAAGGATGGCAGGCTTGAAAGGTTTGACTTGAACAAGATTGTGCGGGGTCTCCAGAAGGCCTGTGAGAAAAGACCTGTAACGATGGAGCAGATTCATGAGCTGGCTGAGCATGTGAGGCAGGATTTGATGCTGCTTGGAAAAGAAGAGGTTAGCTCGCGTGAGATTGGGGACCTTGTTATGAAGTATTTGAAGAAGCTGGACCGAGTGTGTTACATCAGGTTCGCCTCGGTTTACAAGCAGTTTGATGAACCTGAAGATTTTCAAAAGGTGTTGAAAGAGGTTAGAGCATGAAGCTTGTTAGAAAACGTGATGGTAGACTGGAATCGTTTGATCAGGAACGTATAACGAACGCTGTTTGGAAGGCTGCTAAGTCTGTGGGTGGATCAGATCGCGAACAGGCCAAGCGCATCAGCGATCAGGTCGTAGTTGAGCTTAACAGGCGTTTCGGCGAAGACGGCTGCCCGACGGTTGAGGAGATTCAGGATTTTGTTGAGAAGATGATTATTGAGAATGGGCATGCACGGACGGCTAAGGCGTACATTCTCTATCGTAAGCAGCATCAGGACATGCGAGAATTGGCTTCGCTGTTAAGCTCGTCGGACATGGTTGACCAGTACTTGGATATTGAGGATTGGCGGGTTAAGGAGAATTCGAACATGAGCTATTCGCTTCAGGGCTTGAACAATTACTTGTCTTCGACGGTTATTGCGAAGTACTGGATCACGCGGATTTATCCGCCGCATATTGCGGATGCCCACTTTTCTGGGGACATGCACATCCACGATTTGGGTGTTCTGGGAGCATACTGCGTGGGCTGGGACATTAGGGAGTTGCTCATGACGGGATTCGGCGGTGTTTCTGGAAAGATTGAAAGCAAGCCCGCGAGGCATTTCAGAACTGCGCTTGGGCAGATTGTCAACTTCTTCTATACTCTTCAGGGCGAGGCTGCGGGTGCTCAGGCTTTCAGCAACTTTGACACTTATCTGGCTCCATTCATCCGTGCTGACAAGCTGAATCAGAGGGACGTGCAGCAGACGCTTCAGGAATTTCTGTTTAACATGAACGTGCCTACGCGAGTGGGTTTCCAGACGCCGTTCACGAACTTGACTATGGACTTGACGATTCCGGAGTTTATGAAGGATGAGCCTTCCATTGTAGGCGGGCAGCCTGGTGAAGCTTTTGGCGGCATGCAGGCTGAGATGGAGATGTTTGATGCGGCATTTGCGGATGTCATGAGCATGGGCGATTCGAAGGGCAGGGTTTTCACGTTTCCGATTCCCACGTACAATATTACGAAGGATTTTGACTGGGAGTCACCTATAGCTCAAAAAGTTTTCGAAGTGACGGCGAAGTATGGTGTGCCGTACTTCAGTAACTTCATAAACAGTGACATGAAGCCCGAAGATGTGCGTAGTATGTGCTGCCGCTTGCGTATTGATAATCGTGAGTTGCGTAAGCGTGGTGGCGGGTTTTTCGGTGCTAATCCGCTTACAGGTTCGATTGGTGTTGTGACGTTGAACGTGCCTAGGGTTGGATATTTGTCGAAGGATGAGGATGAATTTTTTGAGCGTTTGGAGAAGCTTATGGAGATTGCTAGGGATAGTTTGGAGATTAAGCGGAAGGCCCTTGAGAGTCTTTCTGAGAACGGCTTGTATCCGTATTCTAGGCGGTATTTGCGGAATGTGAAGGCTGAGTATGGGAAGTACTGGAAGAACCACTTTTCGACGATTGGTTTGGTGGGCATGAACGAGGCGATACTGAACCTGCTGGGCTACAGTATAGCTTCATTGGAAGGTGCCGACTTCGCGGCAAGAGTGCTCAGTTTCATGCGGGAAAGACTATCCAACTATCAAGAGCAGACGGGGAACATCTATAATCTTGAAGCTACGCCTGCTGAGGGCACGTCTTACAGGCTTGCGCGGATTGATAGGAAGAAGTATCCAGAAATACGGGCGGCCAACGAGAAGCAAGTGGCGAGGGGGGCGGAGCCTTTCTACACGAACAGTTCACAGTTGCCTGTGGATTATGAGGGTGACTTGTTTGAGGCGTTGGAGCATCAGGAACGGCTTCAGACGCTCTACACGGGTGGAACAGTGTTTCACATTTTCTTGGGTGAGCGTGTGCATTCGTGGAAGGCTGCCGCTGACTTGATACGCCGTGTGGCTTGGAATTCACATTTGCCGTATTTCACGTTGACGCCTACGTTCAGCATCTGCCAGACGCACGGCTACATGAGTGGAGAACACAAGCAATGCCCCACGTGCGGAGCAGGTTGTGAGGTTTACTCGCGTGTGGTTGGGTATTTGAGGCCTGTTGATCAGTGGAATGATGGGAAACAGGCCGAGTTCGCTATACGCAGAACCTTCGACAAATCCACCCAAACACCAATGGCTGCTCCCATCGTAGCGTGACCATAGCATGAAGTTCAGTGGACTGCAGAAGACGAGCCTTGTGGACTTTCCTGATCGTGTGGCTTCAGTGCTTTTTACGCCTGGCTGTAACTTGCGCTGTCCGTACTGCCACAACTGGAGAATAGTCGTAGACCCAAAACCCCCGTTTCTGAATGAGGAAACGGCGTTGAGCATGCTTGAAGCACGCAAGAAATACGTGGATGCAGTAGTCATTACAGGCGGAGAACCAACGCTACACAAAGAACTACCCAAATTCTTGAAGAAGCTGAAGGAAAGAGGGTTCACGGTTAAGCTTGACACGAACGGGTTCTATCCAGATGTGCTAGAAGAATGCTTGCCATACGTGGACTACGTAGCTTTGGATGTGAAGACTTCTTTGGAGAAATATGGGCGTCTGGGAGCGAAAAGTACTGCAGACTTTTTGCGTACTCTTGAGATGCTGAAAACTGGAAAAGTTGAATATGAGTTGAGAACAACGGTTGTGCCAGGCTTTGTGGATGTTGAGGATATAGCCCGAATAGGCGAACTCGTGAAAGGGGCAAAGACGTTTGCTGTTCAGCAGTTCGTGTCAGGGGATACACTAGACAGGAACCTCAGCACGCTCAAACCTTATGCTCAAGAAACAATCGCAAAGTTTGCTGAAGCCATGGAAAACTACGCCAGCAACTTAGTTCTCCGCATTTGAAGTGACCGTGTAGAATGTACTAGCAGGATGAAAAGTCAATGGTGGAATCTGACCCTCAGTGCAAGGATAGTTCTAACCGAACCCTTTTGCATGCTACAATTCTGGTTCTTTCTTCCTATGTCGGCCTATTTTTCGCGTACATCATACAGCAGAGTTCTGCGCTTTTTTCCTATTCCGTTGAACTAACCTCTTACATTACCGCAAATAAGCTAGTCGAATTCGAGGATATGGCGTACGGCTTAGTGAAAGAGTGTTATGGGTTTTCTGACCAAAATCTAACACTGGTTGTTCTTGGTCTAGCAAGTTTCGCATTGCTGGGTTTCTCACTAGAGCTTGAGAAAAGTCTGTTCAAAACACGATCGACGATGTTGCTAAGCGCCATTGCCTTCGTGTCTATAGTCGTGTGGTTTGTAGAACCTCTGATTGTAATATTCTCCTCTATCGAAAGCTCTAACGTTTTCCTAGTTGGCTGGGGAAAAATTCCAAATTCTGACGCGGCCACAATAGGCAAGACACTTGGTCTCCTCGATCGGTTCCGATTGTTTTCAAGGGGCTTTTTCTTTAGTTCGCGTCTAATGGTGTTTGCCTCATTTATCCCTCTTTCAACCATCAGCCTTTCAAGGCTTTTGCATCGCAAGAATCGCATTTGGAAGAGAATCTTGTCGTGGGTCGTTGTGGCATCACCTGCCAAGTGCTTCTACTTTTCTGGTTCTTCTCGCCATCAGCTGATCTGTGGTATTTTCCTGGGAACGTACCCGTAGGGATGGATACTGAAATCTGGGTTATGACTCTCGGAAAAGAGGGCTGGCTAGGTCTCATCAATCGACCTATGCTTGAATCTATACGATCCTTCTTACTTCTGTTGTTGGGAAGTCTATGGATAATCGCGTTGCTATCGCAAATGCTTGTCAAATCCACTAGGCGAAAAAGAATAGCGAAGCTTGTTGCTGGATTGAAGACGATGCTTGCTTCCAAGGGAAAGCGACGCAACGAATCAATCAATTCTGGCGGGTTTCAGATAAACGGCCTTGCTCGCATCGATAGGAGTTTGGCGGAAAGCCAAACGAGTCTACTGGCGCGCTTCTGCTTCGAAGGTATCTATTTGGGCCGGCACTCAGGACGGGTCAGCTATAGCTTTTGCTTTTTTCTTGGGAAATGCTTTCTTGTGTATAATCCCAGTTTGACGAGTGAGAGCATTAGCGGCACTTCCATCAACGGTCCTATTACTGTTGCTAATGCTGCTCCAGACCCTATGCCGTAGAGAGTTGTTGCAACCGCTATGGCAACTTCAAAGTGGCTGCTTGACCCGATGAGAGTCGTATCAATAGCAGTTTCATATGCCCATCCAGCAAAATATCCAAGAAGGTAAGTCCACGTAATCATGGTTGCATAATGCATCAAATTGGGAGCGGCAAGATAAGCCACTAGCGCGGGGTTCTCAAGTATGATTTTTCCCTGAAACGAGAACAAGACTATTAAAGTAGTCAACAAGGCAATGATGGACACTTTTCCGACTGATGGGATGTATTTGCTTTCAAACCATTCCTCTCCTTTTCTTTCCATTATCAGCTTCCTTGAAACTGCCCCAGAAGCTACTGGCAAAGCAATAAAGACCAAAACACTTATGGCAATCAAGTCCCATGGAACGGGAATACTGCTTACTCCTAAATACAAGGCTGCCAAAGGAGCGTAAAGAACGAGCATCAACAGAGCATTAACGGCAGTATTGATCAATCCTTGTGCCATATCACCCTTTGCAAGAAACATCCACCACATAACCATGGCTGTGCATGGAGATAGACCCAGAAGAATAACGCCAGCAATATATTGTGGGTTTCCAGCTAGGACGGTGTTTGCATAAAGTGTCATCAATGGTGGAGCAATGACCCAATTGGCAATTATCGTAACAAGCAAGGGCTTGGGTCTAGCTGCTGCTTTTCTTATGTCAGAGAATCGTATTCCTACTACCGTCGGATACATCATAAAGAACAAGAGAATACCTATTGGAATTGACAGCTGCCTAAACTTCAAAGAATCCATGAACTGCCCAAATTCCGGCAGATATTTTCCAATTAGCAAACCAACAACTATGCATATAACTATCCATAGGGTTAAATACTTCTCAAAAACTCCAAGAGTTCCAGTTTTTTCAGACTTTGGACACTCTGTCAAGGTTCATCCCTTCCAGATGAGCGATGGATAACGGTAGAGACATATTAAAGTATTTAAATATGTTGTTTCAACAAGCAATTATCACATATTCAGTTTGAGCATATTTTTGATTTGCGAGGGGTCAGACAAGCTGTAGAAAACCCACTTTCCTTCCTTTCTGTCTTTTACCAGCCCCACAGCTTCCAAGATTCTTAAATGATGGGATGCTGTGGGTTGTGTCAAATCTAAGGCAACCATAACTTCGCAGACGCACATTTCACGCGTAACCAGAAGGCTGAGAATTCTTAACCTGGTCTCGACGGCAAGGGCTTTGAAAACTTTGCCTTTCTTCTCTGCACTTTCAGCGCTCATAATCTTATCGGCTAATCTCTTCAGATCATCTGCATACTCTGAAGCATCCTCAGTCGAGCAAATTCCCGATTCTGCTAATCGTTTCAGTCTTTTGCTCGTTTTTGACGTAAGCATATGATTTTCAAACCATTAAGAGCAAGTAACATATTTAAATACGTTGTTATATCCTAGAGACCGCGTGGTGAGAGTTGAAGAAGATACTTTTTGTTTGTGTTGAAAATGCTGGTAGGAGCCAGATGGCAGAAGGTTTCGCAAAACACTACGGCAACAGCAAGGTCGAGGCTGTGAGTGCTGGCACCATGCCATCAAGCGAAGTTAATCCTCTAGTCATTCAAGTCATGCAAGAAAAAGGAATTGACATTTCCAAGAACAAGCCCAAGCGAATAACTGCACAAATGGTTCAAGAAGCAGACATTATAATCGTGATGGGATGCAGTGCCGAGGGATTCTGTCCAGCAGCATGGCTCAACAAGGTGACAGACTGGAATATTGAAGATCCAAAAGGAAAACCGTTAGAAAAGGTTAGAGAGATTAGAGATGAAATAGAGAACAAAGTGAGAAAACTGATGGATGACCTAAGTTAAGGATTTCCCCAGTCTTTGAGCTTTGATTCTAGCCATTCTCTGGTTCTGCATTTGTCCCACATAGTCTCCCCTGCGTGTTTCCGCAGTTGTGTTAGTGTTTGTTTCCATTGTTCTTGGAACCATTGTCTTGCTTCTTCCCATTCGCCGTGCCTCTCCAGCCCGTGCGCAGCAAATGCACCTCATAGCATTTCTCATCCTCACGAGGAACAAAGAACCAACCAAACAAGCCAAAGACCTAACCAGATCATGAAACCAATACACACGGAAACCCTCCACTACACAATTGTCCGACAAAGCATTTCAGCCCAACGACAAAACTACAGCCTGACCAAAAAACCTAGAGAGGGTGGGTCCGTATTGGAGTTTTTCAGCGCCAAAAGCATGTCGAACCTATATATAGGGGGGTTGAGAAAATTCCGCGCACATCAGCTCTGCACCCTACGATCCCACTGTATGCATGGAAGAAGCTAGTAGGCTGAAAGCCCCACAAACCGCAGCTTCGTTACCTTCAGCATCGGCACAGCCGTCATCCTCAACGTCTCCACACGCTTCCCAATCAACGGAATATCCTTGAAAGCTGAAAGCATGCTGTCCGTAAACCGCATGTTCACAATAGGCTTACCAACCTCACCATTCTCGATAAGAAAGGTCCCGTCCCTCGTCAACCCAGTCAAAACAACCTTCGTCGGCTCAGCAGGATTCACGTAATGAACCGTATTCACAAACACTCCATGCTTCGTCTCAGCAATCGCTTCATCTAATGTCGAGTCTCCCGCTTTGACAATCATGTTCATCGGTTCAGGCTCATCACCATAATAACCGCCAAACTCCGTACGCGCATGACCCGTACTCTTCTTCCCCTCCTTACCAGCAGTGAAAGAGTTATGGCAAATGCTCTTCTCAGAAACAACACCTTTGCTAATCAGTTTCATAGTCTTCTTCGGGACACCTTCACCATCAACAGGCAAGCTGCAAAACGTGCTAGGATCTCGCGCATCATCAACAACATTCAACTTACCGTCAAAAACCTGCTTGTTCAAATGATACTTAACAAAAGACTCGCCATCCTGATACGCGTCAGCCGAAAACCCAACAAACCCAATATGCATCATCAACGTCGAAACCGCCAAAGGCGACAAAACAACCTCAAACTCACCAGGCTCAACCCTCACCGGATTCAAGCTCCTAACAGACTTGTCAGCAGCATCCTTAGCCAAAACGCTTGGGCTAATATCCTTAATCCTTCTTGAATGTTTCTCTGCAGCCGCAGAACCCTCAGAATCCCCAGACCTTGAAATCACCGTAGTCTTCATCGAAGCTGTTGACAAATCAGCCCAAGCCGAAACACCCAAAGAATTCGCAACAGCAAAACCTACAGATCCACTTGAATAGTAGCCTGCAACAGCCTTCACTTTCGGCGATTTCGCATGAGCAGTCTCAATGGCTTCCTTGACTTTTTCCGCTCTGAACCTAGGATCACAATCTGCGGTTTTCCTGTCAAAAGCTCCCGCTATCGGTTTCCACTTTTCTGGTTCTGGCAGGCTTTTGAATTCCTTCGTCGGCGAAGAAGCCTTGGCAATCTTGATCGCTTGACCTACGGCTCTCTCGATTTCCTTCTGTTCAAGCGTGCCAATGCGAATCGTGCTGATCTTCTTCTTCAGAATAACCTTGATTGCTACTCCACCTGACTTCTCAGCCACATTCTGGTGGATCTGCGAATTCGCAAACCTTGTCAAAGCTGTGTCACTCAAGAAGGCTGAAGCCTGCGCTTGGTCAACCTTCTGCTTAACAGCATACGCAACAGTTTTCTCGGCTATATCCTTCAACCTTTCAGTGTCCATAACCATCAACCTCCTATTTTATCAACCCCACACGCACCTTGCGAAACCTTGCCGTCCCACAACCATGCCCAACATACATCACCTGTCCCGGCACGCCTTTGCCGCAGTTAGGCGTACCCCACATCTTCCAGTCATCCTTGCTCACAGCGTCACATGAACCCCAGAACTGCGGAGTCACTCCCATGTAAGTTGGATTCTTTATCATGCCCTCCTTGCTACCATTCTTGATCTTCCAGCCGATCTCTGTGCCGAACTGGAAGTTTATGCGTCTGTCGTCAATGCTCCAAGAGCGGTTGGTCGTTATCAGAATCCCTTCTTTCGTGTCTTCGACAATCTCGTCAGCCTTCCAATCGCCAGGGAGCAAATTGATATTCGTCATCCGAATAATCGGCAAAGCCAAAGGAGAGTCAGCCCGCATGCCGCCACTGCTCTCCTTCCGCTTCAACTCGGCTGCAGTTTCACGCGAACTCTGATAATTAGCAAATATCCCTTCCTTGATCAAATGCACCTTCTTTGCACACGTTCCTTCATCGTCATAACCAAAAGTTCCAAGCCCTCTCGGAACGGTAGCGTCAGCCACAATGCTGACCTTCTCTGATCCATACTTGAACTTCCCCAGCTTCTCAGGCGTGAGAAAACTTGTTCCCGCATAATCCGCCTCCGTGCCCAATGCGCGATCAAGCTCAGTTGGATGACCACAGCTTTCATGAATCTGCAGGGCAAGCTGATCACCATAAAGTATCAAATCCGTCTCTCCCGAAGGGCACTTCTGCGCTTCGAACAACTTCAGAAGCTCTTGTCCCAACCGCTTCGCATGGTCAACCAACTTTAAACTTTCAAAGAATTCGTAACCGTTTGTCGCAAAATCTCCTCTAAATGGAGACGGGTAAGATCGAGCCTGCATTTCCCCATCCTTAACAGCGATGGCTGACAAACCGCCTCCGCACCAAGTTATCTTTTGATTGATTTCCGCCCCCTCACTGCTCATGAAAAGCTTGTTCTCCATAAATCCACGATAATTGGCATACGAAGCCTTGATCAGTGGAGACTGATCCTTGAGAATCTGGCCAGCTTGAATGAGCACATCCAATTTCTCGTCCAAAGAAACCTTAAACGGATCTTTCCTGAAGCTCGTGGAATACTTGCCCTTGCCAGCTTTTTCTCGGGTCAATGCAACATTCTTTTTCTTTAGTGATGCGCTTGCCTTCGCAATGCTTATCGCCTTTTTGGCTGTCTTTTTGATTTCTTCCTTGTTTATGTCAACCGAACCCGCGAAACCCCACGCGCCATTAACGATAACGCGAACTCCGAACCCCTTCTCCTGCGAAAGCGCAACAGTTTCAGGTTCGCCATTCTTTACAGTCAAGTTCTCGTTCAGAATCTCACTAATCCTTACGTCCGCGTAAGACGCTTTCCCCTTCTCAGCTTCTCTCAAGACTATCGTTCCGAAATCCGAAGACATCTTAACCCTTCCTATGCTTCCAGAAACAACCACATATTGTCTATTTGCTTTTTAAATCTTGGCTTGAAGCGCAAAGCTTAAGGGCGAATACTTCGTTTAGGTTTCGACTGTTCTCCAAAGCTGAGGTTCACTAGCTTGAGTAAAAAAACCATAACTCTAGAAGAACGCAAAGCCGAAGTTCTAATCAAACTCAGAGGATACAAGCTAATCAAGAAACAAACGCATGACGATGCAATAAGCTACATTGTTAACATGCCGAAAGAAAAAGAGAAAGCCCTCGTCTGGGTCGTGCCAGGCGAAACCACAGTCGGCATAGCCGCAATCAACCGCCTACAAAAAGCCATGAAAGACGTAGAAATAGAACGAGGAATAATGGTCACAGACGGACGCTACACGCATGCAGTCAAGCAAGGCGCCAAAAAAAGAAAAGTCGAACTCCTCCCCAAAACATTCCCAGCCTTCAACCTCTTCGAACACAAACTCGTCCCAAAACACGAAATCCTAGAAGACGACGAAAAAGAAAAGCTACTAGCACAGTATCGTGTTCATCCATACCAACTGCCACAAATCAGCTCTTCAGACCCAGCCGCAAAAGCCATAGGCGCAAAGCCAGGCGACGTACTCCGCATAATACGCAAAAGCCCTACCGCAGGCGAACACATAGCATTCCGCTACGTCACAGAGTAGTCAAAGAATTCTGTATTCTCCATAATTATTCCCTTTTCATAAAACCTAATACAAACAAGCCCAGTGGAGCTTTCCAAGAAACCGGACAGGTGGTGAAAAGCCGTGAGAGAAGAAGCTGAAAATTGGGACGAAGAAGAAGACTCGGACGAAGAAACGGAACAAGAATAGAGCCAAAAAACCCCTCCACAACGAACTCTTATTTTTGAGACTCTAATAGATCATTTTTTGCTATCATGACTTCCGTAGCCTTTACAACGGCCTCAACCTTGTCACCAACTCTTATTTTCAAATCCTCAACAGCTTCCCGCGAAATCAATGCCGTCACGACAGTTGGCACATCTATTTCCACTTTCACTTTGGCAGTGACAGCTTCCTTCTCCACACTCACAACCTTTCCCTTCAAACGATTTCTCGCACTAATCTTCAAACCAACAGCCTTCCAATACTCCACGTCAGCCAAAGCCTCACCCAAGTAGCCCTCAACCCGCCTATAATCACGCAACAAGCTTCTGCCAAGCTCAGTCAAGCGCGCTCCGCCCCCACCCGCTTTCCCACCTCTGAAAGTTTCCATGATTGGCTCGCCAAGGCTCTTCTCAATCTGTTGCAGATAGCTCCACACGTAACGGTAAGACATGCCAAGCTTCTCAGCAGTCCTCGATATGGATTGCTCCTTGTCTATCTGCTCCAAAATTTCGGCTCCGCCCTTGCCTAAGATGGGTTTTCCTTTGTGTTCTAGCCACATTTTGAATGAGGGCTTACGTTTCTCGTCGGTGAGCATTCTGTTCTGTTATCTTGTGCGATATGTTTATAAATATAGTCGATATGAATGAGAAAACATAACGGTGACACACTTGCACACCTGGCAGAAAATGCTTATCGCAGCAGCTATAATAGTATCGACAATAATAGCTGGAACACTCATCTACTTTCGGTATTTTGCCAGAAGAAGACTCGTAATCTCCACAACCACCAGCCTTTACGAAACAGGCCTATTGAACGAGATAGAAAAGGCATACGAAGCAAAATACCTGGTAGACGTGAACTTCATATCAGTTGGCACAGGCATCGCAATCCAACACGCCCAGAACGGCGACGTAGACCTCACACTAGTACATTCACCAACGTTGGAAAACACAACTCTAACACAAGGCTATTGCGTAAACAGAAAAATAGTAGCCTACAACTTCTTCACCATAGTAGGTTCACAGTCGGACCCAGCAGGAATACAAGGACTAAACGTCACCGAAGCACTGAAGAAGATTGTTCAATACGGAAGGAACCAAAGCATCACAGCATGGGTTTCCAGAGGCGACAATTCAGGAACAAACACGAAAGAAGCGAGCCTCTGGCAAAAAGCAGGCTACAATTACAGTACGCTGTCCGCAGAACAAACATGGTTTATAAACGCCAGCCAAGGAATGGGTGAAACGCTGCTAAAAGCAGAGGAATTCTCAGCGTACACTCTCTCAGACAAGGGAACATACTTGGCTTACAAAACCGACAACCGGATAACTCTGACCGCTTTCATAACTGAAGAATACCTACTGCTCAATGTCTATAGCGCAATGGCCGTAAACCAGACACTACATCCAACAGCAAACTTCGCAGATGCAATAACCTTCATGAAATTCCTGATCTCAGACGAAAGCCAACAGCTAATCGAGAACTATGGCAAGGCCAAATACAACCAAAGCCTCTTCTATGCTGCAGTCCAACCTCTGAAACAGGATTCGCCTCAGCCATACGTTCAATGGATGAAGAACTATGCCTTCTTCAACGGTACAGAATGCCCACCACAATACAGAACTGCAGGTACAGGACTATACGACTAATGGGAAACTGATTTGACAAACGTACTAGATGGCATCACAAAAGCCTTAGAACTGATTTTCTCAGGAGATCCTAGAGTTTACGAAGTAACCTTCCGCTCACTTCTTGTCTCAGGCACAGCCATTTTGATCGCGACTCTGTGGAGTATTCCAATCGCACTGTTCTTAGGAACAAGAAACTACCGCGGAAAACTCTTCATAAAAGGCTTCTTCACCGCTATGATAGGCCTGCCCACAGTCGGCTTGGGCCTAATTCTGTTTCTGATCTTCTCAAAAGCCGGTCCGCTTGGATTTTTGCACCTGCTGTATACTCCTACAGCCATAATCCTCGGCGAAGCAATTCTCATAACTCCCCTAATCGTTATCCTCACAACAAGAGCCATAGAGGACGTTGACCAGGAAATAAAAAATCTTGCCAAGACCTTAGGCGCCTCAGAAGCGGAATCATCAATAGCGGTTCTGAGAGAAGCATCGGGTGGCGTTTTCCTTGCTGGCATTGCAAGCTTTAATCGCGCGGTCGCCGAGTTGGGCGTGGCCCAGCTCGTTGGAGGAAACGTAGCAGGCTTGACTGAGGTCTTGACCACTGGAATCGCTCTTGAAACGGCCAGAGGTAACCTTGAACTGAGCATCGCTTGGACCATAATCCTCCTAGCCGTAGTTTTTGGAATCACCCTCGTAACTCTTATTGTTGAAGCATACAAGAGGAGAAGAAAATGACTCTTGGTGTTGAACTGAGAAACGTAACGAAAAGCTTCGACGAGATAACCGCGCTCGACAACATAAACCTTGAAATCCATCAAGGCGAGATCCTCGGGTTGCTTGGAGCTAATGGTTCTGGAAAAACGACCTTGCTAAAGTTATTGGCTCTGATCGAAAAACCATCCCAAGGAGAAATATACTTCGACAACAAAAGGGTAACGGAACAAAACGCTTCTCTCACACGCTTGGAAGCCACAATGGTTTTCCAGAAAACGACACTGTTCAACACAACGGTCTACAACAATCTTTCCTACGGCTTAAAAGTGCGGAAAACACCGAAAACCAAAATCGAAGAGGAAGTCAACAGAGCACTGAAGCGCGTCAAGCTGGAGGGCTTTGAGAAAAAGCAGGCTAAGAAACTTTCAGGAGGAGAGCAGCAGAGAGTCGCTTTGGCAAGAGCGTTAGTTTTGAACACAAGGCTTTTACTCTTGGACGAACCGACAGCCAATCTCGACCCGAGAAACGCTTCAATCGTAGAGGAAATCGTATCTACAGTCAACCGAGAACGTAAGACCACTATAGTGATGGCTACACACAATATGTTTCAAGCTAAGAATCTTCCCCGTCGTATCGCGCTAATGAGGGACGGAAAAATAGCTGAAATCGGAACCCCAGCAGAAATCTTCGGAAGCCTCTCAAAAACCCTGGCGAGTTTCTCGATTGTAGATAACGTGTTCAATGGCGAGGCAAGAACTACAGAAGACGGAACAACAATAGTGGACATCGGGAACAACGTCCGATTAGAAACCACCACTCAAGAACGGGGAAGTGTCTCTCTCTTCATTAGCCCAAAAGACATAATCTTGTTTGAAGAGCGATTTGCTTCCAGCGCAAGAAACGTTCTAAAGGGCAAGATTGTCGAGATCTCTGATTTAGGCGCGATTGTAAGGCTTAAGGTTGATGTTGGGAGAGACTTTGTCGTGCAGATAACCAAGCGTTCCTTCAATGAAATGAGCTTAAACCTGAACAAGGAAGTCTACATAGCTTTCAAGGCATCAAGCGTCCAAATCATCTAATCTGTAGCTTCCGGCAAGCCTCCACAATCGTTGCCAGAAGCTCCTTTGCATTGGCTCGTACCTCATAGCGGATGGCAAGCTGACCGCCCTTAGTGAGTGATGGAATTTTCTCGACAATGCCAGCTTTCAGAAGCACTCGGAGATGCTTCTCGATTGTTGATCTGTGACGATTCAGCTTTTTCGCCATTTCCCCCGGATTGGAAACTCCATTCTGTATGCATTCCAGTATTTGGAGTCGAGACTTATCGGCCAACGCCTTCAAAGCTCTTTCCATCTTCTCGAAGTCGCTCATTTTTGGATTCTTTCCTCGCACTTCACTGTGTTGCTGTTGGGCAAATAAATGTGCTCTTTGGCAAATAAAATTGCTGCACAGAGAATTTACTTGCCATAGGCTTCGGAAACAGTTATCTTAGCCTGACCCCACAAGAAGGGGCGCTGTGATGTATTTATGGCTTCAAAGGTTGCCATTGTCGAGTCTAACAGCAATGTTCAGGAATCTCTCAGCCGAGCATTGAGACTTGTTGGCGGTATAGATGACTTGAACACAGCCAAACGACCAGTAGTCATTAAGGTCGGCATCTTCGACCACAAGACAGAGAACCATACCACAATAGAAGTAACTAGCTCAATCGTTAACGGTTTCAACAAAGCTCCAAAGATCTATCTGGCTGAATCTGATAATTACAGAGGTAAAGGTTCAGAAAGGCTTCAAATCTGGAAAACACTGTTTAACGAGCGAGTTGCACCTTTCAACCTGTCGGATGACAAAGAAACCAGAAAAGTGAAGATTGCCGATGAAGAAATGAACTTCTCACACATACTCTTCAAACCAAACGTCTTCGTGAGCACCCATATCCTACGCGGATACGAAAGAGGCAGCATTCTGAAGAACCTGTTCGGCCTAGTTCCTGATACGAAAAAGGCAAGGTTCCACAAGAAACTGGATACTGTACTTCTGGATGCTTATGAAGCTATAAGTGGGATAGACCTCGCCGTGCTAGATGGTACATACCTTTGCCGTGGCGCGGGAGCTTCGCCACATGCTGGACAGGAAAGCAACCAGTACAGGACAAAGATGAACACCTTGCTAGTCGGCAGAGATGCCGTTGCAGTCGAAGCCGTCGGCGCAGTTTTAGCAGGCTTAAAGCCTGAGAAGATGCCCGTGATACAAGAGGCCATCAAGAGAGGCTTGGGTGAAGGAGACTTGGACAAGATTGAGATAGTAGGAGAATCCTTCGAGGACACGAAGGGAAAATTCTCTTCAGCGCTCAAAACTCTCAAAGGGAAGGAGAAGTAAAGGGCGTGAACATTGATGTTTCATCCTATTGTAAAAGGCACATATTATGATATGGGTTACCGCTACGGAACCATCATCCACAAGCACGGCTTCAGAGTCGAAGAGCAACCGAATGAGAAACTCGGCTTCGGAAGAAAAAGCGAAGGAGAGGTCAAGCGGGTCTTTCCAGAGATACTGGAGGAGATCAAAGGATTTGCAGATGCTTGTCACGCTTCCTACGAAAACGTGTCGGCTTTCATGCACAGCATTGGCGCTTTCAAGGTCCAACCCATGTGCAGTGCGTTTGCCGCATTCAATGGCGATGATGTTGTTTTCGGGCGCAACTATGACTTCTTTTACAGTTTCAAGAAATTCACTGAGAGCTATCTGACTTGTCCTAATGATGGATATTGGAGCTTAGGGCATACGGACGTTTTCATTGGAAGAGAGGATGGCATAAACGAGAAAGGATTGGCTGTAGCGATGACTGGGATCGCAGAAAAAGCCATCAAACCCGGAATTAGCTTCTGCCTTGCCCTAAGATGCGTTCTCGACAAATGCGCCACTGTCGAAGAAGGAATCAGACTCATCTCAAATGCTCACATTTCCGCAACAGACAGCTATCTTCTAGCCGATAAGGAAGGCAACATGGCGGTTGTTGAATATTCTCCTGACAAGACAAGAGTACGTCACCCAGAAGAAGGCAACGACTTCATAGTTTGCACAAACCATTTCGTTCATCCTGAAATGCAGGAAATGGAAGACCTAAAAGAGCGATCTAGATGCAATTGGGATTCATTAGCTAGGTACTCGACCATATCTGCCATGCTCAAAGAACGGAGCCGCGAAGTCGACGCAAAGCATGCTCAGAAGATATTGGCAAACCACAGCGGGTACGTGTGCTCTCACCAAAACAAGATCATGCTTGGCACAATCTGGTCAGTAACCGCAAGTCTCGGGCAACTTCAAATTTTCAGAGCGGAACGACACCCATGCAAGACAAAATACAAACAAGACCTGCGGCTTAACAAGGCATTACAGCGACGGGCATGAAAGAGCCATTTCAAGATTTTGTTCTTCTTTCTTCTGCCAATTCATATAGAATTACGATAGCCTCGCCCAGGGGTATATTGAGTCTTGAGGCCAGTTCTGAGGGAGTTGTTTCTGGCTTCTCTTGGAGAATAGTTTCTCTCGTGTAGGCTTTGTGACTTGGGTACATGACCATGGCATGGACAGTTTCGGCCAGTATGGGCCAGAGCTTCTCTCTTGTGTATTCTTCAAGGCTCATGCTAAATCACTGTCTCATATTGTATAGAAGGTCAATTGTTCAGTTTAACCTTACCGCAAAGTATATCTCTTTCAGGGCTCGAATAAACGCCTTCCAAACATAAGAGTGAAAGTGAGTACCTAATGACCATAACCGCTGTCGTCTTCGATCTTGACGGAACGATCACAAGCTTCAACGTCGACTACATGACCATCAGAGCCGAGGTCAGAAGTCTGCTGATTAGCGTAGGGTTGCCTGCGTCGATTCTATCGACGACCGAAAGCATCTTTGAGATGCTGAAAAAGGCAGAAATCTTCATGAAAAACAACGGCAAATCAGAAAAGGCAATAGAGACAGTTCAAGCAAAAGCTTTGGCCATTGCTGAAAAGTACGAGCTGGAAGCCGCGAAAAACACAAGCTTGCTTTCAGGAGTCACAGAAACGCTGAAAGCCATTAAGAAGATGGGCTTGAAAATCGGTTTATGCACTATCAACAGTGAAAGGGCTACCGACTACATTCTAAAACGGTTCAAGATAGCTAGCTACTTCGACGTGCTAGTTCCAAGGAACAAGGTAAAGTACGTCAAGCCCAACAGCGAGCATCTAGAAGCGGTTATGAAGGCTTTGGAAGCGAAACCGGAAGAGACTATCGTCATAGGCGACGGTGTGGGCGACATAAAGTGTGCAAGGGAACTAAATGCGATTGCTGTTGGATTGCTGAGTGGAATCTCATCTATGGATAAGCTGATTGATTCAGGTGCAAACTATGTAGTTTCTTCGATTGCGGAAGCGCCAACGCTGATTGAACAATTGAACCGAGTTTAGGTTTCTTCTTCAGATGTTTCGAGCCCTACTGGACCTTCATGAGTAGAGTTGAATTCCTTCAGGTCGGAGATCCTATCGGGAATTCCATATTGATAGGCGTTTTTCGACATCTGCATATCTGGCTTTGCAGCTTCAGCGCTAGGCTTCACTGAGCCGGAATCCCTCACTTCGGTTTTCGCTGTCGCCATAAGGAGCTCAAGGGTGAAATCAAGATGTATAGAATCATCAAAACAACTAAAAGAGGTCTCGCAACAAACTTCATGGTCAGCCTACTCCCCACTTGAATCAAGGGTGCTCCTCGTTTATATGATTATATCTTCTGCCTAATCTGAGACGATAGCACAGTCAAAAAAACTTGTCTTCTAAGCTGGTTTGAAGTAGTATCTCACCCATTGGAGAATGTCTCCCGCACAACCCCCTCTTTTTTGTCCAATCCAAGGATTGTTGATCTGTGACTCGGTATGAACTGAAGTAAGCATGGCAGATCGACAGTTCGATTGGTCTCGGTTTTGATTTGAGTGATAATGCGGCAGTGTGCCCGTAGCGAGATTCAGTTCGAGAGAATGCTCTGTCAGTCGGACACGGTTGTTCAAACTGTTGTGTTTGATACGTTTGCTTGGTGGACACGTGGCTCCTGATATGGATAGAGGACACTTACATAAGACATTAATACTTCTAAGAGCAATATTCTTACTTTGCAAACCAAAAAAAGAAAGGAGAAAGAAAAATGAAAAACAAAATGTTAGCTTCAGTTGCGATTCTAATGCTTCTTACAACCATATTCATGGTCAGCACAACAGTGAAAGCAGATCCAGCAATTATTCATGTTCCTGAAGATTATGAGACAATCACCCTAGCCATTGCTGCTGCAAACCCAGGCGACACCATAATCGTGGCGGCGGGGACATATGATGAGCAAGTGATCATCACCAAAAGCCTAACACTCCAAGGTGCTGGCAACACCACCATCATCCAGCCTTCTGGAACTGGCACATTGACCTCATCGTATACTCTTGGTACTCAGGCAGGAGCTTTCTGGAATGGATATAAGCTCGCAAGCATCATCAGTGTCGAGAATGTGGGAACCGCGGGCGTTATAGTGAAAAATCTTAAAGTGGATGGAGTTAACGTCAATGGGCTCCCTGTAGGAGCAGACTACGTCGTAGGCATCTCATATGGCGAGACCACTGGCACCATAGACGATGTGACGGTGGTTAACATGAACAACGTACCAATCGCCACTCGCACCTATGGGATGTGGCTGGATGCCGTCAGCACCTCGGTTTCGGTAGAGGTTAAGAATTCTAGCATCAGCTATTATAACAAGAACGGCATCACTGCACGAGGAGCCCACCTAACCGTTAACATACATGACAACATCATTGTCGGCCCTGGTACACCCGGGACTCAGGTTCCAAACGGCATAGTCCTCGCATTTGGCTGTGGAGGCACTGTTAGCTACAACGAAATATCCAGCCACCATTATACAGAAGGGATATGGTTGAGTTGCGGCATAATGGGGTATGATGCAAAAGACGGAGTCATAATTGAACACAATGAGGTATACGACAATGACGTTGGTATAGCTCCGAGCAGCCACAGCACTATTTACGCGAACGAAATTTATGACTGCTATCAAGGCATAGAGCTAGAAGCGGGTTCAGCTTACAACGATATCAACGGCAATCAAATCCACGACAACGACTACGGAATCCATCTCTTGGGACCGGGCTCACCATACTACACTGGACTTGGTGATGAACCAGGACCCGGAAACAAAGCAAACTATAACAACATATATGACAACACCGAAGGTGTCAGAAACTGGGATACAACTCAGACATTCGATGCTCGCTTTAACTGGTGGGGTGACCCATTTGGTCCAACAGCGTCACCGCCAGCAGGAGACAAAGTAAGTGGCTACGTAGATTATGCGCCCTGGCTCATTGAACAATACCCGCCAGCTGTTCTTGTACCCAAACTCTATGTGGATCCTGAAACAAAAGAAGTTTGGACCCCAGCGGAATGCACCGAATTTAATGTCACGATAGTGATAGAAGGTGTACCAGACCTCTATGGCTTCGAATTCAAACTAACGTGGAACAGTAGCCTAATAAATCTTGTAAAAATACATGTCAAAGTAGACCAAATCTGGACCAACTACTTTATTGCCCATAACGAGACTTGGCATGGACCTGACTGCACCGATTGGTACTGGCTAGCCGCAAGTGCAACAGCTCCGATGAAAACAGGCTTTGATGGTACAGCGATACTGGTGGAACTTACCTTCCATATCAAATATGACCCATGCTACCCAGATGCATGCTCGACACCGATCCATTTTGTGGACGTTAAACTCAGTGACTCTTATGCAGACCCGATTCCGATATGGGTGCAAGATGGATTATACCAGATACGGTCAAGTAAACCAAAGCTCGAGATAAAACCGGCAAGCACTACTATAAACAAGTATCAAGATTTCCCAGTAGAAATATGGCTTCGTAACGCAACCAAGGTCTACAGCTACGCCTTTGAAGTATGTTATAACACAACAATACTCGATGTCGCAAACGTTGTTATACATCAAGAATTCTTACCTGGACCATATTTGATCAAGTCTCTGCAGATTAACGAAATAGACGGCTCGGTCCATGTTGAACTACAAGAAGCTGATAATGCACCTGCTGCGAAGGGCGACGGATTATTGGTAACAATTACGTTCCGTGTCACAGAGGTTGCGATTTGGAAGAAAGATCAAAACAACACCCTTCACAGCTTAATCGAGTTCAAGTCGTGGAAACTGGACGTAAAGTGCCCAGAACCAAGGATACTGGAAGGCGACCTCGTTGGCATTGAAAATGCCGAATACTGGTTCATACCCGTTCCAGGCGATGTCAACTCTGATGGAGTCGTTAACGTAGTAGACTTGCGTATGGTAGCCATGAAATGGGGCAGTACAGCCCCAGAAATCCTGAAGCTAGTGGATCTCAACTGCGATAGTAATGTAGACATCTACGACTTGGTGTTAGTGGCCAAACAATTAACACCTTAATGCAGGTGCCAATAATGCGCTCGCTCAAACATCTCCCCTCTTTTTTATAGCCATGTAATAATTCGAGTTGATCAAATAATGATTAAGAAATTTCACTTAAGAACCATCTTCTCGATGTTAATATCGATATCTCTTGTATTCGTTGCATTTCTTGTAACCCCAACAGCTACTGCAATGGCCACCACAACGATTTATGTGGAACCACAATCGATTATCACGTGGATGGAAGAAAACTTTTCTGTGAACATAACCATCGCCAATGTAGTAGACCTCTGCGGCTGGGACTTCAAGTTGTATTACTCTAACTCAGTCTTGAACGGAACCAGCATAACCGAGGGTTCATTCCTAAAAACTGGAGGAAACACATATTTCTATGTGTCGAATTTTACGGATGCATACAATGCTACCCACGGTCTAATACGAGCAGTTTGCACACTCTTTGCACCAACTGGAGTAAATGGCGGCGGAGACCTCGCGAAAATCAGTTTTAAAGCTAAAGGAAGCGGCGAGACATCCTTGAATCTCGCTGACACGATAATTGTGGATTCAGCATTTCCCCCAAACGAAATTTCGCATGTGGCAGATGATGGGCTTGTAAGGGTTTTGATTCCAGGCGACTTCAACGGCGACGGTGTAGTAGACTCTACCGACCTGGGCACTATGGGTACAGCTTGGAACTCCTTCCTAGGAGACTTAGACTACAACCCTGCCTGCGACCTTAACGGAGACGGTGCGGTAGACTCCACAGACTTTGGCATCATGGGCGCTCACTGGGGCGAATTCACCCCATAAGCCCACAACAATAAACTCGCAATCCTTTTTTCTAAAAACTAAAGTGACGGTTTCACCTATTACACTAATTGGTGATGGTTTGCTATTTATGTTGAAGGAGATCTGGCTATGGATCATAATTTTCCTTCTGATAATGATTTTGGTCGGTCCATTTGTTTAATGTACTTGTTGCTATTGCTTCCGCCTCCTCTAAACATCGCATCGACCTTCATAATTTTGGTGTTATGGGGAGTGGCTGGAGGATGCAAAGACTGGGTATTAGACAAGAGAAAGAGGAAGATCAAGGGTTTTGAAGAGTAATGCTCCAACTGAAGTCGAGAAATTCACGCCAGAGCAACATGTCAATGAGCATGCTAAACTAAAAATGATCCGCGAACAGCGGGGATCACCCCCCCAACTTCAGCGCGCGCGCTATACCTACCCGCCAATTCGTTTTCCTTGTTCATCCAATTCCTCATGGTGTTCCAGATAGGAGACAAATGAATCTTTTAGCTTGTCAATTTCTGTCTCGTATTTCTTGAAAGTCGCCAAGTCTAGTCCTTTCAATCTTACCACCGAAATGATGTCGCCATCGTCCTTTGTTCTCCATTCTTCGTCGATTTTGACTTCAAAGTGAGTATCTTTCTTTGAGAGTTCGACCAATCTGGAAACCTCTTTTGGTTCGTAAATGTCACAGTTGAGTGTTATGTGAGCCAGGGTCTTTCTTGGCTTGATATGACCGATTTCAGTATCGCCGAGGAACATACTGATGTAATATTTTGTCGGATGCAATCTGAAACCTTTGTTCCTGAAATATTCGGCTATTGCTTCCAGCAGCATTCTCGAATCTTTGTTTTTGGCCCTTTCCAGATGATAGTCCAAGTTGTAGGTCGTCCTTTGTCTTCTCTCCTCATCCGAGACTACGACATTTCGAATAACAGATTCTCTTCCCGCACCATCTTTGTAGTAGGTGAATGTGATTCCGTTCATGTCTATTTTATACTGTGAAGAAAGGTAGTCAATCGTGCTCTCAGTTGTTTCGTCCAGTTGTGGAGCGATTATGAAGGTTCTTCTAGAACCATTGAAGGAGACCCCTTCTTTTCCGAATTCCTCTTCGAAAGCTTCTCTCAGGTTTTCCCACTTCAACCCTTTCTCTTCAAAGTACGTTGAAGCAATTCCGTCCAAGCCCTCTTCTTTGAGATTCGAAAGCAGGGTCTCATAGTTCAGAACTTGTGCGATAACCTCACGTGTTGTTTTGTCTTTTTTCAACTCGATTATGCAAAGATTTCCATCTTGGTCAACTGCTAACAAGTCGGCTTTTTCTCCATTGGGCAGGACGTATTGTCTCCTTATTATCAACAGTTTTTCTCCCAGAATGCTCGGGTTTTTTTCTATCCATGATTCGAGGCGGTCTTCAAGGTTCACTTTTCCAAAGCGTTCTGTGTCTATTTCAACAGGTTTGTCTTCCTTGCTTATTTCCCACATTTTGATTTTCGAAGACATTGCAGGTCCTTCATCCATTTCTTAGCTACTGGCCTTTAATGTTTTTATGAATCTTAATTCAAGTTGCCCAGAACAAGAACAGTACGTGCGAAAGACAACAACAGCTCGCGGTCATGGTCTAGAAGCGCACACCGAATTCCCTCAGAAAGTTTCGAACCATTTCACGCTTTATTCTCCGAATCGTTCCACGTTTGGCTGAAATGAAAGCTTCTATGCGCGCGCAACAACTATTCGCTGGCTGCAAAGTGACATGCCTTATTTCGTCAACCTGAAATTCGCAGTGTGGTTCCATTAAATCACCATTTACAGATTAAAAGAAAAAGTGAAGTTAAGTTTTCTGGGCGACTACTCTTCGTCTTCCCACTCATCATCTTCAGGTTCTTCCCTTTTAGGCTCTTCAGGTTCTTCGTGAAGCACTATTTCACCCCCGTTTGCCTAGTTAGCCCTTAGCTGTGTTCTTAAGGATTTCTAGTCGCTTTCTTCGTCGGTGGCGCCTTCATCTGGGGCTGTCCATTCTTCTATGAGCAGCTCTGTTTTTCCGCCCTTTTTGAAGCTTGCTTTCACAGAGATGGAATCGCTTCCAGCTCTGGCGCTTTTGCCCCAGTTCTTGAATGGGAACATGCTGTCTTCGCACAGGTCCTTGGGCAGGTAGATCAGGAATTTGTTGTCTTTTCGTTTGAACAGGCGTCCTCTTCCTTCAGTTGG
>JBGQME010000017.1:0-45658 GCA_041500425.1 Bathyarchaeia archaeon | reverse complement strand
CGTATGAAGTTTTATTCGTAGAATATGAGGTCTTGTTCCTCCAGGCTTGCGTGAAGCTTTTGCACGGCGTCATAGACGTCCTGTTCTCTTCTGGCTCCGGTGCAGACAAGGTTCCCGCTTGCGAATATCAGTATGACCACCTTAGGCTCGTCCATCCTGTAGATTAATCCTGGGAACTGCTCCGGCTCATACATGGTTTTTACAAGCTTGCTCACTGCTTGTTCCAAGTCTATCTTTCCACCTAAGCTTACGGAGGCAACGATGTTCTGAATCTTTAACTCCGGCTTGCTGATGATGATTATTCCGCCATTCTTCAGCTCTTTAACAACTTTCAACACTGCTCTGCATGCTTCCTTCTCGGATTTTGCCCCTGTGCACACCATTTTTCCAGAATTAAAAATCAGAGTGGCCGTTTTCGGCCTTTTGAGCCTGAACACCAGACCAGGAAACTGCTCTGGGCGATACTCGACCCTGGGTAGCCCTTGACAACAGCGTTCAAGTCAACTTTCTGGTTCAAGGTGGCAGAAGCAACAACGTTTTGAATGTGTATTATAGCTTTAGTCCTCGGCATTAAAAACCACTTCTTAGGGTGCGCGCGCATCTATTTCTTGGCCAGTTGCCACAGACTCTTGTTCTATTACCTCTATGTCTTTTGGGCAATCATTCCAGTCATGTTTCCAGCACACAATTATGGTGTTCTTGTAGTCTGATGGAGTGACATCTCCTTTCTTGATATACTGCTTGAAGCTTTTGCTGAAGACTTCAAACTCAAGATTCATTATTTCTCCTTTCCAGACGACACCACAATCCAATCCTTTCGGCATACCAAAGTGAATCCCAGAGAAGCCAAAGAACCTAGATAGTCTTCCAAATGCAAAGACAACAGCAGTCTCATACATGTATTCTTCAGCTTCAGTTTCCCAAAGAGGTGCTTCTTCTTCCCAGCTTCTTATCTCCTTCAGCAAGCCATCAAAATCATGAATATACTTCTTTCCAGTATGCTCTTCCATTTCAAGTTCACCAGCCTTAGTTTATCATGATTGTTTAAGACTTGCTTTAGCAAATGCTACAAAACATAGTTCTATAGTTTAGCGCGCGCGCTATGATTAAAATACACGGTAGTTTTCTCACCAATTAAAGCATTAGTTTTCTAAACAATCAAGAATTTGGCATTGATACTCTCTAGCTGGATGGGAATGTAGAGAAAGACGCGGGAAACGGTGAAACAAGAATTATTCGGCAGTTCATCCACTAAATTAAGAATTTTCCTAAGAAAGCACGCCATAAGACACAGAAGTTACGGAAGAGAAGCTAGTGATTGCAGACACTCTCATCAAGCCTGAAAACTTGCAACTCACCACCGCATTTGTCCGACAAACGAAATTCAGTTCGGGACAAAACTGCAGAGGGTTCACCGTGATCATCAGAATCAATTGCCCTCAAAGGCTTTCAACAGCTTGTCTATGTCTTTTCCTACGTTTTCGCCATCGTATCCGCCTTCCAACACGAAGAACATGGGCTTCTTCAACCCTGCAATCCGCTTCCCAATCTCTCTATACGCCTTCTCAGTCAATCCAAGACTAGCCAAATCCCCTGTATGCGCATCAAACCCAGCCGAAACCGCCACAACCTCAAACCTGTCCACATCAACCAAACTCAACGCCTTATCAAGCGTCCTCGTGTGCAGTTCGTCTCCGCAATCAGGCGGCAACGGAAAATCCAGACAATTCCCCTCAGAAACCACACCAGTCCCCGGATAGTTCGGATGCCGATGCAAAGAAACATACGTCACCTTCTCGTCTCCGAAGAAAATCTCCTGCGTCCCATTCCCATGATGCCCATCAATGTCCAAAATCAAAGTCGGCTTATCCAGATGCCTAACAGCTATGGCGATGTTGTTGAAGTAGCAGAACCCTCTCGTGTACGCGCCGAGAGCTGCACCAAATATTCCAGCATGATGCCCAGGCGGCCGCATTATCGAAAACCCGCCAACCTTAGCTGCAAGAATAGCGCCGCCAGCTGAAAGCCGCGCAAACTCGTAAATATTGTCAAGCGCAGGGGTGTCAGGGTCATCAACGAAGCCCTTCTTTACATTCCACACGTAATCCCTGTCATGCACTCTGAGCAAATCCGCCTCACTGGCAGGCTCAGGCTCCAAAAACTCGTAACCCTGTCCTTTCAGAATCCCCGCAACCTTGCGAACCCTCTCAGGCCCTTCAATATGCCCCTGCCCATAACCCAAACACTTTTCTGAAAAGATAACCTTCGTCTTCACAGCCCTCAATCACCTGCGACAGATAGACTAGCTGTTTTCAGATTAAAATATAACCTCACCTCTTTTAACATTTGGAAAATCAATGAAAACACGAAAAGGCAAACATGCGATTGTGTCAGAGAATCCGTTTGCACAATTTCGACAAGAATGCGAAAACATTCTAGCAGACGCTTTTAAAAGAGCTTTTCCGGAAATCATAGTCGCAAGCCTAGCCTTTGAAAAACCAGCAAACCTAGAGTACGGCCAACTAGCCTCCTCAATATGCTTCGAACTGGCCAAACAAACAGGCAAGAAACCCATTGAACTGGCTAAACGACTAGTCAAGAAAGTCAGCAAAACCCGGCTTGACCTAGTCAAACGCGTCGAACCTGCCGGGGTAGGTTACATAAACTTCCACGCAGACTTTTCGAAGCTTGCCGCCCTTACGTTAGAATCAGCCGCCCAGCTTGACGCGGAATACGGTTTCGTCAAAGCCGACAAGCCGCTCAGAATCATAGTGGAACACACAAGCGTCAACCCGCTCCACCCAATACACATTGGGCAAGCCCGAAACCCCATGCTCGGCGACACCCTAGCCCGACTCCTAAGAACAAGAGGACACGCCGTCTACAGACACTACTACATAGACGACGTAGGTCGCCAAACCTCAGTAGTGGCTTACGGTTATGACAAGCTTGGCAAACCCAAACCTGACGGCAAACCAGACCATTTCCTTGGCAAGATCTACACGATCACAAGCTGCCTCATCGAAATCAACCGCCTCAAAAAGGAACGCGAAAAGGCAAAAACCGTCAACGCAGAAGACGAAATAATCAAGATCAACCAAAAACTCGACGAATGGGTCTCAATATCAGCAGAACTCGAAAGCAAGTATCCCCGACTTTTCGAAGAACTTCTAACCAAGATAGGTGAAGACGAAGACCCAGAGAATTCAATCAACAGGCTGAACAAGGCCTACGAAGAAGGAGACCCCAAAGCAAAGAAGCTCGTGCGAGGAGTCAGCGAACTGTGTTTCGACGGCTTTAAACAAACCCTCAACAGAATAGCCGTTTCATATGACTCGTGGGACTGGGAAAGCGACTTCGTCTCAAGCGGACACGTAGCACAAGTCTTGCAGAAACTGAAGAAGTCACCTTTCGTTTTCGCTGAAGAGGGCGTCCTCGAATTTGATGCTGGAAAAGTGGTTCAGAAGCTTGACTTAAGAACCAAGCTTGGACTGAAGGAAGATCATGAGATTCCATCCCTAACACTTGCGCGCTCTGACGGCACGACTCTTTACACGACACGAGACGTTGCATATCATTTGTGGAAATTCGAAAGAGCCGACAAAGTCATCAACGTCATCGGCATGGAACAGAGCTTGGCTCAACTGCAATTGAGAATAGCCCTCTACGCTCTTGGCTTCGACAAGTACGCTGACAACCTTGTTCACTTCGCCTACAGCTTAGTCAGCCTTCCAGGCTATAGGATGAGCAGCCGACGAGGGCATTACATCACATTTGACGAAGTGATGGACGAAGCAGTCAAACGAGCCTACGAAGAAGTTTCGAAGCGGTCGCCAGAACTATCAGAAGAGGAAAAGCAGAACATTGCAGACTTCGTGGGCATCGGTGCAGTGCGCTATGCGCTCGTGGAAGTTGACGCCGCAAAGCCCGTGGTGTTCACGTGGGACAGAGTCCTGAACTTCGAAAGAAACAGTGCACCCTACATTCAATATACGCATGCTAGAGCCAGCAGCATCCTACGCAAAGCCGACAGGAAACCCAAAAAACCCACATACGAACTGCTGAACGAAAAGCTGGAAAAAGAAATAGTCCTAGTGCTAGCAAACTTTTCAGACACGTTCACCGAAGCAGCAGAATACCTCAAACCCTACCTGATTGCTGACTATGCTAACGCCTTGGCTGACAAATTCAACACGTTCTACAATGCCTTTCCAGTCATAAAAGCCGAAACCCAGGGACTGAGCGACGCGAGACTTGCACTAACCGACGCCGTACGCATCGTGCTTCGGAACGCGCTCAACTTGATCGGTGTAACGGCTCCAGACAGAATGTAGAAGCCTATTTCATCCGACAACTACTTTCGCTCGTTCATCTAAGCTTTCTTCAAGGTTGCGCGGCCAGCAACTGTTCTCTCTTAGGTATTCCCTCTATCTTGCAACAGCCAATGAAGATTGTTGGGGTTCTGTGTACACTTTTTAGCCGTGCTTTTATCTTGCCTTGGGGTGTCGAAAGATCGTGAATCTTGACTTCCCATCTTTCCTCTTCAGCTATTTCATTCACCATGCTCAAGGCTTTTTCGTCATCTGCAGAACACGTTTTTGTTTTCTTGAATTGAAGCCTGCTTTGAGGCCTAAAAACGTCTACCCGCCCCGTTGCCGTGTGTTCGCAACCTCTTTCTTGATAGGTTTCCGAGGAAAACTGCCTTTCACTCCTTACATACACTTCTATTCTCTTCATCCCTGTCCCAAAACCTGCTAGGACACCCTAGGATTTAAGATTTGACACGAAAACCGCGAGTTATGCTTCTTTGATTATCTCAACCGCAACGCTCGTTCCAATTCTGTTCGCTCCAGCCTCAATCATCCTTAACGCATCATCATAAGTCCTTATGCCACCTGCAGCCTTGACACCCATGTCCTTGCCCAGTCTCCCGCATCAACCTAACATCCTCAGCCAATGCCCCAATCCCAAAGAAGCCCGTTGAAGTTTTAACAAAATTCGCCCTAGCCTCCTTCGCAAGCCTACACGCCAAAACCTTCTCTTCCTTCGTCAAATGAGCAGTCTCAATAATAACCTTGACAATGACATCTTTGGCTAGACGCTTGACGTCAACGACCGTGGCAATATCCCTCTTCACAGCATTGTAATCATGAGACTTCATCAAGCTCATATTGATAACCATGTCCAACTCTTTCGCTCCATCCTCAACAGCCCCAAGTGCTTCCATTGCCTTGATCTCCGTCACCGAGGACCCAAACGGAAACCCAACGGTAGAAGACACCTTAACTCTCGAGCCTCTCAAAATCGTAGCCGCAAGCTTCACGTAAACAGGATTTACACAGACACAGCCAAGACCATACTGCATGGCTTCCTTGCACAACTGGCCGATTTCACTCTTCGTAGCCGTCATTTTAACATTCGTGGAATCAATAATCCGAGCGAGTTCAGCTCTGGAAATGCTCATGTTCCCACCAACTCCTTTGACTGATCATTAAACTTTTATCAATTTCTATCAGCACTATTAAACAGATGAACCATCATGAGATCAATGGGAATGACAGGCCCAAGAAATATGTCACAAGAGAAGACATCAAGGCTGGTCTGAGAAAGCTGGGGTTGAAGAAAGGCGACAGTGTCGGCGTTCACAGTTCTCTAAGCAGTTTCGGTTTTGTGGAAGGCGGAGCCGGCGCAGTTATAGATGCTTTGCTTAAAGTTGTTGGAGAAGATGGAACTATGGTCATGCCCACTTGCTCAACTAACAGGATAGAGGTTGAACGAACACCCGAAGAGGTGAAAGTTGGCGTCACATGGAAATACAAGCTTCTACCCTACAACCCGAAAGAGACGTCATGCTGGACTGGGGCCATACCTGAAGCTTTCAGAAAAAGAAAAGGAGTCCTGAGGAGTCTGCAACCAACGCATTCGAAAGCAGCGATGGGGAAGCACGTCGGGGAAATAGTTGAAGCAGAGGATCCTTCAGCTCTCGGATGCTGGAGAAAACTGCTTGAACTAGGCGGTTACATACTCTTCATGGGCGTTGGGCTAGATTCGTGCTCATCCATGCACATAGCCGAAGACCGCATCAGACTTCCAAAACACATAATTGAGAAAACCACCATGCCCAAGTGGTTTACTGAGAAGTGCCCAGAATCCGACTGGGACGTTGGTTATGGTCCTTACCCGGACTCTTCCAAGATGGAAGAACCCTGCCTCCAACATGAAATAATGAGAATAGTCAACATTGGCAAAGCACCCCTCAAACTCGTGAGACTGAGAGATCTGATTGACTTATATGCAGAGTACCTGAGAAAGAATCCGGACAGCTTCTACTGCTGATTCGCATCGTCTTCTGAAGTGTTCCCTTTCCTGTTTTGCGTTATTTAGCGGGTGGAATGTCAGGCTAAAGCAGGCGGTTTTTGATTTATGTCGAAAGAGTAACATGACTGTTGGTTATGATTCAAAATAGGCAAAGTGAGATAGATAAACGCTCTGAATGCATGAAAGCCTCTTCATTTTTGCTTAGCTTTTCTGTTGTAAATGATTCATATTTTCGTGTAATTGATATAATTACGTGATGTAATTCTAGGTTAAGTGAGGGTGAAAGTTAAATACTTCTTGCGTATGTTTAGGTCTTTAACCAGTGATTTAATCGAGGTGTAAATGAAAATGGTTAGTGAAGGAAGAGGACGCTTGTTCAGACGCAAAGACGGCAAATACTTGATATACCTGCCACTTGACTTGGCTGAAGACAGCATGTTCCCGTTCAAAGAGTATAAGCGAACAAAGCGCGGAACCGACTCCATACGAGTCAAAGTGAGCTTCAGGCAGGGAGACGGCAAGCTTCTAGTCGAGAAGTGGACTGAGCCGCCAAAGCAGCCGTAAGACAGAACAAGCAAACCTAAAAGTGCAAGTCCAACCAAAACGACTGCCAAACACTTTTTTTAGCGTACGCCACCGATTCAGTTAACCCTAATTGTCAAACGGATCAACTTCTAGTCCGCGCGGTTCTTCAACAGTTGGCTTTCAAACATTAGCTGTTTCCGCTTTGGCATCCTTATGCGGAATGGATCTCTCCTTTTCAATGTTCTATGGACAAAGCTTTTTCACAGAGTAAAAAATTTCAAATACAAGCCGCGCAATCTAGAACGAGGTGCAAACTCATGACTAACTCATATTTCAAGAGAAAGGTTGAGGCAATCGAAGTTAAACAGAAGGGCGTTTCCCAGCTTTTAGCTGAAATGAGCCGAACCGCCTATCAAGGCAGACAGTTAGGTCAAGCGGTTGAAGTTTGGGAAGCCATGCTAAACGAGAAGGATTTGACGATTGTTATGGGTTTTTCGGGTTCGATGAGCACGGCTGGACAGTGGAAGATAATCAATTGGCTCATTGAAAACCGCTACATAGACGTGCTTGTCTCCACTGGAGCCAACGTTTCTGAAGACCTTGTTGATGCCATGGGCTTTGGCTATTGGCAAGGCTCCCATCAGGTTAATGATCAGGAGCTTCTCGAAGCTGACATAAACAGGTACTATGACGTTTATGGAAAGGAAACTGATTATCGAGAAATGGAGTTGCTGATAACCGACTTTCTGATGACAACACAGACAGGGTTTCCATACACTTCTGCCGAACTTCTCCACCTATTCGGAAAGTGGCTCAACAAGAAAGGCATAAAAAGCATAGCCGCGGCCGCAGCGGCCAACAACGTACCCGTCTTCAGCCCCGCGATAACCGACAGCGCATACGGCGAAACCTTCCTGTTGGCCAAAAACCAAGGACACCCAATTATCCTAGACAGCGTTAAAGAGTTTGACCAGTTTGTCAGCATAGGCGAAAAAACAAAAGAGGTCGGCGTTGTCTACATAGGCGGCGGCGTACCTAAAGACTTCACACAGCTCCTAGCCATATCCGTGTCGCCAAGAACCAAGGACGAAGGAGTCGCGGGCAGAGAAGGCCATCTGCGGAAAGGCTTGAAAGAATACTACTATCCGCACCGCTATGCGATTCAGATAACTACCGACTCGCCTCAGTGGGGTGGGCTTTCAGGCTGCACATTAGAAGAGGCAATAAGCTGGGGCAAAATTGACGTGACAGGCAAGAGAGCTGTATGCTACTGCGACGCAACAATCGCTCTTCCGCTAATAACGCACGCACTAAACGAAAGGGTCAGATTTAAGCGAGACGCACCAGACCTTTCATGGCTTTTCAAAGGGCTGTCCTAAACTTTTCCCATTCTTGTTATCAGGGCGCCAACCATCATTGGCAGAATAACTGAAGCGTCGCCCTCAACCATTATGCGTTTTGCATTAGCGCTGATTTTCCCCCAGGAAATGGCTTCTCGCGGTCTAGCGCCTGAAAGGCTGCCGTCCCACTCGTCAGCCGTGCTCACGTACACGACATAATCAAGTCCATTTTTGAACTGGTTCCACCATATTGTATGATGCTTGGAGATTCCGCCACCGACGATTAAGGCTCCTGTTTTCTTTGCTGTGAAGACGATGTCGTTAAGTTCGCCGGAATCTCTTAGCAAATTCAACTTGAAATCGTGATCCTGTGAGAAGAGCCATGTTTGGTAGCCAACAGCGCCGTCTGTGATGCCTGGCACGTAGACGGGAATGTTGTTTTTGGTTGCCCAATAAAGGATTGAGGTATCGTTGCAGACGCGTTTTCCAATCTCTCGACACAGCTGGCTGCTTGAAACTTCTTTGACGCCTTCTTTCCACAGGTCTTCGAGTAGCTCGTGCATTTTCTTTTCGATTATTATGCCGTAGCTGTCATTGGGCACTAGAACGTTTCCCAACCGGTTTATGTTCTTTTCATGAAGTCTAGCATCGTTCATGACAAATGAGCCTTTATAGTATTCTTTCCAGCACCTAGCAAGGTCATGATCGATCGTTCCGCAGGTCGTAATTATGACGTCAACGAGCTTCCGTTTAACGAGCTCTTTGAACACTCCTCTTGTTCCCGTTGCTACGAGATTACCTGTAAAAGAAAGGAATTTGATGCAGCCTCTCCTTTCGCTCATGAGTTGCAGGATGTTTACGCCGACAGCCAGTTTTCCGGCTGTAAAACCCCAAGCCTTCTCCATCTGCATAACAAGCTCGTCAACCGACATGCTCTTAGAGAAATCGTAATCCTCAATTGCGTCTTTCAGCAATCGGCTCTATCCTTCCTTGGCTTCACAATAGGTCTTGTAAATGGCTCCTGCCGCGTCTTTGATAGCTTTCTGCTCATGTTCAGTCAATAGGTCCCAAAGGTCAGGCGCGAGCGATTTTGCGATTCTGGCAGGAATGGTCACGTAGACTGGTTCAGGTGTCGTCTCAAACTTTCGAGGTCTGGAGTAGCATAGCACTTTGCCCGTGTTCAGGATTATTCCTCGTATTATCTCGATGAAGGAGCCCGCGGGACCATATTTTGTTCCGCCTAGTACGCGTATGACTTCTCGGCTGACTTCCTTTACGTAGTTTTCGCATTTTGCCCTGTCGAGGGTCTTTCGGGCTTTCTCAAGATATTCATCAAGTGCTAGCCCGTCAATTTTGACCGTACTCCATAGTGGAACCGCTGCTTCTCCATGCTCGCCGCCCACGTAGGCTTCAACCATGCCAATTGGAACGCCCAGTTCTCTGGCCAGAATGGTTCTGAATCTGGATGTTTCAAGGTTTGTTCCTGTTCCTATTATGCGCCTCTTGCCTTGGGCTGTTTTGTTGGCTAATGTGGTCATGGCATCCACGGGGTTTGTGATCACAAAGTACCATGCGTTTGGATTGTTGTCCAACGAGTTTTCGACTATTTCTTTGACGATTGTGGCGTTTTTTGTGGCAAGGTCTCTTCGGCTCATGTCGGGTGTCCGCGGAAAGCCCGCGGCTATTACGATCAAATCCGCATCATGAACTTGCTTGCCATTGGTGTACGCGCTTATTTTGACATCGAAGCCATGGCTTGCAATTGCGTGGCACAACTCCTCTTTCGTCATTTCAGCAACGCCCAGCGCAATGTCGATCAGTGATAGTTCGGTCACATATCTCTCGAAGATCAAGCTGAAGGCGACTTCGCCGCCAACGCGGCCCGAACCTGCGACTGCGATGTGAACCATAAACACACTTCCCAAAGCGAATCTGAGCTCAGCTTTAATAAAGCAATCGCGTCCCCGTAAAGCTTTGCTGGGAATAGGTGTTAACGTTTCATTTTACAGTTGTGGGTTTCTGTGGCTCATGTACGTGAAGCACAATTATGAGAATCATTGGGAGTGCCAACGCGATAGTTATGTAGAATGGGAGTGGAGGGATCAGATTGTAGAAGAAGTTGCCTAGCAGCATGCCGATTCCCGTGAAGATGTAGCCCATGAAGTTGAGGAACCCTCTGACTTTTCCTCTGTTTTCGGGTTCCACAAGGCCTGCAGTGAGAGTCATGGCTGAGGACATGATTAAGAGGAAGACTAGGCCGTTGAGGCACATTGAAATTATGACGGTGAAGAAGTTGCCGTGGGCAAAAAGTGCTGCTGAAGCGGCGAGGAGGATTGGTCCGAACATCAGTGGGACTTTTGGTCCGATTCGATCGATTGTTTTTCCGATTGGGATGGAGGCAATCATCATAGTCAGTAAGAGTGGAATAAAGGTTATCCACCACATTTCTTCAGGGATTCCAAGCTGTTCTTCCGCGTATATCGCGTTGATCACGTTGATTTGTGCGTTTGCAAACATGAGCATGATTTGAACTAAGAATAGCCAGAGCACTGATCTGGGCACGGTTTTCCAGACATTAATGACACATTCTCTGAAGGCTTGAGGATATGAAGAGATGAAGTATCTAAAGCGAATAGGATCTGCATTCGTTATAGTTTCTTTCAGCCTAAGCCGCCACACTGCAGCAATCAGATAAAGAATCAGCACAAAGAAGTAAACGATTCTCATACCCGTGATGAGTCCAAACCATAGGAGAAGAAGCCCCCCGATTACAGGGCCTGGCGTGTTGAAGGTTCCATGAATCATCTGTATAAGTGAAGAGCCTACTCCTCTACGCTCGGGCGGAAGCGAATCTTGAACCATCGCAAAAAGAGCAGGCTGATATATCAAGCAAAGGCCTTGTACAGTCATTCCTATCAAAATGAAGTGCCACCCATACCAAGTCATTCCCATAAAAACGAAAGGTTCAGAGGGCGCAAGCGCAAGGAACAGGAAAGACAAAGCTAGCCCGAAAGTCATTGTTGTTATGAGCCAGCGTCTTCCATACTTGTCTGCAAGGTAACCACCCGGAAATGCGACCACTGCCATAGCGAGAAAGTTGGCAAGACCGATGATTCCCAAAGCCATCGGAAACTCCTTTCCCCCGAGGGCTTGAACGTAGTATTGGTAATTAGGCACGGGTGTTTCCATGGCTATGTCCATTATGACCCAGCTTATGATGAGAATCCGATAGTTGCCTGAGATGAACCCGAACTCTCGTCTGAGAAGCTTTATCAGCGGAGAGAACAGCCTTTCTAGGGAGTCTCTGGTCCCCATTTGCTTCACTTTTGCGTGAGACAGAAGAAGTAGGCGATATAAGGCTTAACCAGCATATGTCTACTTTCCATGATGCAAGTTATCATTAGTCAACTAGGTAGGCTATTATTTTTCCGTACAAGTCTTTGCTTCTTAGGTCTTCGTAGCCTGCGTATATGCTGGGGTTGTCGTTGACCTCCACGACCACATAGTTGCAGTTTGCTTGTTTTATGTCTACTCCGTAAAGCCCATGTCCAATTACGCTGCATGCTCTCAACGCTAGGTCTTTCAGCTCCGCTGGTGCATTTTCGCACTTCAGCGCTACCGTTCTGCCCCAGATGAAGGTGGGTTTGCCTCTTAGCTTGGCGCCGTGTTTCCACCGGCCTTTGGGAATCATGTATTTACAGACGTAGAGGACTTTGTCGTTTAGGATGCCGACTCGCCAGTCGAAGGCGGTTGGCATGAATTTCTGCACGGCTAGGACGTCGGATTTTCTGAAGAATCTGGTGGCGACTTCTCTGAAGCTTGTTTCGCATGCGACTTTTTCCACGTATCTTGAGAAGCTTGTGTAGGGCGCTTTGACTACGACTGGTTTGCCGAATCCCCGAAAGATCTCTAAGATCTGCTTATGATGGAATTCTTCCTTATTTATGAAGACGGTTGGGATGTGGGGGATGTCATGTTTTTTGAAGAGGGCGTATTGGTGGATTTTGTTTCCGCAGATTTGTATCGATTCTGGGTCATCAACCACTTTCAAGCCAAGCTCGGAGGCTGTTCTGGAAACTACGTATGCCGTGTAAAGTGGGTCGGTCGTTGCTCTTATGAAGACGGCATCGTACTGTGGTATTTCTGCTACGTTTTCTCTGAACATGAAGTTGAATTCGTGGCCCAGCTTCTCGGCTGTTTGCTTGAAGTTTTGAAGTGCATTCTCCTCTCTTGGATCGGAAAAATTGTATTTTTCAACAAAGCAGGCTATTCTAGCCAATCAAGTGGTCACCCATGTTGGACATCTGAGAAACTTCTTCTGAGATCGTTTTCAAATCGCATGAAAGAATCTCTTCCCTTTTCAAGGGCTGAAGCCCACACAGGAAAGCTTCTTCGTTGACACGTTGGATGTGCAGTTTACATATGGGGATTTTGAAGATGTTGAAGACTTTTTCTGATATCTCTTTCAGGTTTTGGTCTTGCTCGCATTTGCCGAAGATGGATTTGAACGAGATCATCTCTCCCCTCAAAGGCTGCGCACAGACTGCAAATTTATAGTTCATTCCTAAGCTTTTTACTGCTCTATAGAGTGCGCTTTTATTTTTTGCGGTCCTGAATCCGTCATAGGAGAAGGGGTTGACAGCGAAGATGACCACGGGAAAATCAAACTCGGACATTATTTGCTTTACAGAACTGGTTACTACGTATGGTAGTGTTGGGATGCCTGTTTTCGAGGCTTCAAGCAGCAGAATCGGTGTTCTGCTGGCGTCGATTATGCTTCTGCTTGAGGGAATGACCGCGTTGCCCAGAACCTCCGCGTACATTGACACGTAGTATCCCGTTTTCAGGTAGCGGTAGTCGTTGTTGAGGTTGAGAATGAAGTCTTTGATTGATGATTTGAGGAACGCTGTCGGTTTCATTGTCGTCGTGGTTTTTGCGAGGTTGATGTTTGAGACAACCAGCACCCATTTGACACCAGATGGTTAGATGCACCGTATTAGGGGTTCCGTATTTAAGATTAACTGCACGTTTATATTCAATTTTTGAACAACCACTTCAGGGAAAGAGGAACAGATACGTACAAGACACTAGAAGTGCTCGGCCCGGAACACGAATTCTCCATAGTGGACGATGAGCTTAGGGCATTGCCTATTGTGGGCAAGGTTATGAAGGATTTCCATGGCCGCATCGTCAACTTTGTCGTGCTCCCGCGTTTCACGTTTGGAAAAGAGCTTCAAATGCACGTTATGGAAGTTAAACCCAATGCTCCTTTCGAATCGCCTATCGAGTTTGAAGATGCCATGCAAGAGGCGGTTCTGACTCTGACTGATTTTCTGCAACGCAAGTATCATGCACATCTTCTAGGCATGGGTATGCATCCTTTGTTGCGACTTGATGAGACGGGCGTTTGGCCTCACCGTCACCGACAAATCTACGAGGCTTACAGCAAGGTCTTCAACCTCAAACGGCACGGGTGGCTTAACATCCAAAGTTTTCAACTGAACCTGCCCTATGCGAATGAGAAGGAGGGAATTTTGCTTCACAACGTGCTTGCAGAGGTCTGCGCTTTCTTGCCTGCGATCGCGGCTTCTTCCCCAGTCTACGAAGGCAAGCTCGGGGAATGCGTTGATAATAGGTTGAGGTTTTACAAAGAGAATCAGAGGGAAGTTCCCTCTGTGACTGGAGAGGTGGTTCCAGAGTACGTGTCCTCGTTTGGCCAATATGAACGAGAGATTATTGGTGGATACTCGAATGATTTAGCTGCTGCTGGTGCGCATGAGCTTATTGTGGGGGAGGAGTGGGTTAACAGTCGAGGGGCCATCTTCAGGTTTGACAGGAGAGCTGTTGAGATTCGGGTGATGGATGAGCAAGAATGCATAAAGTCTGATGTGGCTTTGAGCTGTTTCATCAGAGCATTAGTGAGAAGGTTGATGGAGGAAAAGACTGAACCTTTGCCTCACGAAGTATTAGTGAAAGACTATAATGCGGTTGTAAGGGATGGGTTCAGCGCGAAGGTTCAGCATCCCCATGGTCAAACGGCAAGACAGGTTTGCGAACACTTTTTACGGGTTGCTCGCGAAAATGCGACTGAAGAAGAGAAGAAATATCTGTCGATGATCGAGAAGAGAATGAAGTTTGGCAACTTGTCAGAAATCACCCGTGAAAGAGTCGAGAGTAGGAATCAGGAGACGGGTCTTAAAGAGGCGGTTGTCAGCATTTACTCCAAACTTGTGAAAAACCTTATGGATAACCAGCCGTACTTCTGAGGTAAGGGTGAAGAGGGCTTCTATGCCAAGCAAGAGTGAGGGCGAGAGGCAGAGCGACTTTTTCGATGTGTGTGGCAAGTGCAAGACTGATTATGATTGTTGTCACGGGACAAGACCTCCGATTACTAAGGAGCGGAGGAGAATTATTGAGGAGTATTTGAAGAGGGAGAAGATTCCTGTTGCTGACGCGTTTGTTGAGGAGGGGTATGCTTATCCGAGAGAGAATGCGGAAGGCTACTGTGTTTTCCATGATATGAAGACGAGGAAATGCATGATCCACGCAGTTAAGCCTGAAACATGCGTGGCCGGACCCATAACCTTCGACATAAACAAAAAAACAGGAAAAATAGAATGGTACATAAAAAAAGAAACGATATGCCCACTAGCAGAAATAGTGTATATGGACAAGGAACTATTGAAAAAGCATATGGAATCAGCCAAGAGAGAATCAACTCGATTAGTGGCACAATTAGATTCCAAGGGGTTGCAAGCCATATTGAAAAAAGAAGAGCCTGAGACATTCAAAATCAATGGTTTTTCCGTCGAGAAATGCAAGGGGAAAGCGGCTCGTATTTCATCTAATCTTGAATAAATGCGGACACATTTGGCATATTCTGGGAGATTCTTAACTGTCCAAATCGACTTTGAAATCTTCGGATTGCACGAGTCGTTTTCATCGGCTGGAGTCGTCATCAGAAGCACTTGTCTTGAGGGTTCTCTCCGCCAGCAAGTATCTCCTTGATACGAATTCTAAAACCTTCTCACAAACAACTTTACTGAAAAGATTAGGCGTGGATAGTTCACCATTTTCCTTGATATCTACATATAAAGCGAGTTTCTTTAGCTCATCGAATTCCCTATACAAAGCATCAATAGTCTTGAACTTGGTTCCATCTTCTATTCCTGTGATAGTCCTTAGCATTTCAAGGTCTGACTTGAATGGATGTTTCTTGCGTCGTTTGTTCTTCCCATAGATCTCGATTTCGTCTTTTAAGACAGCAAGTTTCTATATTTCCATGAAAACTCAATTTGATTTTGTGCATTTTAAGACGAGTGAAGAAGTTTTTGTCGACATTAACATATCGTTTCTTCGCCCAGTTGCAGTAGATTGCTTTGCCTATCTCTTCAAGCGCAAGAATAGTAAAAGCAAAGGCATGATCAAAGCTGTTATTGTTGATCAGCAATCTCGCATCATTCAGAAAAATCTCTGCGTTTCCAAGCGACATGTTGATTACTTGTGGCAGAAAACTGTTGTTTGGCGGTTCATTCATTTTATGCGACATCTTATTCCGTGTCGTAATAATGTAGTACGTTGCTAAAAATGGTCGAGTCTCAAAGTCTGATACAATGGCGGGCCCGCGGGGATTTGAACCCCGGTTCTCCGGCTGTCTCTCGCCTTGAGCGCCCGGAGGCTTACGCACCTCTAGTCGCCTAGACGTTCGGCGCCTTGATCCGTACTGGGCTACGGGCCCACACAACACCATAGTAAGCCAACACCCAAAATAACCCTTACCATCCTCCCCAAGCCCAACGCTAGTCAAGCCAAGGTTCAAGGTATATATAAGTGGGATAGAGCCTCCGAGAAAGCCTCTGCAAAGTTGTTATAATAAAGGTTAAGAGCTTCCGAGACAGACATAACCATAACGGTAAGAAAAAGGGTTTGAACTGTGCAAGAAGCCAAAGTCAAGCATCCCTATGTTGAGGTCAACCCGAAAATCTGCAACGGTTCCCCGGTCATAAAAGGAGCCAGAATAAGAATTGTAGACGTAGCCATCGAATACGAATACCTCAACCACATACCAGACGAAATAATCAACGCCCACCCACACCTAAAACTCGAACAAATCCACGCCGCACTATCCTATTATTACGAAAACAGAAGCCAACTAGACAAGAAGATAAGAGAAGACAAGCAATTCATCCAACAGCTCGCAAAAATCTAGAAAGGCGGCTGACCAGCCATAACGCGGAAAGCAATCAGGATCTACGCCGACGAAAGCGTCAACACCGCATAGTTGACGGCTCAAGAAGACGCGGCATAGACGCATTTTCTGCCAAAGACATCGGCAAACTAGGCATGACAGACGAAGAACAAATCGAAGCAGCCATCCAAAAACAAGCTGTAACATTCACGCGTGACGTTGACTTCATAAAAATAGCACAACGCAAACATCATCTAGGCATTATCTACGTACGCCAGCAGAAACTGACCGTAGGAGAATGCATAAAAAGACTAAAAACCATAGCTGAAACCAAAACCAAAGAAGAAATGCGCAACCAAATCATCTTCTTGTAGGAAATCCATCCTCACACCTATTTTGACCCTCTATATATAGAGGTTCAAAATCGCATGCGAGAGCAAGTGTGTCTGGCTTATTCTGTTTCGGTTAGCTCGTCGTTTATCCACCAAGCCTTCTTCTTTCCAGCCTTCTCGCCAGCATAATAATCAATAATCGGCTTGCCCAGCTGCTTCTTAGATGTCTTCTGTATCCTTCTAAGCCTATTCAGAACAAGCCACCTATTCGTCTTCAAATAATCCGCAAGCTCAGGCGTTGTTCCGCCCTTATAATGAACCAGAAAGTCAATAATCTTATGATCCAACTCATCCACGCCAAACGCGTGCGGATTCGCCTTTCCACGATCGTACGTGAGCATCTCCAAATCGCCAAGATACTTCTTAATCTCCGAAAACTCCCCCCACATCTGATTCAGCCTCTGCTCCAACTCCAAAACCTTGTCCGGCTTAGGCGTTTTCTCAAGCTTCTCCATTATGGCGTCTCTTATGAAATTGCTCCTATCGCCTTCTGGCACGCGCAGGAGCATTTCCTTGTAAACTTCCTCAGGAATCTTCGCCGATATGACCCTCAGCTCACCCATTACGTTGCCTTCTCTACTCTGTTATACACCTTCAGTTATTTCATGTTTGCTTCGCACCCTTTTCTTTCGGAACTCTTTTAAAAGGTACGCTCCAACTCTAAACCGAAGCTCGGTTTGATGTGATGAATTATGGCAAGAAAAACCACAATCAGCCTTATCAAATGCGACGTAGGCTCACTCGCAGGACACCACATTGTGCCCGAACCGCTCCTCAACATAGCCCAAAAAAACCTCAAAAAAGCCAAGGAACAAAACCTCATAAACAGCTATTATGTTTTCAACGCTGGAGACGATCTCCAGCTATTGATGGTTCATGAAAAAGGCGAATCTAACCCAGACATCCACAAACTCGCCTGGAACACTTTCAAAGAAGCCGCCGACAAGGCCCTAGCCCTCAAACTTTACGGCGCAGGACAAGACCTACTGAAGGATGCTTTCAGTGGAAACATCCGCGGCATGGGTCCAGGCGTTGCTGAAATGGAAATAGAAGAACGCCCATCCGACCCAATCGTAGTTTTCGCAGCCGATAAAACCTCAGCAGGCGCCTTCAATTTTCCGCTTTTCCGCATCTTCGGCGACCCTCAGAACACCGCTGGGCTAGTCATTGACCCTAACATGGCTGACGGCTTCAGATTTGAAGTCATGGATACGCTGGACAACACAAAAGTTGTACTGAAATGCCCTGAGGAAATGTACGACCTCATCGCCTTAATTGGGACAGTGCAACGTTACATGGTTTCACGCGTCTGGCAAGCACGCGATAACCTAATATGCGCCTCAGGCAGCGTAACGAGACTCTCACAGATAGCCGGAAAATATGTGGGCAAAGATGACCCTGTCTTGATCACACGCGGACAGCACGGACTTCCAGCCGTAGGCGAAATCCTCGTACCCTTCATTCACACCTACCTCGTTGAAGGATGGATGCGCGGAAGCCATTGGGGCCCAATAATGCCCGTCAGCCTAAAATACTCAAAATGCACAGCCTTCGACGGACCCCCAAGATTAGTGTCCTTAGGCTTTCAAGTCTCAAACGGCCAAATCGCATGCGATGATAATGGTAAACCGATGATAGCCGACATGTTCGACGACCCAGCCTTCGACCTAGCCAGAAAAGAAGCCGTACAAATAGGCTCAATGCTCAGACGCATGGGAGAATTCGAACCCGCACGATTAGGTCCAGAGGAAATGGAGTACACGACTCTACAGCAAGTTCTAGCCAAACTCAAAGAACGGTTCAAACCAGCCTAAAGCCAAACAAATACTATGCAGTGCTGTCCTGCTGCTTCCTTATCTTAGACAACTCCTCAACTCGACTCTTCACGACATCAAAGAGTTTACTGCGCAGCTCTTCCCCAACCATCTTCTGCTCCCTGATAAGCAGCGCCTTACGGGCTAGCTCAACGTCGCCCAAACTGTTAAACCACGCCTCAAAATCCCCACGATGAGTATGAAACTCCACCGAGCCAATGTCAATCACTCTGATCTTCTCGCAGAAATCTTGAAGACTCGCTGCTTGGGCATTCAAGGCTTTTCCATAATCCACGTAGAAGTGAAACGATTTTTCCAGAGGCAAATAGGTCAAGATCTCTGATGCTTTATCCTTGTCGATTTCTGGGAGTCCCAGCGTTTTCTTGCCCTTCTCCGTAATAACGTAGAATCCCTTTTCAGGCATCTGCAGGTAGCCAGAGCGAGTAAGCCCAATGATGTGCATCATAACTGAAGGAAAACTGACCCCAGTGTCCTTCGCTATTTCTTGAGCCTTGGCTGGTTTATCAACTACCCACATGGTTTCGAGAATAAGACGTTTAACAGGTGATATGCTCATGCCGTTGCACTCCTTCTGCCTTATTATATGTGCCTAATAAGCTTTTCAAACTTTCCCTAGCCTCAGTCGCGCTTGGCAGAGATGCAGTCTTCAAACCTACGACAAGAAGAGCTTGGCAAGCCACAAACTCCTCTTTTGAATAATGTTTTAAGCGTCTAAACTCTAACTGAAAAGCGCTGAGGATGAGAGACTGAGATGACCCAATGGGATCAAATACTGCCTGAAAAAGAGTACAGCCCCAGAGAACCAGATGAACCAGTTGTCAGCTTCATCAATTCGCTGCAAAAGAAGAAAGGCATTAGAGCTCTCGACCTGGCATGTGGCACAGGAAGGCATGTTGTCTACATCGCAGAGCAAGGATTTGACGCGAATGGAGCAGACGCCTCGGACACGGGTCTAAAGCTAACCCGAGAACGACTTAGAAAACGAAAGTTGCCCGCAGACCTTGTGAGATGTGACATGAACCATCTTCCATATGTCGATCACTGCTTTGACACCGTCATATGCACCCGAGCCATCTACCATCAAAAACAAAAAGGAATCAAAACAACCCTTTCCGAAATCCGCAGAATACTGAGGAAACATGGCCGCGTACTCGTAGATTTTCTGTCAAGAAGAACTTACAGCTATGGAAAAGGTGTCGAAGTCGAGAGAGACACGTTCGTTGAGACAGAAGGCCATGAGAAAGGAGTTCTTCACCATTTTGTCGACAAACAGGAGATAGAGATTCTTTTCAGCCGTTTCAAAATCGCCGACATCGCACTCAAACAGCGAGAGATTGACGGAAAACTGAGAAGCCGTTGGACCGCTACCGCCATGGCATAGTTACTGTCAAAGAGGAAACTAAATAGACAAATGCTTAATAAGCAGCAAATACTGCTGAAGCAAGCCCAAACGGTGAAGACTGTGAAGATGGCTGTGCTAGTCTATGAATATCCGCCAAAAATCGTAGGTGGGCTAGGAACCTACGCTGCAGAAATTACTAGAAAGTTCGTCCTGATGGACAATGACATCACGGTGTTTACCATGAATGACGATGCAGGCAGCCTGCCCACACGAGAGATCTGGCGCGGGATAGAAATCCACCGCCCACTGCATATCGACATATCGGATTCGCTGCCAGATGTTGTTGCCGACGATATCAAAAAATGGGGAAGAGGCATCCATCTTTTCTCAAAAATCCTTGTCTACAATTACTTGAGCGCCTCAAAACTTGTCAACGAACTTATCAGAAAAGAAGGCATAAAATACGACATCGTAGTTGCACATGACTGGCTTTCAGCCATCGGCGGAATAACCATCAAAAGAGAAGTCGGACTGCCTCTAGCCTTTCACGTTCACTCAACTGAAAAAGGGAGAACTCTCGGAAATGGCTCAGAAGTAGTAAGCAACATTGAGCTCCACTGTGCCATGGCAGCGGATCTCATCGTCACGGTTTCTTACGCCATGAAGGATGAACTCGCAAAACTGGGCTTTCCAAAGGAGAAAATCCAAGTATGCTACAACGGGGTTGACCCCCAGAAATACAATCCGGGATCAGTTGACGCCGAGCAAATAAAAAAGGTCAGAGCCCTTTACGATATTAAGGATGACGAACTGATGATTCTTTTCCTCGGCAGACTCGTTGGCGTCAAAGGCGTTGACAAACTCATAATGAGCCTGCCCCACATTCTACAAAAAACCCCGAAAGCAAAGCTGGTCATCGTTGGTCTAGGCGACTTACAGGAATACCTGGTGAACCTAGTCAAAGCCACAAAGATGGACAACTACGTCAAATTCCGCTTCGACTTCATTCCAGAAGAAGAACGCATTCTCCACTACGCTGCTTGCGACGTTGCAGTCTTCCCAAGTCTCTATGAACCGTTTGGAATCGTTGTCCTCGAAGCCATGAGCATGGAACGCCCAGTTATTGTTGGCGGAGCAGGAGTCAGCGGAATGCGGGAGATAGTTGTCTGCTGCGGTGAAGAACAATGCGGCTACCACGTGAATCCAAGCGATCCATCAGACATAGCTTGGGGCATAAATAATGCGTTGGAAAGCCCTGAGAAAAGACAATGGCTTGGAAAGAATGGTAGACGTAGAGTCCTAAGCGAGTTCACATGGGAAAAGGTGGCTGAAAGAACCCTGGAAGTATATGAGCAAGTGATCAAGCACTAAGCTTCAGCCTTAACCTCAAACCTTAATGGTGAACGCTTGAACCCCAATTCTCTAGATCTGAGAAGAAGGATCGCTCGAGAAGCAGCCAACCTGCTGTATTCTGGCGTGGAAAAGGAGTTCAAGCAAGCAAAACAGAAAGCTGCAAATACATTGGGCGCTCACGTTCTTCCAGCAAATCTTGAAGTTGCTCTGGAACTCGACGAAATAGCAGAAGAACGTGAAGGCGCAGCTAGACAAGAACGTCTAATCCAAATGCGCAAGGAAGCCTTAAACCTGATGCGAATTCTCAAGTTATACAACCCACTTCTGATAGGAAGTGTCTGGCGAGGAACGATACATCACGATAGTGACATGGACGTAGTGGTTTACCACGATTCTCCTGAGGATGTCCTAGCGACCTTGAAGCAAAACGGCGTCAGAATAGAACAGACTGAACACGTAGCCGTGACAAAACGAGGGAAAAGAAAAAGCGCGTTTCACATATATGCGGAATCACCAGCCAAGGAAAAAGTAGAGATCAAAATCAGCAACCCCGAAGAAGCCACTCGCAAGGAGAAATGTGGAGTATATGGAGACAATATTGTCGGGCTTAACACTCAGGAACTGGGGAAGCTGCTGAAGGAAAACCCCTGTCGGAAGTTTGTTCCTTCTCTGAATAGATAGCAAGGCAATGACGTTTTGTCAGATTCAAAAGGATGTTTAAATATCACATTTTCTCATGAGTATATCGAAGAAGCCTCCTCATGGATTGAGGGTGTGCGCATGGCGCTCGATAAGGAAGCAATAAAGAGGATGTTTCCAAACCTAGCCAAGGAGCTAGAGTTTGAAGAAGACAAGGTGCCGATAAACTCCGTGCGGACAGACGCTCCGACCGGAGAAGAAGCTGTCTCAAGAAACTTTATTCATTACATGCCTGATGCGGTAGACTTCATTCGGCGATGTGACACCGACGAACAAGGGCTCGAAATAATTGCTTACTTGGAAAAAAGGGGCGAGATTGATAAGCAATATGCTAACAAGCTCAGAAAGCAACTGAGAGAAAAGGGTGTGCGAAGCTTCGGACCAAAGAAAGAGAGCGATTACTACATCAAACATGGTGAACCATAACAACATGGCTGACGTTGCGAAAATATTCCTAGTTTATGAAAACAGCCTTTCCGAGAAACAAAAACACGGTATAGATGAATTGCAGAAACAGTGCTTCAGGGATGTCGATCCGAGAGAAGTTGATGAGTGTTTTTATGCTGAGAGCTTTGCAAGGATTCTTGCTTACCATGGCAAAGAAATCATCGGCCATCTAAGACTATTCCGAAGAAATACAGACTTTGACGCTAAATCTTTTGTTCTTGGAGGCGTCGGAGGAGTGTGCGTTGCTAAACACAAGCGGCGAAAGGGCGTCGCAACAAAAATGATTAAAAGAGGTTTAAAAATCCTCAAGCAAGAAAAATGTGATGTTGCTTGCCTCAATGCTGACTTGTCAAAGAGCGCCTACAAGGTATATGAAAAGATAGGTTTCCAGTTGATGAGTAGAGCGATATCTTTCGAGGACGTGAATGGAAAACTGAGATATGATAATGGAACCATGTTTATCCCTGTTTGTTCAAAGGAAATCTATGAGTATATAATGAACAGCGGCAAGACATTTCATTATGGGAAAGGCTACTGGTAACGGCAAAGAGCGCGTCTTTTCGGATTTCAACGGTTAAGTATATACGGAACTGAGGCGGTGTAATTCTAAAAGTAAATAAATGGGCTTGTCAATAGATAGGAAGCCTGAAACTCGATCACGTAGTGGAGGAAGAACGAGTGAAGAAGATAGCTTCGGTGTTCATCATAATGACAGTCGCTACGATGATTCTGCTCTCCATCTCATGCAACGTTAGGACCGTCAAGGCAGATGTGGATTACAGCATAGAAAGGGTCACCCACACCGTAGAAGTCATGTACAACGGCTATGTTTTCATAAATGACACCGTAACACTGAACATGACTGGACAAGCACCCAACAGTTTTCTGATAGGATTCCCTGACAGATACGGTCCTGTGGTCGTAAAGTGCTTTGCATCCAACGGTTCAAACACTTATCCCGTGACCCTTAACGTGCCTCTCGAGAGTCACGTAGGTTTCTATGGCGTAAGAGTAGAGTTTCCACAGGGCGCGCCGCAAGTTTTCAGTGTCGGATTCATACTTTCAAACATTGTCATCACGCCAGACCCTAATGAACCAACAGGCTACACCTTGGATTTTCCAGCCTATCCGAGCTTAACTAAAGCTGCTGGCGTCTGTAATGTCTCGATTGTCTTGCCAGAGGGTGCAGGTTATGTTGGCGGTGATGTTCCAGGATTCGTTTACAGTAGAGAGAACCTTCAGGAATTTGCACATTTTCCTGCAAGCTTGGGTTTTATGGCCGCTGAAGGTAATATTCAGGTAATTGATGTTGCTCAGTTGGATCGTCAAGTGAGGATTAACGAGTTTGGTGATTTAGAGGGTGCCGATACTTATGTGATAGCAAATAGGGCACAGAGGACAGTGAATTCTGTTGAAGTTTTTCTTCCGCTCAACGCTTCGAACGCTATCGCGGAAGACCAGTTTGGAAGAACTATGGGCGCACCGAACGTAACTGACGCAAGTACGAATCGTTACTCGATTGGCTTTGCCCCCTCAGTGGAAGAAGGCCGATCGACGAGATTCACCTTGAAATATGATCTGCCTAGAGAGAACCTTAAGCAAGAGGGTTCCAATAGTTTCGCACTAGAGCTTTCTTCGTTTGATCATCTGAACTATTACGTTACCCAAGCGTCAGTCACCTTTGTGTTGCCTGAGGGAGCAAGGATTCAGCATGTTGAAGACAACTTGGCTAACACTACATATGCCATATCGCGGAGTGTCTTCCAAGAAACTGTGACTGTAAGCAGACAAGGCATAATTGCTTCAGAGAACTTCAGCGTTGCCATTGCGTACGAGTATAATCCTTTGTGGTTGTCTTTTCGTCCGACCATTTGGGTATGGACTCTGGCGATTGTTGGATCTGTTGTCGTTGCCGTCGCTTGGAAGCAGCGCAAAGGTCCGACTCGCATATCTGTGTCTACAGTAGCCGCAAGACTTCGTCCTGAACATCTAAAAGCGTTTGTGGACGCTTATGAAGAGAAGAAGAAGATAGACTTAGAGATGGAGTCCTTGGAAACGAAGGTACAAAAGGGAAGAATCCCACGGCGTCGATATAAAGTTCGCAGGAAAACGCTAGAAGCACGCCTTGGCACTCTGTCTAGAAGTCTGGCGGAGTTTAGGGAAAAGATTCGCGCATCTGGTGGTCACTATTCAGATATGATGTTGCAGCTTGAGATTGCTGAGAGCGAGATCAATGAAGTGCAAGCAGGGGTCAAAAGCATTGAGGACCTGCACAATAGAGGGGAGCTTTCGATTGAAGCCTATCGGAAGCGCCTAGCAGACTACCAGCGCAGAAAAGAAAAGGCTGAAACCACGATAAACGGAATCCTCTTAAGACTACGTGAAGAATTTCGCTAAATGGACCTAAATGCTTTTATTCGACTGCTTGGATTTTCAACGAAACTCTAATGAAAAGAGGAAGAGGCAATGGTGAAAATAGTGGTTGACAATAATAAATGTACGGGATGCGGAACATGCGCTGACACCTGTCCTGTAGGAGTCTTCGAGATCAAAGATGGCAAGTCTATTCCTGCGAAACCGGACGAATGCCTAGTATGCAGAGCATGCGAAGTCCAATGTCCAGAAGCTGCAATCCAAGTAGTCGAGTAATCCTCTGGACCTTTTAGTTAGTTTCAATCGGGCAATGCCGCTAATCAATGTTCCAAAAAGCTTTCTGGACTTTTTTCACTTCTCTTATAACTTTTGCACCCTGAAATTCGATATTCCTGCTTGTTAGGGGAATCGTGTCCTTCGCAATGTATGATGTTTGACTGATTGCTGCTATTGCTGAAGCCGCCAGCTTTCCAACGTATTTGAGACTGTAGCCTCCTTCAAGAACGGAGACAAGCCTTCCTTGGCATACTTCTGTTGCTAGACGCGCTGTCATTTCATGGATTTGTTGTATACATGGCGCTGACAGAGAAAGGTTTGCCACAGGGTCAGCGTAGTGGCCATCAAAACCAGCTGATACCAAGATAAACTCTGGCTTATACTGGCGTATTATTGGTTTTACGATCTCGTTCATTGCCTTCAAGTATATTCTATCGCCAGTTCCAAAAGGGAAAGGAATATTGACAGTACAGCCTAGGCCTTCTCCTTCACCGATCTCGTCCACGAAGCCAGTTCCTGGGAAGCTGCTTGGGTCTTCATGTAAGCTAATATATAGTGCCTTGTTTGTTTCGTAGAAGGTTTCCTGTGTGCCGTTTCCGTGATGAGCATCAACATCTAGAATCAACACTCTTCTCAGCTTGTACTTGGTAGTTAGATGCTTTGCGGCTATAGCGACGTTGTTGAAAATGCAGAAACCGCAAGCACGATATTTTCCAGCATGATGACCTGGAGGACGTACTAGAGCAAAGGCGTTTTCAAACTCTCTTTTCATGATAAGATTGACAGCTTTCAGTGTTCCGCCAACAGCGTAAAGCGCGGTCTCAAAGCTCTCTGGAGAAGTTACGGTGTCCTGCAGATCCAGTAGGCCTCCGCCGGACTTGCAGACAGCCTCAACAAGCTTAATGTACTCTAGCCCATGGACTAGTTCAACGTCTTCTATGCGAGCTCTTTCTGGTTGGATTAATTGCAGGTTACCGGTGCGCAGAATTTTGCTTTTCTCTATTCCTTTGATTATTGCGTAGAGTCGTCGGGCTGATTCGGGATGGTTTTTGCCTGTGTTGTGGCGATAGTATTGAGGAGAGAAAATCAAAGCTGTTTTTCGCAAGTTACATCATCTTCTTTACGGTCTCTTGGAATGTTTCGTCTAGAAACTCTCCTACAGATTTTCCTTTTTTCTTGGCTAGCTTTTTGAGCGTTTTGTCTATTCCTGTCGTGTATTGTATTGCTTTCTTCGGCTTTTCCAGAACCGAGTCGGGGAGACCGAGGTTTTTGGCAGCTTGCCTTAGAACGAGTTTTCTCAGTCCGCCTAGCTGTGTCTCGATTTTCAAGTTGATCGGTAAATCCATGGCGAGCTTTGCTATTTCGTAGTTTACAAAAGGCAGACGTAGTTCTACGTTGTGGAAATTGCAGATTTTGAAATCTCGTTCTAGGTTGGTTTCATGAATCGTAACGATGTCCCGAGAGATATATTCTCTTGTTTTCTTGGCACCATAGTGTAGATAGTAATCCACGTATCGCCGATAACCGCCGAAGAACTCGTCAGCACCTTGTCCAGCTAGCATGACCTTGAACTTCATTTCTGCTGCCTTTTCTGCCGTCCAATAGATTGGTATGCCTATGCCTGTTTTGATTGGATCTGATTCCTCAATTAGCCACAGAACTTTCGGCAGGACTCGCATGGCATCGTCTTCTTTGAATAGGTGAACGTGTATCGGGAGTTTGAGCTCTTCTGCTGTTCTTTTTGCGTATTCTGTTTCGGGTTGGTTTTCTAGGCTTACGTGGATCAAGTGCGTGTTTGCGTTTGTCTTTTTGGCCAGAAACGCGATAATGCTGCTGTCCAAGCCGCCTGAGAAGGCCACTGCAACTTCTTTCAGCTCTGAGATTCTTTCTTTGGTTGATTGTTGAAGCAGTGTTTGCAGTTCTTTGGCCGCTGTTTGCATGGTTATCCGTCTTGGGTTGGAACACGAGAGTGTCTTAATACGAGTAAGTGTGATGCCGATTTTTTCAATAGATGCAACGTGTCCTGGCGGAAAAGACTCTGTCTTGTTGATTCCAATTTTCCATAACGCTTTGCGCTCAGAAGCTAGAGCCACGACATGTGCGTCTTCTCCATAATAAAGTGGTCGGATGCCCAAAGAGTCTCGGCTCGCAATTAGCCTTTTTGGTTCCGCTATCGCGAATGCGAAATCACCTGAGGCTTCCTTGACAAGAGCTATGAGTGCTCTCTTGAGGCTGCACGTTAGCCTTTTTGCAGGGACCTCTGCGTCTGAGACTTCCTTGTGTGGTGGATAGATTCTTCCTTCGAAGACTAGTGCAGCTCTTTCGAGTTTTGTTGGTTGGGGCTTGTCGGAATCGGCGATCTTTGAGAAAAGGTGTCCAACTATTATTGGTGAGTTCATTTTTTGGGCGCGAAGTTTGTCGAAGGTTTTCCCAATTCTGATGATGGATGGCGATGCCATTCCGACGGCTTCGGCTTTCTCGGCGTTCAATGTTTTGAGCATCATCAGTGCCTTTTCTGTGGCGTCTTCGCCTCTTTTGTCCAGAACTGCTATTAACGCTCCCATGCGGTATTGACCTTTGACTAGAGTTGCCGTCGGCTGAGGGTTAGATAAGGCGGTATTGCCTTTAAAGATTGAAAATAATCCTTATGATCAGATTCTTCAGGCTAAGCACTGTTTGCATTAATCTAAGGCTCCTCTGCGATGGACTAAAGTTAATAATGCCATCGTGCAAACCATCGTGTAGTTGGATGGTGGACGCGTATGTTTGAGTTTGGAGATGTGCGGTTTAGGCCCGTTGAAAGGGAGGATTTGAAGATTCTGCATGTGTGGGAGAACGATTTTGAGACGATAATGTATTCGAGAAGCAGGCCTATGAACTTTGTGAGCTTGGCTCAGCTGGAGAAGCAGTATGAGGAGTGGATGAAGGATGAGAAAGAGCTTCACTTCATAATGGAGCTTGCAGAGTCTAAAGAGGCCATTGGAATTGCTCGCATAGAAAAGCAGGATTGGGGCAACGTAAGGACAGCAGGCGTAGGAACTTACATTGGCAAGAAGGAGTTGTGGGGAAAAGGCATGGGACGACAAATCACAGTAGCACTGCTAGAAATGTCGTTTCGGCAGTTGAATGCGGATCGCTGTGAAGCTTGGAGTGCGGGATATAACCATCGAGCTCACAAGGTTTTGGAAGCGTGTGGCTTCAAAAAGGGCGGAGCGATGAGGCAAGTTTCCTTTGTGAATGGTCGGAGATGGGATGGTTTCCACTTTGACATTCTGCGGGAAGAGTATTTGAGCTTGCGGGACGACTTGCTGAAGAAGACATTGGGGAGTAAATTCGAAGAGTACATCAAGAAGCACTGTACGATCGAAGGATACTGAGGAGAAAACGGCTGGTTGCCTGAAACGAGTTTGAACAAGACAGATGTATCCTATGATTGTTTTGGCATTCCTTGTCGAGGTCTTTCGAACTCGCCTCTGAGGCTCTCGGAGCGAATTTTGACCCCCCTATATATACCTTGAACTGGGGTTTCAATGAGTTGTATGAATGTTTATGGACTAGTTTTGGGTGAAGTCGTCGCGTGTGGAGTTGGTTCTTGGTTGGGTAAAAGCATTAATCTCTAGTGTGTTCTATCTTGTTGGCGAGGGAATAGAAGGTGCCGGTCTTGCCTATTGATACGGGTCGTTATGGTACTCCGGAGATGAGGAGGATTTTTGAGGAGGAGACGCGCGTTCAGAAGATGCTTGATGTTGAGGCGGCTTTGGCTTGGGCGCACGCTGAAGTTGGGAATATACCGAAGAAAGACGCTGAGGTAATCGGGGCTATGGCTTCGTTGAAGCATGTCAAGCTGAGTCGCGTGAAAGAGATTGAACGTGAAATAAAGCATGACATTGCTTCTTTGGTTAGGGCTTGTGCGGAAGCATGCGGACCGAGCGGAGCATACGTTCACTATGGAGCGACGAGCTACGACATCGTGGATACGACGTATGCTCTTCAGCTGAAGGATGCTTTGGCGCTGATTGAGAAGAGACAGGACGATCTTGAGAAGACCCTGATGAACCTAGCCGTTCGATACAAGAAGACGTTGATGGCCGGCAGGACACACGGTCAACATGCGTTGCCAATAACTTTAGGTTTCAAGTTTGCAGTTTGGCTGCGTGAGGTTTCCAGGCATATTGAAAGGCTTAGGCAATCCAAGGAACGCATTGTTGTTGGGAAAATGAGCGGGGCAGTTGGCACTCAGGCAGGCTTGGGCGAAAACGCCATGAAGATTCAGGAGCTAGTTATGCAAAAGCTCGGAATCAAGGCTGCTGATATATCCACGCAAATTGTCCAGAGAGACCGCCACGCTGAACTTGCTTGCCTGCTGGCTATGATTGCTTCTTCGCTGGACAATTTTGCGACTGAAATTCGGGAGTTGCAGAGACCGGAAATCGGGGAGCTTTTTGAGTCTTTTGAACCAGAAAAGCAGGTTGGCAGTTCCACGATGCCTCAAAAGCGCAATCCAGAACTCTGCGAGAGAATATGCGGGCTGGCCAGAATCGTTAGAAGTCTTGTCATTCCCTCTCTAGAAAACGTTGTTACTTGGCATGAGCGCGACCTAACTCAATCTTCCGCAGAACGCTTCATAATCCCTGAAACGTGCATCTTAACCGACTACATTCTTTTCCTAATGAACAATATATTGGCTAACCTGCGCGTGGACGAAGAACGGATGCTGAAGAATCTTGAACTGACCCAAGGTCGAGGAATGTCCGAGGCAATAATGATTGCATTGACAAGAAAGGACATGAACCGCCAAGAAGCCCACGAATTGCTCAGAAAGCTAACCTTGAAAAGCGAGACTGGAAAGCGACGTTTCAGAGAAATTCTTCTCGAAGACAAGACTGTGTGCGGGAAACTGACGAAAAGGGAGATTGATGAAGCTTTGAACCCGAGAAACTATCTGGGCACAGCCGTAAAGCAGGTTGAACTCATGACCAAAAAGACAACTAAAGAGCGTAAAGCCAGAGGACTGGTTGAGTAATCCTAGTTGCTGCAAATTTGATGCCAAAAGCCCTAGAGGAAGCATGTTCAATAAATGTCGGTTCAGAAGCAGGTTGTGGAGGCTCTAATGAGGCCTGAAGCTTATGACGAAGAACCAGGTCAAATTGAACTGACCCAGACTCACATATCCTTTGTCTTTTTAACCAGAAACTTTGTCTACAAGGTAAAGAAGGCTGTGGACTTTGGATTCTTAGACTTCACAACCCTGGAAAAGAGACGTTTCTTCTGCGAAAAAGAGTTAGAGCTCAATAGACGGCTGTGTGGTGACATGTACCTTGAGGTTGTTTCCATCAACAGATCAAACGTTATCAAGATAAAAGGCGAAGGAGAAACCGTTGAATATGCTGTAAAGATGAAGAGAATGCCTCAAGAAAAGATGATGAACAAGCTCCTCGCAGAGAAAAAGGTGAATAGCAAACTCATTGACAGAATAGCAAAAATCATCGCAGAATTCCATTCAAAGGCGGAAACGAATAGGAGGATAAGCGAGTTCGGCTCTTTGGCGATAATAGAAACCAATTGGAAAGAGAATGTCGAGCAGACTCGGGAGTTCGTCGACAAAACGATATCCATGAAGGATTTCAAGCTAATCCGTGAAAGAATCGACGATTTCATGAAGAGAAATGTGTCCTTTTTTGAGAAGAGGATGGCAGGGGGCCGAGTCAGAGATTGTCACGGAGACATCCATTCGGGTAACATCTTTGTTGCAGACCGAATCTACGTTTTCGATGCGATAGAATTCAGCGAAAGATTTAGGTATTCTGATGTTGCCTCCGACATTGCCTTTTTAGCCATGGATTTAGACTTCAAAGAACGAACTGATCTGTCTAACTTCTTCGTCAAAAGATATGCCAAATATTCTGGAGATCAAGAGTTGACGAAACTTCTCCCTTTCTACAAATGCTACCGAGCCTACGTGCGAGGAAAAGTCATCAGTTTCAAACTTAAAGACCCCAGCGTAGGTAGTGAGGAAAAGAGTGCAGCAATGAAAGAAGCAAAGGCATACTTCAAACTGGCCTCCACCTATGCAAAAATCCTTTTATCAGCCCAAAAAACGCGCGCGCAAATAACATGTTAAGATGAGGACATTTTTTACTTCCTAATGTCTGTTTTTTTCAGTTGTGAATCTATTGCGAATCGTTTCGTTATTTCTCTAGGATAAAAACGCCAATGCCTTTTTCATCGTAGAATCTCACTTTTGAAAAGCCTGCGGTCTCGGCATAGTTTTCCCAGTCTTCTCTTTTTCCTAACTGGAAAACCCCGAAGGGTGTGAAAGCACAAAACATTCTAAAATTCCTGAGAGGTTCAAGTAGCATGCATTTTCCTTTAAGCTTCAAGACCCGAAAAATTTCCTTCAGGGCTTTGACTCTATTCTTTTCTCCAGGAAGGTTATTTAAGACGCTACTACATGTAACGATGTCAAAAACATCATTATCAAAGGGTATTTCCAAGACGTTTCCAAATTTAAATTCAACTTTACCTTTCACACTTTCGATTTCCGCATTCTTATACGCTCTTTCTGGCGAGTTACCACTGAGTTCCATTGTATCCCAAATATCTATTCCAACAAGCCTTCCAGTGGTAAGCCTTTTTGCCATCTGCACCGCCGTTCTTCCTGTTCCGCTTCCTACATCTAGCACATACTCGCTTCCTTCTAATTCCAGAAGTTTCGCAATCCAATTGAATCTCGTTGCGTCAACCCCGGTGAAGACATACAAAGAAAGAAAATGGGCAACAATCATGCAAATTCCAAAGGCAGTAATTATTCCCCCACCAATTGTTAGATATGTTTTGTTGAAAACGAAGTGGCCTGCTGAAAGCAAAAGTAACCCGATGATTTCTATAACAGAAAAAAGAATTGCGATTATTTTAATTGCATATAAACCATACCTTGGTTTTTCACTTCTTTTCTTTTTCATGCGGACTCACTCAAAGTTGAATTGCTCAGCTACATATTCGGGGACTTTCACCGTTCCAATGAGGATCGGCTTTTGATGGCAATCGCTTCCCCCAGTCATGATTAGTCCATGTTCTTTTGCAAACGTTATGTAATGATTCGTTGTTAGGGTGTCACTTCTGGAGTGCCAACACTCTACGCCATCAATGTATCTCAAAAATGATTCCTCTATTATCTCTGTCTGTTCAGACAGCGATTTAGTCAGATTCACAAGCGAGGTTCCATGAGGATCGTTAGGATGAGCCAAAACTATTATTCCTCCAGCATTTCTCACCAGCCTCGACGCCTCTTCAATGTGAAGCGGATATTTAGGAACATCACATTTCACAAGATACTTATCAAAAGCTTCTTGTTTGGTTCTAACAATTCCCTTTACCACCAAATAGTCCGCTATATGAGGCCTCCCAAGTACTCCATCAACGGAATCCTGAATCTTCCTGAGATCAGCTTTCGTTAGCTTTTCAATTCCTCCTTTTTCAAACTCTGCATTAATATTGTCTAAAATCTTGGCAGCCCTTTCCTCTCGATATTTCCCGATTTGCTGGAGTTTGTTCTTTAACTCCTTATTGTTTATGTCAAATTGATAGCCCAAGAAATCTAGCGATGTTGATTTACCCTCGTGATATCTGGAGGGCGAGAAGGTTACATTCAATTCAACTCCAGAAATATAACGGATCCCATTTTTCCTTGCCAAAGCCATGGCTTTCTCTTGACAGCCAATCGAGTCGTGATCCGTAATCGATATTAGCCCAATGTTTCTGGTCTTGGCTTCTCTAACGATTTCTTCAACAGTCAGGTTTCCGTCAGAACAACTTCTTGAATGAATGTGCAAATCTATTATCATAATGAAACGGGGTCCAGTTACCTTTTTTCCATCCCGATTATATACCAATCCTCGGGAGGGTCATGTTCTGTGTCGACTGTTAAGTGCATTATTTTGAGTTGCGGATTTCTCTTTTTCAAATCATCCAAATCAACAGGTTCAAACCTCTTCTTGTTGTTAAGATAAGCTCCCCTAGTCAAGGCGTTTGACTCATAATTCTCTTTGGTTCTTTTCAAAATCCTGGCAATGGACACTTCTTCAGAGCATTGAGTCTGAAGTATAACAAAAGTCATGTTGTGCTTTGCAGCAATCGCAGCAGCATGTCTTCGCAGTTCTTGGGTGACAAAAGTAGCATCCAATATCACGCCTTTACCCTTCTGTACAAGATCCTCTGCTCGACGAAATGTCTCATCGTAGACAAGCTCCCGTTTGCTCATATTTGCCGCAACTTTTCCGTCAAAAATATCTTCATTCTTGAAAACCTCCAGCCGAATCAAATCAGTTCGAAGAATGGGACATCCCTTGATTTTTGAGATTTCCTCTGAGGTCTCTGTTTTCCAAGTTCCTGGGAGCCCACATGTAATCAGTAGAGTCCCGGGCCTTAACTCAGTTTTAACAAACTCGGCAAAGGGGGCCCTCAACTGAACACGCCCTTGCAATCAAGTTGAGACAAAGCAAAATTAAACCTTTGCGTCACGTTCGTCAAACGAGTAAGTTGGCTTCGGAGCCACAACCTTAAACATAACATCCGAAGATAACAGTCGCGCATTAACGCCCTTCTGATTAAGAAGTTTGAACAAAGCCTCAGAAACAACGGACTCTCTGCTACCGGGCAGACCAGAAACTTGAACACATCACCCAACATGCCGAGACATAAGCCACAGTCCCAGTGTATTCTCTGGTTACTTGCCATGATAGACTGGAATGCCATTCTATGAAACAGCTATAAATCTATTTCCGAAGGGTTTCAAACTGTCAGGAAAGTCAGTATGCTAACGTAGTATCGCATACGCATGTCCCTATTGGTTTCAATGCCGCTTTGGTCAAAAAATATGCTGAATCCTATCATCATGCTCATTTATTGGAATTGCTCGGGGCATACCACTTCAGAATCTCTTCAACCGCCTTAGCAGAATAACCGTTCTCCAAAAGCATCTTCTTCAAGTCCTCAACTGACTCGACACCCAAACCTAGACACCTCAGACAACAGACACTTAGCCCAAATCTGTATTTATCCTTTAATTCCCGAATGGGAATATATCAAGCTGTGATTTACCCAAGCATATACTGCAATGGTGATAACCCTAGGCACTACACAGGTAGGAATTCACACGTTCCAAGTCAAACTCTTCATCACACAGAACGTTCTTAACGAAGTTAAGCAGCTTGACACGGACACTCTTCTTGAGTCTGGGACACCAGACAGGCGAAGCCATCACTAAACCTCGCCAAGCATAAAAGGGTTGGACAACCTCCAAAATCTCACTGTCATCAGTTTTCTTCAAATAGTTGTCCCAGAGAAGCCTGAACAAACGCTCAAAAGCCCCTGTCAACTCGCCGTACTTCTGCAAGGAGTAGAAGATGTAGCTGATCGTCATAGCACTCACATCATCAGCAGGTTCACCCCATTCGCCCCTGCTACGATCCAAGACCGTGAAGTCCGTGCCCTTGCGGAACAGCACATTCCACGGGTGAAAGTCTCCATGAACCTGACTGAGCCTGTGAGCCTTGCGCTTCAGACGCCACCGCCAAATAATAGAATCCCGTTCAACATCAATCAAATAAGACTCACTCGCAATCTTCAGCTCAGGTGGATAACTATCCAGCAAACCCATGATACATTCACCGTGGCCAACAAGATCACGAATTCGTCTGGCGTAGAGCCACGGAGCCTCACGCTTAGTCTTATGAATCTCAACAAGATAATCGGACAAAGCTAGACAGCGTTGCTCATCCAGTTTGCCCAGTCGCCCAGTCTTTTTGATGCGATTCAAGTCAGCATGGTAAAGCTTGCCTTCCACAAACTCAGTCAGAATGAAAAATTCGTTGCACTTTCCCAAGGAATGCAAGCAGTCATCATCCGTGGCAAACGCACCGACGTCTATGGAATGTACGTGGCAGGGTAACCGGTTGAAAGTTGAGTTTTGCCAAAGAAGAACTTGCGCGCGGTCGGAAAAATGGTCATGTCCAAAACCTTCAGGTCGCATAATCTCCAGAACAACCCGTTTCGCCTCGCCGTCAACAGTGAATTCGATGACGTATGGAAACCCGCAGCCAAACCCCTTCAAGTCCCCAGAACCCTTAGACTTCTCATCGCCAAGTCTCCAAGCACCACAAACCTCCACCTTACCCTTGTACAGAGAAGAAAGGTACTTGTGCAAGGCTTCTTTCGAGAGTTTCAGGGAAACCCCACTACGGTCCTTGGTCGCCATCTGATCTCACCCACGCAACAACGTCATGCCAAATATAATATCCCAAACTGAACGCTGTGCTTGCGTATACGACCATGGTAATTCCCTGCAAGTCGATGCCACGACTAGTAATAGGGAAATAGAAGAAATTTACGATAAACGACGCAGTCAACCTCAGATAAATGTAGCCTATCACGGCAAGAAGAACCAGAAAAACTAGTTTACCAACCGCTTCGGACGAATCCAGCTTGTTCTTCATGTAGGACAGAATGAATGAAAAAACAAGGAAGGCTATAACGTAGACGACGACAAGAGAATAAGTCAGCATTGGATCAGGGGTAACAAAAAAGGTGGCGAAAAAACCCCGCACAAAAGGCGGCGAAGAACGCCCTAGACTATCAAGGTACAATGTTGATGCGGTATCCAGAAGAGCCAAAAAAGGCAAGATCCAGATTACTTTGTCAACGCTGTCCAAGGATTCTGTCACCATTACTTGTGAATAGACAAGCATAAGAAAGCTTTAAGGCTTGACACACGACAACTCAAAAGCCATCTGCCACTACGATTCAGAAGCGATTAGCCATGAACACACTCATTCACAGCGGAACCATAGTCACAATGAGCAATAGGAAGGTAATCCACCAAGGCGCAATCGCCATAGAAAACAACACAATCATAGACATCGGAAAAACCCACGAACTAAAGCGCGAATATGGAAGAGGTTACGAGAAGATAAACGCAAAAGGCAAAGTAATCGTACCAGGCCTAATCAACACTCACCAGCATGCCGCCATGAGCCTACTGAGAGGCTATGCGGACGACCTACCACTCCAAGAATGGCTGGAAAAGTGGATATGGCCCATAGAGAAACATATGACAGCCCACGACATCTACGTAGGAGCCCAGCTAACAGCCATAGAATCTATCATGGGTGGAACAACCACAGTCAATACAATGTACCATTACACGCCAGAAGAAAACGAAGCAAAAGCCTTCGCAGACACCGGCCTAAGGGGAGTAGTCGGCCATGTGTGCTTCTCATGGAGAAGAAAAGAAGACAAGAAAGCACTGGAAAGCTTAGCCAAGAATTGGCATAACAAAGCTGACGGCCTAATCCGTGCAAGCGTCGATCCCCACGCACCATACACAGTCGACCCAGAGTACATGAAGCAACTGAAAGCAATTCAAGAAGAACTGAACGAGAAGCATGGCCGTGGAAAGTCGCCGGTGATTCTGCACATGCATGTCGCAGAAACCAGCGATGAACTGGAGAATACGCAAAAAACCTTCAACATTCAACTGGAAAACGGGATAATGCAGTATCTAGACTCCCTCGGAGCGTTAGATGAACACGTTATTGCAGCACACTGTGTAGCATTGACAGACAGAGACATCGCCGTTATGAAAAAAAGGAAAGTCAAAGCTTCACACGACCCAATCTCAAACCTCAAACTTGCTTCAGGCGTAAGCCCAGTTCCAAAAATGCTCAAGAAGGACATAACAGTCTCCCTAGGCACCGACAGCCCCTGCTCAAACAACTCGGCAGACATGTTCGAAGTCATGAAAACCACGGCCCTATTGCACAAGGGAATGAACAAGAACCCAACGCTATTGCCTGCGGAAAGAGTCCTAGAAATGGCGACCATAGATGGCGCAAGAGCACTATGCTGGGAAAACGAAATAGGCTCAATAGAAACAGGCAAGAAAGCAGACCTGGCAATCGTAGACTTCAACAAGCCCCACCTGCGCCCAGTCTACAACGAAACAAGCCACTTAGTGTACGCAACGAAAGCTGCAGACGTCGAAACAGTGCTCATAAACGGGAAAATAGTCATGGAAAACAGAAAGCTAACCACCGTAAACGCTGAAAAGATCATGAAAGCAGCTGACAGGGCAAAGAACGACCTTCTAGCTAAGCTAAGAACCAATATTTAATAGTCTAGCTACAATAGAAAAGGGAAGGGAAACCGAGTTGGAGAGATTTAGGATAAAAGATACAGCCCAAGCATCTAAGGGTCATTTACAAATAGAATGGGCCTCAAAACACATGCCCGTTCTGAACCAGATCAGGAAGAGATTCGCCAAAGAAAAACCATTTAAGGGCACAACTTTGGGCGCATGTTTACACGTGACGAAAGAGACTGCAGTTCTTGTTGATGCGTTTGTTACTGGCGGGGCAAAAGTTGCCCTATGCGGTTCCAACCCGCTCTCAACACAAGACGATGTAGCAGGAGCCCTAGCGGAGAAAGGTGTCCATGTTTTTGCTTGGCGAGAACAGTCAACAGAAGAATATTACTGGTGTGTTGAAAGAGTTGTCGACTTCAAACCAATGATAACGCTTGATGACGGGGCCGACCTCGTCAGCACAATACACAGCAAAAGAACGGATGCCCTGCCAAGAATCAAAGGAGGGACAGAAGAAACAACAACAGGCGTCTTGCGGCTAAGAGCCATGGAGAAAACAGGAGACCTGAAATACCCAATCATAGCTGTGAACGACGCCTACACGAAGTACTTGTTTGACAACCGCTATGGAACAGGACAAAGCACCATAGACGGAATCCTAAGAGCCACAAACATCCTTCTCGCAGGCAAGAACTTTGTGGTCTGTGGCTATGGATGGTGCGCAAGAGGAATAGCCATGAGAGCTCAAGGAATGGGAGCGAACGTGATAGTCACCGAAACAGACCCTCTGAGAGCCTTGGAAGCAGCAATGAATGGCCTCAAAGTCATGTCCATTGCTGAAGCCGCGGCCATCGGTGACATATTTGTAACAGCCACAGGCGACATCAGCGTAATAAGAAAAGAACACATGCAAACAATGAAAGACGGCGCAATACTTGCCAACAGCGGCCACTTCAACGTCGAAATAAACATAAAAGACCTCGAAAAACTCGCAACTTCAAAGAGAACCATACGGCAAAACCTGGAAGAATATAAGCTCAAAGATGGAAGAAGGCTATACCTCCTGGCAGAAGGAAGACTCGTAAACCTAGCAGCGGCAGAAGGACACCCCTCAGAGGTCATGGACATGTCATTCGCAAACCAAGCCCTAAGCGTAGAATATTTGGCCAAAACAGAGAAGATGTCGCCCAGAGTCTACAATGTGCCGAAGGAAATAGATCAAACAATAGCCAAGTTGAAGCTTAATGCAATGAAGATAGAAATAGACGAGCTGACTGCTGAGCAAAGAAGATACCTGACAACTTGGGAAATGGGAACCATCTAGCATAACTCCAGAAGCTATGGTAAACTTTAAAAGGTATAAACAAGTAAACATGGCTAACATGTGGTGAATCAAGAATGGTTAGTAAAGACCAGTCAATTGGCGGAATAATATTCATAGTATGCGTAGTAGTCGCCATCTTCTATCTAGCAACACTATTCTACCCACAATGGCTCGGAGTAATAGGGTTTTCAATGGGAGCAACAGACGCAGAAAAAGCAGCCTTCATTGACAATGCGAGATTCTGGATCATCGCCGTACCCGTCTTCGTTGCATTCGTCGCCGTAATGTGCATAGGCGCATGGATAGGCTGGACAATGGCCACAACACCGCCGCCAAAACCGATCGAAGAAATCACGACTGAGATTGAAGAGAAGAAAGAAGAGACACCGACAGAACCGCAAGAAGAAGCAAAATCGGCAGAGGCACCTGCAGAAGAAGAGAAGAAAACAGAAAGAAAAAGAAAGTCCTAGAAACAGCCTCCAAAATCCTTATTTTGGCAAAGCCTTCTTTTACATATGTTATCATTTGCAGTTAAGGAGAGGTTCTAAAACCCGAGCATTCTAAACACAAAATGGAATACAACGTACACGATTGCGGAAACACCAAATATCATGATAAGGGTCTTTGGAGAAACCGAAACGGAGGAAGCCTCTTCACCTTTGGGCTGTATTTCGTAAGCTTTAATCTCATGAGTCTTGGAGTCTACCTGAACAATAGCTGCGAGTTTCTTCATCTCCACCTCAACCGTATAGGTTTCCTCCTCAAGTGAAACCCTCTTAGGCTTCAGGCCACCCTTGTGTCCAATTCTTTTGAGGAAGCTGGTGGCAATACTCGTCACCGTTTCAGCATTCAACTCTCTCGATTGAACAGTTGCTGACGTAACGACGCCAGGAACTCGTTTCTGCATGTTTGCCGACAATTACTCTGTCTCCATCAACCTCTCACGCGAAGCCCTGACACTTAAAGCCTACACGCACGCTATTGGTGACTGATCTAGCCAGTTACAGCCTTGAGCATACATTGCACTATGTTTTCGCATGTCATACAGTTGTCTGGAATCTTCTCCTTTGGTGAACGTTCACTAAGGTACCCAAAATGACGAGAACATCCTTGAACCTTCTTTGGAGAGACCTTGGCTCTCACGTCGTCCGTAGGAGACAACGCCTCCACTTTGGGCGCCATCTTGTCTACCTCCAGCTGTGGTTCCTTCTCCACGGCTACAGAGACCCCCATGGGTATTGCCTGCGTCAGACAGTAGGGGCAGGCATCATAAGGCTCTGAGTCTTTCAAGCTTAGATTCTTCGCTTTTATCGGGTTCGGGAAAGCTTTTCCGCATGAAGGATTTGGACATGAATAACTCTGGTTTTCGATTGCTGTTTCTCTCTTCTTTGGGATTTTTAACCCTCCGTGGGTATAGAATCAGATTCCGAGCTTATAGTGTTAATGAAGCCAAAATCAATATCCAAACTACCTACGAACGGAGCAAAAACGACCTAAGCAGACGCCTCTCTCTTACTTGCCCGACCTGCTGTTAAAGACAGAGGGCTTTCGTCCCTTGTCACGGCTTTGCCTCTTTCGAGCAACTTCATAACTTCATCTACGTACTTGAAATATTCCTTATCCCTCAAGTATTTGGAGCGAGGTCTCGGGATGTCAACGCTTACGTCGCCAATGACCTTCCCGGGTCTGGGTGACATTACTATCACCTTATCTGCCATGAATACTGCTTCTTCGACATTGTGGCTTACCATTATGAAGGTGTTCGTTGGCAACGTAGGGTTTCGCCAGATATTAAGCACTAGCTCACGCAGGGTCTTCGCAGTAAGCTCATCCAGCGAAGAGAATGGCTCATCCATCAACAAGACCTCTGGCTTCAAGGCTAATGCCCTCGCGATTCCGACCCGTTGCTTCATTCCGCCCGAAAGGTCATGGGGATAAGTGTTTTCAAAACCCTCCAATCCAACCATCTGTAGATATTCTTCAGCCTGATGTACACGGCTATCCTTCACTATACCCAGCACTTCCAAAGGCACTTCAACGTTTTCCAAAGCAGTCTTCCAAGGCAACAGACCGAAAAGCTGAAACACCATGGCAATCTTCGGAGTTGGCTTCTCAATAGGTTGTCCGTGAAACAGAATCCTACCCGAATCAGCCTTCTCCAAGCCTGCCATTATCCTGAGCAAGGTGGATTTTCCACACCCAGAGGGCCCAACCAAGCAGACAAATTCATCTTTTCCAACTGGAAAACTCACATTGTCCAGAACCAATATTTTGGAGTGATCTGTTACGAATGTTTTTGTCACGTTCTCTATTTCAAGCACCGACACGATTTACACCTCTACATGATATTTTTCGAATTTTCTAAGCAATCTTCGCCAAACAAACGCTTCCATAAGAAGAACGATTGTGGCGATTATAGCAAGTATGAAAATGAGCACAATTGTGTTTCCAAATTCGTAACCTGCTTTGTCAAGCAGGGAGCCTATACCTGGTACAGAAACCGGCTGCTCTGATAGTGACGTTGAGGGCAGGTATTCTGCAAAAATGATGGTGTTCCACCCTGTCCCCCAAGAAAGAATGCTTCCAGTGACTATGGCTGGAAGTATGGATGGAATAACAATGTGTGTTATTCTCTTCATTCCTCTAAAACCCAACAGCTGTCCAACCTCATTTATCTCAGTCGGAATGTTCTTCACAGCACTCATGATGTTAAGAAACATGTACCATATCATGTCGAGAACCAGCATTATGACGCACGTGACTTCGAGAGCGATTCTCGGTACTCCCAGCAGCTGATTCAAGCCGAGGAAAATGACTGGGAACAGGGCCAATATTGGTACTCCTTGCCCGATGTCATAGAGAGGAAAGAAAACCGTCGCGAATTTCTTGTGTTCGGCGGCTAATACTCCCATACCGATTGCAACTGCAAGAGAAATTCCATAAGCTATTGCAAGACGGCTCATTGTCAAGACAATCAGGACTGGAAGATACATCAACTCTTCCGCTGGCTGCTGGTGAAAACCAGTACTGATTACTGCAAGAGTAGGGAATTGGCCAAGCGTGACATACAGAACCGATGAGACTGCTATGATTGTCAAGATGACAGCAACGATCTTCTCAATGCGACTGTATCTGCGCAAGCGTTGAAAAGCTATTGAGAAGGATTTTGGCCAATGAAGCCTTCCGAAATGTAACCAGCTAGCTGCTTTTGCAACCCCAAGTTTCCCAACTCCTGAAAGATCCATTCGAAAGACAGGCTTGAAGGTGCCTGTGCTTGCACGTTCCATGAGTTTATGCCAGGTTAGAGTGTTGAAGTACACTACGATAAAGGTGATGAAGACTAAGAGGATTATGGCAAGATTCATGTCATTGTATTCATAGGCAGCCTTCGCTAGCAGATAGCCCAAACCACCAGAAGGTGGCGCCACAACATTTCCTCGGTATTTGATGTATTCCGCTGCGATCATGAAGAACCAGCCATCGCACCAAGCAAGGTTCGCTCCTGAAACCACTGCTGGGGCGATTGCAGGCAAGATGACATGCCTTATGTATCGCCATCCTGTAATGCCGAAACTTCGTGAAGATTCGACTACATTTGATGGAATCCCACGGATCGCGCCTAGGACTCCGAAGAAGATGGCCCACGCCATGGACGTGAAAAGCAGAACCATGACGGAGAGTTCAACGCCTAACGGGCCTAATGCGAACAGGAAGCCGATGACCATTGGGAAATAGCCTAGTATTGGGATGGACTGCAAAAGGTCTATGAAAGGCGTAAGAATTAATGAGGCTACCTTATTCGTGGCGGCTAGTATGCCGAAGGAGACCCCCCAAACAACTGACACCACGAGGGTGAGTACAATACGGAAGACTGTGCTGGCAGTATACAACGGAAGATTACTGATATCTGGATTCTGCACAAAAGTTACGATTAACCATGTCATAATGCAGAGTATGATCAATCCGCCGATGAACTGGATTAGGTATTTTCGCAAGCGTCATTCGCCAGCTGAACCTCAAATATAGTAAGATGACCAGTCGGGTGTGCCATTTAAGAATATCGCACCTGAAAGGTTGAACGTGAACCATCGGTTCAGCAAACATGCGCCAGAACAAGGCTTACTGGCAATCCGTATTCAAAATTCATAACCGTTTTAATCAATCAGGCTCTAACTCCTTGTCCAACATCGGTGAGCAACTTGTACACAGTATGGATTAGGATCGATGAAACCCTTCCATGGATCGAACTGAAAGAGACATACCAAACAAGAAGAGAAGCCAAAAAGGCAGCTGAAAACGTCCGCAACAACATGAAAATGAAAATTGTTGCTATGCAAGAAAAAGGCAAGCTAATGAAGGCGCTAGCAACAGCCAGAATCTAAGCCATCCTCAGTTTTTAACGAACCCTGAACTGGAAGCTCAACCGCGGTTGCCCTCACATTTCTTTATTCTTAACCGTGAAGGGAATCTCTGTGACAGAAGTTATCGAACCGCCTCTCAGGTCATTTTGTCTTGACTAGTATCGATTCACCGTATTTTCTGAAGTCTTCTCCTTCCTTTGCTACCTCTAAACCCATCGCAAACTTGCTGTCAGAAATCTTCCTCATGAAAGAACGCCACCGAGTCCCTTCGAAATTCTTCGGCAAAGGCTCCATCGTAACGTCGAACTTGATCTCATCCTTGTTTCTTGAACATTCCACTTCGTTGTTAACGAACCCGTAGGAAAAGAAAGATTTTCGCCGAAACTTCTGTTCAACAGCATCATAGAAAAGCAGAGTGATGCTCTTGTTAAGCAAACGACCCTCATGCCAGCCTTCATGCTTTCCCATGATGAACTTCTCGCTAGGCTCAAGAGAGAAGACAACCGTGCCTTCGATCACACCTTTCTCCCCGAACTGATCTTTCGCAGAGCCCTTCCAAGTCCCAATGAGAAAGCACCAATCATCCAAGGGAGAACCTTCACTCATGCGCGTACACCTTAGAGAAAATGAAATGTAAGGCAACTTCGATAAAAATCTTTCATTCGCGTTGAAGGTGTTCTGGCGCCGGGGAAGGGCTTTCAGCTCCAATTTACTAGTAAAAACGTGCCACACATATTTTTCTATGGGTGGTACACAGCACAAAGTGAGTACTTGTATCCTTTTCTGCGAGCGATCTCTTCTGCTTTTGAATCAGCTTCATCGCGTTTTTCTGAATACCAGAATTCTCCTGTTTTGTTAAGTATCTTGCTGGATGGTTTGACACCGATAGAAAGACCCGGATTTCAATACTTACAGTCAATCCTGTGCAATTTTGCATCTCTCGTCGGATAATCTATGTTAATAAGAAATCCGGATGTTGACTGTAGCTTCTTTAACTGGTCATCACTAATAATCTTAGTGAGCAATTTCTAAAACATCTCCACCCTCTCTTATAGCTGTCATTGGCAATAAGATTTTCCAATTGCCTTTCTTTTTTTAATGATTTATGAAAATAGTAAAAGGCTGGAGAAGAATAGACAATCAGAGCGGATATATAAACGCGACAACAGGACAGAATCTCATTGTTGCAAAGAAACAGTACGGAGAACACTACATAGTACTACTGTTTCCTAAGGCAAAAAATGATGATGAAGGAAGAAAAATATCACCGGAGTTCCCGACCAAATCAAAAGCGGAATCATTTGTCAGGGATTAGATGAATAAGCATCCGAGAGGAGTTAAGTGAACTCTGAAGTTGATTTACTTGTATCTCATTTCTCTGTAGAGTTCAATGTAACCAAGTTCTTGCAGTACAGGGTAAATGCGCGCTACCTATAAAAGGCAAGCTTACTATTCTAAACTATCATAAAAGTTCATGGAAAACCATTATCGAAGAATCTGACAGTAACGAATCAACTTCGCCAGAAAAGCCCTTAATCGACAACCCATCTGACTTTCAATTCCACGCCACATATATGGTCGGCGAGTAAACATAAACGGCTTGAAAAGAGTCAATTTGTTGAAGATCTTGGTGATGTATGTTATGGGAGGATCGGTTTCTGTCTAGGAAGGAGATTTTGATAGATGATGCTGGATGGGGAGACCTTATTTTAGGTGTGGTAATCGGCGCCCTTAAACCTCCAGACCACAGATACATGGAACGCAGAATTCCCGTCTCATCCTTCCAGCCGCCAAACTTCGAGAATAAAAAATATTTGGATGACACAGTGAAAATTGCCGATGAAATCGTTGAGGTTCTGCAGCCCGACATGGAAACCAACTTCAAAGTATGCTCAGGATACGTTCTCTCCAGCATACGTAGACACTTGAGAGAACGGGGATTCAAGGTGGAAGAAGTGGAAGTCACAGGCGAACTCCAAGAAAAGGTTGAACAAGGCTACATAAGATGGTGCAAGGATATGGGAGTTCCAGCAGAAAGACTAGAAGATAAAAACTCGTAAAGACGGGATGGAAAAGCTGGAAACAAAAGTGGCGAGAAAAAGCATTTCAAAAAGAGCGCGCGCTAAAACATGACAAACAAAAGTAAAGAAAACAATGTTATGTCCATGTTAAGCGGTTTTTCGGGAGAAAACCTAGAGTACAGTCGTACGCTTCGAAGCTATGGAATAAATATGTCATACGCGATCCGGCAAAGCATAGCATCTAGAAAACTCGAGTCCGTTTGAACCAGTTGGCGTGAAAAGTGGCGAGAGATCGCTTTTATAAATCATAGTGCACACTCACAGAAAAAAGGGAATGGGCAGGAGGCCTCTATACACTGGCAACATAAGGCTTTTGTAAAGGGCATATAAGCATCCGTTACACTATAAGAAGCGGTGTTTAATGCCGAAGACTAAAGCCATAATAACCATTCAAAACGTTGTTGCTTCTGCCACCTTGAACCAGAAAGTTGACTTAAACGCTATTGTGAAGAGTTATCCAGGAGTAGAATACAATCCGAAACAGTTTCCCGGGCTAGTATTTAGGCTTAAGAGACCGAAGACAGCCACGCTGATTTTCACCTCTGGTAAAATGGTTTGCACAGGAGCAAAATCGGAAAAGGAATCCCGCAGAGCTGTTATGACAGTTGTTAAAGAACTGAAAAAGAGCGGAATAATCATCGTCGGCAAGCCGGACTTGAAGGTTG
>JBGQME010000016.1:0-45753 GCA_041500425.1 Bathyarchaeia archaeon | reverse complement strand
GTTTAGGTTTAGTTGTTTGCCGCGGTTTTGTTCTTCTCGCATTTTTTGGGCGAGTTCAATTAGTTGCTGGATGATTTCTGCTGCTTCGATGCTTTTGTTCGTGTAGGCTTTGATGGCTTTGTCCAAAAGCTCTTCGAATGACCTTGCTTGGATGAGGTTCTTTTTCTGCCTGAACCTGATCTCGTCGTTTAGCAGTTTCTTAAGCATTTCGAAAGCCAAGTTTTTCTGGGGCATGTGTTTTACTTCGGCTAGGAATTCCTCCGATAATATGGATATGTCTGGTTTTTTCAGACCAGCGGCGGCGAAGACGTCGATTACTCTGTCGGATATTATTGCTTTGGAGAGTATCTGTTTTATGGCGGAGTCTACGGTGTCTCTTTGGGATGTTTTTGGTTCGGTGTTTTTCACTATTGCGGCTTTTACGGCTTGGAAGAAGCCGACGTCGTCTCTGATTTTAAGTGCGTCTTCGTGTGGTACAGCGAGCGCAAAAGCCCATGCCAACGTGGTGGCTTCTTTTAGGTATCGTTCTTTGCCTTTTTCTTTTGTTAAGACGTGTTCCATTGCTTGCTTCATGATGGTCATTTTTTCTGTTGTTTCTGCGTAAAAGAAGTTTTCATAGCTGAATCCGTGGAAAAATGCTGAGACTATTTCGTATTTTTCTTGCATTTTGGCAATGGCTATTTCTTGTGGGATGCCTGTTTCTTTCTTGTCGCCTTCTGTGTATTCAGATAATGCTTTCTTTAGGTCGTAGGCTATGCCGATGTAGTCAACGACTAGACCGCCGGGTTTGTCTTTGAAGACTCTGTTGACTCGTGCTATTGCCTGCATCAGTGTATGGCCTGTCATAGGCTTGTCTAGATACATGGTGTTTAGGCTTGGGGCATCGAATCCTGTGAGCCACATGTCTCTGACAATGGCTATTCTCATTGGGTCGGAGGGGTCTTTCATTCGTTCTCCGAGCGCTCTTCTTTTTTCTTTGTTCCGAATGTGTTCTTGCCATGCCGCTCCATCAGTTGCGGAACCAGTGATTACTACTTTCATGGTTCCTCTGTCGTCGTCTTCGTGATACCACTCTGGTCTCAGCTTCTTTATCTCGTTGTGGAGTTCTATGCATATTCTTCTGCTCATGCAGACGATCATGGCTTTGCCGTCGAGGATGGATAGTCTGTTTTCCCAGTGTGTGATTATATCTTTGGCGATTCGTTTGATTCTCTTTTCACTTCCGACGACTTTTTCCAGTCTGGACCATTTGCTTTTCAGGTGTTCCTTGCTCTCTACTTCTTCACCTTCCGTGACTTCCTCGAATTCCAGGTCGATGTACGGTCTCTCTTCTGGTTTCAGTTCGAGTTTTGCCAGGCGGCTTTCGTAGAAAATCCTCACTGTGGATCCGTCTTCAACTGCTTGTGTCACGTCGTAAACATCGACGTATTTTCCAAAAACCGCTGGTGTGCTTCTGTCAGCTTTTTCTATCGGAGTCCCCGTAAACCCAATAAAGGTGGCGTTAGGAACCGCGTCTCTCACATACTTTGCGTAGCCATATTTGAGTGCTGTTTTTTCAACATCTCTTGGGACTTTGAGCCCGAATCCGTATTGGCTTCTGTGCGCTTCGTCAGCGATGATGATGATGTTCTTTCTGTTTGATAACAGTGGGTATTCTCTTCCGCTTTCGGGAAAGAATTTTTGGATCGTTGTGAATACTATCCCGCCTGATGAGACTTGGAGCAGTTCTTTCAGTTTTTCTCGCGTTTCAGCTTGAACGGGTTTCTGTCTTAGCAATTCTTGGCATCTGCTGAACGTTCCGAAAAGTTGGTCGTCTAGGTCGTTTCTGTCGTTTAACACTATAATGGTTGGGTTTTCGAGCTCTGGCTCAAGAACGAGCTTGCCTGTGTAGAAAACCATTGTTAGGCTTTTGCCTGAGCCTTGAGTGTGCCAAACAATTCCGGCTTTCCTGTCTTTCTTTGTGGCGTTGACTGTTGATCCGATGGCTTTTTTCACGGCATTGTATTGTTGGTATGCAGCGATTTTTTTGGAGATTTTCATGCTGTCGTCTTTTTTGTCTTTGTCGACTTCGAATACAACAAAGTGTCTTACCAAATCCAACAGGGCATCTCTGCTCAGCATTCCTTTTAACAGAACTTCAACCTGAGGCGTGGAAGAGGGCATTTTCTTGGTGTTTATGGTCTTCCAAGGTGAGAACCGTTCTTCTTTTGAGGTTAAGGTTCCTGCTCTTGCTTCCAACCCATCACTTATGACTAGGATTTCATTGAACCTAAATATCGAAGGAATCTGTTCTTGGTAGGTTTCAAACTGCTTGAAAGCAGACCAGATTGTGGCGTTCTCGTCAGCAGGATTCTTCAGTTCTATGAGCACAAGTGGCAACCCGTTGACGAACAAAATGATGTCGGGGCGCCGGTTGTTGCGCTCCTCAATTACAGTGAACTGGTTAACAGCCAAAAACTCATTATTGTTTAGGTCATGGAAGTCAAACAGCCACACTATCTCGTCCTTGATGCTTCCATCTGCCCTTTTGTACTGAACTGGAACCCCGTTAACGACTAAGCTGTGAAAACACTGATTATTAACAACAAAATTCTGGCTATCGGTCCTCAGAACCTTCCTTACAGCCTCATCAATCGCACTGTCAGGAATAGACCTGTTTATCCGCCTGAGAGCAGCACGCAACCTGCTAACAAGCACAACTTCACTGTACTTTCTCTCTTCAAACGGACCTCCTTCAGAAATATCAGGACCAAAAGCCACACCATAACCAAGGTCGTCCCTGAGCATTGCAAGACAAGCTTCTTCAACTTCCGATTCAGTCATGATTTTAGACATTATGATGCTTCCACTTTTTCTTCCGTAACAGGGACCCTGATTTTCCCAGACATGAGTTTGGGAAGAAGCGAATCACGCATAGATACAAGAGTTTTGGATTGAAGCACATTGCCAATAATCTTCTCAACCATTGGATAGATGATGCCCGTAAAATCCCGCATAATTTCCTTTGAAGGAATCAATATTCTATATTGGGCAAGATCGCTCCAACTTGTCCTAGGCATTTTGGTACCAGACGAAGTCATATCTGCGTATTTTACAAGTTCATCGCTTGCGAAATAAAACAAAACCATGCCGAGAAATTCAGGTTGTTTCGCAGTGACAACCAATATGTCTGTGGAACAAATCCCATCGATGGGGGCAACTCCCACCTTGTGAAAATACGGGCGGAGTTTTCCAAAAAGAACGTCTTTTCGGTGAAATGAAGACTTGTTGCTGCCCACATCTTCTACATGACCCCAGTCTGCCAGACCAATGCTTTTTCGTGGCATGTGCTCAAGTCCGATATATGGAGTATCTGGCTCTGCATCCTCGGGTTTGACTGGATTTCTCACATTATCGGCAATATCACCCAAGCAGCCAACAGTCCATCCTGCTGGAATCTCGCCAAGTTCTGAATCCATCATTTTTCCATCGTGTGATTTGTAGGGCTTGCCTTCTTCATTTGGAAATTCAAAATCAACAAACCAACGCTTGAAAATAGCCTGACTAATAGCTTCAAGGGTTTTGTTAATGCGCAGGTTTAGCTCTATTCTTGAGTCTATGTCAAAAAAGATCTTCGCTATGCTTTTTTGCTCTGCAAGAGCCGGGACTGGCAAACTGAAAGACCCAAGTTGTTTTGCGTTCACCCCAGGCTGCGCAGAACCGCCTAGGATACCGGAAACAAAATTCTGCCATAAATTAGATTTCAGGACATATCCGACGAAAAAAGGGTCTACTTCTTTAGGATTTATCTTAAACCTAATCAAGTAAGAGGCAAATACAACATCCTTCTGCAACCTTATTGTGGCGTTAGCGCCTGTATTAGCTCCAGTTCTTGCTATTACGATGTCTCCCTTGTCAAGTCTATATTTGGCTCTATCCAAATCACTTATTTTGCAGAAAGGAACAGTTCGCCAGTCAATAAAATATGGAACTATATCCGTAATCCTCAAAAATCTCGGACCGATTGGTTCTTCAGTAGCGCTTGCTGTGTACCCATAAGATATGTCAACACACAAATCTTTTAACTGCTCTACCGTCCATTCTCCAGGAATTATTCCCACTTCTGTCTGTTTGAATTTTGACTTTTCTTCAAAGACCATACCCAATCTTCTCAAGATTCTTCTTTATTTCTTCATCAAGCCTGTTTCCCTCGTTTATCTGCGCCGCAAGCTCAGACGTGAATCGCTTCATCTTTTCCTCAAATTCTTCTCCATCATCCTCTTCTTCCTCGGCGCCAACGTATCTGCCGGGAGTCAAAATGTGCCCTTGTTTTCTGATTCCACCAAGCTTGACCGATTTGCAGAATCCAAGAACATCTGCATACTCCACTTTTTGTCCTTCGACGAGTTCACCTCTCCAACAGTGGTAAGTGTCAGCAATCTTTTTGATGTCTTCTAAAGTCAGTTTTCTGTGCCTTCTGTCCACCATTATGCCAAGTTTTCTTGCGTCGATGAATAGTACCTCTCCTCTTCGGTCTCTGTATTTGTTGTTTTGTTTGTCTCTGGCTATGAACCATAGGCAGGCTGGAATCATGGTATTGTAGAATAACTGCGAGGGTAAGGCAACCATGCAGTCTACGAGGTCGGCTTCGACTATGTTTTTTCGTATTTCGCCCTCGTTTGACGTGTTCGAACTCATGGAGCCGTTGGCGAGAACGAAGCCGGCAATTCCTCTTGGTGCGAGGTGGTGTATGAAGTGTTGGACCCATGCGAAGTTGGCGTTTCCCACAGGCGGAACCCCAAATTTCCACCGCATATCTTCTTTGACCGACTCGCCTTTCCAGTCTGAATCATTAAACGGCGGATTTGCAAGAAGATAATCTGCCTTCAAATCCTTGTGGGCATCGTTTAGGAAGCTTCCCTCGTTATTCCATATTACAAACTTGGACTCGATGTGGCGTATTGCCAAGTTCATCTTGCACAGCCGCCATGTTGTCTGGTTTGACTCTTGACCGTAAACGTTTATGTCGTCTAACCTGCCCTGGTGGGCTTGAACGAATTTCTCGCTTTGAATAAACATCCCGCCAGAACCACAGCAGGGGTCAAAAACCCGCCCTTTGAACGGCTCAATCATGGCTGCCAGCAGCTGGACTATGCTTCTTGGCGTGTAGAATTGTCCGCCTTTCTTGCCTTCAGCATCCGCAAATTGCCCTAGAAAGTATTCGTAGACTCTGCCGAGGATGTCTTTGCTTCTGCTTTCCTTATCCCCTAAGCCGATGGTGCCGACTAAATCGATCAATTCCCCAAGTCTCTGTTTGTCCAAGGCCTCGCGACCATAATTCTTGGGCAAGACACCTTTCAGAGAACTGTTGTCTCGTTCTATCGCATCCATCGCATTATCCACGAGAATACCAATGTTGGGCTGCTTCGCATTCTTTTGCAGCAGTTCCCATCTCGCATCAGGCGGCACCCAGAAAACATTTCTCATTTTGTACTCATCAATCTCTTCGGGGTCCGACAGCTTTTCAGGATCATTCAATAACTCGTTGTGCACTTCTTCAAACGCGTCAGAAATATACTTCAAGAAAACGAGACCCAAGACAACGTGCTTGTACTCCGCAGCATCCATGTTATTCCGTAGCTTATCCGCTGCCTTCCACATTTTCTCTTCAAAACCAAGATTCGCACCACTTGAACTCTTAGTCCCCTTCATGCCCAAGTCCATCTGTTTATAGGAAAAGTCGTGCACAGTCTGAACCTCGCAATTAAGATATGCAGTGTTTCCAGATATATGCTAATAAAGCGAAAGCCCTCAACCGAAAGCGTGATAATCAGTAGTCGCAGATAGTCAGCATATTTGACTTGCGAACGCATGCTCTAGGGTTACACTTTCACTCGCCTCTCCAGGCAGCAGCTGAGTCGTTCAGGCGTTGCCCTTTTAAGGGCTAGACTCTTCGAAGTCCATTGGGCATGGCAAGCCTGTTTTCACGAGCCACGTTGAAGGGACTTCCCCTCTTGCACACTGTTCAGGGTTATGCGCTGCGTGAAGGCAGACGTGCCCAGCCTACCAAAAGCGAGGTGAACGAGCAATGCAGGCCAAGCTGGGGGACGGGATCGTGGTGAGCCTGACGATCTATAGCATTCAGAGCAGCTTGCTCAAAGACTTCATGGAACAAGTGGTCAATCCTCAGTACCCACACGGCATCAGTGACGCCATCAAGGATTTGATGCGGAAAGCCGTGCAAGAACAAACGCAGAAAAGCGCCATACACTGAAGCGTCCAGCACGGAAGCAAGAAGCGGGCGAGTTCGTTGGCCAGGTTTGCCAGCGTTCGTTCTGCAGAAAGCCTTTGACGCCAGAAGCTAGGCTGTTGCTGAACAGCTTTCTCGTCGGTGGACGTCGGACGAAGCGGATGGCGCAGATGCGCGTCATAAACCATGGGTACGGTAATAACACGTGAAAGACGTGATTCGCGATGCGCTGACGCGTAAGGTTCCAGAAGACCGGGATAGAAGAAGCAGTCGAGGCAGGCTTGTCATTGTGGAACCGAACGAGAAACTGGTGTTGCTAGTGAAGTTTGGGATCGGCATGACGCTCTGCTTGTCAGGCTTGGAGATTGCCCATCTTATTCTCCTTCACACGTTGAGCAGTGAGATCTTCTACAATATCCTTGCTAACCGGAACGATCCTTGGGATCTTCGCGGGGCAAAAGGTGAGCTAGCAATGGGAGCACAATACCGCGAAATTGTCAGAGCGCTTGTGAAAATCCGAAAGGACATTAGGGCACTGAGAGATCTAGTCATCGCATCTTCTCAGAATCAACATGGACCCGTGAAACCTGTCTACTTATCCACGGGCATACAGACAACCATTGACGCTCTCAAGTCCTTCTCTGGACCTACGTCAGCCGAGCAAGTAGCCAAGATCACGAAGCGATCTCGGGCAGTAGAAAGCCTGCATTTGAACGAACTTTACAGAACAGGATTGGCAAGTAAGGGAAAACGAAGCCGCGTCAGAGTCTTCATGCTTAAGGAGGAATATCGTGCCAAAGGGTAAGCCGTGGACCAAGGAAGAGGAGCGCACGCTCATTCAACTTGTCAAGAAGCGCAAAGACATTGATGTGATCGCGAAGGTCCTGGGCAAGAATGAGGACATGATCTATCATAAGATGCGGCGCCTTGGGTTACGAGTAGAAGTAGGCAGTGAAAAGAATCAACCGCCTTCTTCTTCTCAGGTTTTGCCCAAGGAACTGCCGAGCATTGAGAATGTTATGATATGGTTGAGTGCTGCCCTAGGAGCTTGCAGGCATGCTTGAAGGGCTCGGCTTCAATCTTGAACTGCTCGGCAGCCACAGCTACGTGCTCAGGAAGCTCCGTGAACTCAGCCCTAAGGAGGAGAAGGCTGTCAGAACTGCGTTGATAAAGTACAAGCATCCACGGTTCTTCAAAGTCTTCGTCGGCGGCAAGCCCTACGGTGACACGAAGCTCTACGATAAGAAAGTGAGAGGCGCCAGCGTTGAGCAGCTGGCGACGCTGATTAAGACGTGTGGTTTTCTGTTGCAGACGAAAGTCTACCTGTTCTGGCAGAAGCCTTGAATTCAGCACGTGTTCGAGGCTATTCTGTTTCGCCCCAGTGAGCGCCCATTATGCCTAAGTCGCTTGAGTCTACTACTCCATCGCCATCGATATCAGTATTCGGATTGTAGATTAGGTCTCCTTTGTATGATCCCCATGCACCGCCAAGTATGCCTAGATCGGTTGAATCAACGACAGTGTCTCCGTTTATGTCGCCTGGAATGCCAATCTTGACTAATCCGCCTGTGAACAGGTTGTCTTCTGTGTCGGTTTCGCCTGGAACAGGCTCAGCGTAGGCGCTTATGGTGTAGTTGCCCTTAGCAAAGCCTGTAGTGTTCCATGTGAAGGTAATGGTGGTGGAAGTTCCGTTGGGTAGGTTGGTAACTATTTTTGTTCCGATGGGGGGTGTTCCTAATCCGAAGTATGTCCAGATGTTTCTGCCGTAGTTTGCGCCGTAAATGCCCAAATCCACTGGGCCTACGTGGCCGTCTTGGTTGAGGTCGCAACGTGGGTCCCATCTTGGGTGACCAGGATAGGAACCCCATGCAGCCTCTAATAAGGCGTAGTCTTCCATGTCAATAAAGCCGTCTCTGTTTACGTCTCCCATGCTCCAGAAAGTGTCCCACTGTGAAGGTGTGGGGATAACTAACTCGTCGTAGTAGGCGAAGACTTTAAACGTTTCTGTGTAGTTGCCTTGATTCTCAACGGTCACGTTAATGGATGTGCAGTAGCCTTGACCTACTACTGTTTTGTGTGGTGTGACGTTGGTTGTTGCTATGTCAACAATTGCGTATTGCACAATCGTGTCGTGAACGCTTAGGGTGGACTCAAAATAAATGAAGTAATGTGTTCCGTTAGAGGTGATTATTGGATAGGGAGGGGGCGTGAGCTTCACACCGTCAATGAACACTTTGATTTCGGTTTTGTTGAGGCCCATTGGGAAGGATATGTTGATGTAGCCTGTTGTTCCAGTGGGGCCAGATGTGTTAAAGTATAGAGCGCTTTTCGTGGCAACAGCATGGGTTATTGCCGCGTTACTTTCTATTGGGATGGTGTAATTTGTTCCTGCTATATTGACGGTTGTTTCGACTATTCTGAATGGCCACGGATTCCGGAGTGGATATCTGTCTGTATTGGTTGCATCAATGATGTATGGAGTATCTCCTATTCCATCTCTGCCTGTCTCATTCTGATAAGGACCACTGTAAAAGTCTACGCCAGCATAGTCGCTCCAGTAGTTTCCGCCAGAAGGATACCCATCATCCCAAATGTTGACCGAAGCTTCACTATAAACCTGAACATCGTTGTTGATGATGTTGTTGTGATAGATGATGTTATTAAAACATAAGTATACATAGAAGCCATAAAACCAGCTATCTACTACGTCGTTGCAGCTTATGATGTTGTTGCCACAATTGTCCATTAGTATAATGCCGTCAGCACTGTTCATTATCTTGTTATAGCTTATAGTATTGCTGTCACTTCCCCCGTTCAAGTAGATGCCACCGCCGTTTATGTAATTGTTGCTTACGATGTTGCCATCACATCCACTTAGGTAGATGCCATAAGGGGTATTTGTTACGATGTTGCCTCTTATGTTGTTGTTATTGTACCCAACAACCTCGATGCCTGCCCAATTGCAGTTTAGTATTGTGTTGTCTCTTATGGTGCAGACACCATAGTAGCTATATTCGCTGTACATGTAGATGCCCACCGAGAAATTTATGATGGTTATTTTCTTGACGGTTATGCCTCGTCTTCCTTCCAGACCCAACCCAACACCTGTTCCGTCTCCTTGAAGCGTGGAGCTGTTTCCATCTATTATTATGCTGTCCCTCTCAACAACAACGGAATCGTTAATATTATCTATGAAGATGTAGGTAACGTTGTCAACGGTCGAAATTGGTGCTGTTGGGGGGTCTATGCTTCCGTCAGCCCTGATGTAAATGGTTCCGCTTGCTTTGACGGGCTCAATGTGAAAAGTCCCTGCTAACATGCTACTAAACAGGAGTGCCAACAAGGGTCCAAGAAGTACTCTGTTTGGCAATTTCCTTCCCCCAGTCTTAGTATAGGTTCAACCACTAGATATCCTTTGTGGTAAGAAGCTATACGGTGCGTGCTCAACCTCTTCACAACGCTTCCATTCAAAGTCGTCTTACTTCTAACTGGGTATATCAGATTAGCAGAAAAGTCGACTAATAGTTTAGACTTTGGGTGATATCTCTACTGTGGTGGGGGTTCGAATCCCACCCGGCTTCAGAGCATAAACATGGGCCTGGTCATAGAAGAAAATTCTAGTTTTTCTGCATAAGAGAAAAAGAGGGGGTACGCGGGAGATATCGCCACTGAAGTCTGAGTCCAGCCTAGATCAAGGACTCTGACACAACAAAAACGGTTATCGTAATAGAAGAGTTCAATAGATCAAGATTACAGAGCTGCAATGCTCAGAATTTCTACCGCCACTATGTTCTTGTCTTCATCATAATGCAATATCACTTGCCCGTCCCCAGTCGGCTCACCCTCACTAGTCTTCGCATGCTTAAACCTAATGAAGAGATCGCCCACATCGTCGCCATAGTCAACAGTAATAACCTTACGTGGCAACTTCACACGATATTTCTTCTCTATTCTTTCCAACACTTCTTTGACATCAATATCTAGGAGGGTCTTAACCTTCTGAATAGCTTATACCTCCTGACTTTTCTTCCATGACTCGTCTAGTAAGCCGTTCTTATATAGCCTTCTCCATGTTCCTTGAAATAGATCACCACAAGATAATCAGACACTTCATTAGAAAGCCTTTTCAAAACGTGAAACGCTCCACCTGCATCAAGATAAACTTCAGGGCTGGCAACCGCATTCACAACCAAAGACAATTTATCCTCCAACTCCGGATGCCTCAAAACAATATGTTTCCACCTCTCCTCGGTGAGCAAAACCTCAGTTCCATCAAACGCCACAGCACTCATCAGCGACAACCCAGACACAAAATGCCCATTGATGACACTTAAGACTTTACAACGAAGCTGAAATCCAACGATCTGAAAACCATAATGGGGGTATCCGTATTGACTGATTTTCAAGAGAAAAGAACGTAGAAAAGCATAGAGTAGCGGGCCCGCTGGGATTTGAACCCAGGATCTCCGGCTCCGCAGGCCAGTGTCCTAATCCAAACCTCTGGAAAAAGTGAGGAGGACACTGGTATCCAGACTAGACTACGGGCCCTTTCACCTGGACTACTACCCTTCTGAGGTCTGCGAGCCGAGATATAACAGCTTTTTCTTCTTAAACAGCTTTCCGCCGTCATCGTACTCACCTGTCACGTATTAGAAGCCGAGTTCCACGAGGTGCACTAAGCGCGCGCTGAGCAGACGCCGATCCAGCAGGTGCTGAAGCTCGCAGATATTCTCAAAGGGCTCGGATTTAATCTTGAACTGCTCGGCAGCCACAGCTACGTTATGAGGAAGCTTGGGGAGTTTAGGCCTACAGAGGAGAAAGCTGTCAGAACTGCGTTGATTAAGTACAAGCATCCACGGTTTTTCAAAGTCTTCGTCGGTGGCATGCCCTACGGGGACACAAAGCTCTATGATAAGAAGGTGAGGAACGCCAGCGTTGAGCAACTGGCAACGCTCATCAAAACCTGTGGCTTTCTGTTGCAGACGAAAGTCTACCTGTTCTGGCAGAAGCCGTGAATTCAGGACGTGTTCGGGGTTATTCGGTTTCGCCCCAGTGGGCGCCCATAATGCCTAGATCGCTTGAGTCTACTACGCTGTCTTCGTTGATGTCTGCTTCTGAAATGTAGTTTGGATCACCTTTGAAGGAGCCCCATGCACTGCCTAGTATGCCAAGATCGGTGCTGTCAACGACACCGTCTGCATTTACGTCGCCTAGAATTGTGCGTTTATACTGTATGCTAATGTCGTGGGTGCTGAGGGTGAATTCGAAGTAGACGAAGTAGTGTGTGCCGTTAGAGGTGATTGTTGGAAATGGTGGGCTCGGTTGAACGTCGTCTACGAATACTGTGATGTCGGTGGCGTTAAGTCCCACTGGCACAGTGGCGTTGACGTAGCCCGTCTCCCCTATAGGGCCGGAGGCTGTAAAGTTTAGAGAGTATTCGTCAGCCCTCATATCGGTTATTGTGACGTTGCTTTCAGTTGATATCGGATAGGTTAGCCACCCGTTCAGACTCATGAATGGATAGTTGTCTTGATTAACTCCATCAATGACATAGGGTGTGTCTCCAACACCGTCGCTGCCAGTCACGTCCTGGTGAGGCCCATTGTGCAAGTCTGCACCATTGTAGTCGCTCCAGTAGTTTCCGCCACTAGGATAACCATCATCCCAAACGGTTGCGATTGCGCTCGACGTAGATAGTTCGACCTGCTGTGCGTTGTTTGCAAGGTTGTTGTGATAGAACTTGTTGCCAGAACATGGCAAGGAATCGGGTAATGAAATGAACCGAATCCCGAATGAGTTGTCTACTATGCTGTTTTCGAAGAAAATGTTTGAGTCTGAAGAATCAGAAAGTTGGATGCCAACTGCATTTGCTGTTATGCTGTTCCCAACAATGCTGCAGTTTGAAGAACCTTCAAGCCGAATGCCCTCAGAGTTGCCGGTTACATCGTTTGACATCATAGTGTTGTTCGAAGACGAGCAGAAAGCGATGCCGGAATAGATTCTGTCTTTTGTTGCTATGATGTTCTCACTCACATCGTTGTATGAAGAACTGATACCCCAGACTCCGTATCCCACGTTCGCTGTCACATTGTTTCCAGAAAGCGTGTTGTTGAAAGAAGAACTGAGGAAAAATCCCATCAAGGTGTCTGTTATGTTGTTCCGTATTATGGTGTTATTCGAAGAAGAAACTAGGCACGTACCATTCATGAAGCTTTGGATGTTCGTGTTCTCGAGGGTGAAGTTGTGTATGCCAAACAAGCTAAAGCCGTTTCCGACTCCATATCCCTGAATACTATAGCCTCCACCATCGAATATAATATCATTCCTCTCAACGACGATTCCATCAGCGTCACTGGTGATGCTGTCAGTCAAGGCGTAGAGGTCTTCCTCTCGATGGACTGGAGCACCTGAAGGATAAACGCTTCCATCTGCCCTAATGTAGATAGTCTCATTGCCAATGAATTCCCAAGGCTTCACAAGCGGATAATTATCTTGGTTGTTTGAATCGATAACGTATGGTGTGTCGCCTATTCCATCATGACCTATCTCATTTTGATAAAGACCACTGTACAAGTCCGCGCCAGTATAGTCGCTCCAATAGTTGCCGCCAGAAGGGTAACCATCATCCCATGTGTTTACATACTCAGGTGAGGCTGAGATTGCTTGAACAGCCATATTATTGATGAACTCGTTGTGGAAAACCTTGTTACCGTTAGAACGTTCAAGCAAGATCCCATAATAATAGTTTGAGGAAATAGTATTTCCGATAAGGGTGTTGTTTTTGCTGAAGTATCTATCATTTACAGCTTCTCCATAAGTGCCGAGCCTGATCCCAGCTTGGTTGTTCAATAAAATGGTGTTGTTGGTGATGGTGTCATTACTGGAACCGGATAGGTCAATTCCATAACCGTTGTTTGAGGAAACGACGTTATTAGTAATGGTGTTGTTGTTGCAAAAATCGACACGGATTCCGTCACCCCATACTGAGAGGGTGTTTGAGGCTATGTTCCCAATAAGAATGTTGTGTTCGCATGGCGTTTCCGGATTTGGCTCAGTCATGAGGTGTATTCCAGCCTCGTCGTTGAATGAGACGTTATTACCCATAAGGACATTGTTGCAACCTGAGAGACGAATTCCTATCCGGTTGTTTGACGCAGTGTTGTTAATATAAGTGTTATTGAAGCCGCCCGCTTGAATTCCGATCCCGCCGATGTTTGAAGAAGCGTTGTTGCCAATCAGAATATTATTGTTAGAACCACCCATACCGATTGACTTGACATCGTTACCAGCAAGGACATTGTTATCGGAACAGAAGAGGCAAATATCTATGGGCCAGTTTGATTCGGCATAGTTATTAGCAAGGGCATTGTTCCTGCTACCGTCGAGGAAAACTCCTACTGAGTTATTTGTCAAAATGTTGTCGCTTATGTTGTTACCATAGCTTTGGTAGTAAACATGGATACCGCAATCGACCCATGATAATGTCCCACTGTTTCTTATCGTGAAGCCGCTTATGCTGACGTCGTTAGCTGTTACATTAATCACGTTTCCAGTGCCGCTTCCATCAATAACAGTGTTGTGCTTGTTCTCCCCGATGAGCGAAACTGTCTTGTTCAGAACCACGTTCTCACGGTATGTTCCTGAAGATACATTAATTGTATCTCCTAGATTTGCCGTATTTATGGCTGCCTGTATGGTTGAGCAGTCTTCGGGCACATTAATAATTGCTGGGTTCGCTTCAACTGGTTTTATGTCTAATGCAATGGTTAGCATGCTTATTAGCAGCGATACGCACATCATTACCGATGCGGCTTTCCCAATCATTTCTCCTTTCCTTCTGAACCTTGCAATGTGAAACCATCACTGGCCAAAGTGTGATTGTTCGCATTTTGTTGCATTGGTGCTGTGGGTGGGTCTATTGAGCCGTCAGCCCTAATATAGATGGTATCAGTCGCTTTGACTACCGGTGTCTTAAGAACCAAAACCAAGCCCGCAGCAAGAAGCATCGCGAGCATTGCCCAAGAAATAACCTTGTTCAACAATTCCCTCTCCCCCAACTATAATCAGTTCAACCACTAAATAACGTTTCTGAAAGAATCTTCTAATAGACAAAACGAACAACAACCGCAAGAAAGGCTTCAGACCTTCCTTTCATAGCGCGCGCATGGATTTGCCATTGCTTAAATGTAGGAGTCAAAGCCAAAAAAGAAGGAGTTGCGGGTGATATCTCCACTCTAGTCTGAGTACAGCCTAGACTACGGGCCACACGATACGAGAAATACGATAATCGTAATAAAAGGGTTTACCAGACTATTCGCGTTGGCTTAATGCTCTTTGCAGGGCATCAGTGACGTTCTCTTTTCCCATTGCAAGAATGTACGGACCCAATCTGGGCCCCTGCAGGGTCCCCAACAGCACACTGTAGAGAACCTTGAAGAAACTGCCTGCCTGTAGCTTGTGTTTCTTAGCGATGTTGAACACGGCGTTCTGTATCTTCTCAGATTCATCCTCGATCTTCAACACCTCTATCAACTCTGCCACAGCTTTTTTCTCATCACCGCTGAGGGTGACTGCGGTTTCTTTTATCTCCTCAAAATCCCTAATCCAATTAGACGCATACTCAATTCGCCTTTTCACATCCTCGTCTAGAGTCTGATTCTTCTGCAAGTAGCCATAGCTGCGAAGCTTCTCGGTTATGTACTCTTCTTCGTTGCCTTTGGGAGCCACCCTGACAAGAAACGTCATCAAGTTGTAAGGCACGTTAACGCTTGGCTTCTTAGGCGGCTCTAAAGCCCTGCAGTACTCGTACAAACCCCGAAGCTTGACAAGTTCTCTTTCGCTCTTTGCCTGTTTCTTACCGAAGTATACGTATTCCAGATCACCCAGCTCATTCATGTAAATCGGCACATCAGTCACGTCTAACGCTCGCGTACCAACAAACCGCTTCAGCATCAGCAACATGAGGGAAGTTGGAGAACCGTACTTGAACCACGTTTGCGGAGTGAGACCTACTCCAGCAGACTTTGACATTCTCTTGCCACTCTTGTCCAAAAACAACTCGTACTTCGCATGAGATGGCGGCTCCCAATCGAGTATTTCTCGGCATATGCGATCATTCACGCGCGCCGAATCAGCAACCTCCTTCCCAAAAGCTTCAAACCTAATGTCCAAAGCCTTCCAACGAACCGCAAACTCGCCCTTCCAGGTTAGCTTCCCCTCACCCTTCCTGTAATCCATCTCACCCTTATGCCCGCAGCCCTCCAGCCACCGCCCTTTGACCTCCATCCCCTCACACGCGTACAGAACCTTGTTCTCCTTGGGCAGAAAATCATAAGTCTTAGTCGTGTAAATTCGACCGCAGTTCTCGCAGACCGCGAAATAAGGCAGAATTTCCAGAAACTTTTCTTGTCCAACCTCCTCTCTCATAATCTCTCCTATTTTCTTTGCATTCAGAAGAATGGTTCTGATCTCGTTGTCAAACAACCCGCTTTTGTAAACTTCTGTGGCCGACATGAACTTGTACTCGATACCGCACTTGTCCATGCCTTCCCGAACCAGCAACGTCATGTGTTCCCCGTAGCTCTTGTGGCAACCGAAAATATCCGGAATATCGGTCACTGGCCTACCCAAATGCTGTTCCAGAGACTCGGGCATTCCAGCCGGAACCTTTCTTAAGCCATCCTTGTCATCGGCAAAAGCGATAAGCTCAGAATTGAAGCCTTGCTCTCTCAACGCTAAGGTCACGGTGAAAGACCTGGCCGCGTCGCTCAAGTTGCCAATATGCGGGAAACCAGAAGCTGCAATGCCCATCTCTGTTCTCAATAAATCCATGTCTCTGCCTAGCTTTCCCTCTCTCTCAGTGATCTTTGCAGCCATCTTGTCATACCATGTACCGCGACCGATCGTCTTCTCGCTCATGATGCATTTGGCCTCTGCTAGCATTAACTGCATAGAGAATAGAAAAAGGTTTAGAAGAAATACTGAAGGCTATTTCCGTTTCAGGGAAGCAGCAATCGCTAAGCCAGCAAGCGCAAGCAGTATCACTATCAACGAGTAGTACCAGCCATAGCCGTACAGGAACCAAGCACCGCCAATCGCAACAAGCAGCAAACCCCACGAAAGAGTGCTAAACGCTCCGCGTTCATATTTCTGAGGGCTAGAAGACCGCATACCAGAAAGCACCATCGCCCAAAGACCAGACAGCAAGACTATCAATGGCAGAGTCAAAGTCCAGTCTTTTATGACTTGCAGAGGCTGATAAAGAAGTATACTGACCACCACAATTGCCAGAAGTATGCCAATCGAAAGCAAACTCCGCTCAGCCATTTAACGGCCACCTCCGCACCTAGATTTTCTCGCCGCATTCTGGACAGAACTTCGAAGATGACGGAATAGTCTTGCCACACTTCGGGCAAGCCATCGTCCCGCTAGATGGCGGAGTAATCACCGTTCCGCATTCGGGGCAGAACTTCGATGTTGCAGGAATATGTGCGTTGCACTTCGGACAGATAACCAAAGCAGCAGCCGGCGCTTGCGCTGGACCAGTAGGAGTCATCACCTGCGGAATAAGCACCATACCCGTGCCCAACCCCGCTCCAGACGACTTTCCAAGCTCTTCCGCAGCCTTCTTGATTGTCTCCATTCGCAGAACTTCTTCAGGCGCGGCCTTTCCAGTTCTCAACCAGAACAGCCGTTCACGATACTCCGGCGTCGTGTCTATGCCCTCAAACTTCAAATCAGTCAGTTCTAAGCCGATCCGCTTAAAGTAGTCAAGGATTGCGTTTTTGACAATCACCGATGTCTCGTCAAGCCGTGTGAAAACGGTTAGCAAGTCATAGTGTGAAAGCTCATCGATCATTTTCTCGTTCAAGAACCCGCGCAAATAGTTGTTGACATCTTCAGAAGTGTAGGCGTTTTGTCCACCAACAACTTCATTGACGAACAGTTCTGGGCTTTCAACCTTGAACCAGAATGAACCGAACACTTTTAGCGGTGCAAGCTCCGTGGTCTGTGCCTGTGTTCCATACTTTCCAGCGAAAACCTTCGTTGAAATGAAAATGGCGCTTGCCTTGAAAGGCTTCTCCTTGAAGCCAGCAATGCGCGTCAGCAACTTCGTCAAAACCGGCAAATTCAACGTTGTTAATTGATGTCTTCCAGCATTGAACACATCATAAGCCTTGCCATCTCTGAAGAAGACCGCAACCTCATACTCGTGCACGGTTAGCTGAGCGCCCCATGTGAGCTCCTCGTCGGGGTACTTCCAGAGAATGTCTTCTGCGCCTGGGTTCTTCCATTCTACAACTTGCGGCATTCTAGCTCACTCCTAAAATCGTTTCTTGCCTTTTATCGAAGGCTTCTTCAAAAGCCTCCAACGTGTCAGACAGACTTTGTACACGCTCTTTGGCCTTGTCAAACTTCTGTTTCATGACCTCGCCTTTGAATGCGTTGACTTCATTGACGATGTTGTCGACGTCGTCAATCAGGCGGTTGTCAAAATCAATCATCCTGTCTAAAGCTTCCTCTTCAACCTTGACGACGTCAAAGAATCCTGTATATCCGTAAGAAGCATGGTTCACCTTCTCAACTATACGGTCAAACCTTGCAACAAGTCGATCCATGTCCGTCAGAACGTCAAACGCCCTGCGGTCAGATAACTTCTGAAAAACAGCCTTAAGATCAGTTCTGGCTTGTAAAAGCTTCTGGTACAAGTGATTTCGAATAAGCTTGTCAGACTCTCTGCGTAGTTCTTTCTCTTTGTAACCGCGAAAGCCTGGCAGTGCAGCTGCTATTCTTTCGGAAAGTCGCATCTGCTTCTTCGCCTTATCATACATATCGGTTTTTTCTGTCAAGAATCATTTCCTCACTCTATTATTATTATTCGATTTCACACAAGAAACATGGTTGCTTTTAAAGTTTTGTTGTTGGTCAAAGCATTCCAAACCCAGCAGAAGGAATGTCTCCTTTAATGGGTGTTCCTGTTGCCCCATCCACCAGCAACTGGTAGTCTTTGCCTTTGTATTCGTATTTGACAAACCATATGGGAGCATGCAAGTAAACCACCTGTTTCACGTTCAATTCAGTTTTCATTTCGATGACCTTGTCCACATCCTCTTTAATCAGGAAATGATGATGATCCTCAATCTGCTGTTTCGCAAGCTCCACAGCCTCATCCCTATCGATCTCGCTATTCAAAACCTTAGCAAAAGCTTCAATCTTCCGAAAGTCAAACGGGATCTTGCCCTCCAGCGGCACATCATACTCCTTCGTCGGAAACTCTGTGGCCTTCCTTGCCAAGACAAGCCAGTTGTATTCCTTCTCAATCTTTCCCTCTTTCACAATAGCTGGGGCTATGCGCTCAAAAATCCCTTCATAGCTGCTCTTGGCTGCTGCGGACACGACCCAGAAAGGCAGATAGATCAGCTCTTTCTGCACTATTTTCGACTTCTTCGCCAAATCTGGAGGCTTCAGGAAACCTTCCTTCATCCAATCTCTAATTGGTTCTTCAACCTGCGTCTGGTCATATTTGTTCATCAGCAGAGAATGCTCGAACGTGAAGGTTTGTCCAGTCTCTATAACCACTGTGAAGCCACAGTACTTGCATGTAGCCAAGATTTCGCCTGGCTTGAACGCTATTGGTCCGCCGCAATGTGAGCACTTAATTTCATCAACCACTGACATCGGTTTTACGCCTTCGTTTTGTCTCTCTTCAGAATTTCTCTCGCAACGATAACGCCTGACGCTGAGGCTTGAATCAACCCTCTTGTAACGCCTGCGCCATCTCCAATGGTGAATAAGTTGTGAACCTTGGTTTCCAGACAGTTGCTAAGCTGCAGCCTTGAAGAATAGAATTTCACCTCAATCCCATATAGTAGAGTGTCTCTTGAGTGTATGCCTGGGGCGATCATGTCCAAAGCTTGAAGCATCTCTCTTATGTCTGCTAGATAACGGTATGGCAGTACAAAGCTCAAGTCGCCTGGCGTCGCGTTCTTTAGTGTAGGGGTCACTACGCTTCTGGCTATTCTTTCAGGCGTTGACCTCCTGCCTGATTCCAGATCACCTAATCGCTGGATTATGACGCCACCGCTGAGAAGATTCGAAAGCCTGGCAACATACTTGCCATAGGCAATCGACTCCTTGAACGGTTCAGTGAAGGACGTGCTGACCAGAATGGCAAAGTTTGTGTTTTCCGTTTTTTGCTCTGCATAGCTCTGACCATTAACGGTTAAGACTCCGTCATAGGATTCTGTTATGACCTGCCCATAAGGAGCAACACAGAAAGTGCGAAGCTGATCGTCGAATGATCTCGAATAGTAGATAAGTTTGGGCTCGTACAGAACACTGGTCAACTCCTCCATGACAGAAGCTAGAACCTCAACTCTTATGCCGATATCAACTGGGTTATTAAGCGTCTTCAAACCTAAAGCTTGGGCTTCAGTCTGAAGCCATTCCGCACCACTTCTACCAGGAGCAACAATCACATATTTTCCGAAACATTTCTCGCCGTCTATGGTTACAACGCCCTCGATGACGCCATTCTTGACTATTAATCCCTTAATGTCTGTTTTCGGTTTGAACTCCACCTTTCCGTTCAGTTCTTGCCGCATCTTTTGAAGCGTTTGGGCGCACCATTCAGTGCCCATGTGACGGATCCTTTGACGAATTAGTTTCAGACCTGCCAGAGATGCCTTCCGTTCGATCTCGTCTATCTTTTCAACGTCCTCTCCGTAGGTGTACTTCGTTGCGCCGAACTTCTGATAAATATTATCTGCATAGTTCAGGAGTTCCGCCAGCTCTTTGTTTGAGACATATTGGTTAAGCCAGCCGCCTACCTCTGTTGACAATGTGAGTTTTCCGTCACTGAAGGCTCCTGCCCCGCCCCAGCCAGACAAAATTGCACACGGGTCGCAGTGGACGCATTCGAATCCGCGGCTGGATGGGCATTTGCGTTGGTTTATGTCTCTTCCTCTGTCAAGCATGAGGACTTTGAGGTCGTTTTTCTCGGTGAGTTCGAGAGCCGAGAATATTCCTGCTGGACCGGCACCGACAATTATCACGTCATACTTCAAAGGGCTTATCCCCTGAAACCCAAAGCTAGATGTCACAACTAGCATATATTTCTAACGAGCAAGCCGACATCGAAAACTGATCACTTATCTCGGATGGGTACCATGCACAGAAACCTTAGGATTTTTGCTCCGTTGTTTCTGAATTGATGCAGTTCATTTGGAGCGACGAAGATGGCATCACCGGCCTTGAACCTTCTTTCTTTATCTTCTCCAACCACGACGCCATCACCTTCTAAGATAAAGACTTCATGCTCCCAGGGATGAGTGTGCAAAGGACTGTATCCTTTTGGCTCCATCTCGAATAGTCTCATTGCAAAGTTAGGAGCCCCCATGTCCTTTGTGATAAGCCATCGCACTTTTAGCTTTGAGGCTCCTTCTTCCGCATCCTTTGCTTCAACATTCTGATAATGGAATATTTTCATTCAATATACTTCCTAAATCAGAAGTAGAAGATACTTTTGTGTCCGCATATTAATCTCTTATTGCTTCTATGAAGCTCATTACGTTCCACAACTTTACTCTCGTGTACTGTGGCATGTTTGGGTCTTGCAGAATCTCATCCAAAAGCGAAATTGCGTTCGCGGCTCTCACCGCAGGTGTGTACTCGGTTGTCTGCAAGGTGCTCATCGAATCTTTTGCCGTTCTCCTGATGTTTCTAGGCGTGGTAGTGTCTTCAGAGACCTGTTCAAGCACGGCAATAGCCTGCTTTATCCGCTCTTCGTACTCTTCCATCTTCTTCTTTCTGACCATAGTTGCTACCCCGAAACGTTTTCGCGGTAACCTTGTTATATAAGCCTTTATACCTATTTACTTTGGGGTTTTAAAACTTGTCGCGAAAAAACAGCGAAGAACAACACGTTAAGCACATGGCTGATCTGCTACGCCAAGGCTCAACCCTCACAGAACTGGCCTGTCCAGCTTGCGCTTCACCGCTTTTTCGATTGAAAGATGACACGATTTGGTGTGCAAAATGCGAAAAGAAAGTCATAGTAGTGAAAGAAGGTGAAGAAGCTGAAGAGGCGACAAGCTCCATGGCTCTGAGTAGTCTTGAAGCTACACTTCTGGTAAAGGTTCAGGAAATACAGAACAAGATGCAGCACACAGAAGACGTAGAAGAGGTGCAGAAACTGGGCAATGCACTTTCCGGCTTACTAGAGAATATTGAAAAGATAAGGAAAGTTAAAAGCGCCTAGGCGGAGACGTTGGCATGCTTGGGTTTTATGCCAATTTTCCCAAAACTATCCATGGAATAAAGCACTTTGCCGTTTCAGTTTCAATCAAGAAACTGCAGCAGGTCTTGGTCGAAACTTTTCAAAAGCTGAACAACGAAACCCTCAGCCTAGAAAGCATCGCTGATCCGTCAATTCCCCAATGCAAGGTTAACCTTGAGTTTGGAATAGCAGAAGCAGGTGATTTCAACTATCTTAATGGTGAAGAAGAAAACAGAGTGCAAAAGGAGATACGCAAGAAACCCTTCCAAGTCCTAGATTTCCTCTGTGCTGTCCGTTATTACAGGATGCAAGAAGAAAGGAAAACGCCGCTGAGATTTGACTACTACATGCTGCGCTTCACGTTTGGCGAGGATTCGATGGATATGCAAGTGTTTCATGAAAGAGGGCCACGGTACTTGTCGCCTGAAGATGTCATCAACATCGTCTGCAACAAAGTCAATGAAACATTCTCTAAAAGAATATTGAAAGCTCTTGATGCTTCCTAACAAGCTTTCTCCATAAATCCTACGACCACTTTCAGAATCTCGTTGGCAACCTTGCCCTTTGACGCATTTCCATCTATTCTGACGAGTTCTCCTTTGTCCACGAATCTCAAGTAGACATCTCGGACTCTGCGTTGCGTTTCCAAGTTCTCCATCACAGACTTTTTTGGCTTTAACCTTTGAACAACGGTTTCAGGTTCAACGTCAATAAAGATGGCAAGGTCTGGACGGATAGAATGCTCATTTATCTTCCTAATCCAGTTCAAATCAAGTCCAGCCGCACCTTGGTAGGCTAACGATGAATAAACATAGCGATCACTAATCACAAGTTTTCCTTCCTTCACGGCAGGAGCAATCTCGGTCTCTACATGTTCGAAACGGTCTGCAGCAAATAACAAAGCTTCAATGACAACTGAACCACGTTTCCGGGCAAGCAAACAATATTCCTTGACAAATTGCCCTATTTTTCCTTGACTTGGCTCAGCAGTATAAACTGCATTGTAGCTATTCTTCAGCCTATGCACAAGCAGTTTTGTCTGTGTAGTCTTTCCGCAGCCGTCTAATCCTTCAACACAAATGAAAAAGCCCTTTCTCGTCATAATTCTGATCCTCAAGTCTTCAGGCGTTAGGCATTATAAGAGTGAAGATACATTAATAATTATCCGACCAAGAAAGGGTGAAGTCGCCGATGTCTAGGGATTATTGGGGCGAAATAAAAGACCCCGTACACGGTTACGTCTACATCACTGAATTAGAAAAAGAAATCATCGATTCCTACCCTGTTCAAAGACTTCGTAGGCTACGCCAGTTGGCAGGTTCAGAATACGTTTACCCAGGAGCAAACCACACACGCTTCGAACATTCTGTCGGCGTCATGTACTTAGCGGGCAGAGTCGCAGAGAATCCTAACATTTCACGGCTCATAACTGAAGAAGAGGCAAAAATAGTCCGATTGGCTGGCCTGCTTCACGACGTTGGACACGGACCTTTTTCACACGTTTTTGAACAGTTGCTGGATAAAGAGAACAAAACCCATGAGGACATGACCCACTGGATAATTGAAAACAGTGAATTGAAGGATATTCTGAAAAGAAATGGGTACAATCCAGAGCAAGTTGGAAAACTTGCCATCGGCAGACTTCACAAGCCCAAAAAAACGTTCCTAGACCAGATAATAAGCAGCGCAGTTGACGTGGACAAACAAGACTTCATTGTGCGGGACACATACCACACAGGAGCAGAATATGGGTTCATTGACATTTTCAGATTGATACACGCGTTAGACGTGCTAGGCGAGAACTTAGCAGTAGATTTGGGCGCACTTTCAGCCCTTGAATCCCTCATTATCGCCAGAATAGAATCATTCAAAAGCATATACTTTCACCGTGTCGGGAGAGCAGCCCAAATAATGCTTGCCATGGCAATGGAAAGAGCAAACGAAGAACTGGGGTTGACAAGCTTCAAAACTCCAGAAGAATACTTGGCGATGGACGACTACACGGTTTGGACAATGCTGAAGAACTGCAAGAAGTCGAGCGAAATCATAGCGAATCTTGAAAGGCGAAAGTTGCTCAAATGCGCCTGTGAGCGAACCTTTTATGAGAAGGACACAATGATTTCCAACATTTTCAGTCGTCAGACGCATCGAAGGCAGTTACAGGAGGATATCGCAAGAAAAGCCGATGTTGAGACTGAGGCAGTGATCATTGACGTGCCCACAGTCCCGTCTGTTCCTTACCATCATTCAGTGTTAATGGAACCCATGGAAATCCCTACATTCCAAAAAACACAAGACGGCCAAAAGATCCCGCAACGTCTAAGCGAAATATCAAAAATCTTTGAAACCCTAAGAGGCTTCATAAACATATTGCGTGTCTACACGGATCAAGAAAACCGTGAAAAAGTCAGCCAAGCATCATCAAAGATCCTGGGCGAAATTCCCACCACTGCGAGAATATCCTACTAAAGTGCTTAATCATGCGAAACATTACCTTGAAGGGCAGAGTGGTTGTCGAAGGACATTGCAGAGCTAAAGCCTTAGTTTCCAACAAACCGATAAGCTTCCTCGGCGGAGTTGACCCTGCTGATGGTAGAATAGTTGAGAAGAATCACGACCTGTGTGGAAAATGCATAAAAAACAAGGTTTTGTGCTTTCCCCACGGCCACGGCTCAACCGTGGGCAGTTATGTCCTGTACTCTTTAGCTAAGAAGAATTTAGCGCCCAAAGCGATAATTAACGAAGCGGCTGACCCAGTCGTCGTTGTCGGAGCAATACTTGCCAACATCCCGATGATAGACCAAGTGCATATCGGAAAGATCAGAACGGGCGACATGGTTGAAGTTGATGCGACAAACGGCGTTGTCAAGATTCTGAAAAGAGGAGACAACTAGCAAGAATGTTCTTGACCAAAGAAGAAGAGCGCATCTACGACGGTCAATGCGGCTGGGCCAACCAGATAAGCATGAAAATCCTCGTTAAACTAGGTGAACTATTCAAGGCAAAAAAGCTTATTCCGATAAGTTCAGCACACGTTTCAGGAGTCTCATACAAGACGTTAGGTGATGCTCCAACAGAATTTCTGAAGACATTGGCAGATGGTGGCGCGAAGGTAAGAACTCGCTCCACTCTGAACCCGCAGAGCGTCGATCCCGAGTATCTGATTAAGAAGATAGGAACCGACCTGCGCGATAAACAATTGAATATTCTGAATCAGTTTGAAAAAATGGGTTTCACACAATCTCTAACCTGCACGCCCTACTATTCAGACGTGTCCAGACGTGGTTCGCATCTAGCTTGGGCCGAATCTTCAGCAGTAGTCTACGCCAATTCAATTCTTGGCGCTCATACAAATCGCGAAGGAGGCCCAAGCGCGCTTGCTGCAGCAATAATCGGTAAAACTCCTGATTACGGAATTCATCAACCTGAAAATCGACAGCCAAACGTTTTGGTGACAGTGAACAGACAGCTGCAAAACGAAACGGAGTACGGAGCTCTAGGAATCCATCTAGGCAAAGTCTTAGAAGACAAAATCCCAGTGATCCAAGGAGTAGAAAAAGCTTCAGAAGATTGTTTGAAACAGCTGGGCGCAGCGCTTGCCACGACTGGTATGGTTAACATGTTCTGTCGGGACTTCCGAAAGTCGAGCATGAAATCGAGGGGAACAGAGGCGATAGATGTCGAAGCTGGAGACATAGACCGAACCATTGAGGATTTGTCTACAGCAACAACACGCGAGCCAGACCTTGTCTTCATTGGTTGCCCTCACTGTTCTCTGAACGAAGTCAAGCAGATCGCTCGGCTTGTCGAAGGCAAAAAAATCAAGGAAGGAACAGAGTTTTGGGTGTGCACATCACGACATGTCAAAGAAATAGCGAAAGACAATGTCAACAAGGTAGAAAGAAGCGGAGGACACGTGCTGGCGGACGTGTGCACAGTGGTCTCATGGACTGAAGCACTAGGAATAAAGACAATCATGACAAATTCCGCAAAAACAGCTTACTACGCCCCAACGCTGAACAAAGCAGACACGATACTTGCACCGCTAAGAGATTGCGCGGAAACAGCCTTCAAAGGGTAAGCTTTATTCGAATGAAGAGACATTCTGCATGATGCCTCCGGGCTGATGGGCTCCGGTAGTATAGCCCGGTCAAGTATTCCGGCCTTTCGAGTCGGAGACCCGGGTCCAAATCCCGGCCGGAGCACCATTTCGGCACATGCAATCGCTTGGTTTTACCTTCACGCAAGACTCAAATACAAGCAAACTCTATCGAATACTCTTCAAAACCTAAGGCAATAAGAGATGACGGAAAACTTGCTTTCAAATTATAAGAAACTGATGGAGAAGGTCAAGGAGTCCATTGTTTTCATTTCGACCCAATCAATTATGCAATGGGACATGGAGACAATGATGCCGCCAAAGGCAATTGGCTTGAGAAGTCAACAGCTTGCCTTGCTCAGCGGAATACAGCACAAAATGGAGACCGACCCACAAATAGGAAAATTGCTGGAAAGCATTGAACGACACCCCGATCACGACAGCTTAGACGCTGTTCAAAAGCGAAACGTATACCTGATCAGGAAAAACTATGACGAACAAACAAAGCTTCCCGAAAAACTTGTCGTGGAAATGGCAAAACAGCACGCCATAGCAATAGACGCGTGGAAGAAAGCAAAAGCGGCTAAGAACTTTGCCATGTTTAGACCTGAACTTGAGAAAAACGTCGAACTAGCAAAGAAGGCCGCGGAAATCCTAATAAAAGTGAAGAAAACCGCCACACCCTACGATGCATTGATAGACATTTTCGAACCAAAAATGACGGCCAAACAGATCACGACTGTTTTCGACGAACTAAGAGCCGGGTTGGTCTCATTATTGAAGAAATGTGAAACAGCCCCGAAACAGCCAGATGTCAGCATTCTACAACGCAGAGTTCCTATTGACGTACAACACAAGCTAGCCATAGCCCTTGCCGAAGCTGTCCAATATGACGTGACCTCGAAGAATGCTGGAGGCAGAATTGACGAAACCGAACACCCATTTACCACCGGCTACTATGATGACGTGCGAATAACAACACACTACTACGAAGACATGTACGCCTCATCCATATTCTCAGTGCTACATGAGGCTGGGCACGCGATCTATGAGCAAGATTTGAATCAAGAATGGATGTACCAACCAGTCGGAACGGGTTGTTCATCGGGATTCCACGAATCACAATCGCGCACGATAGAGAACATCATAGGAAGATCACGGGAATTCTGGGCCTACTTCCTACCGAAACTAAAGGAACTAGCTGGAAAGACGCTTGCAGATATTAGCCTAGACAAGTTTGTGCACGCCATCAATGAGGTGAAACCCTCAAAAATCCGCGTTGAAGCAGACGAAGTTACCTACGGGCTGCACATAATCATAAGGTTCAACATCGAAAGAGACCTGTTTGCCGGCAAGATAACAGTGAAGGAGCTCCCCGAAATATGGAACCAAAGCTACAAGGACTATCTCGGCATAAAGATTGAAAACGACTCCGAAGGCGTCATGCAAGACACGCATTGGGCAAGCGGCTATTATGGCTACTTCCCAAGCTACGCGCTGGGTAACATCTACAGCGGACAGATGCTAGCAACAATGGAGAAGGATCTGCCAAACTGGAGAAAACTACTAGGGAAGGGCAACTTCAAAGACGTAAAACAATGGCTGGCCAAGAACGTTCACAACCAAGGAAACCTCTATGACCCACCAGTGCTCATCAAGAAAATCACGGGAAAAGAGCTGACAGTGAAGCCGTACTTGAGTTATCTGAATGGAAAGTTTTCAGAACTTTACGGCTTCTAGTCAACTTCCCCTTTTTCTTAAAGCCTCATATGCTCCCAAGAACAATTCGGCAATCAAACCCACGGCTATCAGGGATAAGCCGCTCCACCCAAACATTGCATCATAGACGTTGCTACCGTACAAGAACAGAGCTACGCCAACAAGTGCTATAATCAGACAGACTAGATCTTTCCAAGACACCAGATACCACCCAACCAGATTTCAAGCGGTTAATGGTTCTCAAGGTATATAGGCTTACCGATAATCCAGCAAACAGTAATACGCCGACTTCAGAATCACAATGACCTCGACAGACAAGGGCGGAAAGCACTCCAAATCCATGCGAGAACAGAAAACGATTGTCGGAATCCCCCACAACAGAGTCACAATCCGACAGCACCTCACAGAGACCAAGTGCCAAATCTCTCATTCTTGGGCACAATCCGACACTCTTATATAGAAGATTCACAGTCTACCTATCCTAGGTGAAGCAAAGTGTCGGAGCATGACCTTAAAAAACCGCAGACAAAAGAAGAACTCGTCACGCTTCTCACGGAAGCAGCAAAGAAAGCTAGCGAACCCCGTGGTCCTCCAAGGAGCAAGCCGACGGTCTCTGGAACAGCTGAGGTTCTCAACATACACAGAGATACTCTGCACACGTGGCTCAGAGAGTTTAATGTCGACTTCAAAGAGATAGCAGACACAGTGCCGACAGCATGCGAAGGCAAGATTGCCGAATCATCTGGAAAGGTTTACTTGATTGGTGAGGCACTTGTCGGAGAAGGCAACGAGGTCGCACACATAGACCTCCTGATGGGCGACAAATGCGGTCCGGTTGGAGAGGCTTTTGCTGTAGGTATGTCTAATCTTTCCGTGGGACACACGCCACTGCTTGCGGTCATAAGACCTAATCTTCCGCCAAAGCCTCATACTTTGCTTGTGCCAAAAGTCACCGTGAAGAATTTTGAAGATGTGGGAAAGATCTTCGGGCCAGCCCAGGCGGCCGTAGCGAAAGCTGTCGCTGATGCCGTAGAAGAAGAAATCATTCCACAGGACAAGGCAGATGATTGGGTCATCGTGTGCAGCGTTTTCATCCATCCACAGGCAGCGGATTTCCGGAAGATCTATCATTATAATTATAGCGCCACAAAACTTGCGTTGAAGAGGGCAATGTCAAAGTATCCGACGCTGGAAAAGATATTCTATGACAAGGATAGGGCTAAGCATCCGATAATGGGATTCAAGGTGCCTCGCCTATGGAGGCCACCGTATCTTCAGATCGCGCTTGATAATCCGGATTTGGAGAGAGCTAAGAAAGTCATCGAACAGTTGCCTGGGAGTGACAGAATAATACTTGAAGTTGGCACGCCGCTCATTAAAAGATATGGAACAAGGGTGATAAATGACCTGAGGCAGGTTTCCAAAGACCTGTTTGTTGTGGCTGACTTGAAAACCTTGGATGTTGGAAAAGTTGAGGTAGACTTGGCTTATGATGAGACTGCAGATGCTGTTGTGGCTGCTGGCCTTGCACCTGCTGAAACGTTGGACTCGTTCATTCATGAAGCGAAGAGACTGGGAATTTATGCTGTTGTGGACATGCTGAATGTAGAGGATCCGATCAAAAAGCTCAAAACGGTCAAAGAGTTTCCGGACATAGTCATACTGCACAGAGGAATAGATCAAGAAACAGGGAGAACACTCGGACTGGATCTCATTCAAGAAATGCGGCAAACCTTCAAAGGCAAGAAATTCCTAGTCGCGGTTGCGGGCGGAATAGTTCCAGAAACAGCTAAAGAAGCACTGCAGAAAGGTGCAGACATAATAATTGTTGGAAGGTATGTGACACAGTCAAAGGACCTTGAGCGTGCGGTCAGAGACTTTCTTGAAGCAACGCCCCAAATGCGAGAAGACATAGACCTATTCAGAGTGCACGTGGAATAGCGGAAGCAACAATCCCTTTCCTTTTTCTGCAGATAAATCCTACCCTATCCTTGTACTAAATGACTTCAGCCAAACGATACCACAAGAATAAGCTCGATTAGCTTTGCACAAAGATTTTGAACGCGAGGTACGCCACTAGGAAAGTCACGCCAGCAGTGATGAAAACTGCTTCGAAACCGAATGTTTGCGAGGCGATGAATGGTCCGACAAAAGAGCCGCACGCGCCGCCTATGCCTATGAGAACATTGAATAAGCCTGCCTTTCCCGATGGTATGAGTTCCATAGAAAGCGAAAGCGTGTAAACGAGGAACGAAGCATAAGCAAAACCCATCAAGATCAAGATTGCTGTCGTCAGCATCACGTTATACATTGGACTTTGGACGGCTAAAATCAACAACAGAATGAAAGAAAGTGAGCTTCGGAACAGAACAACACGCGCGACATGGGTTTTTTCTGCTCGCTGGCTTGACCTCTTCGCCGCTAGAGCATAACCCATGACTGCTCCACCCGAGTTCAAGACAAATATGGCAAAGACGAGGCTTGAAGGAAGAGCAGCTTCATTTACAATCTGAGAGACGAAGATCGGCATTGGAGTGAAGAGAATGCTCGTGGCCAATGAAAAAAGAATTAGACCAGCGCAAAAAGCGCGCAAATTTTCTCTCGTCAGCTTCTCATTTACACTTAACCCACCAAGCATTCTTGACGCCAAGAAAACCCCATGGGACGCGAAGTCTATTGACTTTTCTATGGTCACGAGGCTTCTTTCAAAAACGAGAAGAGGATCAGCCACCAACATCAGAGACAAACCAAAGGCCACCAGATTCAAGATACCACACAGCAAAAGCGTGGAAACCTCGGGGACTGCATAAGTTGCCGTTAGAAACCCCAGAACCAATCCGATCAGCCATCCAATCTCGGTGAAACCTTCATAGAAGGCAAACGATCGTTCCCAATCTTGTCGGGAATAGAGTTCAGCTATCAGAACGTTTTTTGGCGGTTCATGAGCCATATGCAGAAAGGACATAATTGCATAGAGCAGAACCAACATACTCACGTTCCGCGTTAAAGTAAATAGGTAAAGCAGAATGGCGGATGTTAGAAATGAAAATAGAATGTAACGCTTGTAATGTCTTGTCTTGTCGCACATATAACCCCAGAGGAACGAGGCTGGTATCGCCACAAATAGGGCAGCCGCAGCCATTGTCCCAATATCTACTAATGATCCTCCAATGTTCACAATATACAATGGTAGGAAAATCGACAGCAGACCGAACCCCATTTCGTGGAAGAAGAATCCTAGCCGCCACATAGCCAGAAAACGACTTCACGGCAGAATTAAAAGCTTTACCCTCATAAATCCTTAATAGAGAGATGCTCAACTTTCATAAACACCACTGGAGCGTTCATCATCAATGGCTAAATTCAAAATAATCGTATCAGACCCGGAAGAAGGAACTTCAAAGGTAGTTGAGCTCGAAGAAACGCGAGCCATGCCTCTGATCGGGAAAAGGATTGGAGAAATAATAGACGGGTCTGTTGTGGATCTGGCTGGACATAAGATCCAGATCACGGGTGGTTCAGACAAGGATGGCTTCCCAATGAGGCCAAACGTTCATGGAGGCGTCAGGCGGAGAGTAATGTTGAGTGGCGGGGTCGGCTTCAACCCTACAAACGAAGGCATGAGAAAACGCAAGACAGTCCGAGGCGATGTAATAACAGACGAGATTGTGCAGATAAATTTGAAAATTGTGGAGAAGGCAAAGAAGGCGAAGGAAGGCAAGAAAGCAAAGGAAAAGAAAGAGGAGCCCTCTCAGAAAGAGGCTGAAAAAGAAGCTTCAACGGCAACCAAGACCGCGTGATAATGGGGTCAAAACTTATTAACTTGCATAGTTTAATCGTTTCAATAATTTGTAAGAATTAACGGGAAAATGTGGAATGAGTAGCGAAAAGAGTAAGGCTCTACCGAAGCAGCCTGAAGTGAATATTGGTACCATGGGTCATGTTGACCATGGCAAGACGACGCTAGTGCAAGCATTGACAGGTGTTTGGGCATCGAGACACAGTGAAGAGTTGAAAAGAGGCATCACGATAAAGCTAGGCTACGCGGACATGCCAATCTACAAATGCCTCAGTTGTAAGCCACCTAAAAACTATTCTACACAGCCAACCTGTCCCAACTGCGGTTCAAAAGCAACTTTCGTCCGAGCAATCAGTTTTGTTGATGCCCCAGGTCATGAAGCGTTGATGGCAACAATGCTTTCAGGCGCAGCAATAATGGATGGAGCAATACTTGTAATAGCGGCAGACGAACCATGCCCCCAACCTCAAACAAGGGAACACCTAGCCGCTACAGATGTTATCGGAATAAAGAATATTGTCATTGCCCAAAACAAGGTTGATATAGTTGACGAAAAAAGGGCTCACAAGAGCTACGAGGAGATCAAGGGATTCGTTAAGGGAACGGTGGCAGAAGATGCGCCCATAGTCCCTATTTCAGCACAACGCCGCGTGAACATAGACGTCCTTCTGCAAGCAATGGAGGAATTTATGCCTACGCCAAAGAGGGATGAAACAAAGCCTCCGTTGATGTATATTGTTCGCTCGTTTGACGTCAACAAACCTGGTACTCAAATTGAGAAGTTGGAAGGAGGGGTCATTGGAGGCACGATACTGGAAGGGAAGTTTTCGGTTGGAGATGAGTTGGAGATTCGTCCGGGATTGGTCGCGGAAAAGGAAGGAAGGAACACCTACACTCCTCTTTTCAGCGAGATTGTCAGCTTGCATGCTGGAGGCAAGGACGTGGATGAAGCTCATTGTGGTGGATTGGTAGGCGTAGGAACTCTTCTGGATCCATCGTGTTCAAAGGCAGATGGCCTAATCGGAAACATCGTTGGAAAGGCGGGCATGCTTCCTCCTACATTGTCCGAGCTGACGATGGAGCCACATGTTTTGGAGCAAGCGGTTGGAACAAAAGAGTTGGCAAAAATTGAAGAGGTGAGCATGAATGAAACCTTGCTCCTACACGTTGGTGCTGCAATAACTATTGGCAAGGTGACCTCAGTTAGGAAGGACACGGTGTTGATGAAGCTCACCAGACCAGTCTGTGCGCAGGCGGGTTCTAGAGTTGCTTTGAGCAGAAAGATTGCAGGTAGATGGAGACTCATAGGGTACGGAATGATAAAGTGAACATGGCAGACTCACCCAGCTCTATTAAAAGAAGCATGAGAGTAGTTCTAGATTCAAACGCCTTTTTTGTCCCGCTTCAGTTCAAGCTAGACATTTTCGGTGAACTAAAAGTACTATTGAACAAGAGTTTTGAGCCAGTGTTGCTTTCGCCCGTTAGGCAAGAAGTCGAAAAGCTTGTGCGGGAAGGGTCACCTAAGATGCGGAAGAATGCGGCTTACGCTTTGCAGCTTGCTGAGAAATGCAAGTTGGTTGAAGTCGATGAAGGCAATCTTTCTGCAGACGACATCATTCTTAAAGTGGCTCGTGAGTGGGATTGCCCAGTATTCACGAATGACAGGTTGCTCAGGAGGAGGCTAAGAGATATAAATGTGCCAGTTATTTATGTGAGGCAAAAGTCTCATTTAGAGATTGACGGGAGGTTATGACCCTGTTTAAACTTATAACCTTGGAAGACACGATACGCATTCCGCCTGAAACCTTCGGTAATCCCCTCGAAGCGGTCGGACACCAGCAGGTTAAAGCAAAGTATGAAGGCGTAGTCAGCGAAGAATTAGGCTATGTCATAGCTGTAGCCAACGTGAAAGTAAGCCCCACTGGAAAGATAATTCCAGGGGATGGTGCCACCTACCACAAAGTGACTTTTTCGTTGTTAACATTCTATCCCAAAATTCAAGAAGTAGTAGAAGGGGAAGTTGTGGAGATTGCCGATTTCGGAGCTTTCGTACGTATAGGACCGATTGATGCCTTGCTTCATGTCTCGCAGCTTATGGATGACTTCATTTCTTATGATGAAAAGCAAGGCGTTTTGCTGGGGAAAGAAACGAAAAGGAAACTAATGAGCGGGGATCAAGTGCGCGTGCGAATTACGGCAGTTTCGCTCGGCAGAGCCGGAAGCTCAGGGAAAATAGGTGTAACAGCCAGACAACCCTTCCTAGGCAAGCTGGAATGGATCGAATACGACACACAAAAGATAAAAGAGTCAATGGAAAAGCCCGAGAAAAAAGAGCAAGCAACTCAGAAGAAAGGTGAGCAGCAATGAGCGAAAAGGCCTGCCCGACATGCCACTTCCTAACCAAAGAAAACGTGTGTCCAAGATGTAAGACATCAGGCTTGAGTGACGATTTTAGCGGATTGGTGATAGTTTTTGAACCTGAAGGCTCAGCTGTAGCAAAGGCTATGAATATCAAGGAGAAAGGACGGTACGCGCTAAAGGTTAGATGAGATGTCTGTTGCGTACAGTCTCACACCGGAACTCCGCATGAAGCTTAAACACCCTTTGGGCATCCTTATTCGAGGCTCCTTTGCTAAGACAATGAATAGACTCAAGAAGATTGTGGAAGAAGAAAAGCCACCGTGCATTGTTGCTGTTGGAGATACTGTTTCAAAAAACCTCGTGAAGAGCAGTATAATCCCAAACCTAACAGTCATAGACAATATCGCAATGAGGAAGGCAACTCAGCCAATCTCGCTTGCAACGGAGAAATCTGTCGATGTCATGAATCCTGCAGGAACGATAACAGATGAAGCAGTCAAGGCAATTCAAGATTCATTGAAGGCTGGTAAGCGAACAAAAATAGTTGTTGATGGAGAAGAGGATTTGCTAACACTCATTGCTGTTGTGCATGCGCCAGAAGATTCACTTGTTGTTTATGGTCAGCCTTATCAGGGCATTGTAGTCGTTAAAGCCACGACTGCAAAAAAAGCGGAGGTTGCTGCCATCCTCAAGGCTATGGAAGATGGTCGAAAAGCTAAATAAGAAGGCGTTGCATCAAGTCAACACCACGTACGAGGAAAAGCCATGGAAGTCAAAATAACGTCGCAGAAGCAAAATCCCATGTTAAAACGGACAGAAGTTGCTTTCCAGGCTGAGCATGAGCAGGCAGGCAGCACACCATCAAGGCTTGAAATCAGAAAAGCAGTTGCCAGCGCGTTGAAAACAGATGAGAACGTGGTTTTTATCAAGAGATTTGAAACGAAGACAGGAATGCGCATTGCCACTGGAATAGCGAATGTCTACGATTCTGTCGAGCAGGCGAAACTTATTGAACCGGAGTACATTATCAAAAGAAATGCGCCACCTGAAAAACCTAAGGAAGAGGTAAAGGAATAGAATGTCTAAGAAGGCAGAAGCATCGAAGAAAGAAGCTCCTAAGAAGGAAGCGCCTAAGAAAGCTGAAGAAGCACCAAAAGAAGCTCCCAAAGAGGAAGTGGCGCCCGAGAAGCCTGAAAAACCGGAGAAAGCCCCCAAACCTGAGAAAAAGAAGAAAAAGGACAAAAAGATTTTCACACTGTATAAAATTGAGCAAGACAAGGTTGTAAGGCTGCGCCCGATTTGTGAGCGGTGTGGAACTGGGTATTTCATGGCTGATCATGGCAATAGGTATACTTGTGGGCACTGTGGGTTTACGCGGTACAAGCATGCTGAAAATGAACACGTTTAAATCACTCGGTGCTTTGATGTTTTTGATGATTTAGATGCTTAGGGTAAACGTGTCCATAACGAATATTTCTGCTGATCGTTTTTGGGATATTAGGAAGCCTATCCCGCCAATTCAGATAAACACTAATCTAAATCTTGTAGGAATGGAAAAGAAGGGTGAAGATACGCTGGAAGTTCCCTTCGTCTTAACAATCAACTATAACCCTTCTATAGCACAGCTTAGCATGAAAGGACGGGCTTATGTGGCTGGCGACAAAGACGAGCTAGAAAAAGCTTACAAGGATTATGAGGAGAAGAAGCCTCCGCCACCAGTCATAGTGCAGTCAATATCCAATGTTGTTTTCATAGAGTCTGTAGTAGTGTCAAGAGCTTTGAATATACCCCCACCGATTCCGTTGCCGCAAATCCCAGAAGCTAAACCACCCAGTGAAAAAACTTCAAAAATGGACTACAGCGCCTAGCAAATGCAAAAGCAAGCTACTTTAGTGGAACGTACATTGAAGAACGAGAGGCGCCAATGCCTGGGGTTCCATGCCTCACTGGCTTGTTTGTAATGGCGAACTCGCCTAGGAAGTGTCCGATCATTTCTGGCTTGATTTCTACTGGGACGAATTCTTTGCCGTTGTGGACAGATATTGTGACTCCGATCATTTCTGGCAGAATGATCATGTCGCGCAGGTGTGTCTTGACTGTTGCTGTGCCTGCTTGTCTGAGTTCTTCTCTTGCTTTTCTGATCTTCTCAAGTAGTATCCTGTGTTCAGCAGAGAAGCCACGATGGAGGCTTCTTCTTTGTCTTGATGGAAGTAGGTTGATGAATTCGTCCATTGAGAGACTTTGCAGTTGATCGAGCGTGTGTCCGCGATATGCGAATTCTTTCGGCATTCTTCTTCACCCTACTGGTAACCTTAGATGCTATAAACTTTCTGCTATGCTTGCAGCTCTTGCGCTTTTCTTTTTTCTTCCTGTGCCTCTGGCTGCTATTAAGCCGACTTTTTGGCCCGGTGGAGCTCCGTGTGAGGTTGTTGTGCCTATCCGTGCGCTTCTTTTGCTGCTGCCAAATGGGTGCACGGCTGGAACCATTGCTCTTCCACGGGTTCTTGGATACTTGCGCCCTCTAGCCCTCATTAGATGGAACTTCGATCCAGCTTTCAAGAAGGGCTTATCGGGTCTGCCGGCTCCCGAGACTACGCCTATTGTAGCCCTGCAGTAATCGTCTATGTATTTTGATTTTCCAGATGGTAGCTTGATTATGGTTCCTTGAGGCGTGTGCGTCACAACCGTGGCGTATGTTCCTGAGGACTTGGTGATTTTGCCGCCGTCTCCTGGGCGCAGTTCTATGTTGCATATCATAGTGCCTTCGGGGATTTTTCCCATGGGCAGTATGTTGCCAACTTCAACCAATGCCTTTCCGCCGATCTGAATTTGTTGGCCTGTGTAAACTCCTTCTGGCACGACGGTGTAGCATTTCTCTCCGTTCGCGAATCTGATCAAGGCTAGAGGTGTTCCTCTTCCTGGGTCGTGAACAAGCTCTTCAATGAAACCTTCGACTGCGGACTTGAAGTATTCTTTTCCTCTAATTGCTAAGGGGTATTTTGCGGGGGCTACTCTTTTGTGAGTTGAAGCTCGGAACGTTGATCCACCGCGCCCGCGTCTTTGTACACGAATCCTCTTTCCCATGTTTCAGTTCTCCATGTGATTTTATAGTATTCCAAGTTTGATCGCTACATCTGTTGCTTTGAAGTCTGGGTGAAGTTTGATGAAGGCCTTCTTTTCTCCTTGAGGCGTGACCAGTGTGTTGATTTCCTTGACCTTTACTTCATATAGCTCTTCAAATGCCTTCTTGATGTCGATCTTGCTTGCTTTGAGACTAACCATAAAGATTAGTTTGTTTTCTTTTTCGACCATGAGGCTTGCGGATTCGGTCATTAAAGGATAAAGTATAACGTCGTAGGGGTCCATTATGCAAGTTCCTCTCCGCTATAAAGCTGGTCTAGTTTTCCTATGGCGCCGGTTGTCCAGATCGTGAGCCTTCCCGGACGGGCGCCCGGTGCGAGTAGTTCCGCGTTCAGGTTGGCAACCACAGCAATGTCGACTCCTGGAATGTTTTGCGCCGCCTCCATTATTCCCTTGTTTTCAGCCACCACCAACAGCGGGCCCACCGCTTGCTTCATCTTCCTGCCTCGGCGCTTGCCCTTTCCAGGTCGAATCTTTCGGCTTTCTTTTACGCGGTAAATGTCTGACAAGACGCCTAGTCGTATGAGGGCTTCTTCTACCTCCTTGGTCTTCTTCAGTTTTTCCAAGTCGTCTGACACTATTAATGGGATTTCTGGCACATCTTCAATGGAGTGCCCTCTTGAGGTTACGAGTTCTTTGGATGCTGTGGCGGCAATCGCTGACCGCAAGGCAAGACGCCTTTCTTTCCTTGGGATCTTTTTGACGATTCTCTTTTCAGAAGTTGGTGGGTGTCCCGCTCTTCCGTGAACTGTTCCAGGCGCAAATGCTGCTTTTCCTCCGGGGTTCTTTTGTCTTGGTATTCTTGCTGTGCCCAAGCCTGTGCCTCGGGATTCCGCGGTTGTTCTTTTGCCAGCCATCGGGTCTCTGCCTTGGGGTTGGAATCTTGTAGATTGTATTGCGAGGACGGCGCGCTTTATGACGTCCGGTCTGAGTGGTGTGCCAAAAACGGGTGGCAGTTCGATCTTTCCGATGGCTTTTCCCTCGAGATTGAAGATCTTGGCTGTTCTTTTTGCCACTTGTTTTCACCGACTATTTTCCTTGGGGGGATTCGAGGGATATGTGGGTGATTTGGGGTGGTTCTTCTGCAACGTTTCTTGGCGGTCGTGATGGGTAGCGTAATCTTATTGGGCGTTTTTCTGTGCCTGCGATGCTTCCTTCCAACAGCATATAGGAGCCGCGGACTTCACCGTATCTTATGAAGCCGCCTTTTGGGGTTACTTCTTTGCCGTCGGCTCCTATTTTGAGGATGCGTTTGTTGCGTTCAGTTCTCTGGTGGTATCCCATTTGTCCGGCTCTTGCAACGCTGTACATCACGTGATGCGGGTTCCATGGTCCGAGGGTGGCTACGCCTCGTTTTGTTTTTCGTCCTTTTGCTTGGAGTATGGTTACTCCCCAGCGTTTTACGGGTCCTTGGAAGCCTTTTCCTGTTGAGACGGCTATTGCGTCTATGTATTGGCCGTCTTTGAACAGTTCTGTGGGCGTGATTGACTTTCCTAGCAGAGATTTCGCGTATTCAAACTGTTGTTGGGTTGTGCCGCCGCCGACTTCTATTTCTGCGATGTCGGGTTTTTTCTTAGGTACACTAGTTTGCTTTGGCTGCGTTATTGCGATGACGCGCAGTTTTGCCACATTTGCCAAATTTTCCTCGATTTTCTTGATGCTTTCATCTGGGTTGAAGTTTTCCGGGAGTGTTAATACTCTTTCAAGATCGTCTGGTGGATCCTTCATCCAGGCCTCCGACAGGGCATGCAGTCCATAGATGTCTTTGTTGTAGGCTCTTATGGCGCATACGATTATTGGGGGTGTTTCCAGGATCGTTGCTGAACTCATTACCTCTTTTCCAAAGTTTGGTGAACGTTTACGGTCTTCTATCCTGAAGACATGAGTCATTCCAGCCTTATAGGCTGTGAAACCGAGAAGTCTAGGCGTTTCAGCCTGTATTTTTGGCCAGAAGCGGATTCTGGCAACTAGACGTTTAGCGCGCTGTTTAGGTAAGTATGCGAGTGAACCGTGTCTGGGCGCGTGTGTTTTTCTGTGTCCCATTGTTTTTCCGCTTCGCGTCTTCTAGGAATGAGAACAATGAGTAATAAACATTTAGGTCTTGATGCCGTTATGAAGTATGGGCAAGTTTCACTGTGGTTCGATCGTAAACTTCTATGACTACCTAGAATCTTTTCGAAAGCCTTAGCATCAGGGATTATGTATGCGTTGTTCACCATCTTCAGTTACATCTTTGTATTGAAACCATTTCTCGAACTCAGCAAGAAACTGCGTTCTCAAGAATGAAAAAACAGAACCTATGCATTACTCGTGACAGCGACACTACTGGCAGTCATAGTCTACAAGAAGACGCAAAGTGTGAACAGAGCGCCTAGCTGATTCGTTTTATCCGAATTCTTTCTAGGGGCCGCATGAAATGCCTGTGAACTATGCAAAGCATGAAAAATCTTTTATCTTCATAGCATGTAATCTTTTGAAAAGGGAACGTTATGGCTAAGTGTCCCAAGTGTAAGAAAGAAGTGAGTACTCCTAAGAAGACTTGGAAGATGGCTGGAAGAAAGGACAAGAGTGGCAAGAGAACAGAACTTACGATTGGGCTTTACGAGTGCTGTGGAAAATCCTTCAGATCAGTCTTAAACAAAAGAAAAATATAGCCACAACCTAAACAAAGCTCTCACTCACCTTCTCTTTTTTCGAAGTCACTAGTCCCATGAACTGGAAAATCATCTAAGAGGTTCGGTTTGGGTTGGTGCAGGTTTCCGCAGTGAACTGCTGACATTTTCTGGATATATCGTGGACTCTGAGGCTTGCTCCGAGAAGGCCCTACCATTATAGCGGGTATGGGGCGCTTAGAAGGCTGGTTCTGAAAACACTAGGAGAAAAGCGGTGCCAACAAGGTAAGGTGCCTAGACAGGATAGGATTTTCCGACAAAAAACCTAGGGGGTAGGGTCTGTATTGGTCGAAAAACAGTGCAATACCCATGCAAAACAGTAGCAGGTTCCTAACAGAAGCTGAGCGTATATATAGCTTCAACGTAGGCTTGAAAAAAAGCCGCCTCACAGTGGAAGCATCGTTCCTACTGCTGTTTTCTTTGCTTTGGCGAAGATCAGTCCGGCTGTTGCCATGTCTTCTATGGCGAGCCCGAGGTTCATTGACATTATTCGCTCTTCTGGGTTTTCTCGTCCTTTCTTCTTGCCGCTGATGATTTCGCTCAACTCCGCATAAACCTTTGGAATGTCGGAAAAGTATCCTTGCGTCTTGTAGTATCCGAGTTGTTCTCGGTCGTCCGTGCAGAACTTGTCCATTGAGTGCATGGCTTCTGGTTTCCAGTACGAGTCGAAATCGATTGGGCACGCAAACCCGCCTTCTTCAAACCATGAAGCCTCGATTACGGGCTGCGGGCTCTTCAATATTGGGCCTGCAGTGACTACGATGTCGCAGTTCTTCACAGCTTTCCGGGGCGAGCTGACGGGAACAACCTTCAAGCCATACTTAGCAGTCATCTCTTTGACATATTCCTGCAAGTTCTCCTTGCTAACGTCGTAAGCCCTGACCTCTTCTGAGCCCTTGAACATAACTGTTAAGGCTTCAAGGTTGCTTTTGCCCTGAGCACCGCATCCGAGAATGCCAAAGGTCTTCGAGTCTTCTTTGGCCAGGTACTTTGCTGCAACTGCTGTGGCTGCTCCTGTCCGCTTGGCTGTAACCCAGGTGCAATCCATAACGCAGACCGGAAACCCAGTCTCCGTGTCATTCAATATTAGCAAGCCTGAAATATATGGCAAGCCACGTTTGGGGTTTTCTGGGAACCCGCTCACCCATTTCAGGCCAGCAGACTTCATTCTAGGCAAATAGGCAGGCATAGCATGAATGAAAGCGTCTTTTCGGGGATGAATTCCAGGTTTGGGCGGTGCTTCTGCTTTGCCTTCAGCCTTTTCTAGGAAGGCTTTCTCAACAGCTCTAATGACCTCTTTCATAGAAATGTTCAGTCTCTCTATATCGGCTCGTGAAAGGTATAGAAGATTTCCGAGAGAACTCATGATTGGGACCTTGTTGTAGGATGTGGGCGAAAACAGAAAAGCTTTGCCTTCACGAAAGAAAACGTACATTCCCTATCTTCGTTTTCTTCAAACATCCATTTTCCCATGATGCTAGCCGCCGCCAACAGGCGGTATAATCGCTAGCACATCGCCATCGACAAGCTTCGTTTCCAACCTGTCTGATGTTGACGCACTTCTGCCATTGATCAGAAACTGAAGAAAACCCTTAACGTCGCCAGTTTTGCGATCATAAACATAGTCAAAGAAACTCTTGCCGTACCGTTTGGCTAGAATGCCAAGAACTGTGTTGACGGTTATGGTTTTGTTGTCTTTGAATCTTAGGGGTTCTTCTCTTTTTCCTGTCACTTCTCTTAGGGTTGTGAAGAACCGCACGGAAACCTGCAAGGCTGAAACCCCATTTACAGAAAGGCAGACGCCAGAATTTAAACTGTTACGCATTCGGATATTCAACTTGATTGGGCTAAGCTAAAAGTTTATATTTTTGAGCCTTTTGCTTTATTACGATTAATAGAGATCCTAGTTAAAAATGGAGGGTTTGTATGGCATATTTGACGACAACCGCATCGGGACAACCAGTCCTAATTCTTAAGGAAGGAACAAGCAGAAACAGAGGAAAAGAAGCTCAAAGAAACAACATAATGGCTGCACGCGTAGTAGGCGAGGTTCTAAAATCCACATTGGGACCACGCGGCATGGACAAGATGCTCGTCGACAGCCTTGGAGACATAACCATAACCAATGACGGAGCAGCAATTCTGGACGAGATTGAAGTTGAACACCCAGCTGCAAAGATGATGGTAGAAATCGCAAAAACACAAGACGCCATGGTAGGCGACGGAACAACCACAGCCGTAGTCTTGGCAGGCGAGTTGCTGAAGAGGGCAGAAGAACTGTTAGACCAGAACATCCACCCAACCATACTCGCAAGCGGCTACCGCAAAGCAGCACAAAAGGCGATAGAAGTCATAAACAAAAACTCAATACCCGTGGAAATTGATGATCGGAACACACTCAAGAAAGTGGCAATAACGTCAATGGGAAGCAAGGCAGTAGGTTCAGCAAAAGAGCACTTGGCAGAAATGGCGATAGACGCTGTCAGGCAGATAGCGGAACAACGCGGAGACAAAATGCTGGCAGACATTGACAACATCCAACTAATAAAGAAAACAGGAAAAAGCCTCTTCGAATCCCAGCTAGTCAAAGGCGTAATAATTGACAAAGAAGTCGTGCACTCTGGCATGCCTCTGAAGATGGAGAAAGCCAAAATAGCCCTACTGGATTGCGCCCTTGAGATTGAAAAGACAGAAATCAGCGCGGAAATCCGCATTCGCGACCCGTTGATGATGAAAGCCTTCCTAGACCAAGAGAGCAAGATGCTGGAGGAAATGGTTGGAAAGATCAAGAGGTCAGGTGCGAACGTTGTTTTCTGCCAGAAGGGCATAGATGACATGGCGCAACATTTCTTAGCCAAAGAAGGCATACTGGCGGCAAGAAGAGTCAAGGAGTCTGACATGGAAAAGCTGGCGAGAGCAACAGGTGGAAGGATAGTGTCAGATCTGACAGATCTTTTAGTGAAAGACCTTGGGGAGGCAGGTATCGTTGAAGAACGCAAGATAGGCGACGACAAGATGATTTTCGTTGAAAAATGCAAGGACCCACGATCTGTAGCCATTCTGATACGTGCAGGACTTGAGAGAATGGTGGACGAAGCTGAGAGAGCAATGACTGACGCCCTATCGGTGGTTTCAGACGTGATAGAAAACAACAAGATAGTCGCAGGCGGCGGCGCAGTGGAAGTCGAGATTGCCAGGGAACTGCGAAGCTACGCCACCAAAGTTGGCGGAAGAGAGCAAATGGCCGTGGAAGCGTTCGCAGACGCCGTGGAGATAATACCCAAGACATTAGCCGAGAACGCGGGATTTGAAGCCATAGACATAATCGTAGACCTCAGAGCTGCGCATGAGAAGCAAGATGGCCAATACAAGGGAGTAAACGTCTTCACTGGAAAAATCGAGAACATGAAGGACAAGGGCGTAGTCGAACCAGTCGTGGTTAAGGAACAAGCCATCAATTCAGCAGCTGAATCCGCGGCAATGATACTGCGCATAGACGACGTGATAGCAGCCACAAAACCAAAAGAAGGACCGGGCGGAAAGACACCAGGCGGATCTGAAGGCGAAGAAGACTAAAAGTACCCCAGCTTTTTTCTTATAATCATATTGTTTTCAAACCATCAAATTCAGAGCCGAAACGACATTCTACATCTAGCTACTCCAGCGGTATAGTCCGGTCACTTGACACGATTCTGGCGATTTCTCCCGTATTCCCGCTTAAGCTCAAGTTTCAGGAGATTGGACTGTCTCATCAAATTTCACGAAATGTGGTTTGCACTGTTTTAATTCGCGCGCTGAGATTCTAAGACCTCTAGTCATTTTCCCTTTGAAAACATGCTTTGAGGCAGTGGTAAGTCCAATAAGTGACCCCGAACAAGTCATAATGCGGAACACAAATGGGCGACTTGCCAAGTAGGAATCATGAGCGACGGATCAAGCTGAAGCTTAGATTGTTTGCCTACTTCTATGACTTGTTTGATTTACCTTTCATCTTTGATAAGAGAACAAACCCCAGACTTGCCCTTGCACACAGAATACTAAATGAACCTCTAACCGTCTTAGACGCATGCACTGGAACTGCCATCGGCTCGATAACCGTCGCCGAAGTCAACCCACGAAACAAGATTACAGGCATAGACTTATCGTTGAACATGCTCACCCTTGCCCAAGAGAAAATTCGAAGACGACGCATTCGAAACATTTCGCTCAGACAGATGGACGCTGCAAACATGCAGTTTCAAGATGGATCTTTTGACGTTGCTATGATTTCCTTTGGACTGCACGAGTTGAGAGGCGATTCGATGACGGTTGTATTGAAAGAGTTAAACCGCGTGTTGAGAGAAGGTGGCAAGCTGCTCATAATGGATTATGCACGTCAGGGCGGACCATGGATAAACCTGTTCTTCTCATTGTACCTACGAGTTTTCGAGCCAAAACACATCTTCTCTTTTCTGGAATATGATTGGGACAGAATTCTTCGAAGATCCAATTTTCGGATCGTTGACGTTAAGCAGTGCTTTTTTGCTGAGGTTATATCAGCAACAAAAACAAACTAGCACGCTGATCACATGCGCTACGAGTATTCCCATTTTGCACGTTTTTATCGCTCTGCCTCCTACGCAATAACCGACAAGAGCCAGAGTTTACAGGAGTTGTATCGTTGAAGCTGTCATTTCGGACCCTAAGAACAGATTGGGCTTTTATCATTTCAACGACGTTGGTTTTTGTCCTAGCGTTGCTTCTGACGGCTTGGGATTTCATCGAGCTGCAGAAAATGATTTACAGTTTTGGACTGCTGAACGCCGTCGGATTGTTTCTCTTTGTGACGGGCACGATTCTGCGTCAAGTGGGAAAGTGGACGCTAGGAGAATACTATTCGTATGGTCTAAGAACTTTGCAGGACCAGAAGCTCATCAAACATGGCGTCTACAAGCACATCCGTCACCCAATTACCCTCGCTGCGTTCATATACACCCCAGCCATCCCGCTTTGTTTCTCGAGCTTGTACGGCTTCTTCTTGATGCTAGCAATCATTCCTTTCTTCCTATACAGAATAGGAATCGAGGAGAAAATGCTTATCGAGAAATTCGGAGATGAATATCGCGAATACATGAAAAAGACCAAGAAGCTGATTCCCTTCATCTATTAGACTAACCAGTGAGCCTCTGCAAGACAGCCAAAGCATTCAGGGAAGACAAACTGATAGGAACAGGCTTTGAATACGTAACAGAACGCGACGGAATAAAGATATACCGCAAGCGAAAATAGTAAACTAGTTCAGTGCTCCGGTAGTATAGTCCGGTCAAGTATAGCGGCCTCTCGACACCAAAAAGGGTGGAAGAAAGTCGCGGACCCGGGTCCAAATCCCGGCCGGAGCACCAACAAAATCAAACTCATCTCTGGTTTATCTTAGTCAAAAGAGCTTAATTTGAGCACTTCTGAAAGCATGGTTAAAATCGGAGCACGCGTTTACTAGTAAAAACGTTAGGAATGATGGCACATTTTCAAACTCTCATATTCTTAACCTGCAGCTTCACTGATAATGTTGATTTTAGTTTGAGAAAATTCCGTGCATCTCCACTTTTCCCCAGTTTTGCTTATGGGAGTTGCTCAAGCCGTAAATAAACTAAGGACACTATTTCAGTCTAGCGCGCTACAGTATATATTAGGTCGCAATATCTAATTATTAAATAACCCGCACTCAAGTCAAAAATCAAAACAAAAGGAGATGAAGAGAGAATGTTTCCATTGATATGGTGGCTGGCATGGATAATAGTGTTCGTGTTTCCTGTGGCTGGGCACTGGATCAGAAACAAGTGGCGATACCTGCTACTTGGCATTCTTGGCGCGCTATTCGGATTCATTGCCATCGCAGCTGTCACCATCGATGTCTACATGATTCTCTGGCTCACATTCTTCAAACTGTTCATAACCTCAGCAGAGTGGCTGTTCGCGTACACGAACATCTACAGGTTATCCGACCACGAAAAACGACCCATGTACGAGAAATACGAGAACAGAAGAATCAGGTCGATGTTTGGACGAGGGAACGGAAAGGAAGAGTACAGATGGCTGGCCGCCTCTGCAATGATTGCCATAGTCATTTTTTCAGCCGTTATGCTGTGGCAAACCCAAGCCGCGTCAGGAGTCAACAACGCAAGTGCTTTCAACCAGATGCTGACGTTCGAACCCGCGGGAACACCTCTGTTCCAGCACGAAATTCCCAACAATATGCTACGGCTGACGACCGAGGATCTGGCGAAAAGCATCGCATTGAGAAGCGCCGCACATTTTGGAAGCGTAAGGGTCGGATCTGCACACATAACCATATACAAGGGTCGCCTAGTTTGGGTGGTTACAATGATCCCGCCAAATCTGTGGGGTGATAACACCATTAAGGGGTTAGTAATCGTCGACGCAAACAACCCTGAACTTGACGTAGAGATTATCGACAAG
>JBGQME010000015.1:0-50483 GCA_041500425.1 Bathyarchaeia archaeon | reverse complement strand
TTCCGAAATTCGTGCAAAACGGTTTTTATCCTTTCTTTTTCTAGCGCGCGCCTCCATGACTTCGGACTCGCCAAAATAGTTGAAGCACGTGGTACAGCGTATTATTGCCTGCGATCGATCGACATCACGATCCATAGACAAAGCAGGAAGCATGAGCTACCCGCAAACTAATTTAGGAACAAGCATGCGCGCGCTGAAACCCTTAGAGCCTAGTTCACTGTAAGGTCCCTGAAAAACATACCATGCTACCTTGCCACTAACATGCATCCAATTGGGAAGTTCCCCAGCCTGCACTTTCCCATTAGCAAACTTGTCAAACTGCTTGTGAACATCACTGCAACAAGTCATGTCAACCATCTTCCTTTTCCTTATTTGACCTTCACTTACTAGGTCTAGTTTGCATTATAGCATTTTGCCAGAGACATGCCTAATCTCAGAATAGCCCATTTCTATTTCTGAAGTCAAACACTCTGGAGACAGGTCATCTCTTTCTGCAGACAAACAGTATTTTTCTACCCTCTTCTCTCAGATTGGCTTCAAGGATCTCAAAATGTTCAGAGAGAGCTGACTTCATTTTGGCAACTGGGTAAATAGTTTCTTTGAATCTGTACTTGTTGAGTTGGTAAAGTCCATTTGGGAGTCTTTCAAAGATTCTAGAATCCCAAGTCAGTGTATTGCCCTTCACCATCTCTTTGTCATAGTAGTATCCCTTTGGGAACTCCTTAACTGATGAAGTAGACCTATTGTATTTTTCCAGCCAATGAAGCGTATCTCTCAGCATTTTTGGAGTATAAACATCAAAAATGAACAGTCCATCCCTGTTGAGATGCTCATTCACTGCTTTGAACGTTGATTTCCACTGGTCAAAGTCTTTCAGAAAGTTGATTGCATCGTTAGCAGAGAATATGACATCGAATTTCTCATCAATCTTGAAGTTGTGCATGCTGGAAACAAAGAACCTGCCCCTTGGGATCCTCCTCCTGCAAACCTCAATGTAGTCCCTTTCAATGTCCAAACCATAGACAGCATACCTCTCTGGAAGATTGACCAAGACCATTCCAATTCCACACCCTATCTCTAGTATCTTCTTCGCCTGCTTGCGATATTCCTTTATGGATTCCAAGACATAGTGTGCCCTCGCTCTTGCTCCTTGCTTGCTTGTAAGCGATTCCCAAAAACTTACAAAAGGTTTTGACGTCTTGCTTCGGTGCTCATATTTGACCATGTACAACCCCCAAAGTTGCATCCAGCAGAACGACTATTTGTCTTTTGAGTCAGATATTGTTTGTCAACTTCTACTCTTCGCGCGCGCTCTAATACAATCGTCCACAAAGCAAAAACCACAATGCCACAAAGGGTTTTCACAATCATCCACAATCAAAAATTCTATTGTTACAATATTGTGGTTCATTGTGAATTTCCACAATCAAACCCATTGTGAGGCCTGATCTGGTGAAAAGGTCTATGCCAATAACACAGACAGGAAGCACATGCACTAGAAACTAGCGCATGCAGTCAGAAGCGAAGACCTAAAACACGCTGGGGACCGTTCACATTCGCCCTGTGGAGCCAAGCGATCACACTATTGCCAGGTAAGAAGTTTACGAGCGACTCACTCTTGAAGGCACACTCAGAAACCCAGACGGCAGCCTAAAAGACTTTATTTTCGGTTTGAGTCTAAACCGTACTCTAATAATGGTTAGCATCCGTTTTAATGTGGTAGCTAAAACTAGAACGGAATCTGACCTATCATCCTATACTTGCGTTCTGGCAGCCTACGTTTGAAGAGTACATACGCAATCAATGCGACTATGAAGCTCACTCCCAGAACCTCAACATCAAATGTTGAGGATCTTGGTCTATCTCTAGGTGGACTCTCCACTTCTGCAAGTTTGCGCAGTGAGTCTGGAAGCATGCCTAGTGATTCTGGAAACGAGGGATGATCTTGGGTCATAGTCTCGGCAAGCGTGATCAGCGGAACCAGCATGAATGCAAGTCCCAGAACTACGGCTGCCGCAAAGTAGATTAGGGTCTTTCTCACTGCGTCTGCCTCCATGCATGGTAGTATAAGCGGTGACTCTTAATTCTACATTTTAGAACAGAATCGTCAAACATCAAAATGGTTTCGTCCTCCATAGTCTAATGGTCTCAAACCAAAAGATGGTCGAAGCGATCACGCCAAAAATGACCGTGTAGAGGCTGGGAAATATCTGACCTACGAAGCATAATGTTAGATAGGACGTTAGCATGGTAGAGAATAGAACAGAATAGAAAAGGTATCGTGGAACGATGAATCGTCCCAAGCGCGAGAAGAATCTCAGGATCCCGACTTTGACTTCCTCCTCCAGCACATATTCACCTGTCCCCTTTTTCTGGACAAGCCCCAAGTCCTGGAGCTTCTCCAGATGATGCACTGCAATGCTGGGGCTAGAGAAACTCGACGAACGTTGAACCTGACGGACACCAACGCTGTGTGTGGGTTGCTGCAGCAAATACCGTAGACAAGAAGCGTCTTTCCCTTCAACTCGGATTCCAAAACGGCCATGTCAAACTTGGGTGAAACCTTCGACACCAGTCATCGCCGATTATACTTATGAAATAAGCCTTTTTAAAAGCCTTGCACAAAGGCGTGCTACTTAGTGCGATGAACTGCATTAGCTGAGCATCTGACGTGAAAGGTGCGGGATAAGGAACCACTGCATGAACCGGACTTACGCCCCGACGTACATGGGCACTTTTTGGGCCGTACCAAGGCTACCGTTCAGCTTTGCGTCTACAAGCATCTGCTGTAGAGCATGATATCTCTCCAGGAAAACCAGTCCATTCTCAGTAGCCTTGTATAGAACTCGATCCTGATCCGTTTCCTTTTCCATAAGACCGATCTCAATAATCGATTCCAAATATCTTTTAAACAATGCAAAACTAGTGTTTGACTGTTTCATGAGAGTATGCAAGCCTAAGGCGTTAATTCTTGTAGCCTCCAAAATTGAAGCTATGATGTCAAGGTGGCTTCTGTATTTTGCATGGACACATAAAGAGGACAGATTCGGCCGCATAATTACATGCACCACCACACATATCCCTCCAGCATATTCTTTCATCATTGACACACTTATGGGTTGTTTCCGTGGATTTGATTGAAAAGAACAAGGTGAAGCGAAGCTCGTAGGCAAAACGTTTTATGTTATTTCAACTGAAACTATTGAATAGGAGCTTATGGCAATTTGCCCGAAGATGAGCTGACACAAACTGAGATGAAGTTCCTGCGAGAAGCTATGAGCGCAGAAACTAAGACCGTAAACTTACGGTTGCGTCAAGGCGAATATCAGTATGACCTCGCCAAGACAATCGCCTCATTCCTATTAGAGCTACGTTTCCCAAACGTTAAGGAGCTTATCGAAAGATTGTACGGAGAAGAAAGAGCAAACGACATCCAGTTTATCCGCAAAATTCAGACAATCCTAAAGAAAATGGAAAGAAGTAACATCGTCAGAATCTTGCCCAAGGAGAAACCCTGGAAAATGCAGGGATATTCTCTTTTGAGCTTCAAGTTTCAGGACGCTGAGAGGAGCCTTATAGTCCTCGCAACAGAGCAGCAGATAAAGCAAATTCATGACCTGCTCACGACGCATTTGAAACAGATAGAAGTGCGCCAAGCTAGGCCGAGGAGCGTCAAGACAAGGGCATACATCTTAACCTTGGCATCGTCGATAGTCGTTTCATATGCAGTTATTCTGTACACGGTCTTACAGCCCATCATCGATCTGTTCATTCTTGTTCCAGCCTTTTCCATTGCTATTGTGTGTTCCATCATACTGGGGAAAGTGCTTTCTAGGTGATTGCGACGCCGTTTACCTAACTTCTTAATAATCACCGCGTCCATGTATTAACTGGTGGTTGAATTGAGAAAGGAGATGCAGACATCTTTGCTAGTTTTGGGCTTATTGATCATGTCGTTCCTGGCAAGTTACGGAGTGACCGCTATGACAGGAGGGGCGGCGATTCACGTATATCCGACACTAGGGGGTTCCCCGATACAAGACGCTATAGACAACGCAAGTGCTGGAGACACTATACTTGTTCACAAAGGAACGTACTATGAAAATGTTGTAATCGACAAGAGCTTGTCGCTCATAGGAGAAGATCCGAATTCAACGGTTATCGATGGCAACAAGACTGGAAGTACTATCTTAATAATTTATGCTGGCAATGTGAGCGTTAGCCGCTTCACCATAATGAACAGTGGTCCACAAATATTCGATTGCGGGATAAGCATAGAATATACAAGCAACGCTGGCATAAGCAGCAATGTGATTACATCGAACAATGATGGAATAAGCCTTAGATATTCCGCCAACTGTGTGCTTTCAAACAATACCATCTACTCAAACGACTATGATGGACTAAGCCTCTATTATTCAGGCAATAACACTCTTGCAAACAACACGCTTTACTTGAATGAAATGCATGGAATAAACCTTCAAAGTTCAAGCGATAACATTATTTCAAGCAACACTCTGCGCTCAAACGAAAACTATGGAATGAACCTTCAGCATTCAAGCAACAACAAGGTTACGCGAAACACTCTTTCCCTTAGCGAAAGCGGAATTGCTTTGTACTATTGCACTAATAATACCTTTTCAAGCAACGTCGTCTCCTCATGCAGTCAAGGGATCCGCTTTCACACTTCGAGTTACAATGCTATCATAGGCAATACAATAACGGGCAATGCGATTGGCTTGAGCTTAATGTTACGTAGCTCGAATAACACCGTCTACCACAACGATTTCCACAACTACATGCTAGATGCTCGAAGTAGTTTAGTCAACTTATGGTATAGTGAAGGCGAAGGGAATAGCTGGGGTGATTATGCAGGGCAAGACTTGGATGCTGATGGAATAGGTGACGTTTCCTACTTCTTGGATGCTACCAACGAAGACAAATATCCGTTGATGGGTACTTTCTCCCAGCACGACATCGAGTCACAAGGCATAATATACTCCTTAACGACGATTGCAGATTCTTCGATCGCTGAAATTGACTTTGCCAATCAGACAGAGACCGGTGACAAGATATTGCATTTCAACGTGACCGGAGGAGTAGGTGCGATTGCCTTCTGTAGAATCATGATTCCAATCGAGTTGATGGAACCACCATATATCATACTGTGTGATGGTGAAGAGATAATCCCAAAGACCCTCACATTATCCAACCAAACACACGTTTGCCTGTACTTTCTATACGCAAGTGGAAGTCACGCCATAACGATAGTTTCTTCCAAGATGATGAATTCTTACAAGGAATTGCTTGACAGGTACAACAGACTGCAAGTAGAATTCTCCACCTTCAATGAGACGTATAACAACATGCTAACAGACTACGGCGACCTTCTAAACGACCGAGACAAGCTTCAGAAGGATTTTGCCGAATTGAACGCTACCTACTATAGCTTGCTTGGCAACTATAGTCAGCTTCAAGAAGAGCTAGCGAGATTCAGCAAGAGCGATCAAAAGCATCAGCTTGAGTATCTGGAACAAGTACAGAATGCACGAAGTCTAGGCTATGTATTTGCAGCCGCAACAGCCATCCTGATAACAACTCTCATCTGTCTGTCAAAAAATATGTTCGCAAGCTCCTCCAGAAAAGTTACACGGCTCAAAGACGAAGCGTGAATGGCCAACTTTGCTAGGACACGATGTCGAAAAGTAAGTTGCCCATCTAATGCCGTCCGAGTAACTCTGAGATTTCATCCAAACTGTCAAACTAATGCCTTCTCATCATCCGGCAAGAAACAATAAACAAGCCAAAAATAAAAATATTCTTACACTCCAGTCGGATAGCTCCTACCCATAGTGATGGCAATAGCAACGCTACATAGTAAGATTGCTTTCGAAATCCCCACTACATTAAGAAAGCATATTTGACCCCAAATCGAGGGGCCTACACCAGTTCTACACACAAACGAAACAACCAACCCCACTCAAACTTCACATGATCTCTGTCAAAGCGCTTCTCGAATTGGAAAACTCTAAAAGCACAGTATGGTGTTAACACTAGCGATAAAGTGAGGTCGCATGTATGGTTACCAACAGGAGCTTTGTGACCGGTTTTCTAGTGTTGGGCCTTGCGATTTTCATAGCAGGCTTCATCACAGGAATGCTCGCGATCGCAGTATTGCCCCTATCATCTGACGCCACGGCAGTTGGGTTCACATTTTTCCTGCTTGGGTTTGTAACCGGAATGCTGGCTATTGCCTTGACTCTCGTCACAATAAAGCTGACCCGCGTTGAAAAAGGATCAGCATAAACTAACGTAGCCTAAAAGCCGTCAGCAAATTCCTCGATTTCTTCATTCAGTCTCGGAGCGTCGCCTTGAAGCAATCGGCATGATTTGGGCGGTCTCATCCGCGGCAACTATGGTTTCTTTCACCTTCTCCAACTGCTTCTGCACAGTCAATGCCTTCAAAACTGCTCTGCCCCTTTCCAAAACCGCGAACACCGCTTTCTTGTGAGACATTCGTTCCACGACAAGACCGTTCTTCATCAGAAAGCCTAAACGTTGCCTGAGAAGAGCACAGTCTATGTCAGTCTCGTAAGACAGCGCATCAATCGTCAATAGCTTTTCTGACAAGGCTTCAAGAATCTCCTGATATGACTCAAGCTTTGATTTTCGCATCTAGATGCACCATTTTACTGTCTCTTCGTTGGGAATAAATCGTTTGTGAATTCCAAATCTGAATACTCAAAGCTAGGCTTCAGAGCTCAACCCATAGCAAACAACCCATAATCCAAAATGCAGCACAACAAGGCAATAGTCAAACAACTCCCAGACGCCAGCACACAACAGTCTGCCTTCAAACCAAAGTTCAATCTATATATAGAGGGAGGGGTAGTCGCTTCTCATAATAGCTTTAACGACAACAACTCAGCAAAAAGGCCCTGTGTTGAACGTATATATAGGGGGTCAAAATCGCTTCCGAGAGCAAGTGTCAGCTGGTCCGGCAATACTGTGCCCAACCCCGCCACCATCAAGCACCATATTAGTCTCGCGTCGAAAAATATGGATTTTGAATTCACATTTTCAATTCATAAGACAGTTATATACTCAAAGCCAATGTCTGAGCAGAAATATTGGAGGACAATCCTTGAAGAAATCATTGACACTTAAGCAAAGGAAAGAGTTGGAGGCCAAAATGGCCAAGGCTCTCAAAGAAGACGTAAAGGGACTCTCAGCAGAGTTGCAAAGAATATTGGTAGACGACCTAGTCACAGCCTTCCAAAATAGAATAAACGTGTTAATACGCGCACAGACGAAAAGAAGCTACTAATGGAGACTATTTAGGAAAAAGCCGTAGTATGAATCCATAAAAGCTTTATATAAAAAGGATGGTAATAAGCCAAAAAGAGGTTTAGAAATGAGGCGCTCCAAACTGGAAATGTATATCGACATACTCAAAGTATTAGCACATAGGGGCCCATTAAAGCTAACTCACATCATGTACAAAGCTAACGTTAACTGCAGCGTACTCAAGGAATATCTCGACTTTCTGATAAAACAAAACCTGGTCGAAGAACGAAACATCGGAAAAAGAAGAGTCGTCTACGCCGTAACTCAAAGAGGCATAACCGTACTAAAGTACTTCAGAGAACTAAAACAAGTCTTGCCAATCGTGGAAGAGGCCAGAAACCGAACACCTGTTCCATACTAACCCACCAAACCTTTTTGACGTACAATAAGTCACAACGCGCAATATTTTAGACACAAAACACGTCTTTTATTCCAAAAACCAATCATATTCCTAACGATCAGCATGCTCGAACAAACCGCAATCCTATCAGCCGGATACCTCGCAACACTATTCATCTCCATGATAACAACGATGGCAGCCCTAAGCATTTACTGGACAAGAACCAACACATACCGCAAATAGCCCCTTTTGGCAATCTAGTATGTTTTCTGAATAAGTATGACTGTTTCTAACGGTCATTTCGCAAGACTTAATAAACGCTAGGCTCCTTACCTTATTGTACACACGTAAAACACAATGAGGAGACTATCGTGTCCAGGCAAGAAGTTCTAGGCAAGAAACCTCTCATGGTTCTCGAGAAAATCAAGGAGAACCTTGAAAGGTTGAATGAAAAAATGGAGGTCATGATCGAACTTCAGAAACACGGAAAAAAGGATATGCAACCACCGCTTGCTGACGCGCCGTTGGACGTTATGACGCTGCTTTCAATGCCTGATCATCTTAGGAAGACTGCCATGACCGTGTGTAGACTGGGTCGCGCCACGGCTGATGAGACTGCCCAACAAACACACAGGGCCAGAGCTGTGGAGAGCGCCTACCTGAACCAGCTTGTACTCATGGGCCATATGAAGAAGGAAAGGAAGGGAAGAAAGGCCTACTTTTTCGTAGATAGAGAAAGTCAAGGGTGATGCGATTGGGCAAGATAGTAGCTGTGCACTCGTACAAAGGCGGAACGGGAAAAACGCTTCTTTCGCTTAACTTAGCCGCAACGTTTGCGAAGCATGGTAAGAAGGTCTGTTTGTTTGATCTTGACTTTCGGGCTCCTAGCCTTGCCACTATTCTGAAGCTTGAGAAGGCAGAGCATTGGCTGAATGACTATCTGAATGGGACATGTGAGATCGATAAGGTATTGGTGGATCTAAGCGACAGAGTTCATGATAGCGGCAAGCTTTTTGTAGGATTTGCCAACCCTGCAACAGAAGCAATTCGGGGCATGTCTGCGAAGGATAGAAAATGGGAAATGCGCGCTCTTGGAAGATTGCTTGCGTTGAGAAACGCCTTGTTAAATGATAGAAGCTTTGACTACTTGATTTTTGATACCAGTCCAGGGCTACAGTATTCTTCAATAAATGCCATCGTCAGCGCTGATCTCGTAATCGTAGCAACGACTTTCGATAGGTCAGATGTCGACGGAACCAAACGCATGATACGTGAGCTCTATGACTTGTTTGAGAAGAAGACCGAGATAGTTTTGAACAAGGTTCTTGACATTTCGTCAAGATCAGGAAAAGAGGAATTGCAGGCCAAGATGAAGGATGTGTATCAAGTTCCGCTCTTGGGTGTAATCCCATGTTTCTGTGATGTTCTTAGGGCTGAGGGGAACGTCATTTTCGCTGAAGAAAAGCCGGATCATCTCTTTGTGAAAATCCTTGAAGAGATGGCGAACGAAATAGATCACCTCTAGTTGCCGCAGGTTAGGTTGTTTCGTTCGTGTGTGGAACTGGTGTAGGCCCCTCGATTTGGGGTCAAATATGCTTTCTGGATGGTGTTTTTCATTGTTCTGCGATTCTGTTTACTAGGTGATAGATTTTGCAGGCCTTGCATTTTTCATATTCTTTTTCTTCGCATTGGTTGCAGATTATGCGGCTTAGTTCTTTGATTTCGGCGTGCATGTTTGTTTCTCCTTGCCTAAATGTAGATTGTTGTTGAATGCTGTAATATAGTGTATTCCGTTTTAGTAATATTTCATACAGAAAGACTTATACAACCACTGAACTATTCCTAGCACCTCACTCATGACGAGGAGTTAGCGGATCATTGGATTACTCGGCAGTTATTCTTGCAGGCGGCTCTTCTAAGAGGTTTGGGCAAGACAAGGGTTTGGCACAACTCGGTAATAAGCCTCTTGTGAAGCACGTTTTAGATGCAATCGGCGGCATCGTGAAAGAGAAGATAGTGGTTGTCAGCTCCAAAGCTCAAGCAGAAAACTACAGAAGGATTCTGAGCGTAAAAGCGCACGTTGTAGTTGACGCAGGTGGCATTCAAACTCCGCTTGTTGGGGTGTTGACTGGGTTTGAAGCGGCAGGAGGAGAATACTCGATTGTTCTGCCGTGCGATGTCCCCTTTGTTTCTAGAGACGTCGTTTCGCTCTTGCTTGAACTGTGCATTAACAAGGCTGCGGTCATCCCGCGCTGGCCAAACTGCTACATAGAGCCTCTGCACGCGGTTTATCGTACTCAATTAGCCTTGGAAGCTGCAAAAACTGCGTTGAGCAAAGGGGAGTTGGATTTGAAAGCTATGGTGGATAGACTGCAAGGAGTACGTTATGTTTCCACGCTTGTGTTGCAGCAATTGGATCCTCAGCTCAGGACGTTTTTCAACGTGAATACGGCTTTAGACCTGAAAAAAGCCGAATCGATGCTAAAACGCCCGAATTCATACTCATCTTCGCTTCCTAAATAGCTTGAAACCGTCCAAGTCGGCGAAGTACCCAAAGCCACCTTTTCTGAACGATTCCCTTGGCTAGAGCGCGCGCTAGAACTTTCTATGGTCCCATAATGGGTCCCGTATATGAAAGCATCAACGAAACGCAGAAAAGGAAGGATTGTGCGACAGAAATCTCCATTAGCCTTCAGGCAAGGGCGAATCGATGCTTGGAAAGTGACTGAGCGTTCATCTAGGCCGATCTTCTTATCAGTCTTTCGAACCTTTTGTAGATTGCCTCGCCTTGAGGTCTTAGTTCCTTAGGAAGGTTTGGGTCATCCATCAGAACACTACTCCTATGAGTTTCCAGCCTCTTTTCCACCCACGAACAATCGTTCTTGGATAGCGCATACTTGGGCTCCCATTCAAAGCCGCGAAATAAGCCTCGTAAATCACAGTTTTCGGCGATTCTACGATCACTCGTTTATCGATTGCTCTGCCCCTCTTCTTCAACTCACTAATCTCAACGAGCTCATGAATCATCAAGAACTCATTATCAAGGACATCGTGCAACGTTGTTACGTCATCGGAAAATATCTCGCCAGTCATGTAGTCATAGAATTCCTTGGCAGAAACTGGCTCGGCAGAGTAGCCAATTTGCTCAACCGCTCTCTTCGCTTCCTTCACTTTTCTTTCGATTTCTGCTAACGCAGACATAATTGTCACAAGGGTTTTGGTTTAGAGGTCATTTTCTCTTTACATACTTTTCCGTTTCTAAAAACAGTTTGTCGATGTCGGCTTTGGAGTGAGCAGTGCTTAGCGCTCCGTTATGGGTTGGCAGAAAGAAGATTCCGTTGGCAATCAATTCAAGGTTGTACTCCAGAAGCCTCTTCTTGTCAGCTCTAGCAGCAATAACAGCATTCGTCACCTTCTCTTTCGTGAAATGCACATTGAAAAGAGAGCCAACACCCGTAACCTGCACGTCCCATTCTCTCTCCTCAAAAATCTCGGCTAGTTGACTTCTCACCTTATCACCTAGCCTATTCAATTCGTTTAAGGATTGACCATCTTCAAGGAGCTTCAGAGTCGCTAGACCAGCAATCATCGTTATAGGATTCCCTGTGAAAGTCCCGCCATGAAACGAGTAACTCGAACGTTCATGCGTAAGCGAGTCTACCTTTTCCATGATTTTCTTGCTTCCGCAAAAGGCTCCAATCGGGAAACCTCCCCCCAGGATTTTTCCAAGAACACTGATGTCTGGTGTGACTCCGAAATACTGTTGGCCTCCGCCAGGAGCCAATCGAAAACCAGTGATCACTTCGTCGAAAATTAGCAGAATGTCTTTCTCGTCGCAAAGCTCCCTCAACCCTCTAACGAACTCCTTCTCGGCAGGAATTCCTCCCCCGGCACCGAGCACGGGCTCAATAACCATAGAAGCCACTCTTTCGTTCTTCAGTCTCTTTCTCACTCCATCAAGATCGTTAAATGGCAACAGAACAGTGTCCTGAATTGCTCCAATCGTCAAACCAGCAGACTCAGGAATGTCATAGGGATACTTGACGCCGATGTGCAAAGCGTCATAACCTCCATGCCATCCGCCTTCGAATTTCGCTATTCTGCTTCTTCCCATGCATGCACGTGCCAAGCGGGTTGCATACATGTTTGCCTCCGTCCCTGAGTTGGTGAAGCGAGTCATCTCCGCACTTGGAACCATTTTCGCAACCTGCTCCGCCAGCTCAACTTCCAGCTGATGAGACGTGCCATAATGCGTGCCGTTCTCAAGCTGCCTCTTAGCTGCTTCAACAACTGCAAGTGGACTGTGACCAAGGATAAGTGCAGTGTGACCTAGCCAGAAGTCAACGTATTCGTTTCCGTCAACATCATAGAGTTTGCTTCCTTTCGCTCTTTCTGTGTAGAATGGATAGGGCGGAAAGTATCGTATCCCGTAGGAGACTCCGGCTGGAAGAACTCTCTTAGCTCGTTCGTATAGGTTTTTGGATTTTCGGGTCTTGGAAACGTATTCTTTGGAAATTTTGAACCACGTCCTGGTTTCATCAATTCTTTCCGTATTTCTTTATTATTGTTTCCACAGCTTCGTTTAAGTCGTATACAAAAGCATCAACCAATTGACCCTCTTTCTTGCCTGTCCTATTCAGAAGTATGGTGTTTATGCCTAATCGCCTTGGCAGCATAATATCCAGTTCCATGTTATCTCCAATCATAATCGCTTCGTGAGGCTCAACTTGCGGAATTTCCAGAACCTTCTTGTACATTTTGGGGTTTGACTTGTCACATCCTGCCGCGTATCCTGTCATTATAAGGTCAAAGTATTTCTTGATTGGCTGAATTGCCTTTTTGAATTGGAAGTAGGCGATTGTGGTGACTGTGCTTGTTTTGAATCCACTTTCCTTTGCTTTCACAACTGCTTGCGCAGCGTCTGGGTAAAGCTGATATGGCCTGCTTTCAAGAAGTCTGACAATCGTGTCAAGCGTTTCCTTGTCAACTTTGACTTTTAGCCTCCAGAAGATACGCGAGAAAAAGGTTCGCCAGCTTCCATATCCATACTTTGGATAGTCTATGAAGGCGACAAATCCCCAAGCAGTCCTGAGCTGATGAGGCGTAATATCGTATCCTCGGCTGAACAGATAGTCTGCGATCTCACCCTCAGTGACTGGGTTCTCTTCGTGAACTAATGTTCCATGCATGTCAAATAAGACCGCTTTTATCTTGGCCAACTTACTCAACCACGATAATGAAATATACTAATGCTTCTATCAGACATTTAAGAAATTGCTTCAAGGGAGAAGGATTAAGGCATGACAGAGAAGTCGACATTTAAGAGGGCTAGGCAAGCAATGTCGGACATTTCTGGTTTGAGCTTTCATCCGCTGACCCCTGAACGATGGGTTGACTTTGAGAGACTGTTTGGAAAGCATGGTGCTTCTGGCGGATGCTGGTGTATGTGGTGGAGACTCAAACGTTCCGAGTTTGTCAAACAGAAGGGTGAGGAAAACAGGAAAGCCATGAAAAGAATAGTGGGCTTAGGCGAGATTCTTGGGATATTGGCCTATCTGAACAGCGAACCTGTCGGTTGGTGTTCGGTCGCTCCGCGTGAGGCTTTTCCCGCTTTGGAGAGGTCTAGGGTACTAGGGCGGATTGACGATGCGCCGGTTTGGTCTATTGTTTGCTTTTATGTTGCCAAGCAATTCAGACGTAAAGGAGTAACTACTGCCTTGTTGAAAGCCGCAATAGACCATGTCAGAGAGCAAGGCGGCAAAATCATAGAAGGGTATCCGATCGAGCCCAAAAAGGGACAAACTCCAGACGTCTTTGCCTACACGGGGCTAGCTTCAGCATTCCGCAAGGCAGGATTTGCAGAGGTCCTACGCCGCTCAGAAACTCGACCGATCATGAGATACGTAGTCAACAGAAATGCAAAAGATGCAACTAGGCATTCTAGAACTTACGAATAATAGGAGGATTTTCATTGCTAAGAAAGGTTCAGCATATCAGAAGAGAAGGGCATTGAGTGAAGGAAGCATCTGATTTGAGTGATAAAGCTTTGTCTGGCCTATATAGAAAGCTTTTTAAGCTGAACCTTCGCGACGAGATTTTTAGACATCTTTTTGCTCTTTCGAGGCGGTTGGCAATTGGACATTGAGAGGAATCTGATAATCGCACTCCTAAAAATGACTCGGGAGGGGTCGGTTTCACATGAACTAGTCAACAAGGAGGCAAAAATACCGTCACGCGTTGCCACGGAATTGCTAAGAAAACTGCAAAACAGTGGACTGGTTTATGTGAAGCCAGCCGGAGTCGAGGCAGATGCCATGCAGCGACTCAGACTAGCCGTTCGTGCCATAGGCTTGGGTTGCGGGATTGAGCAAGTGAGTAGTCTTCTTCAGTGGCAGGAGTTTGAAGGGATCGCTGCGGTTGCCTTGGAGCAAAATGGCTATAGTGTTTCGAGGAATTTGAGGTTTGAGCATTCTGGGCGCCGGTGGGAAATAGACGTTGTAGGATGCAAGAAGCCCCTAGTTGTGTGCATCGACTGCAAACATTGGCGGCGCGGAATACATCTTTCAGCGTTGAAGAATGTCGTAATGGAGCAGGTGGAACGAACAAGCGCTTTGGCTGCCTCCTTGCCGAGTCCCTTGATCAAGATTGAATGCACCAAATGGGATGTAACCAGATTTATTCCAATAGTCCTTTCAGTCGTTGAGGGAAGGTTCAAGTTCTACGATAATGTCCCGATTGTTCCTGTGCTCAAGTTGCAGGATTTCCTGAATCAACTTCCCGCATACGCAGATTCGCTTGAACATTTCACGAAACGCTTTACAGACCGAATCAACAGCTCTTTCTAGCGCTTACCAACAGTGTGAGTTCTAGGATTGACTCATAATCTCTATGATCGGTTTCTTCGCGAATCGGACTGCAGGATAGAGGCTTAGGAGAAACGTGATAGCTAAAGCCGCCATAAGCCACGCTGCAATTTCAACAACCGTGTAAGCTGTAACAACTGGTTCTGGAACCAAGATCATCAGGGTGAAGATGACGCCTAATGATATTCCGACAGCATAGCTTGAAATCAAGATCATGAAACTCTGGGCTGAAACAATCTTCACGATGGCTTTGGGCTTTACCCCAACAGCCCTCAACACGCCGAATTCCTGCCTCTGCTCGCTAATCGTCAACACGACATATCCCATCATGCATAGAGACGCCGCTGACAGAGTGAACAGAGGCAAGAGAATTATCATGGACCAGATGTATCCGAGAAAGCCAGTTGCTTTGGCCAATTCCTTGTCGAGTTCAAGAGCCTCAAATTCCGGGTTTTGAGAGCTGAGACTTGCCCTTATCAAGTTCAGAACAGTTGTGCGATCGGCTGACGGTTCAATCCTAGCCATAATGGCGTTAGGTCCTGTCGTCATCGTGACCCTTTGCAGAATCTTCAAGGGCATGTATGTAACGTTGCCATTGTTGATAGGGTCTAGGCAGACTCCGACTATGTCGAATTTCTCGCCGAGAAAGGTCATATTCTGATATAATGGTGATGAGAACATACTTTGAGCCAGTGAATCGCCAATCATCACCTCATATGCTTCTTCATCTCCCAAGGATCTACCGTTCACAAACCATTGGCTAGCTACCTTCTGCGGTTCGATACCTATGACTAGGCACGTGTCATGGCGACTGTCACCTATGGGTCTTGTTCCCAGCTTTGGGTCAAGAGTCCACCCCTCGACCTCCTTAACCTGCGATTCCAAAACCAACCGCAAATCGAATCCTACGTTTGGCATTGTACTCAGTTGATTGACCATGTCGTTTGATATCAAGTACTTGCCATCGGTGTAATTGAATTGCGGGCTTTCCGTCGTTTCATAGAACTTGGATAGTAGCATAGCGTATCTGTCGCAGATGTCATGATGTGCTATTAGGACAGTGTTTTCGCCCACAGCCTTCTCAATCCAGCTCTTGGTAGTTTGATCAGCGATCAATCCGCCCGCAATTGCCACGGTTACCAGTATGAAGACCGTCGTTAGGCACAGGATTATTCGAAACGCTGCTGACTTGCGTCGGAACAGATTCCGCAAAGCAATCTTGAAAGTCAGTCCTGCTTTCGCAGAGCCTCTGAAATCAGACTCTTTCCTCAATCCAAAGCAATAACTTGGCGACATGGCTCTGGATGGCTCAATCCTTGCAGCGTCGAGAATCGGTTTTGCTCCTATAATTAATGAAATTGCGAAAAATATGACGAATATGATGAGGGCAAGCCAAATGTTGAACGTAGACTGTGATGCTTGGAACCCCATGTTGTTTAGGAGATTTGTTGAGGCATAGTCTGCTATTGTTCCAAGAATAACTCCAAGCAGACACCCGCTAAATGTGACAACTACTAGCTCGTTCATGAAGTAGCCAAAAACAAGATCGTTAGGGCATCCGGTAGCCTTCATCAAGCCAATGTCTCGGATCCTTTGAGACATCATGATAAAAACCATGAAAGCGACGATCACTGCGCCGACAAAGAAAACAAGAAGGCCGATGAAGATGATGAAGTTAGAAAATATTCTGGAGAAACTGGTTGTAAGCAACCTTTCGGTCATCGATAATATTCCGAAGCCCAGTTTGTCCCCGAGCAACAGAAGGAAAAGAGTAGAAGCGACACACAAAGCTAAGCCGGACACGACGAGACTTGTCTGCAGTTTTCTGCGTGTCAGATCGTTTATTGCGAAGAAGGTTTCACTCATTCTTGCTTACCAGCTTCCCGTCTTCAAGAAGTAACCTTTGATCGGAGAGTTTGAATATTCGTTCGTCATGAGTTGCGACAGCAACCGTTTTCCCATCATCTTTCAATCCCTGAAGAATTTCGATGATCTTCAAGCTCGTTCTTGTGTCTAGATTTCCAGTGGGTTCATCAACCAAAAGCAAAGGAGGATCATTGGCCAATGCCCGTGCGAAGGCCACGCGCTGCTGTTCCCCTCCGCTTAGTTGATGTGGGAAATGCTCAGCTCTCTGCTTTAGACCAACCATGTCCAATAACTCTTCCACACGTCTCTGGATCTGTTCAAGAGGTTTCTTGAGCCATTCCATAGGGAACGCAATGTTCTCGGCTACGGTTAATGTGGAAACGAGATTGTAGGATTGAAACACAAACCCTGTCTTGTTGCAGCGAAAAGATGCCAAGAAATCTTCATCTTTGGCGCCTAGATCTTCGCTAAAAACTATGATCTTTCCGCTCGTGGGTTTGTCTATGCCGCTAATGATGTTTAGGAGCGTCGTTTTTCCGCTTCCGGAGGCGCCGCTTATAACTGTGAACGCGCTTTCTTTGACATCAAAGTCCACGTTTCTTAGGACTTCGACCTGGGTGTTTTCTACTCGATAGGTCTTGCACAGGCTAGAAGCGAGAACGACGGCTTCATTTGTTCCTTTCATGTCAGCTTCCATTCTCCACGTAGAAATTTCCTCTGTCTCGCTTTAATATCCTCGCTTTCTCTGGGAGCTTGTCTTTCTCCCAGTCTTTCCAGTCGATTTCCTTGAAAATCCACCTTTTGCCAAGATGTGCCGCCAGGACGGCGTGCTTATATTGATTTTCCACCGGAACAAGTTCATCTAGAAATCTGAAGAGCTTATCGATCTGCTGCTTTGGAAAATAGGCGTAGTAGCTGGCGTTTTTGACTTCGAAAGCGTAAGTGTGTGGGCCTTTTCTTGCTATAATGTCAGGCAATGGATTGAGACTCGGATTGCTGACAGGAACACGCACTGCATTGTAACCCTTTCTCGCCAAAAGCTTTACGAGAACGTTTTCGCTGTAGAAGCCTCTTTTGCGCCATCTACGGATCTCTGCCTTGTCCACTTCTCTGACCATGGAAAGCTCCTGGTCCAAAGGATCACCCAATCGGAGCACGTTCGGGTTTGGTTCAGACCAAGGCGTTCTTAGGCTTTCCTGTGCTTATAAGCTTGGATCGGTAGCTTGAGCACCTGCTTCTCGACCAAGCACTCTTTCAGGTAGTCATCCAACGTTGCAGCAGGAACAACTTCTATCTTGTAGTCTTTGATATCGATTGAGTGCTCGTAGTTCTTCTGAGGGATGACGACCTTTTTGAAGCCCCATGCTTCTGCAGCTTTGATTTTCTCGTAAACGCCGCCTACAGCCGTTATTTGGATCGAATCGCCGACTCCCAGATTTATCTCGCCAGTGACAGCTAAATCTTGTCTCACGGGTTTGCCTTCTATGAGAGAGCAGAGCAGTATTGTCATTGTGACCCCTGCTGAGGGTCCATCGACTCCGTAAGATTGGGCGAAGTCGATGTGTGTCAGGTAGTCTTGAGCGATGTCGACGCCGTACTTTTGGAGAATCACGCTTCGGACTTTGGCTATGCTATCTGAGATGAAGCTTTGTCCTTTTGCTACGCCCGTCACCTTGTAATAGCCTTTGATGGCGTAGTTTCTTGGAAGCTCGCTTCTCTTGACCATGTGCGCCCTTACGCTTAACACGCTGCCAGTCATTTCGCCGCTGAAGGGGTCTCTTGTGACAGCCAAGCCGTGAATCTGTCCCAATGTGATTCCTTTCGCCTTTATCTCTAGAAGTTTGCCTCTCTCGCTTATGTCATGCTCCAATATCTGCCTTTGTATGGTCTTGCAGTGTTGTTCTATTGCTTCTCGGATGTGTCTGCTTTCAACGACTTTGCATCCTTCGTTGATTGCCAATGTCGCGGCGGTTTTGATGATTGAGATTAGAGGTCTGAATCTTGTTGACAGGGCATCTTTTTTATTGCTTCTCCGCCTTCCTTCTTCAATGAGTTCTTGGCATGCTTGTCTGCTGAATGGTGGAAAGTTGAAGCGTTTGACCTCTTGAGCTATGAATTGTACGTACCTGCGCCTGTTTTCCTCGGTGTTAGGCATGTCATTGTTCATTCTGACGACCTTGCCGTAGCCGTAGATGCGATCCATCAGGGCGGGGTGGATTTGTCCTATACTGTCAAAGTTTCCGGCGCCAACGAGAAATGTTATGGCAGGCACTGGTTCAGTTGAAACAGCCATCGCTGCCGTGTCTCCTCCGTGCAGTCTGCCTCTCAAAGTTATTGGCAACTGTCCGTCTTCGAGCACGGTTAGAAGTGTGATGGCTTCTTCGGGGTCAAGGTTCTTTATCTCATCAATGTACAGTATGCCCAGAGATGCGTTGTGGACGTCTCCGGCACTGACTCTTTGATGCTCGGGTGTTCCCAAGCCTCCTGTCTGGTAAGGATCCCAGGCTATGGAGCCAAAGAGCTGAGCGCTTCTATGGCCGGTCGCATCCACGAAGGGTGCATGACTTGATGCGCTGTCGACTAACAGTTTCGGAACGTCTGTTTGTTGAGATCCTCCAATGCCCTTCAAGCCGCCTCCGCCCATGAGCTTGGAGAACCACCAGATGAAGACGCCGAAGAAGATCAGACTTCCGCCTGGGATGAACGTCAGGGGAACTAGGCCCACGAACCTTTCTATGAGATAGTCGGGGAAGCTATTATGATAGTACTCCTGCAACGGTTCTCCTAGAAACTTGGGGTTTAGGTTCCAATTCTGCCAAGCTTGAAATATGAAGTAGAATCCCAAGCATATTAGAACTAGGCCCATCATTACCAGAAAGGTCTGTAGAGCCTTCAGTCCTATCTTTGTTGTGAATTTTCTTTTGAGTTCCTTGAGTTGTTCTTTCTGCAGAATCTTCTTGCCTTCACCAGCCTTGTGGATTGAAATCCTAGGTTGGCTTGGCAACACTGCATTCTTCCAGCATATTGTGTCAAATAGCTTTACGCCATTCTCTTTGTAGACTTGCGTTAGCTTTTCGGCTAATGCTTTGCCGATTAGGGATTTGCCCGTGCCGGGGTCTCCTAGCAGAAGCAGGTACGGTCCTGGGCTTATAACTGACTTCGCAGAGGGCTTCTCTTTGTCGGGTTTGCTCCATCTTTCGTACCACTGTGTCTCATCGAGCCACTTGAGCTTGTGAACCCACTCGTCTAAGCATAGAAAGCACTCCTTCAGTGCTTGCTCTTGACCTATCGCCCAGTTGATAAGATTGTCGTCTACTGGAAAGCCTTCCGTGCTCTTGAAGTTTCCCCAGTCCCATTTTACTCGAATTGTTCTGCCGTTGACTGCTCGCTCGAGCGTTTCAATGCCGTCTCCAAAATGGTCAAGATCCAAGTGCGACACCTTCTGTTTCGTCTATCTGAAGATATGACAGCGAGCAATTAAAGCGGTTATTTCGCAGTTGGGAATATGCAAAAACCCATAACATGAACAATCTCGAACGAAAACTAGACTAGTGCTGATTGAAGACCACCGAGGCTTCGATCAGTCCCTATTGAGAAATCGGCTTGTTTTCGCCATTTCTTCTCCACAAAAGCTTTAGTATCAGCCTGTTTCTGTTCGAACCAACGTAAAGGCAAAAGAGGAGATCTCTTGCGCTGCGGGACAAGAATCCAGAAGCTCAATACGGGCTTAGAACTGCAGAATCGCCCTGTTTCAGCCTTTTCAGTTTGGCTTTCTAGCTTTGGGCATGGACTTCGCTGGCACAATACAGAGACCTATACCAATGGATATAAAGTGGTCTGACATGGCGGCTGAATCTGATTATCCCGCTATTGGAACTATTGTAACATGGTATAAGAATATAATTGGAACAATCATCTTTGAATATTTAAATGGAATGCCTTCAGCCTATACTAATGCTACAAGTTCTTCAATAGATTCTTCCATGCTATGACCTCATTACCAACTCTGACATGGAATAAGAGACGAAAGGCATTCTTCTGTTTCTACTTCGATAAGTCTGGTGATGGTGCTCATGAATTTATGGGTATGGGACGAATAGGTGGCAAATTTGTTGGATTCCATGTTATAGGGACTACTCTTTGGGCGAGAGTATCGGACGGAACCAATATCACAGAAATAGAAATGGGGACAGTTGCTATCCAGACTTACTATCAATGTAGGATAGATTTCCTTCCGAACGACAAGGTTCACTTCGTATTTGGACAGTTAACGTTGAATGTTACTACTAATATGCCTACTGGATTGGATGATGCTAATGTATTTCCCTCTATCGAAGCAAGTACTGATGATGCCACAGTTAATGCTCTTGTCAGATGCAATGAAGCCAGATTTGTGCAGTTTCCATAACTCAAATCTCGAATGGTAAAGTCCATCATATTTCAGTAGATATTCGCTTTGATGGACAATTCTCGAAATTAACCATAGTAAATATCGAACTGATGGTTATATTTCACTAATTTACTATTTCTCAAATCGAGCCTCTTTCACCAATCAGAACCCAATTTGAAGAGATAGATTCACTCCATGAATGCCCAACGCCTCATATAAAAACCCACGAAAATCTCCATGCGAAGCCAGCACACACAGCTTCGGAAACACTTCGGGATTCTGACCACGAAGTCTGGGCTTTGCCCTGCACGCTTTGAACTCCAAGTTCATTGCGGACATGCTGTTGAGTGTTCCAGGTGTTTGGCGAGGTCAATATCAGCGATTTGCGCTGACGACTTTGGTCTTGTTGGGAGCTTGGATTTTCGTTCTCTTGTCTGTGACTTTTGGGGATGCTTTTGTATACGGGCTTGCAGTTCACTGGCAATCGAGGGGCCTTTCACCCGGTTTTTGCGGTTTTGGCAAGCTCAGAAAAGAACGTTTTTCTGGTTTGTTTAGTATGAGAGTGCAAAGTTGCGTTGTCTGGAGTAGGCTAAATGCGCGATGTTTTTGACATCTTCGCATTGGGTTTATGCTTCTTGGTGGTCTTGGTGATGCTGGTATTACGTTGGTTTTTCCCGTTTCACCAGTGCTCCCTAGAGAGGTTGCGGGTCTAGCTGTATACAGAAGCATCAACGGTTTACCTTCTTTCAAGCCTTGTCCTTGTCGAGTTTTGAAAAGTGTTAAAGGGATTGGGAGCGTAGCTATAAGCTATGAAGGCTGGAAAGGTCATCCGAACCTTCTCTGCAAAGGACGGCAGGAAAGTGATTCTGAGAACGCTCAAGTGGGAGGACTTGGATGACTTCTTGGAGCTGATCAACTCGCTCGTGGACGAGAGGGCAAACATATGCCGTAATCAGAAGGTGTCTCGCGAAGAAGAGATTGACTGGCTTTCCAAGGCTTTGAGTCGTCTGGAGCGGGATGAGGTGTTCTACTTGGCTGCTGAGGTTGACAGAACAGTAATTGCGAATTCCGAGATCAACAGAAGAACAAGCTCATACGATAGACACGTGGGCGCCATAGGGATAGCAATTAAGGACGGTTTCAGAAATGTCGAAATTGGCACGCGGATGATGGAAACACTGATTGAGCAAGCAAGGGCTATGGGGTTAACTGTCCTGACGCTGTCTGTATTCGCAAACAATGCCCGAGCCATTCACGTTTATGAAAAAGTCGGCTTCACCCAAACAGGGAATATTCCGAAAAGCTTTTTCAAAGAAGGTAGCTACATCGACAAGATAATAATGACCAAAATATTAGAGTGAAAGCCTACGTCAGAATTCAGAGTCTTCAACATGACGTACACCTTTTCGACAAAAGGTGAGATAGAATTCGTAGACTTAACAGACAAGGTTCAAGAGGCGGTGTCCAAGTCAGTCATAAGAAACGGTCTGGTCCACGTCTTTGCCCCTCACGCCACTGGCATACTGATCTTGACTGAAAACGACTACAGCCTGCTCAGCGACATTAAATCTCTCCTAGAAGATCTCGTCCCACGCGATGGCAGATACGCGCATCCTTCCAACGCGCATGCTCACTTGAGGTCTGTGCTTCTGCCGCCTGAAAAGACTCTTCCAGTCATTGGGGGCCGAGTGGAGTTTGGCACATGGCAATCTCTACTTTTTGTGGAAACCGACGTTCACCCCAGAAGAAGAACAGTCATAATCCAAGTAATTGGCGAACAGTAGAGACAGTCTACAGAGTGCACCCAGAAATACCAGATGGCATCACCACCTTCCTCTTCAGCTAAACTGATGCAACTTTCTGTAACGGGCTAACGTCCTGCGTATTTCATGCGGGCAACATCGTCTGTGGAAAGCAAGCCCCTATTTCCCAGCCCTTATGTTTGCTAGTTCGAACTTCGTTTGTCTTTCGTGCGTCGTGACCCATGGGGGATTTTAAATTTTCATTGATTTCAGTAAGTGTGCGGCTGTTCCTTTTGACATTTTACCTACAACTATGGTGTCTTCGTTTGGCATCCGCAAGTCTAAGGAAGCTTGCCAAACCATGCATCTTACCCAAATACCTTTGTGATTTGTGAGATAGTGGACTCTGCAGCATCGATCCGTCGCAGAACTTCTAGAGAATCGCAGGAATCAACGTGCAAAACTGATCACTGGCGCTCTCAGTTTCACGTATATATAAGCTTCGACCCGATTCGCAGGGTTGCCAATCAAGAAGTTGGAAAACAGCAGGGTTGGCTGAGTTGGCTGGAGAATTTCGGGTTGCTGTTGATGCTTTTGTATACGGATGAATCTTCTGTCTGGTTCTATCGTTTTTCACGTTTTTCTGGAAGTCTAAAAGAAAGCAGCAAAGCGATGAAGGCAAAGACTGCTATCAGGTAGAAGGCTGCATCCAAGCCGTACAGGTCACCAACATAGCCCGCGATAGCTTGCGAGATTGAGCCTATACCAAAAGATGTGAAGAAGAATACACCATAAACCGCTCCTCTCTGATTCGCGGGGCAACAGAAACCCGTCAGAGAGTTAAGCGCAGGTTGGTGGGCGTAGAAGGACAATCCATACAATGCAATAAAGAGGGCTATGCCTACGATGTGGATTGGGAAGAATAGAAGCGAGAGCAGACTTAGACAGACGCCTATTGACGTGGCTATCAAAACCTTCCTTGAGCCGACGATGTCAGCGGCTTTTCCGCCAATCCACTGCGCAGGAACTCCAGCTGCCAAAACTAACGTATAGGCAACTGAAGCCCACATAGGATCAACCATTCTGTTTTCTTTAAGATACGTTGGGAAGAAAAGCTCGACTCCCTTCATGAAAAGCCCTATCGCCACATTAAAGATCAGAAGCACCCAAAGTTCACGAATCTTCAGGGCATCAAGTATTGTTCCCCCATTGTCTGTTATCCTTTCTCTTTGATATGTAGGGGCTTCTCTTTGCATCAACCACAGGGAAAGGATAAAGCAGAATGCAAAGATGGATGCCAGAGCGATCGTTCCAAACACCTCATACTGGATCAACTCGTAGTAGAAGAGGCTGAAGTCCAGAAGACACAGAAAGAGCATTGCCAACGAAATGCGCCCTTGATTTTCAGCGAAGAATAATGCGAGTAGTATGCACAGAGTGCCGAACGTGACAAAAGCCCAAGGCCATCCGTAGGCTGAGCCTATAAACCATGCAATAGTTGGGGTCAGAACGACGCCGAGTGTTCCGCCTACTCCGTGCAATCCCATTGCTTGGGAAACCCTGCCTTTAAAGGCTTTTGAGATTAGCGAGTTTGCTGTTGGATGATAGAGGCTTGCCCAAGTGGCCATAAGGATTAGCGCTAGCGCATAAATGAGAATGGTCCTGCTGACTCCAGCAACAAGCATTATGAAGGTGGAAAATCCTGAAAGCGCGAGACATATGGTGATTGTCTTTGCTTCGCCGATCTTATCGCCTAAGGGTCCTCCTGCAAGTGCGCCTACGCCGTAGATTAGTGATGAGATCATTGTGACAAAGCCTATTTCCGATTTGGAGACATTGAACGTGGACATTATCAAGCCTAGCAAGGGTGGAGCAATGACGAACAGTGAATGGTTGAAAGAATGTGCTGCCCCAAGCAATATGAGATAGCGATTGCTCTTTGAAGGTTGCTCCATCCGACCTCATTCCTTACGCGAACACAACAGTTTTGCGGGGAAATAGTGTTGCAGACCGTTCAATAAAGACTTAACTCTCAACAGGCTTAGCGCTTAATGGACAGAGAAAAGAAAAAGGAAGGATGGGAGGGCGACCTGCCCTTCAAGATCCGTAGACTGCGCGTAGACCGTTGATGTCGCCAAGTCCAAGCGTTCGTACGTAAGTCAGTCCGTAGTCTGAGTAGCCATACATCGTTAGCCAATAGTCTTTGTCATTGTACAGGTCTTTTAGACCGCACCAGTGGCCAAACTCATGCGTCATGATATTCTGCACGTCCATCTTGCCAGCTTGACCAGACAGGCTCCAGCCATAGTATGTGCATTCTGCAGTCAGTTTCAAGAATTCTTTTGCCCCTAGCCCAGATGTACGTAACGGCTATAGCACCAGCTTGGTATGAACCCCAAGAAACCACATTATAGCCATCGCGTGTACCAGCAGTCTTTGAGGTCGTTCCTTTGTAGGAGAAGACTTGATAGGTTGTTTTTACATCCCATGTGTTGGCTGATGTAGTGATGGTGTTTACGACGGCTGATGTTGAGAAGCCGTAACTGTTGGTTGGGTTGATGTAGTAGTTAATCGTTGAATACCAATGGTAGTTGAGCAGTGCGTGGTCTGGGTCAGTCATGGAATCGTCGGTTGGGGGAATCGTGTAAATGACTACAACGTACTCATGAACTGAGGAATCAGAAGCGAAAGCAGCCATAGGTATGGCGGCGAGAATTGAAACCAGCACCACGAGAACTAGTGGTAGAGCATTCAACTTCCTCATTTGCTTACTTCCAAAAAAGTAATCCTAGTAGCTTACTCTATTTATGACTTACCCGTTTCTGTTGATAGTCTCAGCTTCCCTCAGAAAACGTAAATAATACCGACCCTCTAAAAAGTGAGCATCACCAGCATACGAAGTCAACAAAATGTGGCCGGGGTGAGGTAGCTTGGTAGCCTATAGGCCTGTGGAGCCTAGCGCCCGGGTTCAAATCCCGGCCCCGGCCCCACAAAATCGCTTAGCTTGCCTGTGAATTGACGTTGGTGAGGAAAACGTAATGCAAAGAGTCTGATGCATGCTCGATAGCTCTGGAAGATAGTATCGCAAGTCTTATTTCGATTCAGAGTCAAATATAGGCATACGAGGCTAAGAATTGAAGAGACTCTGCAAAGTGAACTTGCGCTATGCCTTCATTCTTATACTGATATCGTTACTCTTGAAACTGAGCTTGTCTTGTCAAGCTATGGGAGCAACCGATATTTCGATAACCAATTTCTATCCATGCGATGCGTTGGGCATTCCACAGGACAGCTTTCCAAAAAAGACGACATCCTACTTCAACATAAGCGTTAAAAACGTCGGCCAAGCCCCAAGGAACATTTCCATCCACTTAACCGTCCAAGATGAAGTGGATGCTCCTGTAGGCGCGGACCAGTTTGACACCACCATATACCCGAATGTCTCCATGTATCACATTATGAGCATCGTAATACCTAAGTGCGTTTTCGTTGGGCTTGCAACAGCCTATGCGTCCGTTTTCGCTGATGGGATTGCAGTTGGAAGTGCGAGCACCAGATTCCGCATCGAACCTGAAGACCTCACTTCACCTGTAATACGTATCCTGTCCCCACAAAACTCAACGTACAGTACGCCATCTGTTCCCTTAGTCTTCACAGTTAATAAGAGAACAACTTGGCTAGGCTACCGCCTAGGTGGTCCGAAAAACGTCACTATCCCAGGGAACGCCACGCTGACTGGCCTAGTTTATGGTTCATACTACATAACAGTCTACGCAAACGACACTTCTGGGAACATGGGCCGCGCAGAATCCTATTTCACCGTATTGATCGTGCACGATGTGGCGGTTATCGAGCTCAAATGCTCCTCGGTAAGGGTCTACAAGGAGCAGACCGTCAACATCAGTATTCTCGTTCAAAACCAAGGAACTGCTCCCGAAACCTTCAACGTCACAACGTACGGCAATACGCCCGCAATCAAAACACTGACTATCACCAATCTGGCTCCAAGCAACCAAACCACACTTGTTTTCACTTGGAACACCTCAAGCTTTTCATATGGCAACTACACGATCACTGCGGTTGCTAACACAGTCTCAGGCGAAGTGGACATAGCAGACAACAGGTTCACTGGGAGCTTTGTTAGGGTTTGCATCCCTGGCGACATCACTGGGAACGGCTTGGTTGACTCTGAAGATTTAGGCATACTCGCCAATGCTTGGGGCGCATCCAAGGGAGAACCAAGCTACGTTCCCGAAGCTGACATTAACAGCGACGGCACAGTAGACTCCGCGGATTTGGGTACAATGATGGCGCACTGGGGAGAATCGGAATAACTAGTGGCATGGTGTAGTCGCGAGAAAACGTCATAATAGCATGGTCATTCAAACGAGTCGGAAAAGCCCAACTGCACGTCACTAGCGCCAAAGCTCAGACCCATAAGCCAATTCCCACAAAGAGACAACTAAAAACTAATAGGTTTAAACTCCCTTCTCTTCACACGTAACCGAACGGAGCAATCACAGAATGCAACGAAAACGACTGGTCTTCCCATTCTCAACAATCGTTGGACTAGACAAACTCAGACTGGCCATACTGATAAACGCGATAAACCCCAAGATCGGCGGCCTACTCATACGGGGACCAAAAGGCTCAGGAAAAAGCACCATAGTCCGAGCTTTAGCAGACATCCTCCCAAAAATAAGAACGGCCAGAGACTGCCCGTTCAACTGCAATCCTGACGATACATCCAACATGTGCCCCGTCTGCAACGCAAAGCATACAAAGGACGGAAAGCTGCCGTCCCAAGACAGAGAGATGGTCGTCGTTGACCTTCCGCTAGGAGCAACAGAAGATAGGGTCATCGGAAGCTTAGATGTAGAAAAGGCAATAAAACACGGAATAGAAGCCCTAGAGCCTGGCATTCTTGCAGAAGCAAACCAAAACATCCTCTACGTAGACGAAGTCAATCTATTGTCCGATCACATAGCGGATGACTTGTTAGATGCCGCAGCCACGGGATGGAACATCGTTGAAAGAGAAGGCATATCCGTGAGCCATCCCTCGCGCTTCATATTCATTGGAACAATGAACCCCGAAGAAGGAGAACTCCGCCCGCAGCTTCTAGACCGTTTTTCATTGTCGATCACAGTCAACGCGATAACATCTGTCGAAGATCGGGTTGAAATAGTTAGAAGAAACATGGAATTTGAAGCCGACCCTGAGAAATTCTACGAAAAGTCGAGACCGACGCAAGAGGAATTTCGAAACAGAATAGTCCAAGCCAGAAAGGCACTGAGGGAGGTAACCCTTTCAGACGACTTGCTCAAGAGTATTTCTCAAGCTTGCTTAGACCTGAAGGTTGACGGTTTGCGCCCAGACATCGTTATTGCAAAGGCAGCTGCAACACTGGCAGCATTTGAGAACAGGAAGGAAGTAACGCCTGATGACGTTCTAGTTGCCGCTGACCTTGCCCTAAGTCACAGAACACGAGAAGGAGGCTTTCTGGAACCTGCCACATCCCAAGAGATAGCAAGCGTGTTTACAGCTACCACAAAGAAGGTTTTCCAATTCGAAAAGACTGGAGAAACGACGAAGAAAGAACTAAGCAAACACAAGTTTCTCAAGGGAAGAGCGGTTTTCTGGGTTAAGAAAGACGCTCGAAAAGACGAAGAAGAAAATGCACAGAAGGACAGCCGTTTCAAGCAGGTTCAGAGACAAAAACTCAGAGTCATGTTCTTCATTGACAGGTTTTTCGCTGGAATCTGGGGAAGAGCAAAAAGACTCAACCAAAGCCCTAAAGATGCGCCTCTTACCGATGGTCTTCAGGTAGGCGGAGACAAGCTCAAGGGCGAGACGTACAAGGAAGAAACTGTAGAGAAGAAGAAGGATAAGATGAAAGGCTTTCCTACTGTCGGCGGAGCCGCAAGGTCAACTGAGATCTCGCAAGGCTTTCCAATGATTACCAGTTTAGAAAAAAGGATCGTTTCGCCATCCACTTTTTTTCTCAAAATGGGAAAAATCAAGACAAGAAAGCGCAGTGTTTTTGCTGGAAGGCATCCTCAATCAATCACGACTCTTCATCGAGGCAAACCTTACGGCTGGAAATTTCCGCACGGAAAACCCGTAGACATTCACATGCCTGCAACTATCCGTGAGGCAGCCAGAAAGCAGAGGAACCGCGAGAAGCCTCTTGAGACTGCCTTAAGAATCTCTCTTGCGGACGTACGTGAAAAGCTAAGGTCATGCAAGGCTCCTCTGACGATGGTTTTTGTCGTTGATCTGAGCGGATCCATGCTTTTCAACCTCAAGGCGGTTCGAGAGGCATTGCTCAAGCTGCATGGCGACGCTTATAGGTGCCGAGACCGCGTGGGTATTGTCGCGCTGAAGGATTTGGGTGCGGTTGTTGTTCAACATCCGATAACGAATTTGAGAGTTGTGGCAAATAAGCTTGTGAACATGCGGGTCAGCGGGTTCACTCCGCTAGCTGCTGGGATGTTCAAAGCTTGGGAAGTTCTGAAAGAAGCTAACAGAAGAGATCCTTCAACCGTTCCCATCATGGTAATCATAACAGACGGGAGCTCCAACGTTCCTTTGAGGAGAAGCATCGAAACTGGCACAGTTCGGAAGATAGACGAAATGCTCGTTGCTGTGAGGGAATATGAAGACATCGCCGTAGCTGACGTCTTTTCTGTTTCAAAAATGATCAAGCGTGAAGGAATCCATGTTATAGCAGTCAACACAAATCCACACATGTACGGTGCCGAAGCCTACGGCGTTTCAGTCACGCAACACGTTGCTGCACTGACGAATGGAACGCACCACACCATAGGCAGGGTGACCACCGAAAAAGAGTTGATTGGCAACATGATCGAAGGCATCAGAGAAGACCAGAGAAGCATAGTTGACGAAAAGAGAACAGGCTGATATGTAGCTCCACAGAACGAGACAGCCTAGTAGTTTCGTGCTCCCTCCTAGCTGAAGATTCAGACAGGGGGCTTCTTATGCTTTCTAGCTTCGACGTCTTCCTTCGTCCATTTCTCAAACTCCTTTGAAGGTGGGTCTTCTGCAAAAAGCCTCTTCCTTGAAGCTTCCAAGAAGCTATTCTTCTTTCCAAGAAATTCAGCAGCCGTCAGCACGGTATGATCTGACTCATATGCCCTGTAGAATACTTGCATAGATTTTTCCTTCCAGTTTTCGTCTCTCAAAATATGATGATCCAAAATGGTTGTTGGAACATGCTCAACGATCTCTTGCAGATTCCCAAGCCCAGCTTCTATTTCCTTTTCGTCGACCTTAAACCCAGCCAAATAAAGAGGAGGTCCGCCTAGCATTAAAAGCCGAGGTTTTTGGCTGACTATTTTTTCAAGCGTTAGTGTTGAAATTGGACCTTGGACGTCAGGTGCGAACATGAACTTTTCGCCTTCATACTCAATCGTGGTCATCAAGACCCAACCCAAGATCGAGTCTTCTGGTCCATGATAGACCGGCTCCGAGAATTTGACAGACGTATTCGCAAAAAAGAACGTTTCTCCGTCCGCGATTTCAAGTTTCTTAGCATGTTTTCCGCTTGTTCTTTGGAACATCCAGCCTCTTCGTCTTTGGCTATAGTTGATGAAGTCTCGCGGATTCTTCATGAGAACGGTTTTGCCCTCATAGATCTGTCTTGCGGTTTCGGTTCGCTCTGTCCATTGACTTACCCAATCCTCGTATGATGGAGTGTGATGGTCGAAGTGATAGTGACTCAACGTTATAATCTCGGCTTTGCAGGCGGCTTCAGCGATTCTTCTGCGGTTTTCAGTTATTGCCCTAAACTCCTGTGGATGGGGAGGTAGTCCGAAGCGGTTTGGGCAAAGTGAAACCCCAGCATCTAGGAGAATTCTTGTGTCAGGTGTCTCGACGTAGGTGCACATGGACCGTGTTCCGAGGCTTTCTGTCGCTAATGGGGTTACTTTGATGTGTTTTAGCATGTTGTTCAAGACACTAATGGGTGCGTCCCTATATCTTTTTATTTTGGGTTTTTTCCTTGTTTGGTTTGGTGGGCGATGACGACTCTGGCCCCGATGAATCTTGCGTGATTTGGATCTTGAGAGGATTGTTCAACAACAGTTTGAGAACAGTCCCAAGAATGCGGGAGCCCACCGTTTTTGGGGCTTTTTGGTTCATTAGATTTTTATATAAGTTGTGAACAAAGGGCATCGAGAGTTGAAAAGTATGAAGAAGAGATCAGTTGTATTGATGCTCATTCTTACTGCAGGTGCAATGCTATCTGCCTTAACCACTCGTCCTGTAGCAGGCTATATTGATTCGTATCGCTGGCTTGGAACGATGTTCTACTATGACACGTACTTGGATCAATACTACGTGACAGTTTTTCCAGAAAACACCATTGCGACACTTTCAGTCGTCGTTTACAACTCTGCTGCTGTTGATCTAAACGTCTCTGCGATCAAGGTGCTAATGGACTGGAACATCAACTACACGTCTAGTGAATGCAGCGTGGACAATCCTATCGCCCTGACGCCATACACGTATCATACGTTCTCCTTGACTTTCACTGTGCCAGATGTCACCGTGGCTTCGAACCTTGCGAGGCACGGATACACGATCTACGTTGAGCAGGTCAACGCGACGACGGGAAATAAGCAGGCTAGTCTTCATGACAGACAGAGCGACTTCGGATTCATTGTATACTCAACGACGCAGCTTGAGGCTCAGAGGTTGTATGAGGAATTGGACGTACTTACGGGGACCTCTCACTATTTCCAGTCTTCTCAGGCTCAGGCGTTGTGGGACAATGGCACTACGGAGTTCTACCTAGGCGAATCGAGTCATTGGTCTGGTGATTTTAGCGCAGCTAAGGCACATTACGAGGCTGCAAGGAGTTTGCTGTATCAGGCGCTTTCAACTGAGTTGAGTTACGAGGGTACGTTGGATAACAACGAGCTTCAATATTCTAGCCTACAGAATATGCTGCTGCAGGCGCAGATTGACCAGTATAAGGCTCAAGCAGCCTACTATAACGGGCAGGCAGAGTACTACAAAGGTTTGGGTGCATATCAACAGGCACAAGCTACTGCTTCACTTATGGAAGCCAATGCGTCGCTCATCGAGGCTAATGCTTCGCTTGTGGAGGCAAATGCTGCAATGAGAAACGCTGATGCTCAGTTTGCTCTTTTGAACACGCAAGGCTACGCATGGATCCTGTTCGGCTTTGGCTTCATAGTGTTTGGCATTGCAGCGGTGGTGTGGGCATTCCGAAGAACACCGAAACCGCAACAACCTCCTGCATAGAATCTCTCAAAAATCTTTCTTTTTTTCTATGTTAAACAAAGAGCGATAGTCAGAGTCAGATTCTTATTCAGGGGGTTTTTCCCAAAGCTCCAGCATCTTCTTCTTGAGATCTCTGCGCTTACGGTGCAGGAAACGATAGACAGTGGCGTGCATGCTTCCTCTGACGAGCATTTGTATTGCTTCTCGTGCGACTTCAGCTTGTTCAATGGTTCCGATGATGCTGACGGTATGGCCGTAAACGGCGACGTTGCTGTCGGTTAGTTCTTCGATTATTTTCCGGGTTTTGCCGTCCATTCCGATTATTCGTCCTTTGACGCGTTTGAGGTCTGTTTCGGATCTTCCGAAGACGGTTCGTAAGTCTATGACGTCTAGCATAGCTTCTTCGTCGCGGATCAGCCTGAAAGCGTGTTCTGGGGAGAATCCTCTGCCTAGGGCGGTTATGACGTCTTTTGCTTTGAACAGCAGGGAGGGGTCTGTTGCGTCCTTTGCTAGGGTTATGGTTACTCCGCCTGTTTCGCTTTCTATTTGAAGTTCAACTGACAGCTTTGTTTCGATGTTTTTCTTTGTTACGCCTTCAGGTCCTACGAGGACTCCTACGCGTTCTGCTGGAATTCTGATTAAAGTGCTAGGTTTTGCCATGACCTGTGACCTTCCTGTATGTTACATCGGGTGATAGGACTTTAACGTTTATCCTGCTAAAAAACCTATTCAAGTTGGCTAGATCCCTTCGTAGGAGAAAGTCTGCCATTGGATGTGCTATTGAGACGGCCTGCGAAACGTCGAAAATTACTGGTCTACCTTTCCATACCATGACGTTGTATTCGCTTAGGTCACCATGGACAAGCCTAGCTTTCCGATAGAGTTTTTCTAAGTTGTCGAGGAGTGCCTGGTAGATCTTGTTTGGGTTTCTTGGCGTTTGTTCCTTTAGTAGTGGGGCGCTCACTCCGTCTTTGCCGATGAATTGCATGATGAGCACGTTGTTTCTGACTGTGATGGGTTTGGGGACTTTGACTTTGGCTCTTATTGCTTGTTCTAGGTTTTTGAATTCTTTTCGGGCCCATGTGAAGATTAGGGATCGGGTGTCTCGTTTTACTGTCTTGAATCTTGGGTCTCCTTCGATGTATTGGAGCATGCCTTTGCGGAATTCGGCTGAGAGGGTTAGGTAGATTTTGACGGCTAGCTCGTTTCCCTCGTTGTCTTTTGCCCAGTAGACGCGTGATTCTTTTCCTGCGCTGACGACTCCGTGGATTTCGGCTATGGTGCCTTTGTTCATGAAGTCGTAGATCACCATGAGAGTGGACTTGTCAAAGACTTCTTCGAGGGCGTCGTATTGTTCGCTTCGTTTCTCCTTCATCAGTTGGCTGGTTTCGTAGGCTCTTTCTTGCTTGGCAAGTTTGTCGTCGACGTGTTTCCTAAAAGACACTTGTTCTTATCCACCCATAAGCAGGATATATGATTAGATTGTTACGAGGCCTTTTCTCCGGAGCGTTTCAGCTTGTCCTCGCGTGTAGCGCCAGATTATGTCTCCTCGTTTGTCGGTTTGGAAATCCCATGGAGAAACCAGAACAATATCGCCAACACGTATCCATACGCGTCTTTTCATTTTTCCGCGTATACGGCATAGGCGTTCGTGTCCGTCTTGGCATTTTACCATAATACGGTCGTAGCCAAGTAGTTTGAGGGCTATTCCATAGATGTCGTTTTTGGAGGGGTACATCATGTTGCTTAGTTCGCTTTCGCTTAGGACTTTCTTTTTGCCCAACGGAGCACCTCAAATCATATTGCTAGATGAGTGGTGTGTATCTTGCTTAAAATGATTGCCTATCATGGTGAGAGTGTCTGTTGCGCTGGAAGCGATTTTTAACCCCCCTATATATAGTTTCAACATGGTTTTTGTGGGGTTTGTGTGTGAAACGGTTCTATTCTTCTCTAGAATGGTTTGGATGTGCCTAGGTGTTTTGTCGTGAGCTGGAAGAGTTTTGTCCGACAAATCAGTTGCCGTGCAGTGGAGCTTTCTCGTGGTGGCTGATTCTGGCTCTTTAGTGCATGGGATCGACAAGTCCTTCTTTGCTTGGCGAGGAGTTTGGCTAGAAAACAGGGAAATTCGTCGATGCTTTTGTATACAGAAGACTCTTAGCATGAATTGCCAGAATGAGAGAAGCGCATATATTAGTGAAGCAACGTGATTAACGTAAGCCATGCGACAAAGATATCGAGAATGAATACAAGAATTCCCAGCGTCAATAGCTTTTCGGCCATGTTCTTGCTGTCGTCTTTTACAGCCACATAACCGATAAGCCCACCCACTAGACCGAGAAATATCAGAGCAAGATACCACAGCATCGTTGGTTCTCGTCCAATTTCGCTTGCCATGACTGATGATGGATGGACAGATGAGTCATAAATTCTGTCTCCGAGGATTTTCTGGACGAATCTCTTAGTTTCTTCATGGTCTTCTGTCAGATTGAGCTTCTGAGTTTCCAGAAAGGCTGCAATAGCATCATCTTTGGATTTCCCTTCTCTGATCATAGCCTCTATTCCCCGATGCCAGAAACCTGAAGCTAGGGCCAGCTCCAGAACGGCTCTCTCCCGAGATTTGCCTTTGCGCTGCAAGAATAGGAGGTCAATACTCAGTTTTTGCAGGGGATTCTGCGGAGAATCATAAACGTACTTTCGTACCAACCACTTGTACACGGAATCGATTTCGCTATCTGTCAAGGGTTCTTTCCATTATGATGTAGCTTGAGGAATGGATTTAAAGTTTTGTCGACACGCCAACCGATGCGAGGACTACAAGTAAAGACTCTGGATAGACTGCATTGCCGCACAGCAAAGTCAAAGTCGCATCGAGTAGTCTTCGAAGAGTAAGTGAATACAATCAGGCCATTAGCAAGGGAGATCCCATTAGGGCGCCTACGGTGAAGTCTGTGATACATCCTATGCTTTCACTTGACTCTGTCACCGTGGCATCTCACAAGTGGTTTGCTTGCTCGGATCGCTGCGAGTTTTGCGTGAAGCCAAACATCCTCGATCACAATGTCTGATTTAGTAACATAGCGTTTTTTCGATTGATATGAAGGTCTATTAATGAGATTCTCTAAAGAGCAACGAATATGTATAAAACACATCCAGTATTCGAGGAACCAGAGGATCCAAACGTGAAAATATGGAGATATTTGAGATACGATCACCTCATGTCAACTCTGGAAAAGAGGGCTCTATTTTTTCCCAGCATCCACAAGCTAGGAGAAGAGGACCCTTTTGAAGGCTCATATCCAGAACCACACAGACAATTCTTTAACAAAGCGTGGGAAGATCGTGGGAGAATGCTAAACTTTCCTAAACCAATTCTATCCGATATGAAAGAGCACGACCAGAAAGTGAGAAGATGGCTCATGGAGCGTATTATCGTGAATTGCTGGCATATGAATGACTATGAGTCTGCTGCGATGTGGAAAATCTATGCAGGAGGCAAAAAAGGCATTGCAATTCAATCCACTTTCAAGAGACTTAAGGAAAGCTTCAAGGACAATAAAGAGGATGACGTTCACATAGGGAAAGTGAAGTATATTGACTATACAAAGAATACAATTCCTCGGGACAATGGTTTCTATCCTTGTGTGTACAAAAGGAAAAGTTTCTAATATGAAAATGAATTAAGGGCAGCCATAATCGAATTCCATTTCGAGAACGGCGTATTAAATGTGCTAAATCCGACCAGGAGGACTCATGGAAAATTCGTGTCCGTAGACTTAGACGCGTTGATTGAAAAAATGTTTGTTTCGCCAAAAACTGATGCAAAACTTGAGAGGAAGGTGAAATCAGCCATAGGAAAGCATAAACTGGAAAAGAAAGTATTCAAATCCGACCTGGCTAAAGACCCATTTTATTAGCTTTTTTTGTGGGTTATCAGCAATCCAGATATGCATCTTGTGCTTCGTTGGAGTGCATCAGTAAAAGGGGAAGCGAGCGAGCATCCCTTTGGCTTGAAGCTTCCAAGGGGTTTCAGAAAATACAAATGAGAGCCTTACTGCTCATGTTATAGTTTTACTATTTGTGCGTTTCATGAAAAAGTGGCGATATTCTGAGTATCTCCCGCACAACCCCTTCCTTTTTTTGTTTGCGACGTAATCCAGGCGGTCTCGCTGTAGAGATTGGCGCGCCAAATATCAAAAATACTTGAATGAAGCAAAGATAAACTGGGTGTAGAAAATGCAAAAAGATCCTAAAGAAGCCCAACTGCGGCCGAGTTATGAGAAGAGATCTCATGCTGCAGAGCTAATGCTCTTGGCCTTTGGTTGTTTTTTTGGAGTGGCTGGAGCATGGCTCATAGTCAGCAGATTTTCGGTCTCTTCAATCGATGTAATAGCAGGCGGCATACTCCTGGGAGGGTCGGTTATGATTCCTCTCATTATCCGGTCGAATTCGACAAGGACCAGAGACAGTTGCGTTAGATTTGTGGATTCTGTCTCAGATTTAATTGGACATTGGGCAAGATCCTCTCATGATCCCTTTGGCTGTAGCGCCTATTGTGAACTTCTCGACGGCAATTATCTGGAGCTGAACTTACGGGGACGCAACTTAAACGTGCCTTACTTTACAATCTACAAGTTCTTGGCTCCCCCTCAAATAGTCAAGAAGGCGCCGCTCATTAGAATGGGAATGCCAGACAAGCGGATTTTGCCTGGGATGAAGATTCCACTTGAAGCAGCTGATTTTCAGAAGTGGACACAGCAACCTGAAAAATGGAAAGAGTCTGTTGCTGGAGATGAGGAACTGCGTGGGCTAATATTGACGCATAGTCTTAGATATTTACTGATGAAGCACCGACTCATGAAAGGCATCATGTGGATAGATGCAGCCGGATATGATACATATTTCAAGCACCCATCATTGAAAGGTCAATTCCTTCACGGAAAGACTTTGGGCGTGCGGCTGGTTTACCAAGAATCAAAAAAGACGTTCAAAGAAAGTGAGATCTCTCAACCATTCAATAAACAACTTGTCAACATAAGCGAAAGGATTCTTGAACATATCGCGAGGGAATTGAGCAAAGGTTGAATGAAAATCTTTACTCTGTATTCGCCTCAGGCTGGATTCGGCTAGTTGGGCCAGCACGAAGTGGAGATATCTCCCGACAACGGACATCTTACGTCCGATTCCGTGCTTTCTCCAAGAACCTAAGCGTCAAACTGGCTTAACCGCGGGCGCGGTTTGTGGTAAACGACCTTGCTCGCATCGGTGGAAGCTTGGCGAAAGCCAAACAGCTTCCGAGCAATAGTCTTATAAGAACGCTGAAGTTTTCAAAGATTTAGAATGGTCTCGTTATACGACTGGGATACGTGGAAAAGCGGTTTGAAGGAAACACTACTAGCTTTACCCTTTGTGATCCTTTTGGCTATCATAATGTGGTTCGTGCCTCAGTCTGCTCGGGACATTATCGTAATAGTCCTTCTTGCTTTCGTGCTTGCTATCATAATCATTGGTATAGCTCGGGATTTTAGGAAGCATTATAAAGCGAGGTTCAAGGACAGCGGAATAGCCAAAACTCGCGAATCACGAGTTAACATTCATTTTTGGTTGGGGTGTGTATCAGTAGAGGGGGAATGTCGAAAAAGTCTGTGACGACGCAGACGCCTGTCACGTTATCCATCCAACTTATGTTTGCCGTAGGCATTCTCCTAAGTACGCTTTGAGTACTCGAAAAGTCTTTATAGAGTATCAGCATATTTAAAAGTATTCACAGAGTACTTTGGTAAACGGGTTATGCACATGCCCATAAAATTCGAAGTAAGCGTCATGCAAGTTGGCAATAGCTTGCGAATCACAGTGCCGAAAGAAGTGGCTAAGCACCTGCAGCTCAAGAAAGGCGACAGGTTAATCATGTACTCGGATAACGCTCACGTAGTCTTGGAAAAGAAGGAAGGGGCCTAAAGGCAATGCCGAAAAACTCGTATTTTTGGAGCCGTGAAGAAGAAAAGAAACTCATGGCCCTGTGGAGCCAAGGCGAACACGACGCGAGGATCATAGCTGCCCAGCTGAATCGGAAGCCTGAAGCCATCAGAAAAAAGCTTCAGCGGCTGGGACTTGTCGTCGGGCACAAAGAAAAATTTGCTGGGACGACGACAACTAAAGAAGAAGAAACTCAGATCAAACTTGATATCCCCGACGAGCTGCCTTCTGTTGAGACGGCGCTGAAGCTTCTGGTTGCTGCCATGAATGCTCTGTCACAGCCGGGGTTGAGCAAAGCTGACGTCCAACGGCTGAGGAACGTGGTTAACGCGGTGAAGACCTATCAAAAGCTCATAGCGGAATACGTGGAATATCGGAAGATCGAGGTTGAACTTGTGGATCTGAGGAAGAAGTATGAACAGTGGGGGAAGGGCATGGGCTTGAAGGCTCAGGCTGCAAGGCGTGCTTGGCCTAGGATCGTAAGAATTGCTACCAGGGGTCATTCGCTATCGTCTGCGGTTGAGTGCCAGGGCCAGGAAGGGCTTCGTAGCGATGAACGTGTCAAGGCACACGGAACCGTTCTGCGCAGTTGATTCTTTCATGTGTATCGTTGAATGACAGCAGAACAAGGGTGGATGAAAAATTGAGGCAGGATGAGAAGTATGGAAAACGTCGTCAAGTAAGCTTCAGAATAGGCAGCGCGCGCGAGATTTCTCTTAATCTATGAGCTTGAAGGTTGTCAAAAAGCGGTCAACTTCCTGACGAAGTACTACGGAGTAAGAAGGATGAGAATAGTGCTAAATGGCAGAAAGGTCGGCAATCGGTACATCGCTTACTACTTCCAGAATAGGGCTTACTTTACCAAAAGAGGATTGACAAAGCGAACAGTCCTGCACGAATTGTATCATCACCTAGTTTATGTTAATGGCTTGGAAATGCCTAAGACAAAAGAGGAAAGAGCAGCTAACCAATATGCACGTGATTTTCTAAGCAAGCGTTCTGTCCATTCCAGGTGCGTCCGGGTTGGAGAGAACAAAGGAAAAGGGAATTGATTAATAGCAGATAAGGCAGAATCTTCGCTAATTTTCAGGCCAGTGTTCTTTGATGTATTGAGTGGCCTCGCTTATGTCGAGCTCTTGAGAAGTATTGCCCGAACGAATGTAGAACTTCTCCTTGTCTTCGGTTTTTAAGAACACTTCATGAGGAGAAGGCTTAACGCGAACTACAGCGATATCTTTGTCATCGACTCTTTCATACCTGATGCTTACAAGGGGTCTATTGACCCTTCCTAGGTAGTTATTTATCGCATTTGTAAAAGTGCGTTCGAATTCGTCGAGACTATCGTGAGACTGGGCAAGATCCTTCTCCAACCCAATCACATTCCTATCGTTGTTCACTCCGATGAGTAGAAATCCTCCCTCGCAGTTCAAGAAGGATGATATTGCTCTCATAACTGCGATTTTCATGTCTTTGCTAGGTTGTTTCTTGTTGATATCCCAGATCAGCGAAGACTTGAACTCGACCTTGTCGGTTTCTCCACGGGCTATGAGGTCTGCAACTGAGACATCGTCCAATTCCTCTAGCGTCGTCGATTTCTTCAAGCTACGCTTTGCTATCTTTTCATATTCCCTGAGCAAATCGCTTTCGAGCTTCTTGGCATAGGAGCCGTACTCACCGCTGAAGACCTTGTTCTTCAGAAGTTTCACGCCGCCTGTGGCATACTGCTCAGCTATTGAAAACACTTCAGATTCGTCCATCAAGACATTCAAATTACCCTCTTCAGAAACTGCGATCGCGCGTATCAGAGCCAGCTCATTGGGTTTCAGGTTGTCCGAGAAGAAATAGCCCTCCTTTCTTCCCTTGCCCAGTTCAATTTTGCTGCCTTCATGATGCCCAACAACCATCGCTGCAATGAAAACATCCTTGTTATCGCTTTTAGCAAATGGACTATCAATGTCTTTCAGTCTTTTCCAGTCGTCAAGATCCTTTTTGTCAACGTAGAGTCTATCGATTTTTGTCTTTTCGCTCATTGCTGCAATTCTACCTCCGCCAAACCTCCATAACCCTTTTCGATGAAGTTTATCATGTAGGTCTTGCCAACGACTTTGGAAAGTGCGTCTCTGACGTCTGGCGTATACTCTTTGTCGGTTACGAGGAGCGTAACCTGTTTTCCCGGCAGGTAACTCGGGAGATTCTCTGCTATGTTTTTTGTTGGGCCGGTAGAAATCCTTGCCAGCGGCGTATCAATTACTATTGGCACGTCGAAACCAGAAACGCTGTTCAATGCAGCCATGAAAGACAAAGCACACACCTGTCTCTCACCTGCCGAAAGCGTGCCAAGTGCTTCTCTTCCAGAAACATGAGGAACCGAGATATTGTAGTTATCATCTATGTTAACACCTTCATAAGTCTCTTGCTTCCAGATTAGTGCTAGGAATTGCTGGCTTGTTTTTTTGGCGACCTCTTCCTTGACATTCCTCATTATTGAGTCCCTAACGCTTTGTGCAGTTTTCATACCCTCGTCGCAGAAATCCATTAGGCGCCGCAATGAGTCATGCTTCTTTTCCTTTCGCAGCTCTCTGTTGAATTCGCTGTTGTATGCTCTTATGATATTTCCTCTTCTTTCCATCTGCCTCTTTATCATTCCAATTTCAACGCTGAGATCGGTTTTCTCTTTGGTATACTTGTCGCGTTCCTTTCCCCAGAGTTTTACGTTCTCAAAATTGCTTTGGGCGATTTCGGCGGAGATCTTTATGAGGCCCTCGTTTTTTTCCTCTTTTGTCGTTTGAGCCTCTTTCAGCTTCCTGCCAATATCGATGATTTCATCAGGGAATGCTGGTGTTTGGTCAATCATCTCTTGAATATGTACGTTGCAGTCGATAAGATCGTTACTCATTTCAGACAGTTCGGATTGCTTCAGGATAGCTTCGACTCTTTTTCGTCTAACAGATGAATACTCATCTTTCTTTGTGATATCGCTGCCGCAAATGCATTTTCCCTTTTTGAGAAGGCTTTCAATGAAAACTGTTTTCACCGGAGGCGGTATCATTCCGGCTTCTTTCCTTCCTTCGATCAGATTCTTGGTTTTCAGCAACGCGTCGTAAGCAAAAATCGTGGGCATGTTCCGGTGCAGTAGTTTTACTCTTGAAGATTCGTAGTCTTCAATTTCGTCCTTAATCCTCTTGAGGTCCTTTTCCAGAGAAACTCTATGTTCTTCAAGGCTCTGAATGCGTTCTGGAGAAGAGTTCCTCAGTTTTTCACTGAATTCCTTCTCCAGCTGCTCGGCTTCTGCAGACTTCGTCTGCAATTCCTCAAGTCGTGTTTTGTCGGACTTCTGAGACCGTTCCTGAAGTTCTATCATTTCCTTTTTCTCTTGGGCCTTTGGACTGAGCCCTCTCGCCTGCCTCAGGTACTCAATCTTCCTTGCAGCCAAGTGATCAATTAGCGATTCGCAAAGCTGCAGCTGTGATATCTTAAAGACTGCATCTTTGATGTCCTTTCCAGTGTTTTGTCTGAAGTAGTCATCCATTCTTTCTCCATCAAAGAAAAAGTACTCTTCTATCGAAGGCGGTATCAGGCTGTCAACAATGTATTGAGCATCATCCCCGTATATCGGTCCGACCCATTCTCTTCCGGTTTCCCTCATTATGCAGAGATCGTGTGGCGAGACTATTGTCTTAAGGTTCCCTTTGTCTTCTTTGAAATGTCCAGTTCTCGTTACTCGGATCTTTTTGCTATCGCTCTGTATGAATTGCACTTCGACAGCCAGTTCAGATGTCCCTTTGTTATCCTCGCTCAGTGCCGTTGTATTGACGATGGGCAATCCTATGTATTTTTTGTCTATGTGCAATTCTTTGCCAAAGAGACACCAAGTCAGTGCATTCAGAATGTTCGTCTTTCCAGCTCCCATTACGCCTTCCACTATCGTAAAGTTCCTATCAGGAGAGTGAGCGAATTCTATTTTTGCGTCGCGGTACTGTCTGAAATTTCTCATCCGCAAATAGTCGATATCCATCACTCTTCCTCCTGATAACCGCGTTTCTCAGCGAGCTTCTTGATTATTCTATCATAGTCTTCCGTGTATCTTGGTTTCTTGTCCTCGGCGTTTCTAGCTTCAATCACTAGCAATGCTTTGAGTAGCTCTTTGATTTCTGGAGCAGAATTTCCTTCTTCAATAGCTTCTAGGATTTTCCTATTCACGCTTGACATCTCTCTGCCTCACTTCAATCCATACAAGGCTTCTACTTTTTCCATCTTTCTCATACATTCCTCCGCGTTCTGGGATGAGCTTGCAAAGTCTCTGTACCTCTGCAGTTCTTTTGAGATTATCTTTTTTTCGATATCTCGGAGCTCTGTTGGCGTATTTGGCCGCATCGCTGGTTCAACGATTATGTCATGAATGATTGCTGAGTTCTTTCCCGGAAACTTTCTTAACACTCTACCTCTTCTTTGAATGTACTCTCGAGGGTTTCCTGAGTTATCAAGCATTATAGCAATGCTGGCAGGTGGAACATCAACACCCTCATCAAGACATCTCATGGAAACGAGAGCCTGATACACCCCTTCAGAGAATCTTTGTATCAGGAAGTCTCTCTCGGAAATCCCTCCAAACTTTGCCTCAGGTTTTGTTCCTTCTCTTTGCGTGAATTTGTGTTGAATTATGCCTCTCTTATTCAAAATATCCTGCACGATACGGATCTGCTTTGGTGAACAGTAAATTAGGCAATACTTGAGCTGCCCTAGCTCATCAAGTAGTTGTTGGAAAACTGCAAGTTTGTTTGCAGCGTTTCTGATGATTTTCTGCCTTTTTATGCAAAGCAGCGTATAGATTTCGTCTTTCTCGTCTTCGTCTTTTGATGCATAGTATGCTCTTGATATCTTGCGCGTTTCAGATTCGTATTTTTCCATTTCTTCTGGCGTCAGACAGGTGAATCGAGGGTCGTAGAAATATGAAGTCAGATATCCAGCATCGATCGCTTCCTTCAGAGAGAAACTGAAGACAACATCCTTAAAATAGCCGAATATTTTGTCAGTGCCTGCCAGATCGAACCATCTTCTTGGCGTGGCACTCAAACCTAGTCTGTAATCGTAGTCTTCGATCAGTCCCTTTCTTCTTTCTGGAGCACCTATGCCATGGACTTCATCGATGATTAGAAAGAATTTGACTCCTCGCGAGCGCTTCTTGCTCGCTTTTATTATCTCAACGAAGTCACTAGACGCAAAGGTGTTATGTGTTGTGAGTATCACCAGTTTCTCGCTAATATGGTTCTCAACATCCATTATGCTGTCAACAAGTCTGTCCTTCCATTTGCTGCGGCTACTATCAGCTATTATCTTGTCGCAAGACAGGTTGATCTTGTCGAATTCTTTGATCCATTGTTCGCTCAAGTGGATAAAAGGGCTGCTTATTACAGCAACTATGCTTTTCTCATCTTCGAGAACTCTTCTGAGGCATTCCAAAGCAGTAATGGTCTTGCCCGTTCCTGTGGCCATCTCCAAAATGCCTTTCCTAGCATTGGTGAGCCAGCTTTCGACGGCCTCTGTTTGATAGCCGCGAAGTTCTGTCTTTCGGCTCTGTTTGCTCTCCTCAACCCATCTATCAAGGCCCAACTCTTCAATGTTGCCAGGAGCGATTTCAATCAACCTTTCTTCTATTGCTTCCGGCATGTCAACTATTTTGGTTCTGCGAGCGAGTCCTTCCCAGAACTTGTTGAACTTTGCATTATCTGCTTCGAAATAGTTCTTCTCTGATTCCTCCCAACTTCGAAAGACCTTGAACTCCTCTATGTTGCTTTGCCACCCCCGTGCGCTCTCATTGTCTGAACCACTGAAAGATATTCTGTTGCCCTCCAAGTCGGCAAGAAGACCCACCTTCTGATGAAATATCCCCTGACTTTCCAACGTCCTTGCGTCAAGTGGATATCCTTTGTCCGAAAGTACAATGGCGATTTTGATTTTGAGCCTCTTGTTTGCCACCATCCACGCGAGAGCGCGAATATGATCCTTCAAGAACCTGTCTTTAAGATGGTTAAGATCATGTAGCATCCTATCTTCTAGCAGGGCTTCTGGTTTTGCATGGGCTTCTTTGATCGCGTCAATGTCCTCCTTCTCGAATCTTGCCCCAGTTACCAGCTTCATTATTCCTCCATTGTGGATAAGTGCTGAAATCCCCTTAGCCGACACAGCGAATGATGTCGATGAGAAGAATCCAGCCAATCTGAGATACTCAATTGAAACGGAAAGGGCAGGAATATAGAAATCACTGAGAATGTTGTCACTGTCTGAGTCATAGAATCTCTTAAGATCCAACTCTTTAAGGCTCATCTGCCAACCCAGACTCGCTGGCTTGATTTAAGTGAACAAGCAAAAAACAACTATGATCTTGAATATATAACTTGCTTATAAATGGCTAGAGGCGTATAGCTTGGCCATTTGTGGCGAGAATTCTAAGAACTCAGACAGAGCTTGAGCTTTTCATAGCCTTGTCGAACGCCTTTAAGACCTCCCAACGCAGAAAGAGGTGACTTGTCTGTCGACCAGTCGAAGGTTGCCATGGGACTCACAATCTTCTTCAGGATTTCTTGATCATCCAAACGGTAGTTATTGCTTGCCAAGATCTTGTAAATATCATAGGCAAGCTGATTTAGAGAATATATCCCAATGGCCTTAAGCAGCATGTAGTTTCTCCATGTGTTTGAACCGAAAGCTTCGGGAAACATTTTCTTAATCATACTCCAGTAAGTCTTGATGAATTTCAATCGCTCCCAGTCACTAAGTTTGGCAAAGTCTTCATACTTGAACAGCGGTTCCAACGATGAAACGAAAGAATTGAGTTGAATCGGCTTTCCTGTGCCAGCTTTTCCTCCGATGTTTATCATACCTACCAAAGGCGAGTCTATTTCTCTATTCAACGAAATTCCAATGTGTGCAGCATGTATTCTCCATTTTTCTTTTCTGATAGCAGGGATACCATCGATCCCTCCGAGTTTGATTCTGTAAAGCAACGCATCCTTCAAAGAAGGACTAATACCCTTCTGAGTCTTGTTTACAATGAAGAATATTGCCCTTTCAAGGTCTTCAGGAGTAATGTCTCTGCTTCCTCCATTATTGTAGTCATTAACCGCTCTAGCAGCCTTCTGAGTATCGAGGAATAGGATAGGAAGTTCATAGTCCATCAGAACAGAGAAAAGCTCAGGGTCACCATCGGTAAGATTTTTGGCAAAAGTGAATTTATGATAGACTTTCTCAAATCCCCCTATCCTGTGCTGTCCATCAATAATCCATATCGAACCTTTGCTTCTTGGAATTTCGAGTAGGCCAAAATCGTCGTTCTTGGGAATGTATTTGGCTTTCCTTAGACTTACAAATAAGCTGGGCATCACTGCAACCGGGCACTTGGCTAAGTATTCAGTAAGCTCGGAAGTTCTGTCTTCGTATTGCTCGCGTTGGTAGCCTTCAAGCTCTTCATCTTTGAACTTGTCTATCTCGTAGAGTTGCAAGATGTCTCTGGTCTTCATTTTGCCTATATACAGCTCAATGCCTTTTTGACACAGTCTTATAACGCTGACCGAAATCGTCCGAGATTGGCTTCGATTTTCTGAGACCATCTCTGAAAGTAGGCGAAAGCGGGCATCTTTCTCTAGTTTCTCAGCGAAGAAAAGGTCGGGATTGTTCCAGCATTTGTCACACACCAGCTTCTTACCATTTTCAATAGGATGTTTTTCACTGACGATTTCATAACCGCAACATGCACAAATCATCTGGCAACCTCCAGTGGAACTATGAATTCAGCAAAGGCCTTTTCGAAAGTAGCACATCCTTCTACCTTGACCTTCAGCATTCCTTTATGAGGTACAAAGGCTCCTCCGTATCCAATTATCCGACGAGCTTTCTGTACGGCGTCGAGTTTAATTCGGTCCCATTTTGGAGCTATATAGTGATTTTTGCGAAGGGTCCTCAGAGGTTCATAGCGCATGGGATAACATACTGCTCCCCAAGTCAAGATGTCCCTCATACGATTAAAGAAGTCCTGAGGGTCATCAGTGAAATTGTAAAGAGCGTACACCAAAATCCTCCGGCCAGGAATTCCTTCTGACTTGAGTAGGTTGATTGCCTTTCTAACGTAAGGCCCCATTTCAAGATAATCATAGGAAAGCCTAACAACTTTTTCAAAATCGAGCCTAGAAATTCTCTTCGCTATCTGCCGGGAGATCAACCTCGCGTCAAGCCCTTGGTTGAAGTCCACTTTAAGTTCAAGCTCTTCGACATCATTCAGAATTCTTTCCCAATATCGACTTGCAAAGAAGTTATTGTCGAAGAAAATCACTTTTTTGTGCCCCGGCCATATCAAATGCTTTATAGTGGCTTTGCTCGAGTTGATCTTTCCTTCCAGAGCCGGAACTGCACAAAAAGAACAAGACCTTATACATCCTCTAGAAGAGAAGATTATACTGGCTCCAGATTTCTTGTTCCAATCTGGTACTAGGCTGTAATCCGGCAGTAAGTCTTCGGCTTCGCAAAACACTCCCTTGAAGATATTACTGGGGTGAACACCACTCAATGCTGCATGTTCGGGCATCAGTGAAGCGTAAAGTCCACCAAGCCACAGCTCAGAACGAGGGAAATGTGCAGAGTAAAACTGGACAGCCTCCCACACGGGCTGCCATGCCCACGTGAAAAGACTTGTGACGTAGATGACATCAGGTTCTCGTGATATTGTTGGTCTTGTTCCATGAACGAGCTCAGTTGTGTCGCCACGGTTCTTGTGATACGTAGAGAGCTTCAACAATCCCAAAGGAGGATATTGAGTGTAGTAGTGGGGTTCAACCAATAGGACATGCTGGGTCATGCCAAGATCCCTCTTCGGTTAAGGTATCATGCCAGGATCTTTTTAGCTTTTCTATACGCTACCAGGATCTCCAGCCCATGAGTACCTCTCACATATATAGACAAACGAACAAGTCATTTATGAAGAGACCATGAAGCTCTTGTTTGCTCATATGAGGGGACAATGCGCAGGCTTCGAACAGGTTCTAGCGAAAGAGAAACCAGAAATCCTTCTATTGAGCGGTGACTATTGTCCATATCCTCCGACTGACGAAGTAAAGCGGGAATTCGATCCTGTGCCATGGAAACGGTTTTCTGAAGAACTGGTTTACAGGAAGAGCGGCGATAGTTTCTATGAAAACCTGCAACGCGCAGCTCATATGCGCCAAGTACTTGTTGTGAAGCACCGTGATTATGTGGAGGTGAATTATGGCGCGGTTGCTTATTCATATTTCGCCGGCCTGCCCGGCTATGACTCCACAAGAATAAATGCAATCCAGAATTGCAGAGAAGTCTCAGGAAAAATCGTTTGCGCAAACGGTCTGAAGATACTGGGTTTGGGCGGTCTTGAGTTTGGATTCAAAAAGAAACTGAGACCAATTGTGAGTGATGCTGAAACCAATCCACCCCACCTTATATTTGGGTCCATAAGTCTGCATCATAGCGAACGCGTTCGAAGGGTTAAGTGGATATGTAGTCAATTAAGGCCAAAGCTGTTTATCTACGGATGGTATGGTCCAAAGACATGGCTAATAGAGGACACTTCATGGATTGTCGAGGCCGCACACTTTCCAAAATGCTATGCTGTGGTCCTAATGGATCAGAACAAAGTTGACGACATATCGACAAAAGTGTTTAATACTGAGGCAAACAAGTATCAGGAACAGCTACTCAAGAGAGATTTTGACCCAGAGGAAGGTCAATTTACATATTGTCTCTAGCGCCGCGCCCAAAACAATCAGAAACTATAGGTGAGCTTTGAGATGATTATAGAATTATGAAAATCAGGAACCCCTTGAAGAAAAAAGAGGTCAAGAAGGAAGAGGTCGGACAAAAAGAGGTCGAATATCAGCCATTAGGCGACAATGCTTATCACGTAAAGGCTAACATCGAGAGTGAACGGTTCGACATAATAGCCTATGGCTATCCAGCAGAAAAAAAGGTTGACACCAAAGGGTCTGCTGGCTTATCTTTAGAGGGTGTAAAAGCTGAAGGCCAACAGGATAAGCAGGTCAAAGGTTTTTGGGATGCCATCGTCAAGACTGAAGAATACGGCTACTTGCCCATTGAAACGTGGAAAAAGATAACTCAGAAAGTGGCGGAGACTCTCAGCATAGCGACGGGAAGCACTGTAACATCATCTGATATCAAAGTCTACTCAAGCGCCCCCATTTCCACAGTTACGAAATGCCCTAAGTGTGGAACACCGATTCTGATTAACCTTGGAATCTGCCAAGTCTGTGGAACCAGACTCGATTGAATTCATTTCTCACAGTTGTATAGCGCGCGCTTCTCTTCATGCTCACACTCTCACTCCGTGTGCGTGTGTGTTGTGGGTAGGTATAGGTATAGGTAGTGGTAGTGGCATTGGAGTTGTGATTGGAGAAGTGATTTGTAGGCAGAGTCAGTGATGTTGGTTGGGGTAAAGTTTTATCCCACCCCCCACTTGGACGACGACGGACCACGACGAACGACCACTAACCACGACGACGGACGACCACGACTACTGGAATAGGATAAGGATAGGATGGATAGTAATAGCATGAGAGGGGGGGGTCAGAAATGCACAAAAACTTACCCCCTCATAATGAACTAACTAATACGAGGGGTAAAAAAGATTCAAAAACTTACCCTCCTGCGCGCGCGAGAGATGAACGCAAAATCATTGGCGAAAGGCTCAGATAGTAATAGACAATTGATAAAAGGCCTTCTTGAAAGATCATCAGAAAAAACTTGGGATAGCTCAACTAAGTCAAGCGAATTCACTCAGCAGCTTTCCTTCCGATTGTGCCGAGTTTCTCTATGTTTTCAATGGTGCCCAATATTCGTTGCTCAATGATTTTCCTGTTTGCTTTCTTCAATGTGCCGATTGGAATTCCAAGATTTTTCTCAGCAATTGATAATAAACTCTTTGTTGGCAGACCTCCTGAAGAAACCATTTTCCTGACTTCACTGAGTGATAGAGATTTGATCTTTGCTTGTTCAAGAAAGCTCATTTCAGTATTGCTTTTCGACGGCACACAGGTTTTGAGAGCATTTCTTACCAATGCAAGGAACTCTCCTCCATCCAAGTCCCCATGGGGCTTGAGAACAACTGAGAGCTCTTTCATAAATCTAGCTACATCACCGTTTTGCTTTGATGCCAAGCTCAGAATCAGTTCATCTGCCCTAAGCGCCTGAACTAGGTCTTTCACTTTTGTCCTTCGGTATCCACTTTCTTCATTTCGCTTCTTCATAGCGATGTCCTCGACTTGCATCGTTAGAGGCTATCGATACGTTTTTTACATTCTTCTGTGAGCTCTTCGAACACCTTGATATAGCCCCTATTTGTAACGTTGTAATTGTAATTGCAATCATATATTGGGCGCCCATCTCGAAGAGATTCGGCTACTCCAACCCCTTCTTCAACGTATGGTTTGATTACAGCATTCTTGTATAATCTTTCAAGAATACTGAGGTGAGCCGTGTGATCGTTTGTGTAACCACTTAATGCTGGCCCGCTTGTCCTTAGTCTATTAATCACTATGCCTGCGAGTTTGGGTCTAGGGACGTAGGATTCCTCAATCTTCCTCCCCTTTCCTTTCAAGAAGGTTGCAAGACCTGAGAACTTGTCAGAGATTTTCGAAAACATCCGATCGATGAGATGGGGAATTCCACGAGTCGATACTGCATCTGGAATAGTCGGAATTATGAAACAATCACTTACTCCTATTGCATTCTGCGTCACAATCTTGGTTGCTGGAGGACAATCAAAGATAATGTACTCATAATCTTCGTCTATCTTGTTTTCTTGAATCCATCTGCCTATGAGCAAACGCTTGGTCCACTCAGAAACTATTGGGTCACCCACGCTAGTAGTTCCCAAGTCTAGTTCAGTCTCATCAAGTTGTAATTCAGCCGGAACGAGATCGAGCTTCGGATATCCATCTAAAGGATGCCGGAAAATTATCTCCTTTCTTGGCATGGGCTTTCCAGATGTCGTAAAATGCAGAAATATGGAGTTCACCGTATTTCCCTTGTTGATGGCTTCATCCCATTCTTCTTTGCTTAGACATACTAGTGAAAGACTACTTTGGTGGTCTACGTCTACAAGAAGAACAGGGCAATCATTGAATCGAGAAAGGCCGGAAGCAAAATTGAAAGAAAACGCAGTCTTGCCGACTCCGCCTTTGAAGTTAATTATGCTTACTCTCTTGGTCAAACTCAATCCTCAAAAGTCACTAATAATGAACGAACCGTTATAATGCTTTCGAGCATATGCCTTGTCGCGATGGGGTAGCGCGCATGGCTGTTCCGAAATTGGTCAAAAATGGTTTTTATTCCCATTTTGGCCTTCGTACTTGTTCCTGATTTCCATTCAGAGTACGGGCTCCAATAAGTGACCCCAGCGCGGGGATCAGAATTAAAACCATTTTTAACCATTTTAGGAACACGCATGCGCGCGCTCTTAACTCATAGGCTGTTTAAGGCGCAGAACTTTCCGCAAAGCCAACAAAATTGGAACTCCAACTGAAAGAGATACCACAATTACAAGCAGATCTTCAATGAATGAGTCGATGCCTCCACCTACGAAAGCCACATAAAGAGCATCAGTAGGCATGCCGAAAACGCTACTGTACAATCCGACCGGGATCAGCAAAAACACC
>JBGQME010000014.1:0-52248 GCA_041500425.1 Bathyarchaeia archaeon | reverse complement strand
TTTTATCGAACAAAACTAGTTCCTCGATGGATATCGGTCTGGGGTCTTGTTGCTGCCATATTGGGCATGTTATCATGCGTGTTAGTCTTGGTCGGTCTCATCGCTCCTTTTAGCACGGAACAAGTCGTTATAGCTATTCCAATGCTCCCGCAAGAAATGGTTCTTGCGGCATGGCTGATAGTCAAAGGATTCAATCCATCCGTAATTGCTTCCAAGTCTGCTCAGGTGGATAGTTAAACAACCATGGAAACCCAAGCCACAGGTCGAAGTAAGCAACAGACATCATACGAGTTCTACAAGAAGCTTTTCAAACTGACTATTGGGGGAGGAGTAGTATTCTGGGCAATTACCTTCGCATTTTCCCTGCTTCCCATCGCCGCGGAGTTCAGAGCTGCCCTTTCAATTTCTTATATTCAAATGATTCTTGTTGAATCTTTGATTGGTGGCATGATTATCAGCTGCTGCCTCAGCTTTTTCTTGCTTCGTTTTTTTGATAAGATTCCAACGAAGAATCCAATTCTAAAATCCGTGATACTAAGCTTCGTCGCCCTATTCATTGTCTTAATTCTGGTCCAAGTTGCCGCAAGTCGTACGAGTGATGCCTTGAATGTCTTCCTCATCGGCGCGGTGCTTAACTTACCAAGGTTTCTCTTTGTTGGAATAGTTATTGGCTATCTATACAAAAGGCTATACGAATCAGAAGTGGCTAAAAAAGGAAGTTGGAAAGGAAGAGTTTCTGATGAAGTGTTTGTTAGTCGTATATTCTTACCATCACAACAACACCCAAAAAGTAGCAGAAGCTATGGCAAGAGTGCTTGATGCGCAGATTAAGACTCCTCAACAGACTAATCCAGAAGAGCTTGAGATGTATGACTTAGTAGGTTTTGGGTCAGGAATAGACAGTGGAAAAAACTACCAAGAACTCCTTGATTTTGCAGATAAACTCCCAAAAATCGCCAACAAGAAAGCATACGTCTTCTCAACCAGTGGAATGCCAGTCGGCATTTCAGGTCACCAACGATTGGAAGAGTACACACGCAAATGTCATACGACCCTTAAAGAAACTCTTCAATCCAAAGGCTACACGATTGTTGACGAGTTTGGTTGTGCAGGTTTCAATACTAACAAATTTCTCAAGTATTTTGGTGGATTAAACAAAGGAAGACCTAATGAAGAAGACCTCAAACGTGCTGAAGCCTTCGCTGAGAAGCTGAAAGTCTAAGCCAAAACAAAAACCAATACCTTGACAAACTTCCTTCAAAGAAAAAAAGGGTTTGCGAGAGATATTAGCCCAATCAGTTTTTCTGTTCTACGCTTTCGACATATCCTTTATGAACCAGTTTGACCACGTTATTCTTGGAGATATCTATGTTAAGCGGGAATACGGGAGATATCTCCACTTTTCTCGTCGTACGCCATTCATGAAGCACCAAACTCATAACATTGAACTTCCCCTCACATCCGCTTTGATTTTCTAATTTCTATTTCTAAATTGAGAAGAATTTTAGAAATTCCCTTTTTTAATCCCGCTTAGAATTTAGAAAATTAGAAACTTAATTGTTACCTGAGAATGTGAAGTCTGATTGATGATGGTGCGAACAGTGATAGCGTTGAGTGGTTGTTCAGTAACAGAGAGACTTGAGAGAACTGAGAGGTTTGAAAGAGATAGACTCGCCTTAGGTTATACACGCGTTAGCGTGCGGTCAATTCGCTGTCATTCTATCTACTATCTTTCTGACAGCCGGAATCACCAGAAGGCTTGTAGGAAGCCCAACAACAAACCCTATAAGAAAACCTCCCCCAAACCTCATAGGCAAACCAGGGTTGATTCCAGTCATTATTATTGTCATTGTCAGGGTCATCGTAAAATCCATAGCCAAAGTCATCAATGTTGCCAGCAAAAATATAGAATATTTCTTGTCAATTTTCACTATCATCACCGATAGGGCATAATCTAATAGACTTGCCTTCTGTATGTTACATATAGCTTTCTCCAGGCTAATGTGAGAGAGGTTGTAAAGAACTAAGAGGTTAGAAAGAGGTTGGCAGTCGTTGTGCATTTGCAGTAGCTCACGCTAATATACATCTTTCAAGAAGGATCAATCAGTGCCGACTAGGAAGTCGCTCAGATGCGTGTTGTGAAAGAATCTAGCAATCACCTTAAACGGAAAGTTCAGATTGCCCAGCTCATGTTTGTTGTGTGCGTTGTTGCATTGGCGATTTTGGTCTTGATTTCGATTCCAAAAATGCCTCTCTATTTTAACGCGGGCGCTTATGAAGGAGCACGAGCATTGTGCATGGTTTTTCCTATAGCGGGATTGTTTTATTTTCTGAGAATGTATCGAAGCTACAGGCTTGGCTTCAAAGGGGAAGAAGAGGTTACTTCACTTCTTCAGCGTTCGCTTGATGATTATTATTTTCTAGTCAATGACGTGGTGTATTCTGACAGTTGGGGGAAGAAGCGTAACATTGACCACGTTCTCTTTGGACCCAACGCTGTATTCGCTATAGAGACCAAGAACTGGACGCGCCTTTATTTCGATCCGACCGATCAAGCCAAGCGAAATGCCACGTGGGTTCAGAAAACTATTGTGGACTCGAAAGTTCTCGGCGACAGGAAGCTTTGGGTTCAAGGTGTTGTGGTGTTCTTGAATTTCCTTGGAGCATCGAACTTGAGTACTGAAACAGTTAAGGTCCTAGGTTTCAACGATTTGGTTGGTTTCATCAAGGGCCATGGACGGGACAGGTTCTCTATGCAAGAGCTGGAGGCCATGGGTAAGATTTTGTCCACGTCCACGAACTGAAAGAACAAGCGCGCGCTAACAAAGAGGTTGAAAAGAGGTTCGTCGTCGTGTGCTCGAAGAGCACGATCCTCCAGGACAAATAGGATATATTCTTTGAGAACAAGAAAACACTAAAGGAGTGCTGGAAAATGGAACTCGCGACTGACAATTTGGTTTTCCAAGGCCTAAACCCTGGAGAGAGAGTCGATTTCAGCGAGGTCAAGACTATTGAGCAGTTGAAGAAGACAATTATCCAGAATTACGTTCCTTTGTGCAGAAAATGCTCAGCAGCTAGTTTCTGCAAGTTTCATAGCCATGATAATTCATGTCCGATTCTCGTAAAAGTTGTTAACAATTACATTGATATGAACATCAAGTCGATACATGCTCATGTCAAGTACAACCTTGAGGAATTCATTAAATCAACCCTACTGCTTGTTGAAATCTTCACAGATTTTGAGAACTGGCGAGGATTATACGTTGATGAATACTTCAATTGGTATTTCGAGAGTGTGCATCCGACTCTTAACGCAACCTATGCACACCAGTTGCTAATCGACATAAGCAAGTTCGTTCGCTCATATAGGGTCGTTGACGTCAATCGCCTCAAGAGATTTGTCATCCTTGTAGAAGGCGACTCAGAATTCCATGCTTTGCCACCGATATTTGACAAACTGGGGGTACTTGGCATAAATTTCGACATCAAGAACTCTGTCAGATTTGTGAATCTTGAGGGCAAAGACAGAGTCCAGAGGGATAAGATAAGAGATGTCTTGGCTCGATTCGGAGAAGAAGATGTTACGTACTTCCTCATCATTGACAATGATCCGAAAGCAAAAACCTACATCGATGATTTGAGAAGAGAAGGGCTTTTACAAGACGGACACTATCTGGTTTGGGCTGATAAATTCGAAGACAATTTCGGAGAAGAGCCTATCGCAAAAGTCATTGGAGAGGTAACAAGTGGAATCTCCGACAAGATTAATGTCGCAAAGCTTAAGGAAATCAACTCAACGAAGAAAGACATTGCGAAATCTATCGAGCATTTGCTGAGAGAGAATCAAATAGAGTTCAGATTCAGTGATTACAAGTTGAAAATTGCCGAGAGACTGTCACAATGGGTCTGCAAAGACATTGACGAGTCAATGCGTACTGCAGCTGGAGTTTATGATGGTAGCAGAACTCCAACCAGCAAGACCTTCCCTGATTTTGTTGATAAACTGAGGAGAATTGCTGAGGAGATCAAAAGAATAAGTTCGGAATTCCATGTAGTCAAAACTTGACTGTTTGAATAGCACCAGACTTATAACAAAGAAAGTGCCCTCGGATGGCCTCGGGTGCAAGCGTAAATGACAAACAAACACAATCTAGTCTTATATGTGGATCAAGAATTGATTGAAAAGTCGCGTAATCTTGGCTTCAATCTGAGTAAGACGTTTGAAAACCATTTAAAACAGTTAACCACGCAATTCTCGCAGGTCAATCAGTTGAACAACCGTGAATCAAATGTCAATCATGGTGATTGGTGGGCCGGACCGGACTTGAACCGGCGACCTTTGGCTCGTAAAGCCAATGTCCTAACCAAGCTAGACGACCGGCCCTCACATTTTGGTCATTGCGCGAAGATTTAAGGATTTTCAGATCAATGCTAGTATAGCCCGTTTGGCTCATATGGTACGCGCTTATAGAAGTTTTCTTCACAAGGCTTGGTATTTACTGCATGGTGACCTGTCTCTTCTTTGACAACCGAAACCTCTGTTCCTATTCTTTTAGTTCATGAAGTATGCAGACTATCGCTGATCTTACAAAAAGAGCACTATCCTTGTTTACATAAAGTGTATCTTCTCCTGCTGAGTGAGCAGATTTGTTTCTAAGCTCGACTAAGGTATTCAAGATCGCAGGAACAAAAAACATCAATTGCTTATTTTCTGCTTTCTTCTCTTGTGCGATATATCTGAACAGATCTGCTCTCTGAAATAGCCCGATCCATTGCCCTAGAGTGAACTTGTTGATTGGAGCCTTGATTTCCTTTTCGTAATTCACCATCTTTTCCTTGTTTTCAATTGGCAGGTTTGGAAGGTATTTTGTGTAGAGAGCCTTAAGAAGTCGCTCCATTATTGTTCCATATTCCAGTATAGCTTGGCTATGCATACCCATATTCAGTAGTTTTTCAGCATTGGCTAGAGATGCCTCAAACATCGCTTGCTTCTCAATTCTCACCTTCGTTGGAACCGAAGGCATAACGATCTCTTCTTCAGATAAGAGACGAAAATTGCCATTTCCTAAATAGTAAAACAGATTGTGTTTCTTGCCTTAATGCTTGTACGATGGATGATTCGGGGCTAAGCCAATAACATGGGCTCTGATAGTGTTTTCTTTAACATCAGGTCTTTTTTCTCTGATCTTCATTACGACATCAATTGGTCTGAATATTTCTGGTAGCTCCTTTGCTGCTTCATAGCACATTCTCCAGACAGGTAAGTCATATTTTGTCATAGGAACCACACGCATACCAGATGGTTCTATGCACCACTCTTCTAATTAATCGTTAACATTCTCATATTGCATAGTAATTCGTTAGTTTTGTCTGCTGTCTGTATTAAAGTTTGTCTGAGACATTCTCAATCTAGACAGTTTCTCCTCTAGATCCTCGCAAAGAAGACAACTCTCTGGAAGTTGTCATGTGCAGAGCAGTTGAGGTCTAGATTTTCGTACTAGCTATCTTCAACACTCTTAAGGTTCTGTCTATTGGTCCCTCGAAATATTCAGGATGTTTGTGACTTCGATGACAGAGGCTCATTCTTCTGTCAGGCATTTCATGGAGTCCTTAGAAGGAATTCAGATAGAACGAAGTATTGTTGATTGAGCTAAGCTGTCGTCAGTATTTTGTGTTTGTTCCATCTTCCTTTTCTGTGCATTCTCTTCAAGTATCTTTTTCTTTTTCTGAGCTTTTTAGCAGATCTTTTCATAGATAGACCCAGCTCATACCTATCTTGGACTTAAACATACTCTTTGCTCTATATTGAATGGACTTCTTGTGGACTTATCTCTCTTTCTCTGTAATATGAATATGACTGTTCAGACTTTCTGGGATGACATGATTGTCCATCTACGTCGAAGTGCATAAGTCAATATTGCAGCTATTACCATCACCACCAAACCTATCAGAATTAGGTATTCACTTGAAGTTGCTATTCCTACTACGACTATTGCAAGGAGAATTATCCACCACCAATCGAGTACTTTACCAGACTGTGATTTCATCGAGAGGTCCTCAATGTAGATCAACGCTTCAAACGTTTTTATGACTTGTGACATTTCCTACTGCGTGATAAGAGATTAGAAACTCTCCTAGCTGCTTTAGGGCTTCTAGGGTTCTGTCAAGTTCTTTGAAGCTAGGACTTCAATAACGCATTATGCATGTTGCTTTTCTTTGATGATGCGTTCAATGACGTCGACGGGGTTTTCTAGCTCTGCAAGCTTTGCCTTCACGTCAAATCTCTTTCCCAAATACTTCTTCGCAAGGTTCAACACTTGCGAAGACTTCGCCGTAAACAACGGAAAACCCTTCTCCGCCAAATACCTATTCACGTAAGTACGACCCATCTCAGTTATCACGATACTAGGAACGCCCTGCAAAGCAGCCTCCCTCGAGATTGTCCCCCCCACGCTCAAAACCAAATCCGCACGTGCAACAGCGCTCACAGTGTCCACAAACTCCTTCACGACCGTAAACTCTTCTCGGTCTACTCTTTTATACCGCGAGAAAAATATAACATCGCCCAAAGACGTCAACTTCTCTGCCAGCTTCAGGGTGTCATCACTCTTGCCAAGCGCGTAAGTAGCTTGAGTCTCCATCTGCCTCACCATAATCAAAGGCCTCTTATGCCCGGAGACCCTCATTGGTTTTGAGTCTTTAACCCACGCAACCTCATCCACGCCTCTAAACTGCACAACATTCTGCTGACCGTAACTCTTGAAAAGACGTTTCGGAATGGCTTCCGAAGCAACCAAAACTTTCGCCAACGGAATTGTCAGCCTATTCACTGCTGTTGCGTGAGGAGTATCTGCAGTCAAGACTATCGGAACACCCAGCCCAAACGCGGTGCGACACAACTCAATAGATTGATGAGCAATCGCAACATCAGGCAAGTCGTCCTTAAACATTTCCGAAAACTTCAGCATCCGATGGGCACTTTCTTCCAGTCTTGAAAAAAGCGATGCGGGAGCATACTTTCTAACGACAATAGGCTTCTCGCCGAGTGCCCTAGCCAGAGGTAACGTGTCAGGATGCTCCCTTGTTGTCAATATTACCTTATGTCCTGCTTTCCTGAGACGCTGAGCAATGGCAATGCCGTATCGCATGTGTTTGCCAGTGCAAGCATCATACCAAACTTTCATTTTTTCACGACTCGATTCGCTTCAGCAAACGCCTTGCGCTTAGCTTCATACTCCCTCAACTTCATGGCGAATTTCGCTGGGACACCCTTCACAACCGTTTCGGATGGGATGTCCTTAGTAACCACACTTCCCCCACCAACAATCGAACCCCTGCCAATTACCACCCCTGGAAGTATGGTCACGCCTCCACCAATAACCGCATCATCCTCAACCATTGCAGGTGTTAGCAGATTGCTTTTCGGATATCTATCATTGAGAAGACTGCTGTTCGGAGCAATAAACACCCTATTGCCAATCCTGCAACCGTTAGATATCGTTGCATGCGCCTGAATGTTGCAGTTTCTGCCAATAATCACATTCTTGCCTATGTCACAGAAACTCCCAATGCACGTTCCATCACCAATTCTTGTGCCACCGCCTATGACAACGTAGTTCCAAACAACCACATTTTCACCAAACTGAACATTTTTGCCTACTATGACGCCTTTGCCAAGCTTCGGTTTCGACATTCCCCTCAATTCCGCCTTTACGTTTGTTAGACATGTGAAGTTTAAATAGTTTGGTTTGTCTGATGCTTTCTTTGGAGATGGAGCTTTTGGCTAAAGAGAAAGTTTTGGTCATTGGCTTGGGAGAGGTTGGACGCGCTCTATTTGAGTTGTTGAGAGAAAGACAAGACTTTACCGTTTACGGACTGGACATTGACGAAGCCAAAACGCGCGAAGTAGGACAAAAACAAGAAGCCATTCCCACCGAAGTAAACGTAATGCATGCGTGTATCCCTTGCATAAGCCAAAAAAAATTCATAGGCATAATTGCCAACTACGCGATGCAGTTCAACCCCAAGCTTGTAATCGTCAACAGCACTGTTCCCCCAGGAACCACCATGGCACTCAGCAAACTCTGCACTTGCCTTGTTGCGCACTCGCCCATTAGAGGAGTACACAAAGACCTAGATCACATGAAGTGGGAAGTAAAACGCTGGACAAAATACGTCGGCGGCGCTAGCCCTGAAGCGTCAGATGCAGCCCGAAAGCATTTTGAGAAGATGGGATTGAAAACCAAGGTTTTGCAGAGTTGCGTTGAAACTGAACTGGCCAAACTGTTCGAAACCACCTATAGGGCTTGGATGATCGCGTGCTTCCAAGAAATGCATAGAATTTCTAGACACTTTGAGGCTGATTTTGATGATATTGTAGACTTCATCGAGGACACTCATAGAGTGGGATCAGATAGACCAGTAATGTTTCCTGGGGTGATTGGCGGGCACTGTGTAATTCCAAACACTAAGCTGTTGCTTGAAAGCTTTGACTCAGATTTTTTGAGGTTGATCTTGGAATCAAATGAGAAAAGACAGGAAGAGATCAAGGACAGAAACATTCAAGACGAAGCAGAGAAGATCAAAAAACGAATTGAGCGTTCAAAGGAAAAATAGAGCGTCAGCATTCCAAGCTGACGAGTTCGATGACTACATGCATGTAAGGTCTATGTCGGAGACGGTAAAGATCTGACGCCTTCTAAGAAAACGCTTTATTAGCTCACAGGCAACATAAAGACCCTAAAAACCTAGAGCAGTGACTACAGTGCGAATATGCTATTTGGCCAACGCTTCAAGTGTTCACACTCACAGATGGGTCAAATACTTCATCGAAAAAGGAGACGACGTACATGTGATCTCCTTCGAAACTGCCCAGATAGAAGGAGCGAAAGTTCATGTTCTAAGTCTTCCAGTGCTTGTTAGAAGCGCCACATTTCCGCTGAAAATCATGTCAATCTATAGGATAAGGAATCTGGTGAATAGACTGAAACCAGATGTCGTGCATGCACATTACGTGACTAACTATGGGCTTTTCGGTGCACTATGCCATTTTAACCCATTTGTCATCACTGCTTGGGGTTCAGACGTTCTAAACGTTCCTGGATCACGCCTCATAGCGATGATAAAAAAGTACATTGCAACGTACACCTTGAAAAAAGCCGATCTGATAACCTGCGACGCCCAACACATGAAGGAAGCCATGAGAAAACTCAGCGTTCCGCCAGAAAAGGTCGATATCATATACTTTGGCGTGGATACGCGGAAATTCAGTCCTGGAGAAAAGAGTGAGAGACTCAAAGCGAAACTAGGAGTGTATGGCTCGCCAACGGTGATAAGTTTAAGAAATCTTGAACCCATTTATAACATTGAATCACTTGTCAAATCCGTACCTTTGGTGCTGAAGGAAATCCCAGATGCGAAATTCGTCATCGCCGGAAAAGGTTCTGAAGAAACAAAACTAGAGGAACTTGCCAAGTCTCTAGGCGTCGAAACCAGCATGAGGTTCATAGGCTTTGTCAAAAATGACGAACTCCCAGAATATCTAAATACCATGGACGTCTATGTTTCCACATCACTTTCAGACGCTGGAATAGCCGCTAGCACTGCGGAAGCCATGTCCTGCGGGCTGCCAGTGATAGTCACCGACACGGCTGACAATAGAAAGTGGGTGGAAGATGGATTGAACGGCTGTGTTGTTCCGCCTAAAGATCCGCAATCCTTGGCAGAAGGAATTGTTTGCCTGTTGAAAAATGGGGATGTGCGAAAGAGATTCGGGAATAACAACAGAGAAATAATTGAAGAGAGGAACAACTACTACAAAGAGATGGAAAAAATGGAAGGTATCTACAAAAAGCTGGCCCAGAGGTATAGGAAATGAGGATGCTAATAACCGGTGGCGCAGGATTCATCGGAAGCTACCTATGCGAAAAATACGCTAGAGAAAAACACACCGTACTCTGCTTAGACAATTTCCTAAGCGGAAACCTGATGAACGTCAGACACCTCCTGGACTGCAGAAACTTCAAACTAGTAAAGGGTGACGTTAGAGACTTTGATCTTTTGGAAAGAATAAGCCGCGACGTGGACGTAATCTTCCACTTAGCAGCTCAGATTCACGTGGACAGGTCCTACGTAGAGCCTAGACTCACTTACGAAATAAACGTCATGGGAACACAAAACATCCTAGAAATAGCAAGAATCCATGATGTTGAGAAGATAGTTCACACCTCGACAAGCGAGGTATACGGATCAGCCCAATACGTCCCCATAGACGAGAAGCATCCTCTAGACGCACCACATCCATATGGAGCTAGCAAAATCGCTGCCGATAGGATGTGCAACGCGTACATCCAAACTTACGGAATGAACATTTGCATACCGAGGTTCTTTAACATTTTCGGTCCGCGGCAGAGAGACATAGGCTATGGCGGGGTAATCTCAATCTTTACACGCAGAATTCTAAACAACAAACCCCCAATCATATATGGAGATGGCAGACAAACGCGAGACTATACTTACATAGAAGACGCGGTACGAGCCTTTGACCTTGTTCTCAATCACAAGCCAAAACTGGAGCCGATCAACATCGGCACAGGCAAAGAAGTAAGCATAATTGACTTAGCCAACATGATTATTGAGCTGTGCGACAAAAAAGGAAGCATAAAACCTGTCCATGTAAAACCAAGAATCGGCGAAGTCAAGCAGTTGATTGCTGATGCATCAAAAGCCAAGAAAATCTTGAAATGGGAGGCCAAATACGAACTGAGAAAAGGCCTTGAAGAGTTCATTCAATGGTACAGGAATTATGGGCAAGAGGAAAGAATCAAACTTGAATAAAAAACAAGTTCACACGGCGGACATAACAAATCCAACGAACATCGCTCCTAACATTCAGCGAAGCATGTACGTAACCATGGTCAGGCTTAGGAAATTTGAGGAAAGAGTAGCCCAACTCCTCATGCCCCCAAAAGAAATCATCACCCCATGCCACCTATACATAGGACAAGAAGCAGTTGCAACAGGAGTCTGCGCTAACCTCAGAAACGACGATTATGTTTTCAGCACACACCGTTCCCATGGTCATTACCTAGCCAAAGGCGGCGACATGAAAGCCCTAATGGCAGAACTCTACTGCAAAAAAACAGGGTGTTCAAAAGGCAAAGGCGGATCAATGCACATCGCCTCCCCTAACGTAGGACTGCCAGGAAGCTCCGCCATCGTCGGAGGAACAATACCCATAGCGGTTGGAACTGCCCTAGCTTTCTCTATGCAAAAGAAAAACGGTGTTTCAGTGGCGTTCTTCGGCGATGGAGCTGTACAAGAAGGAGTGTTCTATGAGTCTCTGAACTTCGCTTCCCTCAAGAAACTGCCAGTAATCTTCGTCTGCGAAAACAATCTCTACTGCACTCACTTGCCCATAGCGGCGTGCCTCGCTGACACCGAAATCTACAAGAAAGCCAGCGTCTTCGCAATGTCTGGAATCCGAGTGGACGGGAACAATGTCATCGAGGTTTTCAGCACCGCAAAGAAGGCAATAGAAGATGCTCGTAGCGGCAAAGGCCCAACTCTGATAGAGTGCATGACCTACAGGTGGAGAGGTCACGTTGGACCCTACGACGATCTGGACCAAGGACTTAGAAGTAAAGAGGAACTGGACTGTTGGACTAAGAAGTGTCCAATTCGAAGATTTGAGAGGCTCCTGCTAGAACAAGGCATAATCTTAGATACAGAGAAAGACCAGATACACAAGGACATTTCTGAAGAAGTAGAAGAATCGGTCATCTTCGCAAGAGAAAGCCCATATCCAGACAAAGCTGAACTCACTCGCAACGTGTTTAAACAAAAATAGCGGCCCTTCAAATCAGCTTGTTTTTTAATTTCTTTGCACCTGCTAATGCGAATTCTGGATTCAGATTTCTGGTTCAGAAGTGTAAAGTAGTCGACTTCTCGGACTAGTCTGTTCCAAGACAGAATGAAACATCAGGCTATTGTGCGTGACCCTTAATGAACTTGCGAGTTGAGCTCTACCACAATCTTCGCCATTCTTTACAAATCCTTTTTGGAACAAGATTCAATGAGCTTGTCTGGAGATTTCGGCACATTTACAAAAGAGATTGGGCAGAGGAGAGTATTCGATCGTTCTCTCATCCTCATCGCCAGCTGCTTGTAAGAAAAATACTCTCTAACAAGCCCCTCACCCGCGTCTTAGAAATAGGTTGCGCGAGTGGACCAAACCTGTACATGTTGGCTAGGCGCTCTCCAAACGTACATTGCGTGGGTATCGACATAAACCCAGAGGCTATCCGACAGGGAACCGAGTTCTTTAGAAAGCAAAACATCAACAATGTGTCATTACACGTAGGAAAAGCAGATGATCTTGAACGATTTCCGGACGAAAGTTTCGATGTAGTTTTCACTGATGCTGTGCTAATGTACGTATGTCCTGACAAGATAAAGAAAGTAGCAACCGAGATCATGCGAGTTTCTAGAAAAGCGATAATTCTAGCAGAGCATTGCTCCATTGATGCAAATGCCTTGGGCACTTATCAGGAGAAATGGTGGCTAAGAGACTACTTGAAACTATTCCAATCTTTCGGCTTACGAGCTAATGTTGCGAAAATACCGCCTGAGATATGGGGCGGGAACTGGGGCAGATTTGGGTATATCATCGAGATCAAGAAACCAAGCGCAGAAACTGCGAAGACCATTGAAGAAACACCAATCTACGTTGACCTAGGAGAACAGGTCCCAATTCCTGCCTAGCTTACACCAATCCTTGCCAGAAGCAGCTGATGACGAAAAGAGAAGATTCAAGAAAAGAACGATGATCACCAACCGAATCTAGGCGAGAAATCTTTGCAAGGATAATGCGAAACAAGTAGGAACCATTTTTTGAAGAGGGAAGGCGGAATCAACAAAGCACTCTGGACTCTCAAACACGTTCAAACGTCAACGTATACTGGGTAAAAAAAACGCGTGTAGTCTCGCTTACGTGTCGGGTCAGAAAAACCTTAATCAGTCTCACGGATTATACTTAGCGCACAAAATGGTGAAAGGCGGATGCGGAAAATCTCTTTTGCCACCGCAATTAACGAAGCATTGCATCAGATAATCGCAAAAGACGAGCGCGCTTTTCTGATCGGACAAGGAATCACCAGCCCTTGGTACGTGGGAAGCACTACGGTCGGACTTGTCAAAGATTTTGGGCAAGAAAGGATAATTGACACTCCAACATCTGAAAACTGCATAACAGGCGTTGCATTGGGTTCTGCACTAGCAGGATTGCACCCTATTATTTGCTTTCCGAGAATGGACTTCATGTACTTGGCAATGGATCAAATCGCCAACCACATCGCAAACTGGCACTACATGTTCGGAGGGCAGCTAAATGCTCCAATAACGCTTTGGTCGATTATCAACAGAGGTGGAGAACAAGCTGCTCAGCATTCACAGGCGTTGCAGGCAGTTTTCACGCATATCCCAGGAGTTAAGGTTGTTATGCCAAGCACGCCATATGACGCTAAAGGGCTTCTTGTCGCGTGCGTGGAAGACGGCAATCCTGTTGTCTACATCGACGACCGTTGGTTGTACGAGTATCAAGGAGAGGTGCCCGAAGAACTCTATTCGGTTCCTATCGGAAAAGGAGTGATTAGGAGAAGGGGAAAGGACGTAACTGTCGTGGCAACTTCATACATGGTGCATGAAGCCCTTAAGGCCGCTGATGTCGTTGAGAATGACGGAGTACAAGTAGAAGTGGTGGATTTGCTCTCGCTCAAGCCTTTGGATGAGAAGCTTCTGTTCGAATCAGTGGAGAAAACCAGAAGACTTGTTCTTGTGGATGGAGGCTGGAAAACCTGCGGAGTGACAGCAGAGATCTCTGGTAAGTTAGCGGAAAGCAGTGTTCTTGGAATGTTGAAGGCGCCTATTGTTCGAGTTTCGCTGCCAGACACTCCCGCTCCAGCGAGTTCGGTGCTGGAAAAGGTTTATTATCCTAACGCGGAAAGTCTAGTTTCAGCCATCAGAAAAGTTTTGGAGATGCGACAATGACGTACAAAGTTCCTTTCGTGAACTACCCGGAGCACTATCGCCGCATATGGAAGGAAGTGATGGACGCCATATCTGAAGCGTTGTCTAAGGGCGATCTGATACTGCGCGACCAGCTGAAAAAGTTTGAGCAAGACATAGCCTCTTTTGTTGGAGTCAAGCATGCAGTTGGGCTAAACAGCGGCACGGATGCTCTTTATCTCTCACTGAAGGTTGCTGGAATCGGCCAAGGCGACGAGGTCATTACCGTTGCACACACTTGGGTCGCATCGCTGGCAACAATCGTGCAATGCGGGGCAACGCTAGTTCTAGTGGACGTTGGTGAAGACATGAACATGGATGTGGAACAGGTAGAGGACAAGATAACTTCCAAGACTAAGGCTATAATGCCAGTTCATTTGAATGGCCGACTGTGCGATATGGGAAAGTTAATGGCTATTGCCGAGAAACATGATTTGAAAGTGATTGAGGACGCTGCTCAAGCTTTGGGGGCGACTTTCGACGGAAAAAAGGGAGGTTCCTTCGGGATAGCTGGTTGTTTTAGTTTCTATCCTGCGAAAATACTTGGGGCAGCTGGAGATGCAGGACTATTAACAACTAACAATGATGAGACAGCAGAGAAAGTACGTTTGCTCAGAGACCACGGGGTTCAAAGATCAACTGGAGAAACCTTGTTTTATGGTGTTAACAGTAGATTGGACAACATTCAAGCAGCGATTCTGAACGTGAAGTTGAAGTACGTGCCTGAATGGATTGAAAGACGACGGAAGCTGGCTAATCTTTACCAGAAGAGCCTGTCTGATTTGCAGGATACTAGACTTCCGCCACCGCCACAGTCGAAAGGTCACTTTTATGACGTTTATCAAAACTACGTGATCAGGTCACGGAAACGAGATGAGCTTGTCTCGTTTCTCAAGGAGTCTGGTGTGGAGATATTAGTTTCTTGGCCTAAACCTTTTCACCTGCATAAAGCACTGGGGCTGGAGAAATTCCGTCTACCCAAAACGGAGCAGGTATCAAATGAAGTTCTTTCGCTGCCAATGTATCCCGAGCTAAGCGAGGAAGATGTAGGCTATGTCATAGACACTATTCACCGTTTCAATAAGCAATGAAATGACAAGAATCAAACAGTATCGGACGTGGAAAAGAAGAATCGCCATGAAGAAAGTTCTTATCATCGCTCACTTATTCTACGCGTCTCCAAGAATACCAGGCTTAGGCAAGTATCTTCCTGAATTTGGATGGCAACCGATTGTCCTGACAACACCTCTTGGCGAAGACCCTGATTCTCGATTCGGTCCTCCGGACAGCTTCAAGAGCATCTGCAAAGTCATCGAGACACACGGATACATTTCATCCTATGGAAAAAAGCGTTTAGCCCCTAAAAAATATAGGCGTCTCAAGCGAGTTTTGAGATTTTTTTACAGGTATTACCGCGAGGTTGCCCAGTATCCTGACTCAGAAAAGGGTTGGAAGCCCTTTGCGGTCAAGGTTGGTGACGAACTGTTTCAAAGTGAAGAGATAGACGCGATGATTAGTAGTTATTCGCCAGTGACAAGCCACCTTATTGCTTCAGAACTGAAAAGGAAGCATGGTGTTCCTTGGGTAGCTGACTTCCGAGATCTTTGGACACAAAACCACAACTACCCCTATAGCCCATTGAGAAAGATATTTGAGAGAAGATTGGAGCTGAAGACGCTGTCGGTCGCGGATGCCTTAGTCTCTACCTCTCAGTTTTGGGCAGACAAGGTAAAAGCAATGCACAGGAAAGAAGCCTACGCGATCACTAATGGTTTTGATCCAGACTCTATGAGTGATGGAAAGGCAGATCTGACCGCAAACTTCACGATAACCTATACGGGCCAAATCTACACGAAGCAAGATCCGACAAAACTCCTCATTGCCATAGAGGAGTTGATCTCTCAAGGAAAAATAGACCAAAAAGATGTAGAAGTTAGATTCTACGGCCCTGAGAATGAACTGCTGCAAAGAGAAATAGAAAAACGTGGATTGTCAAAGATTGTCAAACAATACGGGACAATTCCTAGGCAGGATTCCTTCAAGAAACAGCAAGAGTCGCAACTGCTACTTCTGCTGGACTGGGAAGATCCGCAAGAAAAAGGGGTGTTCACTGGCAAGATATTCGAGTACTTCGCGGCTCAAAGACCAATACTTGCAACAGGTGGTTTTGGAGACGATGTTGTCGAGAAGGCGCTTGATCAAACCAATTCTGGTGTATACTGCTTAAAGCTAGAAGACATCAAGGACGCCCTTGAGAAACTGTACTCTGAATATAAGCTCAAAGGAAGAATAGCTTATCATGGGAACATAGAAGAAGTCAACAAATACAGTTACCGTGAGATGGCAAGAAAGTTCGCAGAAATCCTCAACAACCTAACAGCGGCAAAGCAAACTTGATATAATATACGTGTATTTGATTGATTTCACTCGGAGATCAAAACCATGAAGGCTTGCGTTCTTGGTCTTGGCGAAGTAGGGCTTCCAACGGCTAAATACGTTGCTAGCAAGGGTATAGATGTATTCGGATATGACATAAAACAAGAAGCCATCGAAAGAGCAAAAACTCAAGGAATTAAAGCTTCCAGTCACTGGGGAGAAGTGCCCGTTTCAGACGCCTATATCATATGCGTATTTGCTGGTCTAAAGAATGATGATCCTGACTTCTCTTCAATCTTTGACGTATGCGAGAAAATCAAAGAAAAAACCGTGTCCTCGTCTCCATCAAAAACTTGTCTAGTTTCACTCGAAAGCACGGTGATACCAGGTCTATGCAGAAAAATCTACGAGGGCATTTTCAAGAAACAAGTCAAGCTGATTCACGTGCCGCATCGATTTTTCGGCGAGGAACCCATTAGACACGGAGTTAGACAGCGTAGAGTTATCGGTGCTGTAAACGAGGAGAGTTTCAAGGAAGGATGGAGTTTCTACAATAAGCGTCTTGGCATACCATTGCACAAGGTTTCGTCGATTGAGACAGCTGAAATGTCTAAGGTGGCCGAGCAAACGTTCAGGTATGTGCAGATAGCTTTTGCTGAGGAGCTGAAAATAGTGTGCGACAAGCTCGGAATGGATTTCAACGAGTTGCGAGAGGCGTGTAACACGAAATGGAATATTGAAATTCCCGAAGCACGGAACGGCATTGGGGGTCACTGTTTGCCTAAAGACTCTAGATACTTCTCGTCATTGACGGACGCTGCAAAATTGGTAAGTGGTGCCAGACAGGTAGACGCGATCTATAGGAAATGGATAGGTCAGAAGCAATAGAGAGTTTATATACAAACGCCAATGCTTCATTTAAGAACGCAGATGGCCACAGCATTGATAACGTTTAGAATTGACGTTGACTATCCTTATCCTTCACGATTCAAGAGTTTCCTTCACACAGCCTTAGGCATCAAAACCAGCAGAGACTATCTGAAGAATTCGAAGATAATAGCAAGGATGATTAACGAGTCGCCCAGAAACGTGAAGGCGCATTGGTTCTTTACACCGAAAACTATTCCTGATGAGGAATTGCTGAAGTTGCTGGGTAACAAGAAACATGAAATTGGGCTTCATGTTGTTAACGACCCATATGCTGAATTGAGTTTGTTGGAAGAAACAACTGGGAGAAAGGTGAACTACTTTACGATTCATGGAACTGCGCGTTTGCTTGCCAGAGTAATGTGGAAAAGATGGAAAGCGAGGGCTCCAAAGATCCCGCAAGGTTTTCCACTACGGTCTTTTCATCAATTTCCAACCACAGGTCTAGATGGCTTGTGCTATTCGTATCCAGCTGACCAAGCCCTAAGGATAGCGGAAGATCACATCAAGGAAGGCTATGTCATATATTTCCATCCTATATGGCTTTTTCAACGGGGAAAAATGAACCACAGAGGACCATTCTACGAGACTTTAAGGAGGATTCTAGAGGATGGAAAAGCAGGTTGACGGCCTAATACTCCGTAAGAAAATCTTCTTCACTATGGCTAGTAACGAATTGGAGTATGAGAGGAGTGTGATTCCAACAGCAGAACTTGTTGACGGGCTTCGGAAGAGAAATGTTGACATTTTTAGCTTTCTAGAAAGAAGATGGCGTTGCCCGATACAGAACCCCTCAAAATCCTGGTTGAAGTCAAGCGATAATATTGCACTTCTTGAAATAACAAGCTATGATGAATGGTTGAAAAGAGTAGGAAAGAAAACGCGCAACATGATCCGCAAAGCAGAGAAAAGCGGGATAAGAACGGAAATCGCTGAGCCAAACGAGAAACTGGCACACGGAATATGGAAGATCTACAACGAGACACCAATAAGACAAGAAAGAGGCTTCCCACATTACGGAACCCCATTGAAAACTGTAATGCGAGACGTGCTTTCGCCAAGAAATTGTACATATGTTGGAGCATATTTTCAAGACGAACTTGTTGGATTCATACACCTAGTCCATGGCAACAACATAACGATCATATCCCAAATACTTTCAATGCAAAAACATTGGGACAAGTCCGTGAACAACGCACTTGTGGCAAAAGCAGTCGAAGTTTGCGCAGGCAAGGGTATCCGATGGCTTATGTATGGCAGAATAGGAAATCATCCTACTTTGGACAATTTCAAACAGAACAACGGTTGTGTCAAGTATCCGCTGACAAGATACTACATGATCTTGACCCTGAAGGGTAAGATGGCCGCAAGGCTCGGATTGCACAGAGAACTCAAAGACATCATCCCCCAATCTGCGAAATATGCATTGTTCTCTATCTACAATTGGATAAGCAGAACGAAGGCCAGAGTTAAGCTCAGCCTAAGACCGAAACAAACAATTTAACCGAAACCATGCTCTTAAAGACTGAAATGTGAAATAGGTGCCATCTTCAAGGGTGAATGCTTGAACAAGAAAGAAATCAGAATCCAATATTCAGGCTTCATATTTTTCGCAGCTAAGCTAATGACCGTTGCAACAGGCACCATATTCACTTTACTAGTAGCAAGATCACTTAGTCAAAGCGAATATGGAACATGGGGAATCCTGAACATTGTAGTACCATACTTCACCTTACTGTCGACAGCAATTCCATTCTGGACGATGCGCTTCGTTGCACGAGACAAAGAAGGCGCTACCAAGACTGGACTCCTAGCAAACAGTAGCATTGCCATAATTGCCACATTTGTGTACTTGGCATTGCTTCCTGTGATCATACCCACGTTCAATTTGGAAAACTACTTGATGATCACCACTATTGCTGGAGCGCAGATAATTGAAATCTATCTGATTGCAGTTTTGGAAGGGTGCTTGCAGGCTCAGCGGCCTCATTTTGTGGGATATGGACTACTGATTGGTGAAATCTCGAAGGCATCACTGGCATACGTTTTGATCGTAAGACTTCAATTGTCTTTGCTGGGTGTGTTTCTCAGCATAGTAGTAGCATTCGCAATCAAAACAGCCCTCTACCTAAAGATTGTTTTCAACGAGCTAAGACAGAGAGTCGTATTCAGCTACATTAAGGAGTGGTTAAAGGGTTCGGCTTTCAACATATACAATATTGCAGGCGACAGACTTGCAGCCGCCATATTTCTTATGATGTCATATTATGGTCGTGAAATGGCAGCTAGCTACTATCAGGCTGCAATACCAATCGCCAACATAATAACATATTCCTCTGTCCTTGCTTTTGCACTATATCCAAAATTATTGGCTGAACGCAATATGGATGATGCTACTTCTTCATTGAAAATGGTTTTGATGTTTGCGATTCCTATGACTGCCGGCCTTCTAGCCGTACCCTCTTCCTTTCTTATAATTCTTAGCGCGGATTATGGTGTTGCGGCGCCGCTTTTGATGCTATTGGCAGTTGATGCCCTCATACTCACCACTTCATCAATCTTTGCCTCTGTGATCTACGGAATTGAGAGAGTAGATGAAAAAGCAGAAATACCATTCAGACAGGTTGCAAGAAGCCGATTGTTCATAGCCTTTTCTCTACCATATGCTCATGCGGCAATAACTTTGCCAACAGCATACTATGTCATAACGAATTTCGCAAACAACCAACCTTTGTTGATTGCAGAGTACGCAATCGCAATCAACACTGTGGCACATTTTGCAATGTTTGTCGTTATGTATTTTCTCGTGCATCAAGCAGTCAAGCTAGAGATTCCTTGGAAAAGCGTATTGAAGTATGCTTTCGCCTCAGTTCTTATGGCAACGATCTTATTCGTCCTTCACCCGACGAGGGCGCTCTTGACTCTAGCTATGACTGCAGTTGCTGGAGCCGCTTACCTAGCGGTATTGTTGGCAATCGATGGAGACGCGAGAAAGCTAGCTCGCGATATAATAAAAGAAGTCAAAACAATAGCTAAGAAGATTGCTTGAAAAGCCGCTTAGTTGTCGCTGCTCCATAATTCGAGGAAAAGAGTTTTCAGGGCTTTCACGAAAGCATCGTAGTTAGTCCACAAAGCCGCCACTCTCTTCTTTCCGTTGTCTTTTCGGATCAGCAGGAGCAATTGCTCGTCATCTGCAAGCACGAAAGTTGGCAGCTCCTCAACGTTTGAAGATGAATACTTGGTCTTTTTCAGCTTCAGTTTCTCAATGAAGAAGCAACTCTTCGGAGAGTAACTAGTCAATAATCGGACATCGATGTCTTTCTTCGATATCTTCTCCAGTTCATCCAATAGACTTGAATGATAAAAGTTGGCGATGTCATGTTCAGAAGCGAACACTGACACTTCTTTGTGGGCATTGTCGAGCAATTCGTCCGCCTTTAGATTGATTTGCTCTTCCCCTTCTAGAATCTGAAAAACCTCTTTTCTCTCATGCTCTGCCTCTGACTTCGGAAGAGAAAGCCAAAGATCAACCAAAGCATCCTTTCTGTTTTCCAAAAGCTGTATTTTCATCTTCTTCGTTTCTATCAGTGTATCTACTGCTTTCTCAAACGGCGTGGCAATGAACTTCAAAGGTTTCTCAAAAACAGACGATATCAATCCCCTTTTTTCCAGATCACGCAGAATCCTGTAAGTTTCAGTTCTATGAAGAGACAACGCCTCAGAAATCTCGCTTGCCTTGTGCTCGCCCGTTCTCGCAATATAAACGTAGACTCTTATCTCGTTCTTTGATAAACCAAGCCTGAAAAGTGCTTTCTCTATGAGTTCCAGTGACTTAGCTGGACCTTTGTCTACTCTGACAAATCTCCATAAACCAGTATTCTCATCATAGAGCTTCGTGATGCTTTCAGTTTTCTCAACCGCTAACTCCATAATAGATCACTTGCTTGTAGCCTTGCTCCTTATTCTTACTCGAACACAGAATCCGATTCCACTTGAGCCATATTTTATACTTCTGAACGGTAAATATGAATCCAAAATACACGTTCTCAAAGCTTTTAAACAGCAACTAGCAAAGTATGAGCTAGCATAGTCTTTACGAAGCCTAAGGGGAGAAGGCAAATGCAAAGCACACTAAGACCAGCGTTTAGCTTCAAGCATCTTCTATTGCCGAAGAATAATCATTGGCTAAAGAGAGCGATTCTGGTCTTTGCCTTTACGTTGTTTGACTATTTCTCGACAATCGCCCTCTGCCGCGCCCCGCATGAAGAGGCCAACATTTATGCACGGATTTTTATGGAGAACTTCGGCATATTCTTGGGCTTGACGCTTTTCGTTTTGATTTTCAACTTGCCGATCTATATGACGTTGAGCTTAGACTCTCACGTCGTCAGGCTTCCGTCTAGAATCGCTGGCGCCTTTGAACTGCTCGTTGATATTGTTTTTGCGTGGTGTGTTGCTGGGCTTCATTTTAGCGGAGGGGCAAGCTGGTTCTGGTACGCTTCAGACTTGACACGCCAGTCTGTTGGTGCAATCCTATACTTGGTCATGGCTCTATTACTTGTCAGACCGCATCGACCACGTTATGACAACCAGCGATTGGCAAGTGTGTAACACTTCGCAACATACCAACTCTATTATCCCATTAGGTGAGACTAGGTTAGCGATGATCAAATCACTTTAGACTTTGGAAGTTATGATCATGGCTGAATCTAATACGCGACCTTACGCTGATGCAAAACCACTGCAAAAGGAAGAAGACCAAGGCGAAACGACAGAAAACGTCGAATTCCTTCGCCCTTTGCAGCTATCAGAGGAGAATGAGTACGTTCTACTGGATGAGCAGAAGCTGCAGGATCTTATGAAAAAGGCAAACGAAGAAAGCTCCCAATTAAGCGGACTGTTAGCAACTGAAAACACGCTTATGATTGAAGTTTGCACATCTCTCGCGAGGATTCTGAAGAAGCTTCATGCTTCGTTTAACATTCCGCTGGAAAGCGTGCCGCTCAGAAAAGAGGTAAGCAAAGCGATATTGGACGAGGAAGGACACCTAAAACTCTTTTACGGAACGGAAAGAGAACGTTCAGCGTTCCTAGCAGAATGGCCTCCTGAAATTGTCATGGCTGTCCTGTCGAATGTTATGCCTGAACTGCCAAAAGTCATAGGGTCATATAAGATGATGATAACCAAGAGAGTTAGCTTCTTCGAAGAGATAAAGAAGAACCTGAGAAGCATTGTCAGGGCCATAATCAACACTAATGAAGAAGACACAAACCTTGGAAGAGAGCAAAGACAAAACGCTCCTCAGGAAAATTCGAGGGCTGAAGAGCAGAGGTAGAAATTGCAGGTGAGAAGAATGGATGGGTTTTTGACAGAGATCAGAACTTTCTATTCGCTTAAGGAGATCCAGGAAAGCATAGAAATGGAGATACGCCAGCACAAGATGCTGCTTGAGGATTATAGTCAGTGGCTAGGAACTCTCCTGAGAAATCCAGAATCTTCAAAAGATCAAGAATGGGTCAGAAAAATAGCGGAACTGCAAAAAATCCTGAAGACTGGAGGAAGCAGAAAAGAAGGCAAGACTGCAGGCGCTTCGACGGAATGGGTTGAGTTCAAAGACGTTATGCTCAGCGCCGACATCTTGGGAGAAGCCGAAATACTTTTCGAGGCAATAGAGGAACTAAAAACAAAAATCGGCAGGCTCGAGAAAGCCAAAAACTCGATAGTAGACTTGGAGCGATATGGTCTAGGAAAGGAACTGCTATACATAACTTACTTGCATGATGGAGTGCCCGAGAGAATAGTGTTCAAACCAAAGAAAGGCGCTAACACAATCGAGAAATTCGAATTCATGGCCGATTTCTCAGTAATAAGCCAACCTCAATGACTATCGTCGTAGGAGATTTTGAAACAGCATTCGGTCATGCTATGTCTCGGCCGCTACTCTGCTAGCGCTCAAATACAGATTTGAGAATCTTCTAGTCAAGTCTCGCAGAGAATACACTGAGAAGCCAGACCTGAACAAAGACTCAACTCTGCGACTCTTGGCTCCGATACCGATCAAGGAAATGCTTCTTCCTTCCAGAGTGGTCATTGTTTGCACTAATGTATTGTCTGGTTTGGAGTATTCGGATGAATATCCGTCTGAGATAACTGTGATCAGCCGCATGTTTTCAGCCCTCGTTTTTATGATTTGCCCCGCAACGTCCAAGGCATCCGACAAAAGCGTTGAACCTTCGAATTTTAATCCGCCAATACGAGATTTCACTCTGACATTGTATCGTTCTTTGGGATCCTTGAGCACAAGAAGACGGTCGTTGAATGCGTACATTCCCCACGAAGTTGGATCCAAGAGCAGCTCGCTTGCTGCATCAGCCAAGATCAAGAGAAGCTCCAATGCGAAATCCTTTAAGTACTTCATGCTTCTGCTTGCGTCGAGAAGGATGACCCAAGAGTAGCTTTTGCTCAAATTCTCATCCAGCATGAAAACATCCATTCTAGGGCTCTTGGCTGCAATGACTTGTATTATCTCCTGCAGATCTAAGACGCCATAGTCCTTTCTCGGGTCTTCATCCAATGCATCTCTGGCTACAAGTAGAGTTTCCATGAGCCTATGGGCTTCACTCTTGCACCTTGCCCTGATTCTCAGGAATTCGGTGTAATCTTGTTCAGGGATCTCAACTGAGTTGAACTCAGTCGACTGTAAGAGTTCCTGATATCTGGTGAGCAGGCTTGCTTCCTTGTCTTTCTGATGTCGCCATGAATCAAAAACCTGAATTGCCTCAGCCTCATCCACTTTTCTCGAAGCTTCCTGCGAATCTTCAGAAATCTTGGGAGCTCCGCCTAGAAATTCCAAGCATCTTTGGAAACTATTCTCAAGAGTGACATCCGTGTCAACTAGGTACGATGGAAGGAAAACCGAGCTTGAGCCTAGCTCTTCGGTGTGAGGAAGAAACGGAACTACTGTAATAGGGCCTGTATCTTCAATGGAATGATAAATCTCATCGGCAACTTTTACCTTGTCCTCTTGAAGGCTTACGCTTTCATCCGTGAAGGAAAGAGACTCCTTCTTCTTGAACTGATCCAAAAGCTCGGCGAGACGAACAACCGTGTCACACTCTTTTTTGAATTCAAGACTGGTCAAACCAGTGTTAGATCTTATTAAGAGTCCAGCCATGTTCCTGGTTGCTGGATTGATGAGCTTTTCCAGTCTGCGCACTCTTTTCAAAGCCAAAACATTAGCAAATGCCAAATCAACAACCCTTTCAGGATATCTCAGAGCAACATAGGCATTTGCCCTCACATCCTCCACAAGAGAAGTTGCGAATCTTGCTAGTTGCAGGTCCTTGCCCTCTGTCCATTCTTCATAATCTTGAAACTTGGAAAAGAGAGCGTGAAAACCAAGATGGAAAACTGCAGCTCTGAAAAGGCTTACTAGCTGCCTCTTGCCTTCTGGGTCTGCTGGAAAACTGTAACCCATTAGGGACACAGTCTTCGTTCCTTCTTGGGTTTCTTCGACTTTGGGCTCCGGAAGAATGACTACAGAACTGGCATTGTCATGGAGGAATTGGGAAAACCTAACCCTTGGAGAAACTAGAAGCTTTGTTTTCAGGCTGTCTTTTTCGAGGAATATTGACCAAGCATATTCAAGGAACCCCACTTTGGCCACCGTTGCGTTGACGATACTTATCTAGAGAAAATTGCTTGAACAAGTCTTCGGACATCTCCTTGTACTTCGACGCTGTCGCTGGTTAATGCGACTATGGTTTCTTCGGCTGCTGTTATGGGGTCAGATCCGTCCTTTATTAGAACTGCCCAGTGAATCAAGTCGCCTATTGATGGACCGTATGGGAGGTCGCCTGCCTTGTATTGCCTTCGCATTTCAGCACCGACTCTGATGATTTTGTATGCTGTATCCTCATCTACATTTGTTCTTTTTCTGAGAAGCTCAACCTCTTGTTTGGAAATCTTGTCGCCTGTACTCTCATAGTCAAAGTTTATCCATACACTCATTCGTCTTCTGAAAGCGACGTTCAATGGTTTGGTTCCTGAGAATTCGGCTGAGAAGGGGTTCATACTGATAATCAGATACGCGTAAGGATGGCGTGTAACTATTTCGTTATCTTTTTCTGTTAGAACCAAATGTCCTCTTGTGTCAAGCACAGGGTTCAGTCTTGTCGCCACATCCTGTTTCATCATGTTGGCCTCATCTAGATACAGCAAACCGCCAAATCTCAGCCAACTTGTCACTTGACCATCAACCCAATTCTCCTTGCCAAGTCCTATGAACCTGCCGATAAGGTCATAAGAAGATGTCTGCAAGCCGCAGTTTACTTCCCACACTGGAAGGCCGGTCAATTCAGCTGCAAGATAGGTTATGTGGGTTTTGCCCGTTCCAGAGGGCCCTATCAAAGCGCATTGCTTGAAGTAATAGAGTGCTCTGACCATTCGTTCAACGTATCTTTGACCGCTGTCCACGTATTCGGGAGTCCCAGTTGGGACTAGGCTTTGCAGGGATTCGGGAAACATGTATCCCGGATGCAGGTCATATTTGGCCAGATCATACTTGAAGTAATGGGGAGACTGGGACATTTCGCGTCTTTTGCTTATGTTTACTATTATCTTGGATTCTCCTCTTTTCAGTGACACAGACTCTGTTTTGGTGAAGTTTTTGGCTGAACCTTTTATCGCGTCTGTGCCGTAACCTAAGCCGCCCAGTTTTCCCTCTTCTTTCATTGTCTTTTCCTAGACATATTAGTCGTGTTGGCATGATAAAAGTATTATGTCTTGCTATACAATATTAGCTAGATGTATCTCTGAAGTGTATGTGAACCCTCCACACAGACTAATGCTTATACTGCTGCAATGGTGACTTCGATAGCTACGCATTGTGCGAGAGTGAATTAGATGACTGAAAACCAAGCGCAAACAGCAGCTGCCACAGCGCAGAATGTCGAACCGAAAATAGTCGTGGATGCCACACCTACACCAGAAAAGCCGAAAAATGGCGAGGAAGAAGCTGTAGGTTTTCTTAATGAAATGCAAGAAAATGCCGGACAGATTTCGGAACTCACGGCAGAGGAAGATAATCTGGTTACAAAATTCTTCAGTTCCTTACTCAAAATCCTAAAGCCCTTCGGCAAAACGCTTGAAATCTCTGCCTCTGCACTTCCAGAAGGCTATAGAGGGCGAGTAATCAAGGCGTATCTGTATCTCACCGGTCAGTTGGTTTTGGTCTACACGAGTGGTGAAGCTGAAATATTGAATCTTGCCGACCAAGAGAATCATGATGTTCTTGTAGAGATCACTGGCGAAATCATGCTGCAGCTGAAATCCATCATCAATTCTTACAAATCAAGAATAGAGAAAAGGGTAAAATTCCTGATGTCCATAACGAAGGACTTGCAGAAGATCGCTGAAGTCTTTTCAGAGAAATGATCCAATCAAAGTTGGCAAAACTCAAGATGCGAGGCGCCTAGCTGATCAGAAGATTACGATAGGAGTTCGGTCAGGACAGAATGCAATTCCTCTTTGTCCTTAATATCTCGGAAAATAGCTTTTCCGCTTCCATAAAGTCGAAAAGAGAAATTCTTGAACGATAGTTCGAAGATGATCCGTGAAACTGATTTTTCTATCTTGACTTTCCGCAAGATTTTTTGGATTGCTTCGTCTTTTTTGTCGTACTTGAACGTGACAATGGCATCTCGTTCTTTGCCGCACGTTCCATCGATTCTAGCCACATAGTCTTCAACTATGCCCATCAGAACTTGTCAATCTCCTTCAGAACTTCGACAAATCTGTCGATTTCTTCTCGAGTGTTATATATGTAGAAGCTTGCTCGGGCTGAGGAATTCAACTCAAGCAGCGCGTGCAACGGTTGCGCGCAGTGGTAACCGCTTCTAACCATGATTCCATAATTGTCAAGCAACAATGCAATATCATGAGAGCTTAAACCCTCAACGCCGAAAGGAATGATTCCACACTTGCCGTCAGCTTTCTGTGGTCCATAGATTTTGATCTTCTTGTTACATTCTTGCATGCGAGACATGGCATATTTTGTCAACGTTTCTTCGTGTGCTTTCACGTTCTCCATGCCTAGCCGTTGCAGATATCTTACAGCCTCCATTAGCCCGACTCCGCCACTGATGTTTGGTGTTCCTGCTTCGAATTTCCAAGGTAGACTGTTCCAGGTGATGACACAACGCTTTGTTCTTGGGTTAAAATTGACTTCTCGGATCATTTCGCCTCCGCCATGAAAAGGCTCCATAATTTCAAGAAGCTCGCGTTTTCCATATAGTACGCCGATTCCCGTCGGACCCAGCATCTTGTGACCAGAAAAGGCAAGAAAATCCACATTCAGGTCTTTGACGTCTACTGGCAAGTGCGGAACGGATTGCGCCCCGTCAACAAGTATCAACGCGTCATGTTCATGCGCGATCTGGACAAGTCGTTTTATGTCGTTTACGACCCCTGTGACGTTTGAAACGTGGGATATGCACACAATTTTAGTCTTGTTAGAAATCGTATTCTCAAAAGAATCATAATTTAGAGTTCCATTAGGGTTTACTTCCACATAGTTTACGTTGAAACCTTTCGTTTTCGAAAGAATCTCCCACGGGACTATGTTGCTATGATGCTCCATTAAAGAAACCAGTACTTCATCCTCTTTACCTAGGTTGTGACAGGCCCAAGAGTACGCTACTAAGTTTATCGCTTCAGTGGTGCCTCTGACAAAAACTACTTCTTCGAGGCTGCTTGCGTTTATGAATTTCCTGACTTCCTCGTGTGCATTCTCGTACAGTTCAGAGGCTTCTTGTGAAAGTGTATGAACGGCTCTGTGAACGTTCGCGTTATGATTTTCGTAGAAATCTCTGATGGCTTCGATTACTTGACTTGGCTTTTGTGATGTCGCCGCATTGTCGAAATAGATCAGAGGATTGCCGTTTACTTTCCGCTTCAGTATCGGGAAGTCTTCTCGAGCTTTGTATGGATCTAACATCATTTCTCTTCCGTTTTCATTCGCTTAGAGATCACTTTTGCAAGTTCTTCCTCTTCCAACGCCTGTTTTTCCTCAAAGCTAGGCTCTGCTTGCAGCCAATTAGGTGAAGCACCTTTGCTCTGGAAGTATTTCCTAATGGCTCTTTTCAAGGCGCCGACTGCGAGAATGCCACAATGGAACTTTACGCTCGGCAATCCTCCTACAGCTTCTGTCACGCTTTTCCATGAGACTCTCCACGCGTCTTCAAGCCTCATTCCTTTGATCATCTCGGTGACTATGCTTGACGTTGCTATGTTCGCAGCGCAGCCATAGCTTTCGAACGATGCTTTCTCGATAACGTCTTGGTCGTTGATTTTCAGGTAGAAAGTTATCATGTCTCCGCACAAGGGGTTTCCTGCTACCGCCGTCACTGTGGCGTCCTCCATTTTCCCAAGATTCTTAGGGTTTCTGAACAATTCCAGCACTTTCGGATTGTATGGTAAAGGCATTCGAGACATTATCATCTCACTCCCGTCGTGCCGACTATTCCTCTTATTCTCTCCACAGCTTTTGGAATTACTTCCAGCGCGTAGTTTATGTCTTCTTCGGTGTGATATCGCGTGGTTTTCATGAGTATGCTGCCGTGAGCTTCGTCGAACTTTCTGCCTATGGCAACGAGAACGTGACTAGGCTGGAGAAGCCTTCTTGTGCATGCGCTTCCACTTGAAACGTAGACACCTTTCAAGCTTAACTCGATAGTTAGCGCCTCACCTTCACATCTCAGAAAGCTGATGTTGACGTTGTCAGGAGCCCGCTTCTCGCCTTTTGGCCCGTTAAGATTAACTTCAGACATCATCATAGTTATCCCATCAATCAGCATGTCTCGCAACGCCAGCATATGCTTCACGTTTCGCTCAAAATTCTCAAATGCCAACTCAGAAGCTTTCACGAAACCGACAATGGCAGGTGTATTCTCGACCCCGGGCCAAAGCCTTTGCGTGCCCAGCTGTCCCTCCAAGATCTTTTCGACGTTAACCCCTTCTTTTACGTATAGGGCGCTTATTCCACGTGGTCCCAATGTCTTGTAGCTGCTTATGGTTGCCAAGTCTACGTCCAGTTCTTTGACGCTGAAATGTGTCTTACCATAAGCGTCTGAAGCATCCGTGTGGAAAAGTATCGCTGGATTCTTGTCTTTGACTATTTCCAGTGCTTCCTTGACTGGCTCAATCGTTCCAATCTCGTGATTGACCGCTGATAAGCTTACAAGAACTGTGTCCTTGTTAACGACTTCTCTTAGCTTGTCGAGGTCTATGAAGCCTTCACTGTCAACTGAGATTTTTGCTACGTGGAACCCGTTATTCTGCAGCATGTCAGTTACATTTAAAACGCTTATTGGCTCAATCTCTGAAATCACGATCTTTTTACCCTTATCCTTCATCGAAAGGGTGGCTCCCATAAGTGCTAGGTTGTTAGCTTCTGTCTCTCCTGGAGTAAAGTTGACTTCCTCCAACGTGCTGCATTCTAGAAAGGCTGCTATTTTTTGTGCGGATTCCATTATTGTTTCAAAGGCTTCCCAGCCGGGTTTATGCGTTAATGTTGGGTTACCATAGCCGCGTTGGTTGTAGTACGGTAACATTGCTTCGACAACTTCTTGAGGAACGATAGTTGAATTCTCGTTGTCCAAGTAGACCTCACGCTGTAAACCTTCATGCGCCTTCAGCAGTTCTTTTACGTTTTCAATCATGCTCAAACTATCCTTCTACTATTGGAATTGTGCTCTCAATCGTTTAGTATCGGCATCTTATAGAAAAACATAACCCAAAAGATGGAATATCACGTACGCATAACACTTTAAACTGTCGACGTTCTAATTGCAGTTGTAACGGTGGAGACGGGCGCATTCAAGTGAAAATAGCAGACTTGGCGGTTCCTGAATCGGTTAAAGAAATGATAATTGGGTCTGGAATCGTTGAGCTTTATCCGCCTCAAGAAGAAGCAGTAAAAGCTGGTGCGCTTGAAGGAAAGAACCTTGTCTTAGCTAGTCCGACAGCTTCTGGCAAGACCTTGGTTGCTGAGTTGTGTGCGCTCAAGCATGTGTTGGAAAAGAATGGGAGAATTATCTATTTGACGCCTCTTAGGGCTTTGGCTAGTGAGAAGTTTGATGAATTCAGAAAATACGGAAACATAACGAAGAAGGATGAAAGGCGTATTAGGATAGGCATCAGCACTGGGGATTTTGACAGCACTGACCCTTGGCTGGAAAGATATGACATAATCATAACCACAAACGAAAAGGCAGATTCACTTCTGAGACATAGAGCCAAATGGATGGATGAGATTGCGTTAGTAGTCGCAGATGAAGTGCACTTACTAAATGATGCTGAACGTGGGCCAACCCTTGAAGTTGTCTTAGCAAGACTCATGCAAGTCAATCCCGACATACAGATCTTGGCTCTCAGCGCAACGATAAACAACGTTGATGAGATTGCTGCGTGGCTTAAAGCAGACCACGTGACAACTGAATGGCGTCCAGTGACGCTGAAAGAGGGCGTGTTACTGAATGATGAGATTCAGTACAAAGATGGGGATGCGCGAAAAATCGAGAAGAAGACAAAGGACTCCGGCATAAACTTGGCGTTAAGCACCATCAAATCAGGTGGGCAAGCGTTGGTCTTTGCTTCGACACGGAAAAGCGCGGTGACGTTGGCGAAGAAGTTTGCGGGTGAAGTTGAAAGGGTTCTGTCTAAGCCTGCGAAGCGTTCGCTTGAGCATGAGGCAGATAGGGTTCTGGCGGCTGGAGAAAGAACAAGGGTAAGTGAATCGCTTGCAGAACTAGTGAAGCGTGGCGCCGCTTTCCATCATGCCGGCTTAGGCGGGGGACACCGCAGAATAATAGAAGATGCTTTTCGACAGGGGAAGATCAAAGTTTTGACAGCTACGCCAACCCTGGCCTTTGGTGTGAACTTGCCGGCTAGGACAGTTGTTATTCAAGATTATAGGCGCTACGAAGCGGGATATGGCTATTATCCGATCAGTGTTTTGGAATACAAGCAAATGGCTGGCAGAGCAGGAAGACCAAAATATGACAAGTGTGGAGAAGCCATACTTCTGGCCAAAACTGCGGATGAGGCAGATTACCTGCTTGAAAGCTACATTCTCGCGCGTCCAGAACGCATATGGTCACGGCTTGCGGTTGAAAGAATCATGCGTTCACATGTACTAGCAACGATAGCCGCAGATTTCGCCCACGCAGAACAGGGACTTTACGAGTTCTTTGGCAGGACCTTCTACGCGCACCAATATGACACGGAAGCCATCAAGGGCTTGATAGCCAAAATCCTGAAGTACCTCTATGATGAGGTGATGATTGAAATCTTCGGCGACGAAATCAATGCTACCGAGTTTGGAAAACGAGTCAGCGAGTTATACATAGATCCAGTTTCAGCCGTCATAATTCGCGACTCACTGAAGCGAAAACCTGCTTGCCTAACCGATTTGAGTTTCCTCCACATGATTGCCCACACGCCTGACATGGGCCCGATATTAAGACCTTACACGCAGGAACTTGATGAAATAGCAGTTTTTGCGGAAGAGCACAAGGCGGAGTTTATGGCAGACGTGCCCGACGAGTGGGAAGACAGAATATCCTATGAAGAGTTTATGGGCGAAGTGAAAACAGCTATGACTTTGCAAGCGTGGATTGAAGAGCTTACTGAAGATCAAGTTATCGAAAAGTTCAGAGTGCAGCCGGGGGACCTTTACCGAACGATTGAGAACGCCAAGTGGCTACTTCATGCTACGCACGAATTGGCTCTGCTCTTTGGTGATAAACTGGTTTTGCCGCAGACGCTTGAGCTTGGGGCAAGGGTGGAGAAAGGGGTGAAGAAGGAATTGCTGTCGCTGGTTAAGTTGGAAGGAGTAGGCAGAGTTCGAGGACGCATAGTGTTCAATGCCGGATACAAAACGATGGAAGATATCAAGCGTGCGGCTCTTGATGATTTGACGAACCTTCCGCTAATAGGACCTAGACTCGCAAAGAAGATCAAGGAGCAGGTCGGTGGTTTCGTAAGGAAGGAAACGTGGGAAAGGCTTGAAAGAAGAGATGAGTGGAAACAAAAAGCGCTAACAGAATATTAGGCGAGGATTTATTGGGAAATGGCGGGGAGGATTTCAGAGGATTTGGAAAGTTTAATATGCTATCTGTGGGTAGAAGTATTGGTGATACAGAGGAGGTGAAAGGGAATGCCGTTTTGGGGCAAGAAAAAGGCAGAGGTTGCGCCTGTTGCTAAGAGCGAGTTGCGGGAGAAGCTTTTGGCTTTGAACAATCCTTCGAATCCTTTTGAGATTAAGCCAAGCGAAGAGACGGATTTGTTTGTTGAGCAGAGGATTGTTGATGCCAAGTGGCGAGAAGGAGAGCTTGCTATGACGGAGAAAGATCTGAAGAAGGGGTACAAGGCTTGGCTTCTATTGGATGAGGCCTCTCATGAGGCGAGATTCTGCGAGGAGATGACAACCGAGACAAAGGAAAAGAAGGGCCCATTTGGGCTGGGCGGAATCAGCAGTCAAAAAACCACGTTTAGAGGCAAGACGTCTGGGTACAAGGAACATGGCTCTAGCGGAAGTCTATTCGGTGGAAAGAAGGATTACGAGTACACGTTTGACGTGAAGAAGGTTCACGAGCCGATAAGGAATGCTGTGGAAGAGAACGGATGGAGCTTCAAACAGGTTGCAACCAAAGGCGCAGCAACATACAAGAAGTAACAGAACTTAACAGCTGGGTAAGAACGTTGCAGTCAAAAATCTAACTCTTTTTTAATTGTCACGATTAGCATCGAGTGAAGCATTTGCAATGTGTTGAAAGAGTCTAGTGATGAAAAAGTGGGGATTTTAATGCGTTTAGTCTTGTGTTAGCCAGTCGTCTATTTTCCATTGACTGTCTGTTTTGACTAAGTTGAAAATCCATGTTTCTGTGTATTGGCCTGTATGTTCGGTGTCCGTGATTTTTGCCGTTAAGGTAAAGTTCGCGCTGGCTATGCCGTTCGTTGTCTGGACTGATCTGCTGCTTATGCTCTGTATTTGTGCGTTCCACTGTTTATCCTGAAGTGCTGTGATCAAGTTCTCGAATTCTATGTATTCTCCCCAAGAATCCTGATAGTTTGTGGTTGTTAGTGCCCATGCTCCTGTGGTGTCGTAATTGTTCACTTTGCCTAGGAATGTTTTAATGGCTTCTCCGACTTCTGCAAAGGATGCTGTGAGGGTTTGCCAGAGAAAAACACTAGTGACTGCGACTACTGCAACTGTGACGATTGCGATGATGAGGATTTTCTTCTTCGATATCATATTTTATCCCGTGATGTTCAGATGTATGTGGTTTTACGGCTAAATCATTTGTGGTCATGTATTGTGCTTAGGATGAGGCAACCTTCACTAAGGATTAGTAGTTGCCTGAATGGTTATAGCAATATTGAAGAAGCGGAAAGCGATGGATAAGAGAAGGTTTGTTTAGTCTTTGGTGTTTGAGCAAACAAAACGATTGAACGGCATTCACTAAAATTATAATACTGGGAACACCCAAAATTCTAATCACGAGGAGTACGCAATTGATTAAGAGAGTCAACTGGCTGGAAGTGAAAGTCACCAACATGCAAGAAGCAACAAAGTTCTATCGCGACATGCTTGGCTTGAAAATAAAGGAAGAGTGGAAGAACTACGTGATCTTCGACCTGCCTGGGACGTTGACTTTTGCGATAATGGCTGGAGGGAAAAAGGGACGAGAAGAAGGTGTTCCCAACATCTACTTTGCTGTTGAAAACCTCGACGAGGAGTACGAGAAACTGAAGGCGAAAGGCGTGAACTTCATCAAACCTCCCAAAGAACAGTATTGGGGCGGGGATGTAGCCCTGTTTGCTGACCCAGACGAAAACCCGTTCTACCTAACGCAGATCAAAGGCTAGACGCTGAAACACACACATGCAGTAAGATCTGTTCGCAAGATTGACTAGCCTAAGCTTTCTTGATATAGTCTAAAACGGCGTTGGCTTGCTCTTCAGAAATATCCTTGGATTCGAGGAGACGGTTGACCAGTTCTGAAATCTTTGCCAAGGCGTGAACCTTGTAACCTAGCTTCTCAAGATTTTCTTTGCCGCCTTGCTCCCTATTAACGACGACCAGCAAATGCTTTACCTTCGCGCCAAGCTCCTCCAAAGGCTTCATGCCCTCAAGCTTGGACAGGCCCTCGCTGACAACATCATCAAAAAACAGCACATGATCCCCCTTGGCGACTTCTGCGCCTGCGATTCTGCCAGTAACGCCGTAAGATTTCTCTTCCTTCCTAACGACAGCACATGGCAAATTCACTCGACAACTTATACTGGGCAAGATAAGAGCGCCTTTAAGCTCGATGGAAGCTAGCTTATCAATCCTGTCAACAGCCATAATATTCCTTATCTCGCAAGCAGCAGCATCAGCTACGTTGCACAATTCCACAGGTGAAGAAAGCAAGCAAGCTAAATCAATATAATACGGGCTCAAGGCTCCGGACTTGATTTTGAAACTGCCAAATTTTAAGCAACCCGAACGGAAAAGAGCACCAGCAACCTCTGAGGTTGTGTCTGACACATGAATCCTCAAAAGAGACTGTTGACACTTGAATTTAACACTTATCCAGTAGCTGACGTGGCTCATTATTAACAGTCAATGTGCAGAAACCAAAGCCACTCACGGTGTAAGCACTATGAGGGTCAATCTATATATGTGGGAGGGTATGCGCTTTGAGTGGCCTTCCCCGGCAACATTGACCGATAAGATCCTTCATTGTACTACGTAGGGGGATAAAGCGACCTCAGAGAGCCTTATCTCTTCAAGACCTGAACCTCTAGATAGCAATGTTTAATTTTCCATTCGCACCATTCTTTCGATAGGCGATGACTCATCAACGAGCCTCGTTCAATCCCACTGGACACCGTCCATGCAGACGGACCCAACGGAAGAAGCACGTCACAAAGCGTGCCTTTCTTGTGATGGCGGGTTTACCCAAACATGGCACACAGTGGGCGCGGGCACAACATCCCACGACGGAGAGAGCTTAACCCGAGAGGAGCGTAACGCTCCAGCAATGAAGTTAAGTGTTAGGTTACGCGGGAAACAACTCTGCCCGCGAAAAAGAAAAGGTTCTTAGAAAAGCAAACAGCTAGGTCACTACCAGACTAGCCATTTACCATGACCTTGAATGAGCCGAGCCGAAACCTACTACAAACAATTCGCCAAAAATCTGCCGCTAGAATGGGAAATTCAAATCGTAGAGCAAAACCTGAAAGCAAAAGGGAAAACGCTTGACATAGGTTGCGGCACAGGAAGACTACTCACGCAACTAAGCCCCAAAGAATATGACTTAACTGGCATTGACACGAACAAAGAGTTCCTGAACGCTGCCAAAGACAAACTCGAAAAGCAAAACGTAGAAGTCAATCTAGTAATCGCAGATGCAAGAAAACTCCCATTCAAAGCCGAAACCTTCGAAAACGTATACTCAACTGGCAACGTCCTCGGCGAAGTAGACATACATGCAAAAGATAGAAAACTCATGTTGGACGAAATGACAAACGCAACCAAGCCCAACGGAACAATCATCATAGAGTTCGTACACAGATACTGGAACTTCAAAGACCTGCTATACTGGCTATGGAGGTATTTCGCTACCGCATGGAAGAAAATCGGCGGATCATCATCAGAATATGGAGACTATAAGGAAACGTATCAAATAGACAGCCGCCAGATCAAGCTTACATATCACGCCTTCACCACGCACGAAGCCCAAAAACTCCTCAAAACCGAAGGATTAGCTACAACGATGAAGAAAGGAGGATTTTTCTTCCATGACTGGTTCTTCGTGATAGGCTCAAAGACCAGATAATAAAGAGCTTTGCGAAAACAACTTTTAAGTTGCACGTCACCATAGAAGGACAGAAGCTAAAAATCGAATATGGGTAGGGTAAAACCTTGGACATAGAAACAAAAATCGACCTAATATGCAAACCTCCAACGGAGGAAGTCCTAACTCCACAGGACCTGAGACAGCTCTTGGAAACTGAAGAGCACCCCATCGCCTATGACGGTTGGGAGCCTTCAGGCCTAGTCCACCTAGGAACAGGCGTCATATGCGCCTACAAAATCAAAGACTTCGTAGAAGCAGGAATCCGCTACAAGGCTTATCTATCCACTTGGCACGCTTGGCTAAACAACAAGCTAGGCGGAGACCTCGAACTAATCCGAAAATCAGCCGACCTATTCAGGCATTCATGGATAGCCCTAGGCGTTCCACCAGATAAAGTCGAGTTCGTCTACTCAGACAAGCTGTATGATGACCTTGACTATTGGGCAACCGTCGTCAGAGTCTCCAAAAACCTCACGATAGCCCGAACAAGACGCACGCTCGAAATTGCAGGCAGAAAAGAAACCGAAGCCCGCATGGTCTCAGACTTCCTCTACACGCCCATGCAAGTAGCCGACATATTCCACATGCAAGTCAAAATCTGCCAACTCGGCATAGATCAACGCAAAGCCAATGTCGTAGCTCGAGAACTGGGCGAAAGACTAGGCTTCTGGAAACCCGTATGTGTCCATCACTCTCTACTACAAGGACTCTCAAAACCAAAAGTCTGGCCCATACCTGAAGGACAAGAAAAAGAAGCCCTATCCTCAGCAAAAATGAGCAAAAGCAAGCCAGAAACTTGCATATTCCTCTACGATACACCGGAAGAAATAGGCCAGAAAATGAGCCGAGCCTTCTGCCCTGAAAAAGCAGTTCAGTTTAACCCTGTCCTAGACATAACTAAGCACATAATCTTCCGAGAGAAACCAACCCTCAAAATAGAACGACTGGCCAAATTCGGCGGAGCGGTTGAGTATCAAAGCTTCAAAGAACTGGAAACAGCCTACACACAAGGCAAACTCCACCCACAAGATCTCAAAAACGCGGTAGCAGAAGAACTCATCCAAATCCTCGAACCTGTCAGAAGATACTTCGAAAACAACAAGGAAGCAAAAGAATGCCTAAACATCATCAAAAACGCAAAAACAACAAGGTAAAACAATCCTTGTCAACCCGCCTAAAAGAAAAAGAAGAAAGAATCCAAAAACTTCTAGAAAGCCTAGTTGCTGAATCTGCCAAAGGAACCCCAATAATCGTAGAAGGAAAAAAGGACATCCAAACCCTCAGAACACTCGGGATAGAAGGACCCATCCTAACCGCAAAAACAGGCGGCAGAAACTTCTTAGACGTGCTTTCAGAGGCTGAAAAGACCGGACAGCGCAAAGTCATTCTTCTGCTGGACTTTGACAGACGAGGAAAAGAATGGACGAAACGTCTAAAACAGAATCTTGAAACTGCTCAGATAACACCTAACACTGACCTCTGGCACCAGTTATCAGCCATCGTAGGCAAGGGAGTCAAAGATATCGAAAGCCTAGGCACCTATATGGAAACCATGAAGAAGAAGACAGGTTATCGCCCCTAAGTAAGGAAAGGAGATTTAACTTGGAGTTTTGGGTTGAGATGAAGAGGCAGCTGCTGAAGCATATGACTCGGCAAGGCGCTTCAGGTGCCTTCTCCTACGCAGAAACAAGCCAAGATGAGTGCCACGATAATCACTATGATCACCGTGACTAGTATCCAGAACATCCAGTCAAATCCGCCATCCCACATACTAGATTCAACAAGCTTTGTGTCAGTCGTAGGGATCTCGTCCGCTAGAGTCAAATACTCTAGAAGAGCCCCTGTACCCCGATCCCAATAATACTGAGAAGTTGCGTTGCCCATCCCAGTAACCATACCATTCCATGCTGTAAGATAAACTGATTATCGATCAAGCCACATAGTTGTGCCCGTCAGAGTTCGATTCAACGCTGGGATAATTGATCCTGTTGTCAGGTTCGCAGGAATGAAGAAGAAGTCGTCAATCGACGGTGAACTGTCTCTTTTCGTTATGTTCAGAGAGAATTGTTGCGCCGAGCTCGGCTGCCCGGGTAGATTCTTCTCAACAACACCTGAAACGACGGGACCATCCACTGTTTGAATCGTGATTTTCTTCCAAATCGCCTGCGTTACAGGATTCGTATCTGCAAATGCATATCTATATTTCACCCAGTCTCCACCCTTAACCCCAGCAGCAAACTCGCCCATAACCGAAACTTTGTCCTTGAAAGCAAAAAAGCAGAAACAAAGCAGCAAAACCAAAGTAACCTTGAGTCTAGCGCTTCTCAAGTCAGACTACCAGAAGAAAGCATGGTTTGGCTAGTTCTTATGTTTTGTCCTCGAAATCCGTACCGAGCCCTGAGCAATAGGTTGAAAAGCTCCAATCAGAAAAGAGAACGTGGATTCTGGTCCGCGCATCTATTCTCGAGTTTTAGAACAGATTCCAATTACGGAAAGCTTAAAGAGTAAGATTATTAATTCATAAACGTAATATATAGTAAATGTTAAGATATAGTCTCGTGATTAGAGAGATTCCCAAAATCACGCGATAGTCCTTAACCCTTAACAAATCACTCGGAGGTGTACGATTACGGGTTCATCCCAAGCGTTTACGATAAAGTACGTTATACAAGCCAAGTTCGATATTGAAGGAGTAGTAGAAAAGCCGGACGTCATAGGAGCTGTTTTTGGACAGACCGAAGGGCTATTCGGGCCAGAACTTGATCTGAGGGAACTGCAAAAATCAGGCAGAATAGGCAGAATAGAGATAGACCTACATTCTAAAAACGACAAAACAACAGGAACCATAACCATCCCAACCAGCCTAGACCGCGTCTCAACAGCGCTAATCGCCGCAAGCGTAGAAGCCATAAATCGAGTAGGCCCATGCGCTGCAAAACTAACACTAGAAAAAATCGAAGACGTCAGAGAAGCCAGAAGAAAAATCATAATCGACCGAGCCAAAGAGATCCTTCACAAATGGACAATTGAATCCTTGCCCTCAGTCGACGAAGTCTTCAAAGAAGTCTCAGAAACACTCAAAATCGGCAAAGTCGAAAAATATGGACCAGAGGAATTGCCCGCTGGACCAGAACTGGAAAGCGCCAAAGAAATAATCGTTGTTGAAGGAAGAGCAGACATAATAAACCTCATGCGATGCGGAATAATGAACACGATTGCCCTTGAAGGAGCAAAAGTGCCAGAATCGATAAAGAAAATCTGCAAAGAGAAAGAAGCCACAGCCCTTCTAGACGGTGATAGAGGCGGAGACTTAATCCTGAAAGAATTATTGCAGGTCACAGACGTAAAATACGTTAGCCGAGCGCCACGCGGTAAAGAAATCGAAGAATGCAACTGCAAAGAAGTCCTCGACGCCCTAGAAGCCAAAATCCCCATCGAGGAGGCATTCAAGCCGAAAAAAGCAGAGAAACCGAAAACCGAAGTGCCAAAAGAAATAGCTGAAACTGCAAAGGCCTTGGAAGGAACTTTGGAAGCCGTTCTCTTGAACGAAAAGTTAGAACAAATAGAACGCCTACCAGTAAGCCAGCTAGCAGAGAAACTCCAAGAAATAGAAGGAGTAGACACGATTGTTTTCGATGGCATCATAACACAAAGAATCGTTGATGTGGCAAGCGACAAGAACATAAAGACGATTGTTGCCTCACGAGTATCGGAAGCTGTTAAGCCTTCACTGACTGTTCAGCTGATGACGTTCTCAGACATCACTGAAGGCTAGCTTCCAAAGAAGTCGGTAAGTCTCTTGCTTTCCTTTTCTACAACCTTGGAAGCCAATAACTGCTCCTCAGTTATGCCAAAGCTTTCTAGAACCCTTGCTGCGGCAGGCAGAACCTGCTTTGATACGTAATATTCTATGTCCACATCGTCATACGAAGCAAACACGTAAGGCTTCACCCTCTCATAAAGGCGACCTGAACCAACCACAACTACGTATCCCACCTTGTCGCCAATTGCCAGTTCCCAACCCTTCTCCTTTAACATCCTTGCAGCTTCAACATGTGCTGCTTTAACCTCGTATTTCTCAGCAGGTTTAGTCAATGTCTTCCAAATCACGAGATCACGATAGGCAACGCGCTTCTGTCTAAGCTCATAAATGAATTCGTGCACGAATCTAGCAGCCTTTTCAGGAGACCGCTCCTTAAGCACAATTTCCAAAACCTTTTCCTGCACGTTCCTAGCAACAACAGCCCAGTCCCCACGCATAACCTCCAAACCCACAATGTCAAGACGCCCATCTGGCAATAACCCAGCATAGCGTTTCTTGGCTTCCGTGAAGAAGATTCGCACATAAGCCTTGTCTTGGCTGATCTCTAACCCAAATTCCTTCTCGATCGCTCCCAAGAGCTTCGCAATCTTTTCTCTGTCGTTTTTGACGAAGATGCTGTCAGTGTCTCCGTAAACGACTTTTAGTCCTACGTTTTCAGCCATCCTGATAGCACTCAGTATCGTATGCCTTCCCCACGCTGTTGCAGCCTCAGCCACAGGCTTCATGTACCATCGCGCAGCGATCCAACCAGCATACCCATACGAAGCGTTAGTAATCACTTTCACAGCCTTTTGGCGTGCATCTAGAACACGATAATCAACACTCTTCAGATCAAGCTCCACCATCCTCGAACGAATCTCAGCACGCACGCCAATGAGATAAGATAGAACCTCCTTGTAGAATCCTGCAGGATCCTTGCGAAACTTATGGTTCACCTCTGGCGCCTGATAAACACCACTTGAGGGTTCAGCCTCTTCAGGTGACACATACATGTCTGGTGAAAGGTTATAACGTATCATTATGTTCGGATACATGCTCTTGAAGTCCAATGCCACGACATCTTCATGCAGTCCAGGCTTAGGTTTGAGTACAATTGCGCCCGCATATGGGCGATAGTGTTGCTCAATTCTCTTTGGTACAAGCTCGCCAATCCTGTGAGCACGTTTCATCAAAAAGCATTCGACGCGGAAGCCGACTGCTGCAGTCCCAACGTGATCTAATGGAAGACTCACAAGGTTTGAAAGCTGCATGGCAAAGTCCAAAACAGCATCGGCTACGCTCATGACGCAACGAGTGTTGTCCCTTGAAAACTCTTTCAGGATTTTACGTTTATCTTTATCATCCCAGTAATCTGCGAACTCGACATTTTCAATCATCGAGCGCGATTCAAGTTTGACTAAGCCCAAATAGTCAGCCAGATTAGCCAAAGTCTTGACCTTGACCTCAGGAAATTCATCTGCGTAATCCGAAAGGTCAAGATTGATTCTCCCGGTCACTGAAACATGGCCGTAACTGCTCGTGTGAGGCTCTGTCTTTGTCCTATCAACGTACAAGTGCAGCCCAAGTCTTCTACATCGTTCGAGAAGATATGGCCAATCCTGCCCGTTCACGCCGTAGCCAACAATGACGTCTGGATCAAATGCGTGAACACAGTCTATGAAGGCTTCCAGAACGGGTTTGTCGTCTCGATCTTCACCGGCGATGAATTGCCTTTGTTCACCGTGGTTGGTTGTTACAGAGATTATGCTCACAGGGTTTCGGTCAGGTTTCGGCGAGCCTTCCTTGCTGTAACATATTGTCGAAAAACCTAGAATCCTCAATTCCGTAACCGGAGCCTTTTCAAGAAGCTTGGAAGGGGATTTCGCAACATAAACCTTGTCAACCTGAACATCAGCAGGGCCGTTCTCTTCAACTACTTCCATCTCGTGCCATCCGCACGGCGCCACATCATTGTCGATCAGATACTGCATAGAAAAGCGAATGTCATCTTCGAGACAGTCTCTTATCCCTTCGAGCTTTCGAAGTTCTTTGGCACAAGTAGAAACAGCATCTGGCGCTCCGCAATAGACTTTCAAGGTCTTGATGGGCCGTCCGAAAAGCTTGCGGTCAACAGCTTCGAGCTTCACAATAGAAGAAAAATGCTTCCTCTGCACTTTTTTCATGACTTGGACAGGGTCCGAACCCTCTTCGATCACGGCGTAGAAGTAGGGAACAAGACTCCGATCAATAACCAGCACTCGCTTTCCAAAGTTGTCAATTCCCCAAAGCCACAACTCTGTTGCTCCATTTCTAACTTCATAGTTCAGATCCAACAGCCAAAAAGAGACTTTCACCTGAAACCACCACTAACAATCAATTACGACAAAAGAACAACTATTAACACTTGCGAGTTTTCTGATCTTAACCGCAATCTCTGCAATGAAAAGATACAATCACTACTTGTGAGAAATCAGCCATAAATGTGCAAATCCTATTGTTTCCTCTTCAGAAACTGGCTTGCTCTCGATTTTCATGTCTGAAAGGTTTACATACAATGTTCTGCTGTTATAGCCTCTTTCAACATGACCCGGCTTATATCTAAATTCGGCGATTGCCAATTACAGCACCCCAGCGCAAATTGGAATCAAACCTAATCAAGGCAGACAAATAGGCTTTTCGACAAGGATCAACAGTTCTGAAGCTCAAAGGAAAGAATTCGCCCTCAAAACAGCTTCACCTAAGACATATTTCAAATTGGGAACACGGCTTTTTACTTCTGGCGCATCAAAAACGATAATGACATACAAGCTCATGGAGTAATCCAGTTGAGACTATCCAAGAGGACAGGAGACGGGAAGAAGAAGTGGCGGGAAAGGGCGCTACTTGTGGATCCGCACAAGACAAGGATAACTCTTGAGCCTACGGTGAAAACGAAGCGTGTGCCACCTTGGATATACAGGAAAACAGAGGGCACGCATAAGTTTCAGGATTAGTAGGAGAATACTGCTCATAAGCACAGCTTATTTTTTAATAGGTGGAAGCTAACTATTGAATTCCTAACGGGAAGTCGAAGAGGCTTAAGGTCTTGAAGATTCTGGAGACAAACTTGAAAAAAGGCTTCGTGAAGGTCATCCCTGAAACGATGGACGACCTATGGCACTTGTACAACATCATCTACAAGAACGACGAGGTCTATGCTCATACGACGCGTGAGATAAAGCCTAACGAGAAGTATGCAAGGCCTGGGCGCGGAGAAAGGGTTTCAGTATTCCTAGGAGTGAAAGTCGAAACGGTCAGCTGGGACAGACTCGTGGGCAGGCTTCGAATCCATGGGACTATTTGCCAAGCGCCAGAAGCTGTTCCAACGGGCGCACATCACACACTCCACATAGCCCTGAATACGCCAGCCACGATAGTTAAAAAGTCATGGGCGAAACATCACCTCGAAAGGCTGGAGAGGGCGCGTAAGACTTCCGAAAAACCAGTCATAATAGTTTCAATCGATGATGAAGGCTACGCTGTAGCCACAACCGCCCAATACGGTATTGAAGAAAAAATAATAGAAAGAACGAAGCTTCCGGGAAAACTTGAAACCGAAAAAAGGGCAGGAGCCGTGAACGAATATTTCAGGAAGACGCTCGACAGCTTGCGCCAAGTCTGGACGGCTACTCACAGTCCCATCGTGATCATCGGCGTAGGATTCATAAAGAACGATTTTGCCAGATTTCTCGAAAACGAAGCAAGTGAAATCGCCAACTCAGTCTTAGATGTAAAAAGTGTCAATAATGGTGGGTTGGCTGGGATATATGAAGCTCTACGTTCGGGTGTTTTCTTGAAAGCCATGAAGCGTATGCGGATTGCTGAAGAGACAGAAGTCATGGAAGAAGCTTTGAGAAGACTTGGAAAGGGTGAGCCAACGATTGCTTATGGGCTGAACGAAGTTGAGGAAGCTACGAAGCTGGGAGCTGTTGAGAAGCTTGTTTTGGCGGATTCAATGTTACGCGAATCCTCGGACGACCAGCACCTGCTCTTGGAGGAAATTATGAAAGATGTTGAGAAAAAGGGTGGTGAGACGATGATTGTCAGCACAGAGCACGAAGCAGGAACAAAGCTCGTCTCCTTGGGTGGAATTGTAGCGATTCTCCGTTTTCCCCTTCCAAAAATGGAATAGCAAGGCTTAAGTGTCATCAGAAGTATCGAAACAGTTATTGTCATGAATTGAAGTTATATCTAGACAACCCCACTAAACCTACATGTCCCTACAGGATTCGGACGAAAAGATGGCTAAAAGAAAACCCTCTATAACTATTCAAAACATAGTGGCATCAGCAGCCCTCAATCAAACCATAAACCTGGAGCTGATAGTTGAGAAATTCCCCCATGCTGAATACAATCCGCGCGTGTTTCCAGGGCTTGTCTTTCGACTGAAAAAGCCTAAGACTGCCACCTTGATTTTCAAAACAGGCAAGATGGTCTGCACAGGGGCGAAATCAGAAAAGGAAGCAATACATGCGGTGAACAAAGTAACGAGAGAACTAAAGAACCATGGAATACCCATCGTGAACAAGCCTATAATCACCATTCAAAACATTGTTGCATCTGCCGCGCTAGGTGGAGAAATAGACTTGGAAAGTGTTGTCTACAAGCTCACAAGGGTCATGTATGAACCAGAACAATTTCCCGGAGCTGTTTACAGAATGGATGAGCCCAAGGTGGTGTTTCTCATCTTCTCGGCTGGAAAGCTTGTTTGCGTGGGCGCAAAGAAAGAGCAAGATGTCTACAATGCCGTGGACAACATTCAGAAACTGCTGGAAGAAAAAGAACTCATTTTCTACCCTCAATAGTGAATAAAAGTCTCAGAACAAGCTTGTTAAGCGTCTACGGACGGCTGGATTCCGTTTTGCAAGCTGGTTCAAAGCCATCTCGAAAGTCTCGTCTTCAACCAATTCCTTTTTCAGGAAAACACCTGTTCTGCCAACTTCATCTCGTCTGAGAAGCGCGTGAACACGATCCAGAACAGTCTCAACAGATACGCCAAGTAGTTTGGCAACATGCTGCTCATGTCCAACAATTGTGTTTTCCTTGTGGCCTTCGTGAGTAGGCTCAATTAGCATTAGCCGTTTGTCCACACCGACTACTCGCAGATCATTCTCCAGATCTTCGAGTGTTGCTTCACCGCCAAACCTGTAGAATTCTCTCTCCACCGTCCGCAGATTCATTAGTGGGAATGAAACGCCCATGTTCTCGTCGATTTCGATGTGTGCCTTCATTGCATAGGTGGGTGTGGCTTGGATAAGCAAGCGTCGATTTATGTTGATGTGTGCTTTCTCCAAGGCTGCTTCCACTCTGAACGTTGATGGTTGATTTGACAAAAAGATGTCTATGTCGCTTCTTTTGCCAACGTCTCCTCTCGCGATGCTGCCGTGCACGATTGCTTCTAGATTAGCCTCTTCCAGAGCTTCCATTATGGGAATGGTTTTCTCTCTGAGCTTATCAAGTAAAGCCCAATGTTTGGCATCGTAGGTCACTTCTTTGTACTCTGAGCGTTTGAGTGGCTTCTTCGCCATTTCTCATCCTTCTTTCAAAAGACTATTGTATCGGGTTTATTTTAGTGATTCTAGAAAACTTGACACAGCTGTGAGCGTAAATGAATGTCAATGCTGTTGTTTGCGCTGTCTGTAAAGCCAGAGAAGCCTTCTTCTCTAGACCATATTCTGGAGAGAATTTGTGTAGAAAATGCTTCATCAAGTCTATTGAAGACAAGGTTAGGGCCACTGTCGCAAAGTACAAAATGCTGAAGTTTGATGACAAGATTGCTGTTGCGGTTTCGGGCGGAAAAGACAGCGTAAGCCTGTTGCACATTCTGGCCAAGATGGAAAGGAGTCATCCGAAATCATCGCTTGTCGCAATCACTGTGGACGAGGGGGTCAAAGGGTATCGAGATGAAGCCTTGAAGATAGCAGTTGAGAACTGTAGAAAGCTCGGCGTAGAACACCGCATAGTCTCCTTCAAAGAGCTTTTCGGGTTTACGCTTGACGAGATCGTTGGGCGTCAGAAAGAGAAAGGTAGCAATGGAGTAACGCCATGCGCATATTGTGGTGTCTTACGGAGAAGAGCGCTGAACTTGGCCGCCCGAGAAATCAAGGCTGATAAGCTTGCTACTGCGCACACGTTGGACGACGAAGTGCAAACGATTCTGTTGAACATTTTTCACGGAGATGTTCTGCGAATAGCAAAGGAAAAGCCTGTTACTGATGAGGTGCATCCGAAGCTTGTGAGGAGGATCAAGCCCTTCTGCGAAATCCCGGAAAAAGAATCGACTTTGTACGCTTACGTTAGGAAGATTGAGTTTCAGAGCAAGCCATGTCCATACGCTTCTGAGGCCTTGAGAAATGACGTGCGCTTGATGCTCAACAGGTTGGAGAAGAGACATTCGGGAATGAAGTTCACGATCTTCAATTCCATAGAGAGAGTGAGACCTGCTTTGGAGGAGATGGTTAAGAAAGAAGGGTTAATGGAATGCAGTGAATGTGGGGAGCCAACCTCAGAAAGATTGTGCAGAACTTGCCAGATGTTGAAGCAGATGAACTAGGCCTGTTGACCGATATTCTAATAAACGTGTAGCGGTGAACGAAAAAGGTTATGGATCAACTAGTCGCCATTCTGGGTTCAGTGACAGCGGTCAGTCTGATATCCTTCGTCGGCGCAATTTTTGCTGGTCTAAGAGAGAACGTGCTGAGAAGACTTTTGATGGCTCTTGTTGGCTTTGCATCAGGCACGCTTTTGGCTGGGGCGTTTATCAATCTGTTGCCAGAAGCCCTGTCGCCAGAGTTGAGTTTGGATATGAGAACCGCTTTTTACTTTGTCGTTCTGGGGATTATGATCTTTTTCGCCATGGAAAAATTTCTTCATTGGCGACACTGTCATGAAGAGGGCTGCGAGGTTCACGCATTTGCATACACTAGCCTGATTGGAGATGGTGTTCACAATTTTATTGACGGAATGATCATAGCCGCCACCTTCGTGGCTCGCTTTGACCTAGGGCTGACGACCACGCTGGCCGTGATTTTCCATGAGATCCCGCAAGAAATAGGCGACTTTGCAGTGTGCATCTATGGAGGTTTCAGCAAGAGAAAAGCGTTGACATACAACTTCATTTCAGCCTTAACCGCGTTCTTGGGCGCAATAATTACCTATTACGTGGTTTATCTTCGAGATAACTATGCTTTGTTGATTCCTTTTGCGGCTGGCGGCTTCATATATATCGCGGCAACGGATCTTATGCCTGAGCTTCACAAGAAATCGCACGCGGGTGAGTCGATTGTTCAGCTTGTGTCAATCTTGTTGGGCATTGGGTTGATTGCCTACCTTACTATCACGGTAGGCGGTTAACACTTTTGCGGTTTTGAAGAGTATCGCTTTTCAGCTTCTTTAGAAGTTCGGAAGCTTCATACGCGCTCTTTGCGGAAGCGACTCTCTTAGCCTTGTCTAGGGCAACCTGGGCGCCACAGTATGGGCATGTTCGCGTTTTCTGATCAGCTTTAGCGAGCAGTAAACCACCGCATCTACTACACACGACAATCAGGGTTGAGGTCATGTTTTGTACTGTCCGAAAACCTTTTCCACGCTCCGACTAAATAACGCTTAGTGCAAGAGGAGAGCATATGGCTGCAGAAGACAAGACGAAAATCAAGCAACCCTCAGACTTGATGCTGTTGGCGATACGGTACTTTAGGAAAGAAGGGTACAAGGTGGAACAAGAGGAAACGACGCTTGAGGGTTTCAGTGGGCTCTCCAGAACGTTTGACTTCATAGTGCAGAAAGGACATGTGGCTCAGGGTGTATGGGTCAGGGACTGGAACAGGACTATAGGCGTTAATCTTATAATAAACATTGACAAGGCTTCGGAAGATGTTGGCTTATCAATCCCTATAATTGTTGGTGAAAAGTTCAGTGACCATGCAAAGGCATATGCAAACAGAAGAAAAATCACTTTACTGTCGAAACAGAAAATTGCCATGAGTCTAAGATAGATTAACTCAGATTTTCAGATACTCATCAAGCAGGCCTTCACTTTCTAGTTTGCCAATCCAGTCCACTATACCTACGTGACATTTTTTGCCATCTTCTAAGCTGGCCATGATCTCGCTCACAATCTCCTTCGGGCTCTTGCCGGAAGCATCTAGTTCACAGACCTTTCCTTCGCCGTGAACGTTCAAAGCGTCAACTAGGCACACGTCAAGGATTTCAGAAGCCAAGTTTTCCCACAACTTAGGTTCTGAAAAATTGCGTTGTTCCATTAGTTTCCGAAGTTCGACAGGGTCTCGTCTCAAAACGAAAACGTGCGATACGAGTCTCTCTGGGACGACGTTGGCGGCGTAGTGTCCATCAATTACAACATCTTTTTTGTGGCCTTCTTCGATGATCTTGCGTATTCTCTCTTTCATATTCTTTTCATCAACTATTATGGTGTCTCTTTTCTCGTCTTTGCCTAAAACAAGGTTCTCCCGAGTGGCTAGTTCTGTCAGGTTCACGTATGAAGCAGCAAGTCTGGAAGTGAGCAAACGTGCTGCTGAGGTTTTTCCGACGCAGGGGGTTCCTGTGATTAGGATGACTCTTTTTGCCAATCCTTTTTCGCCTAACAGTCTAGGTGGCTGAGTGGATAGAATAAGGTTTCCAAAACTCTTATTCCGTACTACGTGCAAGCTATGTCTTGGGCTGGCGAGTTGGTGAGTGGCTTTCGAGTCCCTATACGGGACTTGAGGAAACTCCGCCCACAAGTAGAATTGCAACGCCCGCAAGGGCGTAAGGCGAGAGCCTTGGCTACAGAGCAGAAACGAAACGTCTATCCAGCAAGCGCCGATGATACGATGCATGTTGAGTTGTTGAGAATGCTGGGTGCGAAGCGGTGAAACGGCTGTCCTGCAAGTGGAAAGGGCAAACAGACGCCGATGAAGAATCTACCGGAAGGCGCGGGTAGCCCGATTAGCCGAATGCCACAAAGAACAAAAGGCGGGTTATGACCAACACACTAGCCCATTACTGAACATAATTTCCGCCACACAGAACAAAACCTCGTCCGCCGTTGAATATTGGCAAAGCGAACTAGCGACATTAAACGACGCAACCCGAGACATCTATCTCCGAAGCTTCACCAAATTCTTAGAAGCCACAGGCAAAACCGCCGATGAGCTACTAACGCAACGCCAAGAAGACCAAACCAACAAAGACCAGAAAATCCAACGACGAATAGAAAGCCAGCTCATCAAATTCATAGCAACAGAAAGAGACAAAGGATTAGCACCAGCAACACTCCAAATATACTTCGCCGCAGTACGCTCCTTCTCCGAAATCCACTACTACCCGCTAAGAATGCGACGCGGAGACTACCCAAAAGGCGACAGCATAGGAGTAAGGATAGCCACAAAAGAAGCAATACTCAAAGCCATAGAACACAAAGCAACACGACACAAAGCCATCACTAACGCCGTAATCCTGTTCCTCAAAGACTCAGGGCTAAGAGTAAGCGACGCGCAACTCCTCAACTACGCCGACATATCAAGAGGACTCGCAAGCGAAGCCAAGTTTATCCCGATAACGCTCATCACAAAGAAAGTCAAAATCACGGCAAGAACCTTCATTGGAGAAGAGGCAATCCAAGCACTCAGAACATACCTTGAAGCGAGACAACACGGCACGCGAAGACTACCACCAGAAACACTAACCGAGAATAGCCCACTATTCCGAACATGGAACTTACAAACCGTAAAACGAATACCGCGCACTACACTATCCAATGTTGTCCGAACCGCATTCTACCGAATCAACGAACCAGCCGTTTCCGCACACAGCCTAAGAAAATACCTGCAAACTAACCTTGAAGCGGCAAACGTCAACGTAAATTGGATTGACCAGATTCTAGGACATAAACTAATCAACAGCCGCGACGCTTACAGCAAACCCACCGACGAGCAACTACAAGAAGCGTACGCAAAAGCCTACAAATTCTTACGAGTCTATCCCGACCTAAGCACTACAAAACCACAATCAAGCCAAAACGCAAAGACCAACGAAACAACGGAAGACGAAGAATTTGTCGTCAAAACTGCTCAAAACCTTAGCTTGCAACTTCACAGACTTTAATTTACTGTAACTGCAAATTCCAAACCACGTTACCGACTGAAACCGCTTAATACCAATCCTAATAGTCGCATGGTTCAGCTCGTAGTGAGCAGTACCTAGAATAGTCTTACGAACAGCATGAACCTTCACAAGATAACCATCCTTCGCGTAACCACGCACTTCTCTACGCTTAAACCCATCACAAGAAGCGCAATCACCGCGATCATGAACACACTCCCGACACCTATCAAAACCATGCTTAACGAAGCCCAACGTGTGAAAGTGAGGACTCCAAACCAAAACGCCACGACCCCTATCTATGCGATAACCATGAAACATCATGCAACCACCGATCACTCCACGATCAAGCAAAGCAACACGCGAACGCTCACGCATAACAAACTCAGGCAAATCCCGATCAACAAGACCAACGGAAACCGTGATATGCTCAGGCTTACCAAAACCAAGCCTAACCCCCTCATTGATACGACCCTCAATGGCACGCGCTTCCCTCAAAGACCACCCACTAATGAAACAAACAGGACAAGAGGACTTATGACACCAAAGATGCTTATGCCGAACAACCACCTTATCCGTACAATCAACACCATGAAGAAGCTTACCCTCATGCAACTCCTTGTTCTTACAAACCATAAAAGACCTCCAACTACCGCAAAACTCCGACCTTTTCAAACCGCGACCAACAGGCTGAAAATCCTCATGCCCTCTATTCTCAACAGGCAACAACCAATACAAATTAGTCAAAACAGCCCTATTAAGACGAACACGCTCAGCAACAGACCTCGTGAAAGCCTCAGCCGAAACCAACAAAATCACCCTCTTGAATAACCATATTTCTCAGGATTTTTCCAGATGCCTTCTATCTCGGCGCCTTCCCTCGCATCTTCATCATCCATTTCACGCATAAACTTCCTATAATGCGGACACCGCAAACACCTGTTCATGATTACAAACTTCTCACTCTTACGAAAAGAACACGAACCATGAGACGAAAAAACGCAAGAAAGCAATTTCTTTTTAGCCGACTGGATCGAACGCATTTTGTTTTCATCACAAGGTATATGTAGCTACAGGAGCGTATTCTGACTTGTGTGGCGACAATGTCGAAACGAAAAGCCCATGAATACATGGAGAATTTGGACAAATGCTACAATTTGGTGCAACAAAGTAGCGCAGGAATTAGAGCGGTTGAGATAAAAAGAAAACTCGGCGTCCACAGAGCCACGGCACACCGCTACCTTGTTTCTCTCGAACTCATGGGAAAAGTCGAAGATGACCGTGGAATATGGCACGCAAAAACTGGAGAACAGACGATCAAACCCTTAGAAAAAGAGATTGCAATAGAACTTCCAATGCCAGAAAAGCATTGGCAGCGAATGGCGCTTTTGGAGGCAATGGATAGGGACTGGAAAGAAACGTTTCCGGAAACTACGAGCCTATACAGAATATGCCTTGAGAAGCTCAAGGAAACAAGAACCATAAGAATAAAAGGCAGAAACATTGATGACCTCGATCTAGAGAAGCTGGGGAACCTGATTCAGCAAGCTAATGAGAAAGCTTCTAAGCTTAACTTGAGGGGTCTGTTCAAGGGTCTGAAAAGGTCGCACGCTAGTGAATCTTAAAGAGAATGGCGCGCGCTCTATCGTCTCCTATTATTTTCTTTAATCTCAATTACAGAGTGACATCGTGGACACTGTCTAGGTACTCCCTCACTCTTGAATTCTAGACTACATGATGGACATCTGTAGTTTTTACTTCTGTTGTATCTTCTCTCACTCATCTTTTCTCACCTTCTTATGCGCGCGCGTACGGAGACATGAAATCTTTTATCCTCCTATTTAGATTATCCTCGTAGGGAACAATGGAGGGTAATTTTTGAAGTACGAAGTCTTCATCTGTTATAGGCAAGACACAGGCGATGATTTTGCTTCCCGCTTATGGAGGGGACTATCAGACCGCGAAATATCTGCATTTTTGGATTCTGAAAGTATTCCAAAGAGATACAAAGGAACTGATAAGTGGTGGGAG
>JBGQME010000013.1:0-52945 GCA_041500425.1 Bathyarchaeia archaeon | reverse complement strand
TAGCTGCCCAGCTGAATCGGAAGCCTGAAGCAATCAGAAAAAAGCTTCAGCGGCTGGGACTTGTCGTCGGGCACAAAGAAAAAATCTCTCGGACGACGACAACTAAAGAAGAAGAAACTGGGATCAAGCTTGACATCCCCGACGAGCTGCCTAGCGTAGAGCAGGCTCTGAAGCTGCTGGTTGCTGCCATGAATGCTCTGTCACAGCCGGGGTTGAGCAAAGCTGACGTCCAACGGCTGAGGAACGTGGTTAACGCGGTGAAGACCTATCAAAAGCTCATAGCGGAATACGTGGAATATCGGAAGATCGAGGTCGAACTTGTTGACCTGAGGCAGAAGTATGAGCAGCGCGCGCTAATGGAGATGGCCGAAAGCGTCCCAACTTTTATCTGATGCATAGAGCATTTCAGACTTAACGAGATCCGAGGTTGTAACCAGTGTCTGACGTCAAAGTTCCGTGGAAGACGAGGCTTGGAGCAGTCGGAAAGAACGCAATCAGCAAGCGTCTTTCGTATTTTTCGACCATTACGGAAGTTCCACATGATGCGGATGTGGGTATAGACTTTCTTTGCGAGCTCCTGAGAAACGATGCTCCTTGGCTCAGATACAATGTGCAGGCAAAGGGCACAGAGCATTTTGACCAAAAATGGGGGCAAAGCATTAAAAAATCCACGGTCCTCTACTGGTTGAGGCAGCAAGACCCTGTTTTTCTCATCGTATATGATGAGAAGAACGGGGACTGCTATTGGATGTCAATCGAGGACCGCCGTTATGACTTGCTCGACAAAGTAATGAAACGAGACCCTCCGTCTGATACGATCTACGTCCGAATGGACAGGTCGCACGTTCTCGAAGACGGAAAGAACAAGAACGCTGATTTCAAAGACAAGATCGTCGCGGACAAGTACTCAATAGAGCAATTTTGGGGTCGCCCGCAATTGAGAGGTGAGGACTACGTGAAAATTATGCCTCCCCCACCACGGACAACGCACGAAGTCTTGCAGACTAAAGACAACGTCAGAATATACCTCACTTTTCTGACGCTCTACTATCTTGAACATCAAGACATGGAAAACGCGTATCTTTGCTGCGAGTTCCTGACAAGATTTGACAAAGGACACTACAACCAGTTTGCATTGTTCGGGTACATCTGCATGAAGCTTGGAGACATTCAAAGAGCAATAGACAATTTCGCCCAAGCCATAAAGATGTTTGAGGAGGACCCTAATTGGCCCATTGAAGACAAGAAGAACCACATCGCGCACCTTAGGGGCTTGATTAATTCGTGCCGTCGATTGAAGAATCAGAAGTCTTAGACTTCAACTCTGTACTGATGCATGAGCACACGTCGAAAAAAGGAGGATTTGCACGGAAGAAAGTGGAGACGTCACCATCGTTGCCGTGATTACCTCACCCCGGCCGTTAGCGCGCGCTACTCCGCCTACTTCGCACGCGTTCATAATCGTCAACAAATGCTTCTTTCTGGAAGAAAAAAGGGAAAAGAAAGAGTTTGCACTGGTACAAATTCGCACGATGGTTGGCGGGCCCGACGGGGATTGAACCCTGCAGAGTGAATTTGACCCACCATAGATGTCTATCATAACCCTCTCTTTTTTCTGTTTTGCGCTCTGACTTCTAATGGGCTTGGCAAATGATATATCTTCACAGCAATGATAGTTTGTGATAGTAGCGTTTCGTCTTACCAGGGTGCATTGAGAAATGAGTACTACCAGTTTGCTGGGATTGATCGAAAATGATGAAATCGTGCTTCCGGCCATTCAACGAGGTTTTGTTTGGGATGAAGAGAAGATTGAGAAGCTACTGGATTCGCTAATGCGAGGATATCCTATTGGAATCATCCTTCTTTGGGAAACATACAACGATATTCAATACAGGTATTTTGAGAAGGATTTCAAACCAGATATAAGGTTCGCATTCCATGACAACAATCGGCAAAAAAGATTGAAGCTCGTCTTAGACGGCCAACAACGCCTACAATCCCTGTATGTCTCACTATACGGTATCTACAAAGGAAAATGCCTGTATTTTGATGTATTGAGTGGCCGTGAGACTGAAGACTTCAAAGAAGACAAGTTCTTGTTCCGTTTCTTCACAAACATGAGAGCCCAAAGACTAAATGATACCGCCCTCTCAAATCGCGGCAAGGACAGCAAGAAAGAAGACTCGGAGACTCGCTATTTTGTCAAGGTTCGAGATCTGCTTGCCATGGGCCCGAATGAAAGGCACAAGTTCCAAAGGGATCTTGTCAAGCAGTTGAAACTGTCCGAGGAAGATGAAGTGAGACTCGGAATCAACCTGAACATCTTACGTGATGCATTGATGAGTGACACAGGTATTATCCGGGCAACTGTTCTTGATGAGAACAAGCCAAGGGATAGCCCAGATAGGAAATCTGAATCCGACGTCTTGGAAGCTTTTGTAAGAATTAATCGGGAAGGAACACCACTAAGTAGATCTGATCTGATTTTCAGTATGCTCAAGCTAAATTGGAAGGAATCTGCTGAAACATTGCCCGAATTTGTATACAGCGTGAACGAAGGAAATTCGTTTGAGCTGGATTCGGATTTTGTGATTCGTTGCTTGTTTGCAGTTTCGGATCTTGGGACAAGATTCGATATTGACCTTTTGCGTAAGAAATCTGATGTTGCGAAGATCCGTGACAATTTTGAAGAGTGCTGTGATTCGATTAGCTCTACAGTTGATTTTGTTCAAAATGAGTGTTGGATTGCAAGCAGTGCTCTCTTGGGCGGTTACTACAATCTTGTTCCCTTTGTTTATTATCTCTTTCACGCGCCTGGACATCAGGTGCCTAATTCTGAAATCGAGAAAGTGCGTAAGGCGGTCTATCTGTTTGGTTCCACGTCTCCTTTCTCTCGCTATGCTGACAGCAGATTGGGAGCCATCATTCGAGAAGAGTTCAAGCCTCTCGCCGAGGAAAAGGACAAAAGATTCCCCCTGAAAGAATGCGTGTCTTGGATACGGTATTGGGAGAATATTGATGAATATGGCCCACAATTGCTGCAGAATAACCCTTCACTTGTCCTACACCTTATCCAACGTCACATGGGAGCCAAGATACACTATGATAAGAATGCACCTCAGATTGATCACATATTTCCCCAGTCAGTATTGCGCAGGAAAGGCTATGATGAATCGAAAATAAACCACTTTGCGAATTTCTGGATACTGGCAAAGAACAAAAATCAGAACAAAAGCGCCAAAGATCCAAGAGAATACTTCAAAGATATTAGTCATTCTCTTTTGAAGCAGGCATACATTGACAGAAGGCTCTTGGAATACAGAAGTTTCAGAACTTTTCTCAAGAAGAGAGAAGAGAAAATCCTTAAACATGTAAAGAATGAGTTGAAACTGTCCAAGAACGACCTTAACGTATAGTGCTCATGTTTGAGGTTGAACAGCATGCCCGCACTAACCCACAAAATCGTCATCAAAATCCAGTGTGGATTGACAGCGTGAGATAGGATATTGGTCGCAACCTATGAAAGGCCCACGTTTCCCTTCTCTAAAAGTCATGTGACCTTTTAGGCACTTCCTGCATTCTATTTTCATATTTGAGATTGCTTTCTTGACGATTTCTTTGTCGACTTCCTTCTTGGTATTGCAGCCCTTGTCAAGCATGTTAGGGCAAGCGAAATAGAAGCTTTGGCTGCCTTTGACCAATACGAGTCTCTCGCCACATTCGGAGCAACTTTCGGGGTTCATTTCTTCCATCAGTTTTTTCTCAACCATCTTGATTAGGGGCACGGCAGATGGATGTTCGCCTACGATGTTCTGGTATTTACGGATTATTCTGTTGACGTCGAAAGTTTTCACCAGTTCTTCAACAGTTTTTCTTGTCCGAAATGCAATCATACTTTCGGATGAATCTGTTTGAGAGAGAATGTTCATGCTTCCGTGATAAAACACGACGTTGTCAACAATTGCGATCTTGTCGTGAAATTTCTCATTGATCCCAATTTCCTTGGAAGCAATCAAGACTTTGACGCCGATTTCTCGCATCTGCTCGATGAGTTCTTGTGTCTCGGCTTTATAACTACCTTGGTAGTCTGGATGTCTCGTGATAACGTAAATTCTTGTTCCCTTCTTCACGCATGACCTGAAGTCGTTGAGGAGAGTGTTCAGACGTTTTCTGGCGATAAATGGGCTGAAGATCACAACAGAGGAACTTGCATTTTCGAGGTCTTGCCTGAACACTTCATAGAAGCTTCTTTCGTTCCAAACAGAAAGAGCGCATTCTGACAATTCCCTGCCCATTCGCGCAGTCTTGGCAGGGGGAGTTTCTATATTGAATGACAAAGGGAGAATGCTTCGGGAATCAACAATTTGCCCGCTTTTCTCGATTCTATCCATTATTTGGAAAATGGCGTCGTCCTTGTTGAATCTACTTCGAACGTACTTACTGTTCCCAACGAGAATGAATTTTCCTTCAGCCCGAGAGATTGCGACTGTGATAAGTCTTCCAGGCTCGGAATTGGTGAATTGACCCTTAGTGAGCACACCCGGGGCATAGGGGTATCCTTCAACAAGGTCAAAAACAATGCACTCTCTTTCATTTCCCTGAAACCTGTGGACTGTGGAGGCTGTTATACGTGTTCGATCAACATTTTCATCCTCCAGAATCTTAGAAATCAATTGAGCCTGTGCAGAATAGGGAGTCACTACTCCTACATTGATTGCTAATCCTTTCTTTTTTCCTTCTTTCACCAATGTGGATGCTAAACGAGCGGAAACCGCAGCACAATATGGACTAAGCCTGGAATTGGAGCTGCCTGCCCTTTTGATCCAAGGATCAACCTTGGCAGTATCGCAAAATATCAGTGCTTCGTCTTCAAAGGGTGGCAGCACCGCGATCTGTTCCTTCGCAAGTCTTGTTTTTTCAGCTGTTCTCAGTTTGCCTCCATATACAGCATCACTAATCAGAGCACAAATGTCAGGGTGCATCCTATACTGCTCTCTGAGCATTACAAGCCTTTCATCGTCAATATTAGAATTGACACTTTCAACAATCCCAGACTGCACAAAGATGTCCCTTTTCAGCCACGTTTTTACCCTTTCGCTGTCGCTTGCAGAGATCGGGGCCAATTGCCGGAAATCTCCGGATACGATATAATGGCCTGATGATAGGCCGCCCAAGAAGAAGAGATTAGGTAATGCTGCCATGCTTGCCTCGTCAAGAATGAGAACATCAAACTTTCTCCTGAATATTCTCGAATCCAGACAGGCTCTTGTGATTGTGCAACCAACTACAAGCGCATTGTTGAAGACGTTCTCTTTGATTTTGTTAATCTCTGTCTCGATCTCTCCTATTTCCAGCTTCTTATCTTCGATTTCTTGAGATAACTCATGGATTTTTCCTTGGAGAGACTCAAGTGAGGTCATCCCGCTTGTAGCCACGGTCTTCCCTAAGCAGTCCTCCAGTTGAGCTATTTTGGCTAATGATGCATTCTTTTCTTCTTCTGAGTCCTTCAATTCCGATTTGAGACTCTGCAACTTCAGTGTTAAGATATCCTGCTTTGTTTTCATTGTCTCCATTTCAGTCTCGATTCTTTCGACGTTTAGTCCATAAAACAGCCTTTTGAAGACGCCCGCAGTTTTCGCTTTTTCCAGTAATTCACGTTGATTAGTGAGGCGCGCAGTGATTTCGTCTCTCTCCGAATTCAATTCCAAGATCCTGTGCTGAAGATTTGCAGTATTTTTCTCTACTTTCTCAAGTTTGTGTTTCTGTGTTCTTAAGAGAGCATTTGTTGTGAGTGCAGCCTGCTCCAGATTTTCGAATTTTCTGATCTTCTCATTATTAAAACCGATTATGGCCTGAAGTTCTCCAATCCTTCTCCGTTTCTTAGAGGTTTGTTTTTCTATTATTGTATCAACCAGCAACTCGCTGAAACGGTCATTTAGAACAGTTGGAATGCCATAGCGAATGATCCTCCCCGCCTCAATATATGGTGCATTCTCATCGTTCTCAATGAATTTCTTGAGGATTTCATCAACGGCTGCGTTTGTGTGCGAGGTTAGGAGGACGCTTCGACCGGATCTTATCAGTTGATTCAATATGATGCTGAGTGTCTTGGTCTTTCCAGTTCCGGGAGGCCCCCAGATGAATGTCACCTCCTGAGTCAAAGACTTGAGAATTGCAATTCGCTGCTCAACGTTTGGAGCATACCCTTCCGTAATCTGCTCAGAAAACCGAACAGGGTTTAGGAGACTGCCTGGTTTTAGAAAACCAAAAAGCTTCATGCTTCCATCCGTGTTCAAAGATACTTCTCCAGATCTTGCCCTGTCGAGTTTCAACAGTAGGTCTTCGAGAATCTTATACGAGGAGCTTTGAATCGTCGCTTGTGGCACAAATTCGCCTCTATCGACTTCAAGTCCAATGTTGATCCCTTCCAGGTCTGTTGAAACAACATGTCCGTTAATGGGTTCACCGCCGATGCTGATGCACACAGGTGTATCGTCTCTGAGCGACCCCTCAGTCAAGAAACGATAGATGGTCATGTCTCGGGTAGAGTAGACTCGCCGACCATCATAAACCTCAAACTGCTTCCCGCCTTTCCCTTTTTTCAACTCACTTATTTCTTCCCTCAGCGCTGACTGAAAAAAAGCTATCAGTTCTCTCTTGTCTATAGAACCCGCAGTGGCTCTCCAGCCAACCCTTGTATTGCTCACGACCGCTCCTCCGTGTTCTTAGAGAGACGTATACTCTATGACATATGCAGTTATGTGTCTTTTCAAAGAGTCCTCTATAATATCAGCGCTCAATAGGACGATGAAATCAGGCTCTAAAAACTTGACGACAACAACGCGCGCTTTTTTTTGCGTCTTTCATTCTCACCAGACGAGAACCCTCGCATCGCGAATTAATTTATATTGGGATCAGACATGTCTAAGTTTGTTGGCTTAGCATTGGAAGTAAGCGCGGCAAAAAAGGCTTGGAAAACCCCAATTCCTAAAGATTCATTTTCATACCTGGAGACACGTCGGGGGAACAATGGACGTACACAATCATATACCATTGTTTGAAGTGAAAGAGAACCTAGGCCACAAGTGCATCTCAAACACAGAAAAATATGTTCATTGGAACAGACAACTATATCAAGAAAAAAATGACAGATACCATTTTGCTGCAGTCTCAACGATAGATGAAGCTGGTAAACTCATTGAGAACGGCTACGAATTTGTGACCGATATGGATGGAATGAAACTGTTCAGAAAGCCAAAGTGACCTCAATGATTGAGAAAGCGCAAGATTCACTAGATAAGCACAAGATTAAAGTGAAACATGCCTAGATTATATGGAGAATAGAGAACAACATGGCGAAGAAAGAAACGGGGCAGGAAAAGCAAAAACAGATCCTCATTTTGTGTGTGGATAGGGATGGCGATTTAGGGGTAAAAGCCAAAGTCAAGACCCCTATCATCGGAAGGCAGGAAAACCTCGATGCCGCAGTGGCATTGGCTCTCGCTGACCCTGAGGAGCCAGATGCAAATGCCATGTTTGAAGCGGTGAGAATCTACGATAGATTGAAAGGCGAGAATAAACCTGAAGAGGTTTTCCAGATCGCCACCATATCCGGCTCTGAACTAGGCGGAGTGGGTGCAGACAGAAAAATAGTTGCTGAGTTAGGCGAGCTCTTGGCGTCTTTTCTCGCAACTGAAGTTATCCTAGTAGTGGACGGCTATTCAGATGAGGCAGTTCTGCCGCTTATACAGTCGCGAGTACCCGTGTCGTCAGTTAGCAGAATAGTTGTGAAGCACAGCGAAAGAATTGAAGAAACAGCAGCTCTATTCTCGCGTTACTTGAAGATGATCGTTGAAAGCCCGCGTTATTCCCGATTCATGTTAGGCGTGCCAGGGATACTCATTCTTATAGCAGTAGTCCTTTCGATTCTCAACTTTATTTCGATTTTCTGGATAGTGCTTGTTTTCATCTTGAGCATAATAATGGTGATAAAGGGCTTTGGCGCTGATAGGGCGGTTAAGAACTTCTACAAGTGGACAAAGGAATATGAACCGCCACCTCTTCGAGTCCAAATCTCGAATTTCTCAGCGATTGCTGGCGCTTTATGCATTTTGCTCGGCATCTACTTGGGATGGACGAGTGCTGCAAAGAACGTCACAGCGCCCTCCGATCTAGGCGGTTGGTTTGGGCTTTTTCCGCAGATAACCGGCTATTTTATCAGAGATTCCATAACACTAATAGTCGTAGGACTTTGTGCGGCCCTTTTGGGAAGAGCGATACGATGGTATCTTGAACGTGACGCAAGACTGTTGCGTAATCTGGCTTTGATGATTTCCGTTGGTTGGTCGAGGCAGATTTTGGACGCAGCTTCATATCTGCTGACACCTACGAGCAACATTGAAAATGCCCGCGATACACTGATTTTCTATGTGGTTGTAGGCATCTTGATAGGTATAGCTTCTGTTTTGGTTATCTTTGTTATTCACAGAGCTTTCCGAGAATTTTTCAGGGAGACCAAGGAGCAGGTCGAAGAGTTTGGAGAAAGCTAAATTCTCAATCATCGCAGGCACGGGTCTGGAGAAACTGAAAAAAGATGTCAAATGCTTCAGCGCGAAAACACCTTATGGTCCTGTTCAATCACTGTTCATGGAAAAGATTGACAAGAAGAAAGTGATATTTCTTCCGAGACATGGTGCAGAGCATTCCATCCCTCCCCATAAGATTAACTACAGAGCAAATGTCTACGCACTGCGTGAAATGGGCGTAGAAAGGATCTTGGCTACGAACGCTGTCGGCGGGATAAATCACGACATTAAACCTGGTCAGATAGTTGTTCCTCATGATTTTGTTGACTTTACGAAGCTCCGTTGTGCGACTTTCTACGATGAGGATCCAGTGACACACGTGGATGTTTCGCAGCCGTACTGTCCAGAAGTCAGAAAACTGCTTATTGAAAATGCGAGAAAACACGATCTGCAAGTGTGGGACAAGGCGGTCTTGGCTTGTACGGAAGGACCGCGCTATGAGACTCCAGGGGAGATTAAGATGTTTAGACGTTTAGGCTGTGACGTTGTCGGGATGACAAGCTTCCCTGAGGTCGTGCTTGCAAGAGAGCTTGAAATGTGCTATGCAAGCATTTGCTACGTTTCAAACAAGGCTGCAGGGATGCAGGAAAGGCTGACTACGCTTGAAGTTTCCAAGGTCTCCAAGCAGATTCTTCCCAAGATAGAGGAAGTTTTAATTGAAACCATCAGAAGTTTACCCCTCAAACGCGAAGGCAATTGCCCATGTGCCAACGCGTTGCGGAACGCGAGGTTTAGCTGATGTTCAAGACCATCCTTTCCGCCATCGGCGCGTACAAGCTATACGAGAAGTGGCTATGGCGCCAAGTCAGAAACGGTGAGAAACCTGATCACATAGCCATTATCTTGGATGGGAACAGAAGATGGGCCTCAGACAAAGAACTCAATCCATGGGCAGGCCATGAAAAGGGCGCCGAGAAAGTGGAGCAGCTAATCGAGTGGTGCCTGAAACTCGATGTCAAATCTGTTACGCTGTACGCTTTTTCCACTGAGAACTTTCGGCGTTCACAGGAGGAAGTTGAGGAGATAATGCGCATCGCGGGCGAAAATCTGCAGAAGATTCTGACAGACGAGCGAATACACAAGAATAAGGTCCGAGTGAAGGTTATTGGTCGGGTTAATCTGTTGCCTGAAAGCCTGCAGCAGCTGATTCGTGATGCTGAGAAGTCGACAAAAGACTACGATAAGCATTTCTTGAACTTCGCTTTTGCCTACGGCGGAAGAGCCGAAATTGTTGATGCGGCGAGGAAAATCGCCGAGAACGTCCATGAAGGAAGGCTTGATCCCGAAAAGGTTGATGAAGCGATGTTTGAACAGTATCTGTACACGTCACACATGCCTAAACAGGACCCAGACCTGATTATCAGAACTTCAGGTGAAGAAAGGCTAAGCGGATTCTTGCTGTGGCAATCCGCCTACAGTGAACTTTGCTTCCTAGATGCATATTGGCCGGATTTCCGCCTTATTGACCTATTGAGAGCTGTGAGAACATTCCAGAACCGGAAGAGACGATACGGAGCTTAGAGCTAGCCTCTTTTCTTGGCGCTTATGATTGATAGGACGTCTCTGTCCTTCAGTACGTAGTCTTCGCCAACTCTTCTTCTGTCTCTTGCTTCAACTGCATAGATGAAACCTTCTCCGAGTTCTGTGTGAATTATGTAGGCGAGCTGCCGAGCTGTAGTTCCGTAAGGCACGAGATAGGCGTCTGGCAGAACCCTCCCATTGTGGTCAGATAGATGCTCCAAATCCTCAACTGGATAGACCGTAATCATGCTCAAAAGCTTGTAGAAGGCAGTGTTAACTGCCTCTTGAACGCCTGTAGATCCGTACTTGAGCAGGATCTTTTCTCGTATGGTCTCCAAAGCCTCGATCTGGCTTTCGCTCAGCTTTTCGGGCTTAAGGACCTTGAAGTTGCAGTCTCCTGGTCTATACTCAATAAGCTGCTTTTCACCCGCTCTCCTTAAGGCAAGCTCAGCTTCAGAACAGCAAGGAACAACGATGTAGCCTGTCTTTTTCAGTTTCTCAAAATTCTCTTCTGCGCAAGGCACGTCCATCTTGTTGGCTACTATTATCATCGGCTTTGCTATCCGTCTTAGCGTGTCCACAAACCTTAGGAAGTCTGATTCGCTCCAACCCGCTATTCTGTCAGTGTTCAGTCCTGTTTTTCGTGCGGCTTCTAGGATGTGGCTTCTCTTTATTGATAAGCCGCTCAATCGTTCTTCAAGCATTGTGAAAAGATCTTTTGTTTCTGCTTCGACGGTTCTGGCGATTTTCGGCCAGTCCTTTCTCAGGATGTTTGCCATCCACATGGTTATTTCGTGTTCCAAAAACTTTACATCTTCTAACGGGTCGTGTTCTCCGGGTCTGCATAATCTCCCTTCGCTGTCTGTCCCGCCTGAAGCGTCAACAATGTGTATCAACGTGTCAGCTTTTCGGATCTCGTCTAAAAACTGATTCCCTAGACCTTTTCCTTCCCAAGCGCCAGGGACGAGTCCTGCACAGTCGATAAACTCTATTGGGATGAGTCTAACGCCGTCTAGGCAGAGCGAGTTGGCTGGATTGTCCTTGACTTTGAATTCTTCATGAACGCAGGGCGTTCGGACGTATCCGACTCCTCTGTTCGGCTTTATCGTTGTGAACGGGTAGTTTGCGATTTCAGCTGGCGCGAGGGTTGATGCACAAAAGAACGTTGACTTGCCAGTGTTAGGCTTTCCAACTATGCCGAGCAGTTTTGAATAGGATTTCTGCATCTACAACCCTCAGAATGTTCAGCGTAGCTTGTTTCGAAGGATGTTTTTTCTATTCGATACTTATCTTGCATGGCTCTATATGGTTTTTGCCCTAAGCCAAGGGTCTTGACAGGGCCTTCACAGGGTCAAGGGTTGCTTTGATGCTTGTTTAGCGAGTCTGCGATATTTTTCGTATATTTCTTCTGCCCTTGGTCGCAGTTCCTTTGGAAGGTTTGGATCGTCGTCCGATACGCTTTCCTTGTGCTGCCTCAGTCTGATTTTCGCCCAGAATGTGTCGCCTTTGTAGAGGGCATATTTGAGTTCGGTTTCCATTGCCGTAAGATGCGCTGTGTAAAAGGGGATTTTCGGCGTTTCCACGACTACGTGTTTGTCTATTTCTCTTCCTATCTTTTTAAGTTCGCTTATTTCTACTAGTTCGTGAATCATGACGTACTCGTTGCCAAGAACATCACGCAAAGTGGTAGTGTCATCAGAGAAGATTTCGCCAGTCATGTAATCATAAAACTCCTTAGCCAAAACATCGACTAGGTCATAACCAAACTGCTTTAGTGCTTTCTCAGCCTTCCTGATTTTAGCATCAATTTCATTTGACGTAGGCTCATCTTCCACAATCTGTTTTGCTAATATAAGAATTTAAACCTCGTTATTCCGTTTAGGCTTAGGAACTTGCTAAGTCAGAGATCTCGCCAAGAAATGAACGTAAAACCTATTTCTCCAAAAATTCTGGATAAGAGAATGGTAGCTTAATCAGAAAAGTTTTTTGTCACATCGGATTTTGGGGTTCAAGGTATATGCATGGGAAGGCGTAGAGCCTCCTAGAGTCTAGGCTAAACAATGTACTTGTCTGTCTTCTCGAAGTCTTTCACGATTTCCATGACCCGTTTGCGAGGATTAATTGCTTCAAGCGGTATGCCCTTAAGCAAGGCCCATGGGCTCTTCTTTGCAACAACGGCGGCAACATGATCCTCGCCAAAACACTTTCGGGCAACTTCAAAAACTACACGCCTAACATCAAGCTCAGAATATTCGCCTAACGCATGCAAGTACTCGTGCAGCAACAGATTGTAGATTAGAGCGTTGATCACACGCTTCGAATCAATCGATGCCTCAACAATCTGAACTAGGGCTCTGTTCAAGACGATATTATTTGTTCCGACAGGGTGATACGCGCCAAGCTGAATGGGCAGATCATCAAGAAAAAGCATCATCGCACTTCGACGTTTGTGCAAAGAAAAATTCACCGTGTCTTTAACGATCTCCCACACTTGACCATAGTTGGCGGCATTCTCTAGTCGATCACGGTAGCCAGTGATTTCGGCAGAATTGTTCTTCGTCATACACGTCTTCACTAGGCAACTTTGAAGAACTTGGACTTCGGTGCTCCACAGATCGGGCATTTTTCTGGTGCTTCACCTTCAACCGTGTTTCCGCAGACGCTACACACATAGTAGTCTGTTTGAGGCAATTCCTCCTTGTTCCTAAGCTTTTGAACAGCCTTTGAGAACAAGCCAGCGTGAACCTGCTCCACCTTATTCGCAACATCGAAACTCCAAGCCGCCTGCTGACTTCCTTCCTGCTTGGCAACGTTGAGATACTCCGGATACATCTTCTTGAATTCGAAAGTCTCTCCTGCGATTGCGGCATCGACATTCTCTATTGTTGATTTCGCTTCGCTAGTTATCGTAAGATGGTTCAAGGCGTGAATAGTCTCTGCTTCGGCGGCTACTCTGAAAAGCTTTGCAACTTGAGAAAAGCCTTCTTCTTCAGCTTTCCTTGCAAAAGCCAAGTAGCGTCGATTCGCCTGCGACTCACCTGCAAAAGCCTTCTTCAAATTCTCAACTGTCTTGCTCATATTCCTTCGCCCTTGACGTGTAATACCAAATCACGTAATATAAGCAATACTGAGCACGGCAAGTAAAAGCTAGAACGATGTGAGGCTTATAAGCAGCCGAAGATAAATAGACCACAGCAATCCAAGAATGGTGAGATTAGCCTTGGAGGCGAGGCCAGATGGCGACGATAGTCATAGTTAGAGACATTATGTCAAAAGATGTCAGAGTCGTACGTCCAGACACTACGATGAAAGAAGTAGTAGCCACAATGAACAAGTTCAATATTGGCTCAATAATAGTTATTCAGGGTGACAGGCCCGTTGGCATCATAACGGAACGCGACATTCTCAGGAGGCTCGTGGAACCTTGCTTGGCGCCAGAAACTCTGACTGCAAGACACGTCATGACCAGCCCAGTGCTGACCATTAACGAAGGGGCAAGCATTGAAGAAGCCGCCAAGCTGATGGCAAAGAAGCATGCCAAAAGGCTCGTCGTTATGGATGACAGCAAACTTGTCGGCATAGTCACGTACACAGACATCGTATTCAAGGTGCCAACCATGTTATCCATGCTCGAGGAACTTGTAAGGCCTCATCACCGCTCGTACTAAGCTACGCAACCAGTATTCCCTTTTCAAAACTCCGGCTTAGACTTCCCTGACTTCTTGTCCAAGCATGTTCTGATAAAACCATAATATTCAGGATCGGGTCTGCCTGGGCGACTTTTGAATTCGCCGTGAAATTGCGAAGCAAAAAAGAAAAAGCAATCAGGCAATTCCAAAATCTCCATTCTCCTTCCATCTGTGCTCTTCCCAGAAAATTTCAGACCGTTCTTCTTGAGCGTGTCTATGTAGTCGAGGTTGACTTCGAACCTGTGACGATGGCGCTCATAGATTTCCTCACTCTTATATAGAGCAAATGCCGTCGATTCCGGTTCTACCACTATCTTGTGGGCTCCTAAGCGCATTGTAGCCCCTTTGATCTCTATTCCTCTTTGCTCAGGCATCAAATCAATCACCGGACTTGATGAGTCAGGACTAATCTCAGTGCTGTTTGCCTCATCAAGACCGCAGACATTCCGCGCAAACTCTATCACAGCAAGCTGGAAACCGTAACATATTCCAAGAAACGGAATGTCATTCTCTCTGGCAAACTGAATAGACCTTATCATTCCTTCAGTGCCTCTAGGCCCAAACCCGTACGGAACAAAGATTCCGTCAAACTCCTTCAAGTCCTCTACAGCTTTCGGGCTTTGCTCAAGCTTCTCAGCTTCCAAATAGTCTATGCAAACCTTCGTTCTGCATTCTGCTCCGCCGTGGCGTAGTGCCTCGTTCATACTTACATAGCTGTCAGCCAGCCCTGCATACTTTCCAACCAATGCGATTCTTACTTTATGCTCAGGGTTTATTGTTGCGTCAACGAACTTCCTCCATTCCTCAAAGTCCTGTTTGCACTCGGTGAAACCAAATCTTTTGCACACGAATTCGCCCATCCCCTGCTTGTCCAGAATGAGCGGGACTTGGTAAATCGATTCAACATTGTAAGAGCAGAAGACTGCATCTTCAGGTATCGTGCCGAACAACGCGATCTTCCTTCGCGACTCAGAGTCTATCATCTCTGGGCTTCTGGCAACAATCGTGTCAGGCTGAATACCAATGCGTCTTAACTCGTTCACGCTGTGTTGAAGAGGCTTAGTTTTCATCTCCTTGGTGACGTCTAAGACTGGGACTAGCGCAACGTGCACGTAAAGTGTATTCTCAAAACCTTCTTCCAGACGCATCTGGCGAATGGCTTCCAGAAAGGGCAAGCCTTCAATGTCGCCGACAGTGCCGCCAACCTCGGTCAGGATTACGTCAACTTCAGAACTCTTGGCAACGGTGCGTATGCGATGCTTAATCTCATTGGTTACGTGCGGTATGATCTGTACGCATCTGCCAAGAAAATCTCCTCGCCGTTCCTTCTCGATGACCGCCTTGTACACCATGCCAGTCGTGAGATTGTTTTCCATTTTTAGGTTCAGATCCAGAAAACGCTCATACCAGCCTAAGTCTAAGTCAGTCTCGCTGCCATCGTCAGTCACGTAGACTTCTCCATGCATGTAGGGATTCATCGTGCCAGCATCAACATTGACATAGGGATCAATCTTGATAACTGTAACCTTCAAGCCTCTGGTCTGAAGCATCTTTCCAATGGAAGAAGTCAGAATGCCCTTGCCAACCGAACTCAAAACGCCGCCCGTAACAAAAACATACTTAACCATACACTTTCATCCCCCACAATAACAGGACCATACTCTTAAATCAGCATTTAAATTCTTTCATCATTCCAAAGACAGCCGTTGTTAGGTAAGGTTAACTAAAGAACGTCATCTGAACAGCTTGAATATGCTGGTCGCAACGATTGCCAGCCCAGCAGAGATTATGATCCCCGCAATGAAGCTGAACCACCCAATGGATTGGCTTGCCAGCAAGCTGAGGAAATAGCCTGCACTGAACCAAAAAGCCATTCCTGAAACAGCATCAGCCATCCTACCAATCGATTCATGAAAGGCAAGTCTCAGGACTAAGATGACTATCTCGAAACCGCCAAATATCAAGCAGAATTGCATCGCAGCCGTGTGGATTACAGGAAATGGACGTACTGGCTCTGGAATAGATATGTTTCCAGTCACATTAGCAAGATGCCAATTCTCGGGTTTCACAAATTCCCGGGCTTCCACGTTTAGGTCCAGAGAGTTAACGATCCAAATCGCACCAATAAGCAAAAGGAAGAAACCGAAAGCTGCTAGTCCCAGCCAATCAGTTCCTGTTGAACGTTTTCTTGCTCCTCCAGTCATTGAAGGCACCTTTGTTATCGTGTCATGTGATGTGTTTCCTTCTTAAAACGATTGCCATATGACCACAAAAACAGTCTTAAATGTTAACGAACGCATAACACAGTTAGGTTGCGATAACACCGTGAAGACGCTCTTCATCGAACCTCCAAAAGAAGAATGGTTCATAATGGGAGAATATCTTCCTCCGCCGTACGGAATCATACAGCTTGCAGCATACCTCGAAAGAGAAGCCAAAGATGCTGAAATTGAAGTCCTGGACTGCAACGCTCAACACGTCGACTGGAAGGACATGGAGAGAAAAATTGAATCGTCTAAGCCTGACATTGTAGCTTCGAGTTCACTGGCGACATGCAATACATACGTAGTTGTGAGAACTCTTGAGACTGCCAAAAGGATAGACCCAAACGTCCTTACTGTTACTGGTGGCCAACATTTCACAGCCACAGCCCAAGAAAGCCTCGAAACCTATCCTGAAATCGACATCATAGTGCGCGGAGAAGGAGAACAAACCTTCACAGAGTTCGTTGAAAACGTCCAAAGCAAATCAGCCCTCTCAAGAGTAAACGGAATCTCATTTCGGCACAAGGGCAAGATCATCCACAATCCACCAAGACCACTAATCGAGGATTTGGAAGCCCTTCCTTATCCAGGGTATCACCTCGTCAAAGATAACGTACGCAAATATCACTTCGCCATGATGGCTGGACACAAAGCACCCTTTGCTCTAATAGAGGGGGCACGAGGATGCCCACACGAATGTACTTTCTGCACTCAATGGCGACATTGGCAAGGAAAATGGAGATCAAAATCGCCCAAGCGAATTGCTGACGAAATGGAGTTCTGCAGTAGAAACTATGACAGCAAGTTTATCTGGCTAACAGACGACAATCTCGGAGCCGGCACACGCATAAATGACCTTGCTGAAGAAATTATCAAGCGCAAAATGCCTAGTGACGTGACGTGGTTCGTTCAGGCAAGATGCGACGATATCATCAGGAACAAGACAGCATTGCCCAAGCTCCGAAAGTCAGGGCTTAATTGGGTTCTTCTGGGCGTGGAAAGCTCCGATCCATCCACTCTAGAGAGTTTCAGAAAAGGCATCACACCTAGTCAGGCAAAAGAAGCTGTGAAACTGTTAAAAGACAATGATATTTTCGCCCACACAATGTTCATCATAGGCAACCGAAAAGACACGGCTAAGTCAATAGCGAATATGCGACAATTCGCCAACGAATTAGACCCAGACTTCGTCATGTTCGGATGTCTCACACCCTTCCCCGGAAACGAAATATTCGAGGAGGCAAAGCGAAACGGTTGGATCGAGGATTTCAACTGGTCACACTACGACATGGTACACGCCATAATGCCAACAGAAACACTGTCAACAAAAGAAGTGCAAGAAGAACTGTACGAGTGCTACAGAAACTTTTACGGTCCATGGAGCAGAAGACTCCGAGGACTGTTCTCCACGAACAATCTAAAGCGGAGAGTCAACTGGTACATGGCTAGCAAGGGTTTGATGAAACAGCTTAGGGCGCTTTTCTAGGCGACAGCAGATGCCCAAGGCTGAAAGATCAAAGCTAACACTTCTATTCTTCATCGGAATTTCCGTTTTCGGATTGTTCACCTCATTGATGTTTGCACTGTACGCACCACAAGCGCAAGAAGATTCTCCTTGGCGAAAACCGCTTATCGGCTCGGTCTTTGCATTGATCTGTGCATCTGGAACCATCGCTGCCTTTTTTCCCCACAGATGCTCAGAGACATTTGATTTGCCAGAAAAGAATGGGTACACCACTGTTCAGCCCAAAAGATCGCTATCTAGTGCGTTAAAGGGGCATCATCCAAAGTGTGGAAGATTCTCAGCGCACGCGATAACAGTGCGGAGCATTGTCTTGTGCGCAGCTTGCACAGGTTTAGCAGCAGGAGCGATCATTGCTCTTTCTGGCTCGATTCTTTACTTCTTTTTAGGATACTCGTTTGAACAGATGGGCATCGTGGCTGTTGTAGCGGGGCAGATGGCTGTCGTGTTGGGCTTTCTTCAGATGAGGTTCAAGGATGGCATTCGGTTGATGCTAAATGCTCTCTTTGTTTTCGGTGCTTTCCTGGTTCTCATTGGCGTAGACATGATTGCAGAAAGCATGTTGTTCGATCTTTACGTAATCGGCTTGATCGTTTTTTGGATTTGGACAAGGATACTGCTATCGCAATGGGACCATTTCAGAATTTGCCATTCGTGCGATAAAGACTGCGATTTCAAACAAAAGCGGGATTAGTATCGGCGACGGAGTCCATAGAGAGCGCCAATGATCATCAACACGCCAAAGATTATTACTGCAAACGGCCAGATTTCTACGGTTTTTGGGATTACTTCTGCTTGTTGCAGGAACCAAATGAAACCCCAGAGCAGAATTATGACGCCAAAAGCCAACCCTACAATGGTGCCGCCTCTCGGAATACCGAAACATTCCCTTTCCATTCTTCTATAATGCTCACTTTCACCAGTCGTATATAACTGGGCCCCACACTTGGCGCAAACTTGAGCATCATCAGGGTTCCTAGCTCCACATTTCACGCAATAAACCATCTTCGACTTCGCTCCGCCTCACTCATTGCTGTATATGTTGCTTTAAGGTTTTTTGGTGCATCAGCCCTTCAGAGCCTCAGCTTGATTTAAGATTGACTCCAATTGCTCCTTAGTTAGCTGCACTCCGTGCATGTATCTTCCACGGAATTTTGAATCCTTCAGAAACGTTTCCTTGATAGGTAGAGGTTTTTCAAACCTTACGACATACTTGAAAGTTATGGCTTTCTTCCAACCGTATTTCTCACATTCGCTCCTATCTTCCTCGGAAAGCTCCTCTTTTTCAAGCACGCTTTCTATTACTCCATAGCCAACAATGGCGTCCCCAACGCTAGTCTTGTGGACGAACAGAATTGTCTGCTCTGGTTTCCATTTTCTCCGGAAACTGGTGTAGTAGATGGCCATGTTAAAGACATGGTCAACCCATTGTTTCGTGGCAATTCTCAGAACGTAGCTCGCAACTTCCACGGCAAAGTCCTTCTCAAACAATACTTATGGATTTATGGCTATTTTAATTTCGCTCTTTGAAGTGGAAAGTATTTCAAAAGCATCCTTGACCTCTTCAAGTTTCATTCTTTTCGTTACAAGCGGTCTCACATCAATGGTTCTTGATGCTATTAAGCTAAGAGCGTTTCTGAAATGCAAGGGAGTCGCGTGAAAAGCGCCAAGAACCGTAAGCTCGCCGTAATGTAGCATTTCCGCATTCACCTTGATCTCCGTTCCTGGCGGGCAGCCTCCAAACTCCAGGATGGTACCGCCTTTGCGAGCAAGCTTCAAGGCTTGTTCCCAAGTAGCTGGCAGCCCAATAGCTTCGATCACGACGTCCGCACCATACCCATTGGTCAACTCTTTGACCCGTTCCACAACATCCTCTTTTCCGCCATTAATCGTCTCGTCAGCTCCAAATCTCTCTGCAAAACTTAGTCTTTCGTCCACAAGGTCTATCACTATTGCTTCTTCTACTCCCATCTTCTTGACAGTAAGAAGATGTAAAAGCCCAATTGGACCAGCACCAATGATGGCGACTTTGTCGCCAAGCTTCACTCGTGCCTCTTCAACACCATGCAAAATGCATGCTAAAGGTTCAGTAATAGCTGCTTCTTCATAGGAAACGTGCCTCGGAATTTCCTGCATATTCACTAACACCATCCGTGCTGGAACCTTAATGTATTCGGCATACGCTCCCCAAAGCCAAATCATGTTTTCGCAGAGATTGTACTTGCCTTTGTTACACATTGTGCAATGCAGACACGGCGCACTATTTCCAGCACGTACACGCATGCCCTTCACTGGCCAGTTCAAGCCTTGACCAACTTCAACCACTTCTCCTGCCCACTCGTGGCCGAAAACCGTTGGAAGTTTTATTATCTTTTCAACGTATCCTCTTTGAAATATCTTCAGGTCTGTGCCGCAAGTCGTGGCTGCTTTCACTCTGACGAGAACTTCTCCAGCGTTGATCTTCGACACGTCAACGTCTTCTATTCGCAGATCCTTAACACCATAAAGCATAGCTGCCTTCATTCTCAGATCACTCATTCATAACGACAACTTTCAAACTTTCCTTACTCTCCCTTGCAGTCTTAAAGGCTTCTGCAGTGTCTGCAAGCTTGAATCGATGGGTGATCAAATCCTTCAAATCCAGCCTTCCCGAATTCATGAGTTCCAGCCCCTCTTTCGTCTCAAGATGCGAAGTCGAATAGGACGGAATTATCTGAATTTCTGTGAAGAGCAACTCTTTCGGGCTGATCTGAAGATATTCGCGTGGCGTGGTTGGCGCAAAAACGCAGACTTTACCGCCTTTGCGACAAATCTTCATTGCAGTTTCATATGCTTCTATGCTTGGCGCAGTTACAACAGCCATGTCGACTCCTCTTCCATCAGTCTCAGCTCGAACGATCTCCAGCAAATCCTCATTCTTCGGGTTGACAACAATGTCAGCTCCGAATTCTCTGGCTGCAAGCAAGCGGTAGTCAATCGGGTCGCTGACGATTATCTTCTGAGCCCCAAGAATCTTTGACAGGGCTAAGTGAATGATTCCAGTGGGCCCAGCCCCTATCACCGCTAGTGAATCACCGTTCTTGATGCTACACTTCCTAAGGGCTCGCAAGCAACAGCCAACAGGCTCTGTTAGAGTAGCTTCATCGAAGGGCAAAGATTCAGGGATTTTCAGAGTATCCAGCTGCAAGTTTGGCGCTGGAACTCTGAAGTACTCAGCAAAACCGCCAGGGCTAATGTTTGTTTCGTGGAACTGATTGCATAAAGTGTAGTCTCCATGCAGACAGTAGTGGCATTTCAAACAAGCCACGTGATGGTGCACGAAAACTCTGTCACCAACATCAAAGCTTCTGACCTTTTTCCCTTTTTGAGTAACTATTCCTGTTGGTTCGTGACCGAGGACTAATGGCGCACGTGTTTTGAGGTACCAGTCCATCAGATCTGAGCCGCATATACCACAAGCCCTCATTTGAACAAGAACTTCATTGTCGCCAATCTTGGGAAATGGCTTCTCTTCTATCCGTATATCACTTTGACTATAGTACACTGCAACCTTCATGGTGGCTCAATGGCTTTTCTGTGACCGGACACTTAAGATTTTCCAAAATAGATAAAGGAGCAATAAGGAATCCAGATAGGAAGTCTCACCTTCACTGAAGCGTGCTTCTCAAGGCCGTTTTGGCAATACAAAAAGTCTTAAATGGCATCGCGAATCTAACTTTTAAGTGAAGAGAGAGGAAAAGGTAGCTTCCGCTTGTGCCTTCCTTTTCCAACTAATGGAGAGGGCTTTGGTTTATGAAAGCTGAAAGGAAGCTCGTGGAAATGAAGAGTAAGGTCCGGGAAAGGAAGAAAGGACGACATCGCACTGGTTTGGCTATTCTTATTGCTATTCTAGCTTTTTCTGTTTCAGTGTTGTTCATCCATTCAATGCTCAATCAACTATCAACAAATCCAGTCAACCCAACGTCGGAGCGTAAAGCAGCTATAGTAGACCACTTAAGCCTCACAATACCGAACCAGACTTTCGTTGACACAGTCACGAGCATTTTGCAGCAAGCAGGCTACAGCGTGGACTATTATGAAGGCAAAAAGGTTACAGTAGACCTCTACAGAAATCTGCCAACGTACGGCTATGATATAGTGATTCTAAGGGTGCATTCTGGTGCAAACCCTGAGAGAAAGGCCGTTGGGTTTTTCTCGGCAGAACCTTACAGTAGTACGAAATACATTTATGAACAGCTGGATGGGCAACTTGTGAAGATATATTACAACGTTCGTTCAAGCGGGGGAAGCCAAGAGTATTTTGGGATAAACAAGGACTTCATCGAGCGAAGCGCTAGGGGCACGTTCTCCAATACAACCGTTTTTATGATGGAATGCGAGGGGCTTGCATATTCAGACATGGCGAAGGCGTTTGTGGGAAAGGGAGCTAAAGTCTACATAGGCTGGAGCGGACCAATATCAGGAAGCCACACGGACGAAGCGACCATCTGCCTGCTTCAGCATCTTGTGCTGAAAAATGAAACGATAAGACAAGGGATTGAGAACGCTATTGGAGAGGTAGGACTTGACCCAGCATATCAGAGCCAACTTGTCTACTACCCGTCTGATTAGGCGAACAGAAAGCAAGAAACACTAATGGTGGAAATCGCAGCTTTCTGAAACTCGGAATGAAGAGAATTCGTATGAGTGTCGCAAGTATTTCCTGAAAAACCTTTTAATAAGCGAGTTGGCAATTCGTTTTCCATGAACCCAGAAAAAGCGCAGAAGATAGAGAAGTACACTGGTTACACGCTGCTTGCCATAGGGTTAATCTTCATTATCCTGCCAGCATGCCTCGCAATGTGGATATTCCTGAGCGGAGCCCAAATTCCACAGCTAGTCCCAGTTCCGACAGCACAGGAAGCAGATTTCGTCAAAGCGGCTGCCACATTCAGCAACGTATGCCTAGTATTCTTCATCTTTCTCATCATGGTTTGGGCAGGATCAATACTCACTAGCCGCGGCGTGACAATGATAAAAGATGTCAAGCTGAAGCTGGTTAGAAAAAGTCTCAATGAGGCCACAGAAGCCATCAGCAGAGAAGAAGCTGGAAGATAGCATCCTAGCCTTCTGCTCCCGCGATTTTCTCGATCTTCCCCTTAACTTTTCTCAGGAATTCGGCTGCAGGCGCACCATCAACGATTCTGTGGTCATATGAGAGGCTCAGCATCATTAGAGGTTTGACCACAATCTTGCCGTCAATCGCAACAGGCTTTTCTTTTATCGCTCCGACACCGAGAATCGCAGCTTCAGGCGGATTAATTATTGGGGTGAAAAAGTCAACATCGTACATGCCCAAGTTTGTAATGGTGAAAGTTCCGCCTGACACATCTTCCTTAGTCAGCTTTCCATGCCTCGCCTTCGCGCCTAGCTCCTCGATTGCCTCTTCTATTTCCTGAAGAGATCTCTTCTCAGCATTGTGTATGACAGGGACGACAAGCCCGTTCTCTGTTGCCACTGCCACACCAACGTTTGCCGATTCAAAAATCCTGATCTTGTTCCCGTCTAAAGATGAATTGATTATTGAGTGTTCAATCAATGCCTCTGCTACAACCTTCACTAGAACTGCGGTGTAAGATACGTGAAGTTTCTGGTGCAACGCCGCGGCATGTGAAACGTCAACTTCCATCATTATTGTGCTATGTGGAGCCGTCCTAAAACTCATAGAAACCCGTTCGGCGGAAGTCTTTCTGAACCCAGTCAGCTCAATCGTTTCTTTAACCTTCGAAAACACTCCATGGCTTTCCTGGACAAACCGTTCAACATCCTCTTGACCGATCCGCCCGTCAGGTCCAGTGCCTTTGACTAGGGATAAGCCAATGCCGTACTCTTTTGCCAGACGTTTTGCAGAAGGCGAAGCCAAAACCTCAGGGTCCTTCTCTGCTTTTGGCTTTTCTGCGACCATATCTGTTTCTGACAGTGTTTCGTCGGGGCTTGTTATTATCGCTAGCACTTGATTTACGGGAACGTCCACGCCTTCTTCCACCATGATTTTTCTCAATATTCCTGAAGCTGGAGCTTCTAAGTCGTAGGTAGCTTTTTCTGAAACTACTTCAACGATTGGCTCGTTCTTTTGGACAGTGTCCCCCTCTTTCTTGTACCACTTGCCGACTGTTCCTTCCTTCATTGTAAGACTGAGCTTGGGCATGACGACTTTGGTTACCATTCTAGACCATTTCCTTTACGGCTTTGATTATGGTTTTTTCGTTTGGGATGACGTATTGCTCCAAGGGTGGGCTAAACGGGATAGGCGTGTCTGGTTCAGCTAGCCTTCTTATCGGAGCGTCAAGGTAGTCCAAGGCTTCCTCAGCCACCACAGCCGCAATTTCAGCGCTTACGCCAGCGGTTTTACAGTCTTCACTCACGATCACAATGCGTCCTGTCTTTTTGACCGATCTGACTATTGTCTGCTTATCAAGCGGCGTCAGAGTCCTTGGGTCAACGACTTCCACACTTAAACCTTCCTTGTCAAGCGTCTTGGCTGCGTCAAGGGCCTTTTTAACCATGTATGAAGTGGCTACTATTGTCGCGTCTGAGCCTTCATGCTTTACTTCCGCTGTTCCAAAAGAAATAGTGTATTCTTCTTCTGGGACCTCGCCTTCAATCGGGTATAGCAGTTTGTGTTCGCAGAATAGGACGGGATTGTTCCCTCGGATGGCTGTCTTCAAGAGTCCTTTTGCGTCGTAAGGCGTTGAAGGTATAGCCACAAGCAAGCCTGGAACGTGCATGAACCAAGCTTCCAAGCTTTGCGAATGATGAGAAGCAATGTTCACTCCAGCGCCGAAGGGTGCTCTGATGACGAGTGGGCATTTGGCCTGTCCGCCAAACATGTAATGAATCTTTGCCGCCTGGTTCGCAATCTGATCCATGGCTAGGGCGGTTAGGTCGCCGAACATTATTTCGGCCACAGGTCGCATACCCGTTATTGCTGCGCCTACGGCAGTGCCGACGATTGCGGATTCGGATATGGGTGTGTCTCTTACCCTCTCATCTCCAAACTCCTCGGCTAAGCCATCAGTGACTTTGAATGCTCCTCCCCAGTATCTGCCGATATCCTCTCCCAGAAGAAAGACCGTGAGATCTCTTCGCATCTCTTCCTGCAAAGCCTCGCGCAAAGCTTCTCTAAACGTTATTTTTCGCATATTTGGCTCCTCCGAAATCAGGCATAGACGTCCTGCAGAGCTTCTTCCGAAGCGGGATAGGGACTTTCCATCGCAAACTTCACAGCTTCTTCAATCGCTAACGCGGCTTCCTTCTCAATCGTCCGTAGTTCAGCTTCTGCTGCAGAATGCTTCTGCATTAGATGCTCTTTCAGAAGTTTGATTGGGTCTCGCCGTAGCCACTCTTGAACCTCGTCTTTGGGTCGGTATTTAGCAGGGTCAACGCGTGAATGTCCTTTGTGCCTGTAGGTCTTGCACTCAATAAGGGTTGGTCCTTCGCCTCTTCTGCCCTTATCAGCAGCCTTAATGGTCGCCTCATGAACTGCCATAACATCGTTTCCGTTGACGACCACGCCTTCCATTCCATATGCTACTGCCCTATCTGCAACATTCTCGATATTCATTACTCTTGACTGTCGAGTTCCCATGGCGTAAAGATTATTTTCACAAACAAAAACTATCGGCAGTTTCCACGTGGAAGCCATGTTTAAGCTTTCGTGGAAGGTTCCTTGGTTTGAGGCGCCCTCACCGAAGAAACAAGCCACGATCTGGTTGGTCTTTCTAAGCTTTGCGGAGAGGCCTGCGCCTACTGCTATGGGCAAGCCGGCTCCGACGACTGCTGTTGCGCCTAGCATGCCTATGTTGAAGTCTGCGATGTGCATTGATCCGCCTTTGCCTTTGCAGTAGCCAGTTTTCTTCCCTAGGATTTCAGCCATGGTTCGTCTTAGATCAGCTCCTTTTGCTATGCAGTGCCCGTGTCCCCTGTGAGTGCTTGTCACATAGTCTTCCTTTCTTAATGCGCTGCAGACACCGACCGCCACGGCTTCTTCGCCCGCGTAGAGGTGAATGGTGCCTGGAACAAGGTTCTGACCATATAGGTCGAAGACTTTTTCCTCAAAGAGGCGAATCTCGACCATTTTCCGGTACATTTCGATGAGTTTTTCCTTTGTCAGGTTCGAGGCCAATGGTCTTCACGTCCGCTGATGTTTGGTTCATTCCTTATAGACCTTGACGCTTTTATATTAATTTGTGATTGCTTCTGGTTGGAAAGAGAATGCTATGGACCTTAGACATAAGCGTGCAGTAGTCTTTGTTTGCTTGTTTGGTATGCTTCTTTCTTGTTCTTTCATCTTCTTGCAGCCTTCGCTTGCAGTGCAAAACGAACCTGAGGATTTTCTGAGATACGACGTGAACAACGTTTTTGTCGGAACGATTAGGCATTTGGTTGAAATACGCAATCCCACGCTTCAGGTTGTTCCAGACGGGAAGCTTTTTATTCCTCTGATTAGGAACGAGACTGCGCGTCACTACGTTATCATAAGCAATATCTCTTCGTCCCACGGGCAGCCTGTGCTTCTGAATGATAGCTTTGAGAATGTTTATGCCTACTGGGACGATGTGAGAATTGATGCTAAGCAGAATTTCTCCGCTGAAATCGATTATATTGTGCTTTCTTCTGAGACTCGTTACGTGATCAACTCGAGCTTGATACCAAACTATTACAGGGATTCTGACTTGTACGATAAGTACACCAAGCCAGAGCCCTTCGTACAATCGGATAATCCGGAAATAGTTTCAAAAGCCTATAACCTCACGGCAGGACTGAATGGCATACTAAGCAAGGTTTCCAGAGTATATGATTTTGTGACCACATACTTGCGCTATGCCATACAAGATGAGGAAAGGGGGGCTCTTTGGGCATTGATGAATAAGACGGGCGACTGTTCAGAATACTCCTACCTGTTCGTTGCTTTGTGCAGAGCTTTGGGAATTCCGGCAAGAGTCGAGGCTGGCTTCGCTTTCCGTTCTGACACCGAAACTACAGAGGACGGACATATGTGGGCTGAATACTGCTTGGAGAATTATGGATGGGTGCCCGTTGACCCCACCTGGAGGCTTTTCAATTGGATGGATAGTAGGCATTTCGGCTCACAGCAAAGCATTCCAGAGGTTATTCCCTACTCTAACTATGCTTTCAACACCACGCTTGACTTGAAACTCGAAGACAAGCAAACAGTGACGCTTGAGCCAGCTTCGCAAGGCCCGTTCGGCAACGGCACTCTTATTCAAGACATGCTGAAAGCAGTTCAGAAAGTGAGAGAGGCAAGAACCGTGCTGTCCATAGGAAAGGCATTCGGGGTTTCGCTGATTTTTCCGTCAGACGTGGAAGAGATCGAACGCTCTTTGCTAAGAAGCAGAGTGCTACTGCAGAATGCGATTGAACGACTTGATAGATCGGACATTGACGGTTGTATTGAGAAGGCTGACGAAGCATTACGGATTGCTTGGATATCCGTTACTAAGGTGTTTGCTTTATGGACTGGTGTATTGTTGATTGATGTATTAGTTGTTCTGGTTTTCTTGAGGAGGCGTCGGATGATTGGGGAAAGCAAGGCCTTGGAGAAAACAGATAAGTCAGTTGGTTTCGTCTGGTCCTCTCGGAGACTCTACCTCCTTCTCTATATACAGCTTGAGCTGAGGCTTCTCAATACAGGGCTGACTTGGTGTCGGTGATGTTTGAGCTCGTTTGGGTTAAAGGCTAAATCTTTAGTTGCGGTATTGCGATGGGTAGTGGTTTGCTTGGGTACTGAAGTGGGAATCGGCACGCGTAGGGAAAACGTGTTTGTGAGGGATGGCAAGGCATTGGTGAGTAAGGTTTCTGTTGAAGGACAGGGGTCAAAGGAGAGCATTTTGAGGGCTGTTGATCTGATTGGTGGTTTCGGTAAGGTTGTCGAGAAGGGTGATGAGATATGGTTGAAGCCGAATTTCAACACGGGTGATGCTCCGCCGGGTTCGAGTGATCCTGATTTTGTTAAGGCTGTGGTTGAGTTGCTTTACGAGCATGGTGCTGAGAAGGTATTTGTCGGCGAGTCGTCTATGTCGTCGCTTTCCACTCGCAAGGTGTTCGAAGAGACTGGAATGCTGAAGAAAGCGGAAGAGGCTGGCGCTGAAGTGGTGTTTTTCGATGAAGGCAAATGGGTCAAAGTCAGCACAGGTGGTAAATATCTCAAAAACGTAAGTTTGCCTGAAAGTGCTTTACATGCGAAGAAGCTTGTACATGTTTGCTGCATGAAAACACACAGATGGGCAAAGTTCACGCTAAGCCTAAAGCTCTCCGTGGGGTTTATGAAGCCTTGGGAAAGGGGGATGCTTCATGCTCGACATCTGGAGGAGAAGATTGCTGATCTGAACTTGGTCGTGTACCCCGATCTGGCCATAATGGATGGGCAAAAATGCTTCATTTCAGGTGGACCAGCATGTGGAGAGCTGAGAACCCCAGATCTTGTGATGGCATCAGGAGACCGCACAGCACTTGATGTAGAAGCAATAAAGGTGATCAAAAGCTACGAAGGTTCAAGCTTAACAGAAGATCCGTGGAATTATGGACAAGTTCGCAGAGCCGTGGAATTAGGATTTGGAATAAAAAGTCCAGAAGACTATGCTGTCATAGGTGATCAGAGAATTTAGTGCAGCCTGCAACTGTCCTGTTTACTACAGCTTCTCGAAATGTATGACGTAGACGAGCTGGTCTTCGTTCCATTCTCCGCGGATTTCTTTCCATATCCTCTTGAACTCGTTTAGCGTGTATCCACCTTCGCGCTCAGCATCTTCTTCGTTGAAATATTTCAGTTTCTTTCTTTCCACAGATGTTATTCGTAGGTCTGCGATATGCGGCTCTGAAATCGATGCGTGAACGGTTGCTCCCGCTTTTATCTTGGGATCGGGGATGGTGGTTCTCGAAGTTTGAGTTTTCTTGCCCTCAAGTATCGGTTTCTTATCAATGCCGCTAAACTGCACTTCACAAGGGGCTTCAGCCACTTCTTCAAAAACCTCTCCTATCGGCTTCTCCGGTTCACGTGCTACCCTCTCGATAATCTGAGTTCTTTCCCTCGTTGGCAAGTGTTTTTCAGCCAGTTTCCTAATCACCTCCACCTGCCTCTCTGGCTCCTTGACTTGACGCCCCACCTTGACCGCGGTAGCATAATCAATCTTGCCCTCAGGTACTTCACCCGAAATGGTTGAAGGCGCAACAAGTGTCTGAACCTCCTCTGGAACAACCTCAACCGACCGCAACCAAGCAGAAACAGCATCATCACTTACGCCAATCTTCTCTGCAACAGCTTTTTGTGTAGGGTATTTTTCAGGGCACTTGTCCAACAAGTACCTGCAAACTTTGCCCTTCTCAATCGCACTAAGCTCCTCTCTCTGAACATTTTCAATAAGGTTCAATTGCATGACTTCATCATCACTATACTCCCTCACAATAGCGGGCACTTTTTCAAGACCAGCCTGCTGGGAAGCCCTATACCGCCTCTCACCAACTACAACCTCAAACTCGCCGTCAACAGGTCTAACAATAATGGGTTCAAGCAGCCCAACCTCTCTAATGCTTTCAGCAAGCTCATTCAAACGCTCAATGTTAACTTCCAGCCTCGGGTTAAGCCTGCTTGGACGAATCTTCTTCAGCTCAACCTCTTTAACGATTTCTGACATGTGCTACACCGAACCCTTTCACACAGCATAATTAGTCTAGCCTATTTCTATTTAAGAATTGAATTCAGAAAAGTGCAGCGCAGCTTTATAGTCCTATTTGCGAAGCAGCGCTCTTCAGCCCAGACAAGGCCAAGTCAAAGAACCTGTCTCTAGGAATTCCGGCTTCCTCACAAACCAAGATTCTCTCTCTTTCGGCTCCTCTGGCAAAGTCTTTGTCTCTAAGCTTCTTGGCAACGCTTTCAGCCTTCACGTCTGCCAACTTCTTCGAGGGCATAACCAACGCACAAGCCACCAGCAAACCCGAAATGGCGTCGCACGCGATCAACGCTTTCTCCATGCGGTTTTCTGGCATGATGCCAGTGTGTTTTGAATTGTGGGTCTTTATGGCCTTTATCAGCTCGTCTGGAATCGAACCCTTCAATATTTCTTCAGCCACCAAACTATGCTTTTCAGGCGTAGCCTCAGTCTTCTCGTAGTCAACGTCGTGAAGCAAACCCACCAAACCCCAAATCTCCTCATCCTCTTCGAAATACTTCGCAGTGCTTCGCATTATGGCCTCAACAGCGAGCATATGATAAACAACATTTCTCTTTGAAACGTGCTTCTTAACCAATTCTAAAGCTTCGTCTCGTGACAGCATCAACATCGCCTTAACTCGCTACTTAGGAGCGATAGCTTCTTTATATTATTACTCGACCACTCCATACATTTGAGGCGGACCAAGAATCTCCGGGTGCTTGCCTCGCAGTGCACAACGTGCCAAATAACACAAGTGGCAAGCATCAGCATAGCTCTTTTCATGAGGCAAACCGAATTCTTCAACCAGCGCCTTCGGACCGCCACGGGCCAATGGTGCGAGAATCGGGTTCTTGTTGGGATCATACTCTTCGACTATTTTCGATAAGGGCTTCTGCCAAGCGTTGCCAATCGAGATACCCTGACAGGCATGCACGTATCCAAAGGGATCAATGTGAACTCTTTCTTGCTTGGTGAAATTCTCGTAGGGGCATTTTGTGAATTCATGCCAAGGCTTTCTACTAGCTTTCTCCACCAGCTTCTCAGATGCCCTCCCTCGGTACATCAGATCCCATAAGCCGACTTTCGCTCTCTCAATCTCCGTCGGGCATGGCTTTTCAGCATTCGGAAAACTCACAGCCAGTATGCCAGCTTTCATGCCAAGCTTATTGGCAGCCTTCACGGCATTCCTCACAAGCTCGGTTTCCCAGCTCTCTCCATGATAAAGGTCGCTGCTCAAGGTCAATTCAACGTTCCCAGCCTTTGCTATCGGAAGAAGCCACTCCACCGCATCGTCAACACAGCTAGCCCAATAGCAGTTCGAGAGAACCTCAACGTGAAAACCAAGCTCAGCCGCCTCCTCAACACCCTTAACCATTATCGGATAGAAGAGGAAAGGTTCGCCACCTTCAAACGAAACGTAAGTCACTGTCTTCAGCTTTTTCGCTTCTCCAAGAATGTCTCTTATCTGCTTTAGAGTAAACACGCCCTTGGCTTGAGACTCGCCCCAAGCGAAACAATGATCACACTCTAGATCGCACTTGTAGGTGAGCAGAAAATGGACGCCTTTCAAATCCAATGAAGACACCAATTAACCATTGAGGCATGAGCATAGTTAAGCCTTATCACGCCAGACACTTGCCCATTTGTGGTGGACATTGACAAACTATATAATCATGCTAACGTCCTCTTGCAGTCATTGCCAGGTGCAAACCTCTAATGGATTCAGCGAAGTACAAGGTCACGTGGAAAACCTTCGCCGTGCCGCTCATAGGACTCGTGGCCTTCTTTGCTTACATATACATTTTCCACGTGGACATCCAACAAATCATCGCAACTGTCCAGCAAATCAACCTCAGCGTCTACCTCCTAGCCGCGGTATTGGTAATTCTCGACACGCTATTCTATACGTTTGCATGGCATTCACTGCTGAAGTTCCTCTCGGTGAGGATTTCGCGCCTAAGATCATTCCTCTACGTGTGGGTTGGCATTTTCATCGACACAATGATTCCAGCAGAATCAGTAAGCGGAGAGCTCTCCAAAATCTACCTAGTGAACAAGGAGCAAAACGGAGCGGCAGGAAAGGCCACAGCTTCCATAGTGGCGCAAAGACTGATCGGAATGGGCCTAAACATTGTTACCCTGTTGGTAGGAGCTGCCCTTTTGCTGATTGAAAACTTGCTCGTTGGAATATTACTCACTCTAATATTGTTCCTTGTCTCTATAACCTTGCTTTTTTTTGTCCTGATTCTGCTTCTATCCGTCAAAGAGAATTGGACCTTCCGCACAGTTGATGCAGTGATCAGGTTTGCAGAACGCATTAGCAGAGGACACTGGAAGCTGACCAAACTTAGATCGGAGCTAGTTGAAGCTACAAAGGCATTTCACGATGCCATGAAAGAATACGCTCATGCCCCCAAAACCCTGCTCACTGCCGTGTCCTATTCAACCATCTCATGGATATTCTCCCTAATGGTTTTCTACCTCACATTCCTATCCATCGGGTACCCGCAGATAAGCTGGAGCGCAATACTCGTAATCTCAGCCATCTTTGTAGCCGTAAAATCCATACCGATAGGCGTACCGTTCGAAGTCGGCCTGCCTGAAATCACACTGACAACCCTACTTATGCTGTTCGGCGTGCCACCAGGGGTAAGCGCAACAGCTACAATCCTAATGCGCCTCCTAACCTTATGGCTAAGATTCTTCATAGGCTTTGCAGCACAACAATGGATTGGATTAAAAGCTATGAAATCAAGTACGAGTACCCAAGTGAGCATTGCCTAAGACTGAAAAGGCTAAATCGGCGCTTTCATTTCATTCTGTTTGATGATGGCTCAGATGACAGTAAGCATAGAAACCGCATCAATACACCATTTAGACGAGCTTTATGAGATCGAAAAAGAGTGCTTCAGCAAGGAAGCATTCACAAAACGGCAAATAGCTCACTTGCTAACAGACTACAACTCATTGAGCTTAGTTGCCAAAGAGAACAGCAAGATCGTCGGCTTCATAATAGGCGCAGTGCACGTTGAAGGAAGTTCATCAATCGCCCACATACTCACAATAGACGTCTCACCCCAGAATCGCCGAAGAGGAATCGGGCTCAAACTACTGCAAGAAATCGAAAGAATTTTCAAAGAAAAGAACGTTGAAACATGCTTCCTAGAAGTGAGAGAGGACAACGTTCAAGCATTAAGCCTTTACGAAGGAATTGGATACAAGGGAATTGGGCGGCTAAAGAATTATTATGGAGACACACATGGACTGCAGCTTAGGAAGGATTTAACCTAGCTTGAGGAGCTTCAGCTTGGTTTTCTCATCGAAAGATCTCCGCAGATCAATCCCAATCGCTTCGAAAAGCATCAGCTCCGCCATTGGCTCAACTTTGGAGCCCTTCATCAAGTGACCGCCGAAGGCTTCACCCTTATCATTTGAAACGACTAAGTGTGCGTGGATAATAACTTTGCCTTTTTCGTCAACCGCTACGTTTCCCATGCATGACCCTATCTCGAACGGGCCATCCAACTCGATGCATTTGTATTCGCCTGCTTTGTACAGACCCATGACTGCTTTTTTCAAAGCTCCTATCAAGATGAAAGCGCCAGCACTTACTTTGCATTCTTCCGCACGGTTTTTGATAGCCTCAAGCAAATCCTCATTCTCAAGCAAACGCGAGAAATATATCGCTCCAATTCTTGCCTTCAACAATAGCCATTCCTCACCACATCTTCAGCCTCTCGGTTTTGGATGTTTTAGAACGCCTTCTTTTGTGTTATTAAGAGTTGCTGAATAATACAGATAAGAGTTCCAGAAAGAAGCGGGCGCATGAATTTTGAGTATTGCTGATGTGGTTTCTCCACTACTGCGAAAGCTCTCATACGGGCTCGTTGCATTTATTATGTGTTTGCGGGTTGTCTCACGGGAAGGTCTGCTAGATATAGAAGACACGTCCTGAAAATGGGCGTTGTGGTGGTTGCAAGCCTTGTGTGGCTTATTATAAAGACGGGCAGAAAGCCTTCGAGAGTCACGTATCCATGCCAAAAAGCTGCAATCCTGAATATTCACCTTTTTCTCATCGCTGTTTTCGCACCACTTCTAGATTTTGGAAAGTTGAAAACAGCGCTTCCTCACATTTGGAGTTGGCAAGCGGCCAAGACCTTTCTATTGGCGGGCTCCTTACTCGTAGCTTTCGGATCTATCACATTTACTTGCAACTATTCGCCAATCCTTGATAAGTATCTCCCCGTTCCACTGAACCTGAGAGCACAGAGAGCGTTAGTGATAGGAAGCGACTCATCTCTGTTCTTTGTGCAAAACGCTTTTGGCTTTGAAGTAAACATGGACATGGCAGTGTCAAGGCTCGTGCAGTTAATGGAGGACCACGGCTTATTCTTATTCTTCTTCAACACAACAAGCCATCCCTATGGATTGATAGGGAAAGACGATGTCGTGCTGATCAAAGTCAATTGCCAATGGCCGCAAAGAGGCGGAACAAACGCTGACCTTCTCAAGAGCCTTATCAAGGAGATCTTAAATCATCCAGAAGGGTTCGTTGGAGAGATTGTCGTTGCTTGACAATGGACCATACGCTGTCACAGTTGACGGCTTGCCCCCCTCTTCTTCTCAAAGAGTTGCCAGCCTCAAACAGCACATATGAGTATTTGTATTTCACATGTTTACTGACGACGCATCAAGTCCTGATTGTCCCTGAGTTCATCCTAGCGCTAACTCTAATGCTGTGCATGGTCGTGACTTTTCTCACAGTTTTGATCAAAGAGAGGAAAGTCGCAGGTTGAAGGCGTTGGAACGCAAAGTCTAAAAACTTCAAGATTATAGTAGCAGATGTGAGACATGATTGTCTGGAAAAAAGAGCGATAAGAGAATTGCTAAGACGATAGTTGTGCTTATCCGGAATACTACATGGCGGTGTGGACGACTTGAACGGCTAATAGTCAAGCATCTCCACAACAGACACTTAATGTTTGGCAGGCCTGAAGTCCCGATAACCGACATGCTTCAGAACTTCAAGGTTACCGGCAAGAAAAAGAACGAATTCTTGGATGCAATAAGACGGTTGGAAAGAAGGAATATAATAAGAATCCTGAATCTCGTAGCCTAGCGATTGCCCTTTTGATCGTTTCAGGATTTCTGGAGCAGTTCCTTCGCGCTTTGAATCCATTTCTGCGTGAAATACGGCGCTATCTTTAGTTGCTCAGCCAGCTTGCCTGATGAAGCATTAGCAAGGTCCTGGACACTGTCTATTCCCAAAGCCTTCAATTGCTCCGCACGTTTCGCCTTTATGCCCTTTACTTGCATAAGCTCGAGAACTGGAGCTACGGTCGTTACGGTTTCCACGGGTGCAGAAGGTTCCTCTTCTTTCACGACTTCAGCTACTATTGGCTGAACTGGTTCCGGTTGTGGCGTAGACGGTGTGGCTTCGACTGTTATGGATTTGGTTCCTGGTCTTTGTGAATAGCCTAACCCTACGAAGAAGATTCCGAGCACTGCAGTTCCGAATATCCATAGTTGCTGGAACTCAATACTGTAGATTGCTACTACTCCGGTGATGATGAAGAACAATACTGCTACGACGTAGAGGATGTAGTCCGTTCGCATAGTTTCTCCCTATACGACCCTATGTTCTATGGATGAGTTTAAATAATTTTCTGCTCATTGAAACGAAAAAAGGAAAGGTTTGGTGTTATTCGCTTCTGCCTTACTTCAGCAGTTGCTCTTCTGGCGGTGGCTGTTTTATTAAACCCTCTTTCATCAGCAGCTTTGTAGATTCCCTGGCATTTTGGATTATCGCCACAGCTCTCTCATACAGCTCTTGCCTACTCGGCTTGATTCGGGCAACGCCCTGTTCAATGGACTTCAACGCACAAGCGACTGCCTCACGCGGATAGACTTCCCATTCCTCCATTCTAGGCAGAATATCCTCTTCATGCATTCCTCGTTCATCAGCGAACCTCGCTAGTTCTTGAGCTGCAGCTATGCACATGTCATCTGTCACTGTCTTGGCTCTGACATCTAAGACACCACGGAATATGGCTGGAAAACCCAAGCTGTTGTTGACCTGGTTCGGAAAGTCACTTCTTCCAGTAGCCACGATTCGGGCTCCTCCCTCTTTGGCCTCCCACGGCCATATTTCCGGAATCGGGTTTGCGCAAGCAAAGATGACCGAGTTGTCAGCCATCTTGCTCACCCATTCTTTCTTTATCGTGCCCGGGCCAGGTTTTGAGGCGGCCACCACAGCATCGGCATTCTTGAAGGCTTCAGCAATGTCGCCCGATCTGCCTTCTGAGTTAGTCTTCTGCGAAAGCTCATACTTCCATGGGTCCTCATCTTTCACTAAGTCCTTTCGGCCCGCGTATATGACGCCCTTAGTATCAGCTAAGATGATATTGCCCGGCTTGACTCCCCAGCGTATCAACACGTAGGCAGTTCTGAGGTTGGCTGAACCAGCACCCACAAGTGTTATCAACGCATTCTTCGGGTCTTTTCCGACTATTTTGAACGCGTTGATTAAGCCAGCAAGAATCACAGTCGCCGTTCCCTGTTGATCGTCGTGCCAAACTGGAATATGCAAGCGTTCTCTTGCTTCTTCCAACACCTTAAAGCACTTTGGCTTTTCAATGTCTTCGAGATTTATGCCGCCGAAGGTCGGTTCGATTAGCTCGCATGCTCTGACTATCTCATCTGGATCTTTTGTTTTCAGGCAAATGGGGAATGCGTCCACGCCTCCTAAATACTTGAAGAGTATACCTTTTCCTTCCATCACAGGCAATCCTGCTTCTGGACCTATGTCACCTAAACCTAGAACACGTGTGCCGTCGGATACTACGGCGACATAGTTCCACCTGTTCGTAAGCTCAAAGGACTTGTCAACGTTTGCTTGAATCTCCTTGCATACAGCGGCAACTCCTGGTGTGTACCATATTGCAAAATCTGCGGGACTTGATATGGCGCATTTGGGCATTACTTGAAGCTTTCCTCCGTAGAATTTGTGCAAGGGTGGAGCCAGCATTGAGGGTTTCTTAGCCTTGGCAAGCAACTCATCAACTGTTGGTTTTCTTTCTTCTTTTTTGCCTATGGACATGGTGATTTTCTCCTCTTTCTGACGTGATGTTTCGGATATTAGATTTTAAATGTTGTGGTAGATTCAGAATGATAGCTTCAAGCGAGTTTGCACTTCGATTTCCGGCGAGACTCTTTGAGTAGTTATTGATGATACGTAAAGCATAAATTGCAACAGAGACGATCACAGCGAAAAGTCGAATGATACTTATGTTAGCTATCTATAAGGCGAGTCTGATTCTGTTAGTCGGATTGACATTAGTCTTCGTTTTTCAAGGCTTTTATCCTGATCTCATAGGACCCTTTTCCAACGCTGTTTCTCCACTGATTGCAGGGTTGGCCGTTGCCTCATCAGTGCTTCCTCTGAAGAAATACTGGCATAAGATTGGAGAACGGTTTTCAATCATATGGTTCTTTTTCACCGCTGGCTTAGCGTTTTGGTTCCTCGGAGAAGCAGGATGGGCTGTTTACACGTTCGTGTTAAATGTTGAGGTACCTTATCCTTCTATTGCCGACGTTTTTTGGCTGATTGGATATATCCCTCTATTCATAGGATTCTACTTGTACGTTAGGATTTTTGCCACTGCTCTTACACGAAAGGCCTTGATTGTGTCTTTGGCTGTGACAATCATTTTGGCTTTTTCAGTCTCAGTTGCTGTGATAATACCCCTCATGGGAACGGAACCAGACTTGATTACGATGGTAGTTGACGTAGCATATCCGCTTTCTGATCTTTCTTTGTTTTGCGTTTCGATCCTTGGCCTCTTGATTTTCTTCGGCGGAAATCTGGGAAAATCCTGGGCATTTATTAATGGGGCAATCATTCTGAACACGTTTGCCGATGTGCTTTTCAGCTACGTGACAAAACAGGGCACATACTATGCTGGTCATCCGGTCGACTTGCTGTTTATCTACGCCTACATGTTCTTTCTGTTGGCTTTCCACGTCCACGTAAATGAGCTATGAGGATCGAGAAGGCTTGACTGAAACGGAAAATGACCGATTTGAGCAAGCGTTTCTTGAGGCTGTAGATGATGGGTTGTTGACCCTAGGTGAAAGTGGCAGAAAAGCGATTTATTTTCACCTTCAAAGCATGTGCTCTCTCAGAAGAGAGGACATTCCCAACAAGCCTAAGGAGTTCATGGAAGGTTTGAGGAAGATCTTTGGCGTGGGTGTTCAGGTGCTTGAAAAGGCGATAGGGAAGAATCTCTATGCTAAGCTTGGGCTGCAATATGCTGAGAAGAAGGATCATGATTTTTTGGCATGTATAGACGATGCAAGACGAATGTTGGAGCAGAAGGAATGAAGATAGGCAGACCTGTGGTCTTGATTAGAAGAAAATGGATGGAATTTTTCTAGCGTTGAGCTAGTGACTAGTATCTTCTTTGTCTGTAGCCGCCTCTTCTTTCTTGGCCACCGTAGTCTCCACGACCGCCAAATCCGCCGCGACCGCCGTAACCTCTGTCGCCGCCTCTGAATGGGCGTCTGGGCTGCTCGTATACTTGGGTTGACACGTTGTTTTCCGTGTTCACGTCGCCCGCAAGAGCCTCGCTCGCAATCTCTAGAGTTCCATACCTGCCAATGTTTAGACGCATGTTGCCTCTGAACAAGTTCACGTAGCCGTTCTTGACTATTATCGTGTCGCCATCTTTCACCTTTTCAATGTTGTCGTCCCATAGTGTGAGGTAAATGCATCCTGTTTCGTCGCCGACAAGCGCGTCGCTCACGCGGTGTGCTTGTCCATCTCGTCCCGTTGCGATGTTTCTGACTTCGCTTCTTGACACTATTTTTGCGGTTACGTTTACTGCCCTAGATTGAGGGTTCAGTTCGCCTACTTTGGCGTCTACTGGCGTTCGTGTTCCTGAGAATCCTTCAACTGCCAATTTCTTTTCAACACCTTATATTTTTGACAACACAGATAACACTAGGATTAACTTTTAAGGTTTTTGGTCATCGGTCCAAGCTTTCGTATACAAAAGCATCAACAGAACTACAACCTTTGGCTAAGGCACTGACTGAGTTACGGTCTTTCTCAGCACAGATTTGATTATCAGTGCGAGGCCAATACCCAACAAAACAACTCTAAACGAGCCGACAAAGAGCAAAATCCACACGCCACATCACGACAAGAATGAGGAGACTGGGTAGCCTCGTTAATGAGGTGGAGAACGAACGATACGATGGTACCGCCAACAGCAAGTAACAACAAGCCTTCTATGCTCACCATTGAGATCTGTCAGCCCTTAAGAGGTCAATTCACCCTACATGATATAAAACAATCGCTTGGCTAGCCTTTCAGTCTCGGTCCTTTGTCTTCGGCCAGATATGGTAATTGCTTTGCTCTGAAGACAACAAGCTTGTCTTTGAACGCGGTAAGGTATGCCAGTATATGCTCTTTTCCTCTCTCAGTCAGTGCATAAACAGGAATGGTCATGCCTAACTGCATAAGCGCCCTCATACCTATCTCGTTTCGAAGTAGTTTCGAAGCACTTGCACAAGCTATGTCCGCCTTGGCTATATATTTCACATCGATTTCTCTTACACAAGTATTGCAAACAGAGAAGATCACAACATCTGCTCTTGCATCAGCCTCAAGATCTCTCATTTCACTAATAGCCCTTGCTTGAAAGCCAGCTATACTGACGGCAACATGTCTGAAGCCTAGATCGAAAGCTCGTTTGACACCTTCAACTTGGTCGATTCGGGCACTTGTTTTGTCCAAGATCACGCCGCCGTCGGCTTCAACGTGCTCAATAGTCTCTTGGATCGGAGAAGTTCTAATTATGCCCGTCAAACGTGCGCCGATGGTTTGGACTAACTTACCTTTGGTTGCGATGACTGTTCCTGCTCCTTCACAAACGACAACCGCGCATTCAATGAAACCTTTCTCCAGCCAGACGCGCATCATTTCCGAAGCTCCATATGCCACTATTGTTTCGGCGCCGAAAAGCCGATCTTGGCAACAGAAGCCGTATCCTTCTATTTTCTTTTCCACACTCCTGCGTACCACATCCCTGTCAATATGCTTGGTTCCATACAGAGCTTCATGCAATGGACAATACTCAACCAGAGGTTCGGTCAGAACCTCTACGCCTTTCGGTGAAATGCGTACTCGGGAGCCACAGCAGAGAATTTCATGCTCACCTCTTATGCACGTGTAACCTTCCCCTCCTACGTTGAGAAAGAGATTAAATTGGAAAGCTATTTTTGCGGTTGTTCCTTGTTGGTCATTTCGTTGATTTGTTGTTCCATCATGTGCCCGCGGCAGTAGATCAATGCCTTACTAACACCCGCAACTGTCAACGCTGCACTCTTTATGTCCATAGCCAATTTGAAAGCGATGGGACAGAAGGGACTGGATGGAACGAATTCCACCTTGAAAGCGCCCGGTTCTTCCTCCTTGACATTGGTAATCATCTGCATTTCGGCGAAAGTCATGCCCGTCTCGGGGTCAACTACTTTGCCCACAGCCTCGCGCACTTTATCTTCTAGTTCAGTCATTGTTTGCACATCCATTTTGTTCTCGATGAGTAAAGCATCCTTCGTATATATAATTGCTGTTCGCAGCAGATTGTGAGGAACAATTGATGAACCTATCGATTCGCCTCATTCTTCTTCAGGTGCATGCGCCAACTCAAAGCCATTGTTCTGGGATGTGAAGCCTTGACCTCGTCTAATCTGTTAACTGCCGCATTGTGTGGTGCCTTCAAGACAGTTTCTGGATCGGTGTAGGCTTCTTCGCAAATTTCTCGCATGGCCTCAACGAAATGGTCAAGTTCCTCCTTTTCATAAGATTCTGTAGGTTCAATCATCAGCGCCTCATCAACGATAAGTGGGAAGTAGATTGTGGGTGCATGTATCCCATAGTCAAGCAGTCGCTTGGCAATGTTCAGGGCAGAAACGCCAGTTTCGTTTTTCAGAGGTTTTGCACTGAACACGCATTCATGTTTTCTCGGTTTATTACTGTCGTAGGGTAATGACAATCCTTTGACTTCTTTAAGTTTCTTGAAAAGGTAGTTGGCATTTAAGACCGAGACTTCAGCTGCTTCCTCCAATCCTTCGCGTCCTAGGCTCAAGATGTATGCGTAGGCCCTCAGCAAAACTGCCACATTCCCGTAGAAGCTCCTTATCTTCCCAATGGTTTGAGGCCTGTCATAGTCCAAATGGTAACGTTGACCGTCAAGAGCCACAAGTGGGACAGGCAAAAACTTGGCCAAGTCCTTACACACTCCAACAGGTCCAGCTCCAGGGCCGCCTCCGCCGTGTGGTGTGCTGAACGTTTTGTGGATGTTTATGTGAACTATGTCAAAGCCCATGTCTCCTGGTCTTGCCTTGCACAACAGTGGGTTCAAGTTGGCCCCGTCATAGTAGAGCAGTCCGCCTGCTTCGTGCACGACTCTTGCGATCTCGTCAATGTTCTTCTCGAAAATGCCTAGCGTATTTGGATTTGTGAGCATTAATCCTGCCGTCTTTTCTGAGACAGCCGCTTTCAGAGCTCCTAAACTGACGCGACCGTCATCATCTGATGGGACTACTACAACGTTGAACCCTGCCATGGCAGCACTTGCAGGGTTCGTTCCATGCGCAGAGTCTGGCACTATCACTTCATTTCGTTTGTTGCCATCCTCATTCAGTTTGTGATAGGCTCGCATAAGCAGGGTGCCTAGAAGCTCTCCCTGAGCGCCTGCTGCTGGGTGCAGGCAAACCTCATAGGTGCCTGTTATCTCAGCGAGCCAGCGTTCAAGCTTGTATAGGATTTCAAGTATGCCCTGGACCGTGCTTTCGTCCTGATACGGATTGAGCATGCCTAGACTGGACAAGCCTGCAAGTTGCTCGTTGATCTTCGGGTTGTACTTCATTGTGCAGCTTCCGAGAGGATACAAGCCAGAATCAACACCATAATTCATCTCTGACAAACGTATGAAATGCCGTGTGACCTCAACTTCTGAAAGCTCAGGAAGCTTCGGCTTCGTAGTCCGCAGCATGTTTTCGGGAACAAGATCGGTCACGTCGCCAACGGTTCTTCTGATTTCTTCTTCAACTTTCGGCAGAGTATGACCTCTCCGTCCTGGCGATCCGAGGTCAAATATCACCTTTTCATTCCAACTTGCCTGTCTGAACATGCGCCTTTCACAGCCCACTTAGGACGTCCTCCAAGCTCTTTGCCAAATGCTCGATATCCTCTCTTGAGTGAATTTCAGTAGTACAGTAAAGCGCCGTCTGACCAAGCTCAGGAAACTCCTTAGAAATGTCCTTGCCTCCGTGAACGTGATTTTCCAAGAGCTTATCGTTAACTTCTTTGACGCTTAGGCCAGTTTTGTCAAAGTTTACTGTGAACTCTTTGAAGTGAGCGGATTTGAAGATTGGTGTCTTGACTCCCTTTATCTTTGAGAGTAGCTGCATCGCGTAGCTCGCTTTGGACAGGATGGTTTCGCCGAGTTCGCGTAGGCCTTCTGGTCCTAGTAAGGACATGTAGACTGCTGAGGCTACAGCGCAGAGAGCTTCGTTAGAGCAGATGTTGGATGTTGCCTTTTCGCGTCTGATGTGCTGTTCCCGTGTTTGCAGTGTCATGCAGAAACCTTGTTGGCTGCCATCTTGCGTTGTGGTTAAACCGATTATGCGACCCGGCATCTGCCTAATCAAGGTCAGATCATCGCGGCAAGCCATGATTCCCAAGAGAGGTCCGCCAAAATTCATCGCATTTCCGAGTGGCTGAGCTTCGCCGACTACAATATCTGCACCATATTCTCCTGGCGGCTTCAGGATGCCAAGTGAGCTTGGGTCAACGCCTACTATGAAAAGGGCATCGTGTGCATGAGTTTCTTTGGCTATTTCCTCAACTTGTGCTTCGATGAATCCGAGGTATGAAGGGTTCTCGATGTACACTGCTGCTGTTTTGTCTGAGAGTTTTCTTTTCAAATCCTTGAGGCCTATTTGACCGCTTTCAGCATCGTATGCAACCTGTTTGGTTAAGATTCCAGTGGGCTCAGCGTATGCCCTTAAGGTGGCGGCTCTTTCAGGATGGATGATCTTTGGGATCAAGATCTCGTTTCTGCCTTTTATGCGGGTTGCCATTCTTGCGGCTTCGGCTAGGGCAGAAGCCCAATCGTACATTGAGCAATTTGCCGCGTCCATGCTTGTCAGCTCGCAGATCATGCTTTGATATTCGAATAGAGCCTGAAGCATGCCTTGGGAGATTTCTGGCTGATAAGGCGTGTATGAGGTGAGAAGTTCACTGCGTTGAACAATTTCCTTAACGACTGCAGGCACATAGTGCGGCCAGCATCCGCCGCCTAGGAATATGGCCATGTCGTTGCAGGTTTTGCCCTTTGAGAGCAAGCTTTCGACATGCCTTCTTACTTCAAATTCTGACAGGGCATTCGGCAGGTTCAAGGGCTTCTTCAGGCGGTATTTCTCGGGAATGTCTGCATAGAGTTCTTCAATGCTTTTTATGCCTATTTCCTGCATCATCGCCCGTTTGACTTGTGGCTGTGAGTTTGGAATGTAAGGGTGATTTGGCTTGTCCAATCTTGTCACCGCTGAGGAATTAACTTAAGGTTGAGAATGCTTCTTTAAGCTTTTTCAAATCCTAGAATTGCTTGGAAGCTAGTATTGGATTCCTTTCGTTGTGACCATTTCCTTCGGATGCTTGACTGCAATTACTTCGTTGATGAAGTCCGCTCTTTCCATAAGCTCGTCAGGAGCGTATCTTCCGGTCAAGACAACATCTGTCTTCTTTGGAATCCTGTTGAGAGAATCTAAGACTTCTTTAACGTTAAGAAGTCTGCAATACAAAGCCAGATTTATCTCGTCAAGGACAAGCAGATGCGGTTTCTTTTCCAGGGCAATCTTTTCGGCGAATTTTAAGGCTTTTTTTGCGAGTTTTCTGTCTTCTTCGTCCAAGTTGCTGAGCCCGATCCAGCCTTTGCGTCCGAATTGGTAGATTTCATAGTATGGCGCTAGCATTTGCTGAATCTTGTATTCGCCGGTGTTTTTCCACCATTTCAGGAATTGAATGATCACAACTTTTCTCTTGTGCCCGACAGAGCGTAGTGCTAGACCTAGAGCGTTCGCGGTTTTTCCGGCTCCTGTTCCAGTATAGAGATAGACATAGCCCACTGGCTTTTGTCCCTGCCTTGATGTTGCTATTTATCGAGATTGTTTATAAGTCTTAAATAGTATGTTGCATCATTTTTCTCTTGGTGTATTTGGCATATGGCGTATGATTATGAGGCTTTGCTCAAACGGGCGCGTTCCCAAATCCCAGACGTAGGACTGAAGCAGGAACGTCTCGAGATTCCGAGGTTGAGTCATGCAGTTATCGGGATGCGTACGGTTATTTACAATTTCAAGGAGGTTTCTGATGCGTTGGAGCGTGATCCTATGCATATTTTGAAGTACTTGTCGGGCGAGATGGCGACAGCAGCGACGATGCAGGAGTCTAGGGCGATTTTTCAGGGGAAGTTTCACCCGGACACTTTTAAGAGGCTGTTGCAGAGGTATATGGAAAGCTTTGTTGTGTGTCCAATATGTAAGAATCCGGACACGAAGATTGTGAAGGAGAGGCGCTTGTCTTTCTTGGTTTGTGAGGCGTGTGGGGCTAGATCTGCGATTAAGCAGCTGTGAGAGCGTTTGCTAAATTGGAAGTGTACATGAACCTGAAGAAGAGGGGCAGAAACGTCCTGTTAGCGATTTGTGATGCTGAAATATTGGGTAAGAAGCTGTGCGAAGGTAAGATAGTCTTCCACGTTAAAGAGGAGTTTTATAAGGGTGCGAAGGTGAGCATTGAAGAGGCGATCTGCATGATAGAGAACTCAACAATAGTGAATATGGTTGGCAAGAATGTGGTTGGGAAGGCGATTGAGAAGGGCTATGTGCACCCAGAAGCAGTGCTAAACATCGAAGGAATACCACACGCACAAATAGTGAAGTTTTAACCATGCTTTTTTCCGTGTGGTAAAACTTTTCCGCTATTTCCGCTTCCTGAACAGCTTAGCTCCTTCAAAGTCGCATACGTATTCAAATCCAGCTTCTATTAGGCTTAAGGCTTCGGCTTCTGTCCTAGCTGCTTTAGAGTGGTAGTCATCGCCGCCGTTAGGATAATAGGTCTTTTCTAAGTGAACATAGAGTACGGTGTTTTTGATGCTTCTATGACCCAGAAATGCCGCTATATCGAATAGGTCAAAGCCCACGTTTGAACCCAAGACCGCCTGCACCCCCGGGCAGGAATCATAACCAAGCTAGACTACGACCCCCTTAGTATAGGCCCTTTCCCCAGAAGACTCTTGACCGGCATCACAAGGCCACTTTCAAAACGAGCCCACACACGCCGTAGGGCCATGCTTCAGTCAAATATGGCCCTATGACACATCCTCTCTTGAAACAAGAGGAAAAACTCTCTTGAAATAGGTCCTCCCAAATCTGGTTCCTTCTTTAAAGAGACCTGAAACAAGGGACCACGTTAAAAGAAACCATTGTCCCTTCAACGGGAACCTGTTTGAAGAGGGGGATGAGAAACTCTGATATTACGAGCATCAAAGGATGCACGCGAAGCTAGGCTCTGTCCTTGGCCTTGTTCCTCAAATACTCGGCGGCATACTCCTCGTAAAGCTGGCCAGGTCTGAACAGGCCGTTTGAAGAGACCCAGTTTGAAGGGAATAGTCTTTTTCTCCATGCGCTCTTGAATCAGCACTTTCAAAATCTAAGAATCCCAATTGAAGGGACGATGTTAATTTTAACCCCTCTTCAACGGGGTTTCTGGCGAAGAGACATTAGGGTTTTCCCATGAATCCAGATCCAAAACAATGTTGGAACAAGAGGGGCTGGCACTCCTTCCATGACGACGAAGGGCTCGAAACCGACTTAGCGCGCGCGCTTATAGGACTTTAACAAGTCCTAGCAGATTCTACATCGACTAGGTAGCGAGCGCAACATAGTTATGAAGTAGAGAACTATAGATAAAGAATCGGAGAGTCTGCAGAAATGAGCCATTCACTATCTGGGCAAGGTCATAGAATAGCAGAAGTTGTCATAGACTGGTACGAGAAGTACGCGAAGAAGAACCCCGAACTGGAGGAGTCATTATTGGATGAAGTCAAGATCAACAACAACGATGGCAAAATCGAGATAATTCTTCTAGCAAGAATGTTCAGCCAGTACCGGCTAAGAGAAGAAGACGCATTGAGAATCTGGAAGCAAATCAAATCTTGGTTCTCATCAGAAAACTACCGTTACAGGGATATCTTTGAGGGGAAAAGCGATGTCGGAGCTAAGAGGCTCGAAAACAAACTTAGAGAACTTGGTTTTCCAGATAGCCCTACAGACTTCATCACAGAAATAGGGTGCGCGATCAAGAAACTCCAGTCTTCTACGGGCGACATAGATTTTCAAAGAAAGAGCACATGGAAAGAGACTGTTCAATCATTAACACATTCTTTGCGTGGAACAGGCATAAGACAGAAGCGCGCGCAAGACTGAAGACTTAAAAAACCAGGAAAGGATATCTTGGGAGGAGGCGAGATTTTGAGAATTAACAGCGAGAGGAGCAAATCGTTGGGTGAAGTCGGTGAACGTTTGACCCCTAAATTGCTCCAGAGCGGAGGATTTGTGGCAGTCAAGAATCTAAATGAGATTAGGGTGAATTTTCCTTACGCGGACTTCTATGCTGAACGAGACGGAAGAAGATATGTCATCGCAGTCAAGGCAAGAAACATGTACGAAGTCTCAGGTTCGCTAAATTCAAGATACAAGCTTGGAAAAAAAGTCTACGAGTTCGCCCAAAAGGCGTCTAAGCAATTTGACGCAATCCCAGCATTCCTGGTTATTCAGCTTGATAATCGCAATGGAACCTACAACGGCTATTTTGGAGAACTCGAATTGCTTAAAGGCAATAATGCCGTACTCATGAGCGAACGGCATTTGTCGAGATACGAGTGCTTGGGAAAAGATGTGAAGAGTGGCTTCAATTTCTCCGAATTGAAGAATGTATACTGAACCCGTGCGCTCCCTGATAACCCACACTTGTGTAGTCGTGCCAAGACAGATAAGCTTGCGACTGGTAATCCTGAGTTAGAACGCGTTGAAGGTAGCGTTGGTGGAAAATATGCAGGGCAACCATTATTCGAATAAGCCTCGGAAAGAGAGCGGCGATTCATGGGAAGAACAGACATTGCGGTTATTGAGTGGGGTGTTTCCTGATGAGCTCATAGAAAGTCAGGTCAAGTTCCCTGAATTACCGCGAAAAAGGATCGATTTCTACATTCCTCGGATCAAAGTTGCGATTGAGTGTAAGGCATGCGGACTCACTCCGGTGCAGGAACGAGTGCTAGTCGACCATCAAAGAAGACAGAATGTCTTAAAGTCGAAAGGCATAAGATACGTGTGGTGGGTTGATAGGGAAAGAGCTTCTTTGGTAGATTGGACAAGAGAATATCTCGAGCATGTTTTCTACAACTGCTTAGGCGAACAAAAGGTATTTGTGGAGTTTTTGAAAGAATGTCAGATATGAGCACATATGTAGAGTATGCGGTGCTTCAGGAGTCACTGTATTTATGAAGAAGGATCACTTGATTGAAAGAATTGTTAACGGTGAGCCAAGTCTCTCAGAGGACCAGAAAAAAGCAGTTTTGTCAAAATCGAGATATAGCCGGGTTATTGCAGGTGCAGGCGCTGGTAAGACTGAAACACTGACGAGAAGAATTGCCTATCTGCTTCTGGTTGAGGATGTCAAACCGACATCGATTGTTGCTTTCACGTTTACTGAAAAAGCCGCACAAAGCATGAAGAGCCGTATTTATCAAAGGATCGCACAGATTGCCGGTCTAGAAGCGACTAAGAATCTGGGCGAGATGTACGTTGGAACTATCCATGCTTACGCAAAAAGAATCCTTGAAGACTATTTCAGGTATGGAAACCATGGAGTGCTGGATGATAATCAAGAAATAGCATTTCTCATGAGACATGGATGGAGTCTGGGAATCAATGATTACGGAGGATTATATGCCGATTGCTGTCGGTCGTTTCTGCGCACGGTCAATATGGTTTGGGACGAGATGCTTGATGAGAAAATGCTGCAGAAGAGGAGCAAGGATTTTTCAGATAGGATGAAGCAGTACGAAGGGCTGCTCAAAAGGCATCGACAATTGACTTTTGGAAGGATGATTTATGAAGCAGTTCTGAACTTGAGGAAGGCCCCAGAAAAGTTAAGCCATATCAAGCATCTTATTATCGACGAGTTCCAGGACATAAATCAAGCTCAGGCGGAGTTGATCACTCTCGTTGGGAAGAATGGCAACATATTCGTCGTGGGCGACCCAAGGCAGAGCATATACCAATGGAGAGGATCTGATGAGAGGTTCTTTGACGAATTCTCTAGGAATTTTCCCAAGACTAAAGAGGTCACTATTCCTGAAAACCATAGAAGCACGAAGAGGATAGTGAGAAATGCGAATAGTTTCGCACACAGTTTTGTGCGTCGTAATTATGAGGAAATGGATTCTACAAGGAAAGAAAAGGGCTTTGTAGGAGTCGTTAGCCACGAAAGCCCTGAGGACGAAGCAAGATGGATTGCAGATCAAATAGAGGTGCTGATGAAAGGAAACGAGAAGCTGAAGTTTTCGGACTTCGGCGTTCTAACTCGAAGTGTGAGCACATCAGCAGGTCCGGTCATTGATGAGCTGAAGCGAAAAGAAATTCCATACATCGTCGGCGGAAAGGTGGGCCTCTTCAAAAGAGATGAAGCACAGGCAGTGGGAAGAATTTTCGCCTGGTTTTGGAGCGGTGGCTTCTGGTTGGAGGACACGTGGAACTGGGGAGACAGAACCGTTGGAGACACGTTACTTGACACTGCGCTGGCAAGCTGGGATGCCGCGCATAGACATGGACACTCGAAGGACGCAAAGAAAAGGCTTGCGAGGATCAAGAAAGATCTTAGCTGCGAAAAGTCTCCATATGACAATTTTACACGGGTCTATCAAGATGTCTTGAACGCCCTAGGTTTCAGGAAGCTAAGCTATAGAATTTTGAACGACGCTGCTGTAATGGCAAACCTCGGCAGATTCAACAATCTGCTAACAGACTATGAATCAGCAAACAGGATAGGAGGTCGAACTGCACACTGGGAGAACGACCTCAAAGGGCTTTGCTATTTCATGAATAGCTATGCCCTTAAGGCCTACGAGGAACAACCCTCTGATGATATACGTGGCGTGGATGCAGTGCAGGTTATGACGGTGCATCAGGCCAAAGGACTTGAGTGGCCTATTGTTTTCCTGTTCGCCACAGTTGGCAGAAGATTCCCAGCCAGTATGGTTGGAAGAGAGCAAAATTGGTGTGGCGTGCCCAGAGATATGTTTGACGTGAAAAGATACGAAGGAGACATTGAAGATGAGAGAAGACTTTTCTATGTAGCTATAACGAGGGCAAGAGACGCATTAGTGGTTAGTCACTTCAAGAAGCTGAAGAGAAATGTGGCGCAAAGTGAGTTTATCGACGCCATGGATGCGACTACTTTGACGAATCTGGAAGACAGTGAGCCTCTTCCTGATATGACTCTTCATCCGGGTTTGATGTCCGATGAGATTCAGACATTTTCTGCAGATGAAGTCATTACGTATGATATCTGTCCATATATGTATCTTCTGAGGGATATCTGGGGATATCAGCCTGAGCTTAACGAGGCAATAGGTTTCGGTAACAGCCTGCATTACTGTCTTAGACGAGCTGGTGAGCTGATACAACAGGAAGATTGTCGTCCAACCACTGCGGTTGAGAAGGCTGTTGACGAAGGCTTTCATTTGCCATTTGTTGGAGGCGTGGTTTTAGATAATTTCAAGAACAGTGCCAAAAGGATGTTGGTGAGTTTTGCTAAGACATATGGGGATGATTTAGAGCGGATTGAAGAGGTTGAGTACAGGCTTGAATATCCCATCCAGAATGCAACTATCATGGGTAAGGTAGACGTAATTCTCAAAGACGATGGAGGCATGGAGGTTCGAGACTATAAGACGTCAGACAAAGTCAGAACGTTCGCAGAGATATCTGTTCAGGTCAGGCTTTATGCTGCTGGTCTAAAGAGTATCGGCAGGTCAATCGTAAGCGGATCAGTCGCCTATCTCGAGAAGCCAGATGTAAAACCTGTTACAGTTGCCGGATCGGCTTTGTGCAAGGAAGTCACGAACGCGGAGAGAGTTGTTGACGGAATAATGAAACGAAGATTCAGACCTAGACCGGGAAAACCGTGCCTAAGATGCGATCAGAAACCTATCTGTAGGTGGAAAACCTAGCTTCCATGCGATGTAGCCCAAGCTATGCCACGTCATAGACCCAACGTGGATTTTTCTCCGTCCCAACGTTTTTCATTTTCATAAGTCCCAGTTTTGTGAGTTCCCTGATCACCTGCCTTATAACGTCCCCGTAGCTGGGTCCTCTTGTTCTAAAAGCCTTAATGAACATGCCAGTCTCTAGGTTCTTTCCACCTAGCTTTTTTGCTTCATCTAAAAGCCGCTTCCGCAATCTTTCTTTAACGGCAGTTGTCCCAACTATCTTCTCGTTACCATCCCACATTATAGTCGTGTTAAGCATCTTTCCGGTTTCTGGGTCCCGTCGATATTCACGCTCATCATATGGTTGCGCGCGCGCTAAAAACTGACGGTTGGTGTGCTGCATCAGGGCAGGAAAACGGTGCTCTGCGCCCTGACGCTGGCGCTGTATTGTGGGTGCTGAAAAGGAACAGGGTCGGTCTAGGTAATAATGATGATAATTATAGGTGTTAACTAATCAATTAATCCCTTTTCTGGAAAGTGGAGAGCCTCTCTGATGAGAAAATCGAGTCTTAGGCTTCTAGTAATACTCTGTCTTCCTTTGGAATAGTTGCATAGTAAGCGGCAATCTTTTGTCGCAGTTCTTGTCTTGTTTCAACAGATAATTCCAAAACCTTTGATTTTAGTGGAGAATCTTCTGGTGTTACTATCTTGTCGCAACACAATTTGTGGATATCTCTGAAATTTATCATGTAGTATTTTGTCTCTTTATCTCCCTCTCTTCTGGGCACATTGTATTGCGGAAGTCTGTCGCTCTTTTCATAGACAAACAAATTCACAAATGCATAAACAATTCCTACAGCTAATCGTTCCTGCTTTTTATCTGGGGGCAATTGCTCCCATGCATGAGGTGGCATTGATTGTTGTGGTTTCATTATTCGGTTTACATTCGTCAAGTCTTCTTCAAGGTATGGATTGTCGAAAAAGCTACCATAAATCGGTATTAAGGGAGTTAAGGAAATCGCCTTATTTCCAATTTGACAACAAGGGTCCATCACTACCGAAAAGTTCGACAAGCTGACATCAATGTTATATTGTTTGAATGGTCCTTCCAAAGCTGGTTCTTCAATTACTGGTGTGGTCGAAAAATATCCTCTTAAAACATCTCCAAATCTTAGTGCTTTACTGGTGCTTTCAGCATAGAACATAAACAAGACCATTACTCTTTGTAGAATTCCTCGACATCATGGAAGCCTTTCGTTGTAGTTTTTTGCTCGAAAGATAAGAAGTCTTTGTTGATTTTGACCTCGGAAATTCCAATAAATTCATTGTTCTTAGTGAGTCTTACCGTTATCTCATATTTGCCAAAAGGGTAAGTGATTTCTTTGTAATCTTTTGGCGGTTCTTGACTTCCAGTTCCTGTTTCCTTTGATTTTTCGTAAGTCTCCTCCCAACTACTCCGCATTAGCGGTTCCCTCTTTTCATATATTCAATAACTGGCTCTCTAATCGTGTGTTCATATTCATCAGATATTATCTCATGCAATTTGTCTGTCACGCTTAAGCAATCCTCAGATTTGACTTTCTCCGCAAACCCATCGAAATCAAGAACAAGTTTATACTCGTCTTTTTCTTTCTGCAAAGCCTCCATGTAAATCAGATTGTAATCACCTCTCTTCACTACGGTTCTAAAAAACATCTCACTGGAATCAGCAATGTTAAATCTACCAATTGGGAAAACTGAGTCATAATATGACTCAAATGTTTCATTATTCTTAGATGGCAATGGACATACATCAATATAACGCAAACCAACACGATTAATGAGCGGTATAGCGGTGACCTCTAAAAAGTTGTCTAACGCAAATTTTATGGCATCTCGGAATTTGTCACCACCCTCTAGATTGTACGTTTTGTGATGTTCTGAAACTATGTACAACGAGTTGCTTGTTAGATTCAAGCTATATTTCTTATCAGATTTGAATTCCCATATTTTTGTACCAGCTTCTTCGGGTAGTTCAAATTTCGCCTTTGGTCCCAAGTCAGCAAACAATATCTGCCTTCTAAACAGAAGATTCGAGTCTGGAAATTCTTTTATTATCTTGATTTGGAAGTCACCGATTTTGTTCTCGATGTAGAACAAACTGGGAAATCTGATTTCAAATACCACTTCCTTAACGGTGGGGTTGGGAAATATCTCTTTGATAACCATTCAGTCTCTCCTCACTCTAAACTGCTTTCGTCTTCAGATAAATGTTATGAATGCTAGCACTTCAACCTTTCACCTTAGTGACCCCCGCGCTCTGCATCGAAAACTCTTCCTTGGTTATGTTTGGAAAATTATCGCTCTATTAGAGAAGGACAAAAGCTCAAAGAATTTGTCTCGACACTGTAAGCATGGCAATCAAGATTTCGTTCATAAACTTCAAAGGCGGTGTGGCAAAAACCAGGATTTCGCAAGAAGAGCACAATCGGCAGCCGACGAAAAGGGCAATAGCAGGGTTTGACTAGAAACTCTTGCTTTTCTTTTTTTCCAGTATCTGCGGGCATGTAAGTTTCTGGGTATTGGAAGGAAATTACACTAGGTCAACCAATGCTAAGGCGTGTGTTCAAAAGTAGGCTTTTTCATAGACAGAATCGTTGGTGAAACGTGGTACAGAGTGAAAGCCGAAAGTGAGCAATTTAAACGAGAGTTTAAATCTATCCGACCCGACCACGGGAACTGCCCTCAAAAGCCCAGAAATTCAATTGCAGTCATAGATAGCATTGTGGCGCCTCCGATAGGACTTGCAAGGATCAACCTCGCAGACCTGTTCTGCATGCCCTGCCATGTTCTTCGCCAAAGAGCTCTTCCTGCACCTAAACCTGGACCTTTGATGATAGCGAACGGCCCCGCGCAGCTTCACTGACCACCCTAGGCCAAGCACGCCTTACAGCCTGAGCCTTCAAGCCCATGGCTTTCCCCGACCGCTCATACTTCTGCCTCAGATCCACCAGCTCTATCTCAATCTCTCGATAATGCACGTACTCGGCAAACAATCCTTGATAGGTCTTCACCGCGTTAACCACGTTCCTCAGCCGTTGGATGTCAGCTTTGCTCAACCCCGGCTGTGACAGAGCATTCATGGCAGCAACCAGCAGCTTCAGAGCCGTCTCAACAGAAGGCAACTCGTCGGGGATGTCAAGCTTGATCCGAGTTTCTTCTTCTTTAGTTGTCGTCGTCCGAGAGATTTTTTCTTTGTGCCCGACGACAAGTCCCAGCCGCTGAAGCTTTTTTCTGATTGCTTCAGGCTTCCGATTCAGCTGGGCAGCTATGAT
>JBGQME010000012.1:0-53641 GCA_041500425.1 Bathyarchaeia archaeon | reverse complement strand
TAATGGGAAAGTGCAGGCTGGGGAACTTCCCAATTGGATGCATGTTAGTGGCAAGGTAGCATGGTATGTTTTTCAGGGACCTTACAGTGAACTAGGCTCTAAGGGTTTCAGCGCGCGCTAGCCTGTTGCAAAATCACCTCCTTTGTGTCATTTTCTGCTCAACTTCCGAGGAAGCTTATGGATCTGGCTTTTTCTACTCGTTGCAGCTCTAGCGCGGCAAACGCTGTGAGGAGCATGGCGATGATGCAGAGTAAGGCGTGTGTGGTGACGTTTCTGAGACCTCTAACCCTGTGCCTGTTGAGGCTCAACTGCTGCCCTCTGCCTGTACGCCCTCTTGTCAACTGCTGGACCGTGAGTCCTGAAGTATCTGTCCACTCTCAGCAGCCTCTTCTCTTCTCGACGCTGATTTGCCGGATAGGGAATCACTGCCCTTGCTCCATGGGCGAAGACCTGATCCCTCAGCTTTCTGCACGAGTACTGTGAATCAGCAACCAACGTTTTCATCTGCTTCCCTATTGTCCTCACTATCTTGTCAAACAGCATTGAAGCGTGTTTCTTCTCGTTCTCATTGGCCGGAGCCGCGATGACCGCTAAGGGCAGCTCGGACTTCGCGTCAGCCGCTAAGTGCAGCTTGTAGCCAAGATCGTAGGTCTTGCCGTTTCCGCCCACTCGCGCTTCAGGGTCTGAGCTTCCCCGAGAGTTCTGATGTGGGTCTCGCTTGCTGTACGCTTTTATGAAGGTGGCGTCCATTGCTACAGTTTCGCTGCCAATGACTCCGGCTTCTAACAGTTTTCTGATTAATCGGTTCATGATCCTCTCCAGCCTTCGCGTTCCGATGCGATTCCTGAATCTTGTCAAATGTGATGGATGAAGGGGCTTCTGTTCTGCTTCAATGTCGCATATCATCCTCATTTCAGAGTCTTTCCATAGCCGCCGGCATAGTTCCCTGTCGCTAGGTATCTGTTGAACTCTCTTGATGATCAATGCTTTGAAAACGCCTATCGGTTTCCTAGGAGGCCTCCCCGCAGATCCGTCCCTGTGATAGGCTCCTCGCACTATTCGCTCGACATCATCCAACTTCAGCTTGGACAAGATGAAACGCGAACTCTCATGTTCCTCCATAATCAAAGATAACAGCAGCCAAACTCAAACAAAGCTTAAACAAGAACACGTCAACCTTCAGAATTTTGCAACAGGCTAGCGCGCGCTACTCCTTCCAGACAACACAAAACCGTACAAGAGAGTATGAAGTCGCTGCAATCGTTTACCGTGCGCTTCAATATTCTTCTCTCTTCCAAATGTTGTACGGACACTGTCTCCAACAGTACGTGCTCGCCTTGTAAATACAACCCTGGCATTCGAGCCTGTCAAACCGTCTACGCCTGCTCATAAACAGACTCTCTCAACACTCTTATGAAGCGCCTTCCTCATTAACTCTTGGACCGCCCAGCCTATCATGCCAAGATGAAACGGATTCGCAGCCTAGCACACTAACGAACCCATGGCCAAGCGCGCGCGCTGTGAACTTTCAGGTCGTAGGACCCGCCGTAACCCTGTTTTAGAAGGCTTGTCTTGAAGTATAGGTTGTGCACAGTCTTGTAGACCTGCTTCTCTCCAATTGATTTAGGGCTACGAGAAGTTTCGTCTCGGATTAGCGGAGACTCATCCGTAAGGGTTTCGGGTGGGATCTTGCCGTCTGGGCTTCCAAGGCGACGTGTCTCTAAATAAGCTTGCAGATAGTCTGCAGCTTCCTTTCCTAGGAAGGTGTCGTAGTCATGGTATTTTCCCTTGGTTATGGCTGCTTCAGTATAGATGTGAATGGGCACTATGCCTTTCTCTAGGTCCTCACGTACATGTCTATACTTGAGTTTGACGAGGGTTCCTTCGCGGAATCCCCCTAAAGCTAGCATGCTTACTGTGACTTTCTCTCGCAAATCCGCTATGTCGATTGGCGTTGGAGCTCTTCTGGTTTCGGTGCTCTGTCCCGATGCATGGCTCTGCGGCTTAATGGTTGTGGGAGCTTAACGTCTATTCCGTTGACCCTGTAGAGCGCTCTAATTGCTTTCACGTAGTTACTGATTCTCGAGGGGGCTAGCCCATTGTCTTGAAGCTCACCACAGAATGCCTGACGGAAAATTGATCGCGCTAGTCCAAATATGTGTCCGTTGTGGAAGAACGTTCGCACCTACGCAAGGTCGCACACGTTGTCCATTCTGCCTAGACCCTCTCAAAAGCAGGACAATAATCCTCAAAATCCCCTAGTTTTTTCTAACATCTATTCGATGATTAATTCCTCTAGGTTTCGTGGATAGTATGTTATCAACTCGGCACCATCCTCAATTATCAAAACAGTATCTGAATGCCGAAAACCTGCAAACCCAACTTCGTAAATCCCCGGTTCACAGCTTACAACCATTCCTGCACGCAACGGCTCCTCATTGCCTATGTCTAACCATGGAGGCTCATGCGGCTCCAAGCCCAAGCCGTGACCACTATGATGCCTAACCAGATGAGCCAATCCAGCCTTCTTGAACACGTTGAAGGTTGCTCTGTCAACTTCGCTGCATTTGGCTCCAGGCTTAAGTGCCTCGAACGCAGCCTTCTGAGCATTCAGCATCACATTGAAATAGCGCCTCTGCTTCTGCGACGGTTTTCCAAGGATCATTGTTCTTTCCAGTTCGCAACTGTATCCGCCTACATCGACGCCGACTTCTCCGATGATCACGTCGCCCTTCCCGATCATGCGCTTTGTGGCCACGGAATGCGGTATAGCGCTCATTTCTCCTATTTGACCTCTAAACATGGCTGACACTGGAGAGATCGCAGGATGGCTCCGTTTCGGCTCATAGTCGTGTCCCAGTGTTTTCTTCATAATTACAGACGTTTCATGCATGGCTGCCAAAGCAATGTCAACGTCCCATAAACCTTCTTCTGCATATTCTTGCAGCAATGCCATTGCTAGATTCGCCCATTTGGCACTCTCTCTCATCAACCTTATCTCCTCCTCGGATTTTATGAGACGCATTGAAGGCACCAAACCTGAAGCATCAACAAACCTCGCTTCTGGTAGCTTTCTTGAAAGTGGTTCACCCTTGTAGCCCCACATTCCAGCAACACCAGCCCTATTGTCTGTGCCTATACGTTTATTGGCCAGACCCATGTCCTTCATAAACCCAGCAAAAACTTCAATGGGATGCTTTTCGCCAGGATAGTCCACGTAGGTTTTAACATCCTCAATGAGCTTTGTTTCCAAGGGTACGTGGTCTTTTTCTAAAAGTGGCCCCATGAAGGTTATCTTGCCATCTGCGGGCACTATCAGTGCGGCTGGGCGTTCGGTTGAAATGAATGAATATCCAGTCAAGTAAAACATGTTTGTGCCACTCGTCAAGTATAGGGCGTCAAGTTTCCGTCTAGCTAGAGCCTTCCTGACTCGTTCTACTCGAAGTCTGTACTCCGCTTCGCTTATCGAGAAGCTCAACAGAACAAACCTCCGGAACTTGTCAACAGTTCTATTGCCGAAGGCATAAAAACCTTTCACCATGATTTAGGCAAAGCTGGTAACTGTCGCAAAGACTACTACCATTAAGGATGTCGCAGCTAAGACTATAACAATACGATTCATGCTAAGGCATTAGGTTTTATTGCCTTGCGAGCAAACGTTATGTACCCCGTATGTGCAGTCATCAACGTTTGCGGTCGCGTTTTTCCTCTTTCGATTTGCATTCCACGCATTAGGCACTCAATGGTCTCGACGTCCGTGAAACCATGTTCAGTCAAAGCTTCAACAGTTTTGACAACTTGGTCAATCGTAGGGCTAAAAGAAACAATCGTTCCAGAGGGCTTAAGGGCTGAGTATGCGTGTGGGACGACAAGCCATGGAACCGCCAAGTCCAAAATAACTGCATCCACATCAGTCTCATCTATTCCTACCGTTATGTCCTTGTTCTTCAGCTTTGCATATTTGAGCAACCCAGCACGGTTCAAGTTTTTCTCTGCAGTCTTGATGAACTCCCCTCTGACCTCATAGCTGAAGACTCTGCCTCTCGGTCTAACATAGAAGGCTAGAGACATGGTCAACGCGGCTGTGCCTGTTCCAGCCTCCACCACACGGCTTCCCGGACCGATTCCGCTAAACATAACGATCAGCGCTATGTCCTTCGGATAGTTTATCTGAGTCTGCCGAGCAGACTTCATAACATAGTCTCGGAGTAATGGTCTAAAAGCCACGAACTCGAAGCCCAAGCTGCTTCCAATGGTAGATCCATACTCCTTGCCAATCAGACTGTCGAACTTTATGAAACCCTTATGCGTATGGAAACTCTTGCCTGCTTCAACCTTGACCATGTACGTTTTATGAGGCTTCAGACAAAGCAGAATGTAGTCGCCGTTGGCTATTTCTTGTTTTGCCAATGCCTTTCACTATGGTGTGTATTTGAAAGGATGCTTAGACCTATCCTTATTCTCTATAAGCTCATCTATGCCGGGTCTTCCCTCGATCGTCTTGCGGATGGCGTGCCTCATGGCTTTATAGTTGTTTATGTAAACGCGTTGCCTATCAACAGCCGTAGGATGAACAAAGACATTAGCTATCATGATCAAGTCTTCAATGGCCTCTTTCGGAATTGTGCCGTCTGCGACACTGTCAACAACCGCCTTTGCCACGGCAGTCTGCGCAGGTCCGTAAACCATGCTTGCCTGGCGCATACCTGTAATCGTGACCGTTGGAACTATGAGCGTGTCTGGTTTGACTGCAAGGTTTGGCTCCAAAATCGCTTGCAACGGTTCATGGCCGACTGTTGGCGTCGCTTTTGATTTTGCAAAGGCTTCCCCAAGCGGACCTTTCTTGAGGCCAATCATCAAGTCAATGTGGGCCACTTCTGCGCCTGCTCCTGCCAAAGCTTCGCCCACCTTCAAGTCAAAGTTCTTTATGACTTCTGGCGTCACGTCGATTGCTCTGAAGCGTTCCTCTATCCGTTTCTCCTCGATTTCGAAGGTTATAGGCTTCGGCTCTATCTTACCTATTTTCTCTAGGTCTAAGCGAAGTTCTTCTCTGGATTCGTAGGTCAGCTCGCCACCAACACTTAGGGGCATTCTGACGGGGCCAACTTTGATCTTCATCATGTTCAGGGCTGCCTTTGTGCCTACGGCTCCGCTCCCAGCGATGATTCTGGCGATCTTCTGCACCTTGTACTGCAATTCGCGAGCCTTCTGCAGCTCGCCGTTCCTGATGTAATTGTAGACCTGAATCCAGATGTCGGGTATCACGTTTGCACTTGCAAGAATGGCTCCTGAACAGCCTGCAGCAAGGGCGGCGACCACCACTTCATCGTGTCCGCATAACACGTTGATTTTGTCTCGGACTTTTTCGAGGACTGCCAGAATGAAGCTTAGCTGTCCGCTACTGTCTTTTACGCCGACTATGTTGGGGATTTGAGCCAAATCCTCAACCATCTGCCAGGGTAGCTGCAGGCCAGTGCATTGTGGAATGTTGTACAGGATAATGGGCAGGTCAACTTCGCTTGCGATTGTGTTGTAGTGTTCGTAGATTCCTCTGTCTGCTGGCTTCAAATAGTAAGGCGTAACGACAAGTGCGGCAGTTGCTCCAACGTCCTTCGCATATCTTGTCATTTCTACAGCTTCCCGCGTTCCGCTTGCTCCTGTCCCAGCAACCACGGGTACTCTACCGTTAACTTCGTCAACGACAACCTTGATTACGCGCTTCTTCTCTTCGACGGTCAAGTTCACAAACTCGCCCGTGGTGCCGCACGGAACAACTCCGTGAACGCCCAATTCGATGCAACGATTAACCAAAGCTCGCAGCCTTTCCTCGTCAATGGTTTTCCCGTCATCCGTGAAAGGCGTGACCAAAGCGGGTAAGATTCCTTCGGGTTTGTACATCTTGCCTCTTTCACCCTTTTTTACCTTAAGCATAGTTCTTATATCATTTAAGCTTTGAATCTATAAGTTGGACGTCCGCATACTGAAGGTTGGGGAAAATGATCGAAAATCTGATCGGACCTTGCGGACTATACTGTGGATGGTGCCCCTTCTACGTTGTAGGAAGCAAAGAGTTTACCTGTAAGGGCTGTTGGAAAAGAGAGAAATGCGAAATAAGGGATTGTACAAAAAGCAAAGAATTGAAACTCTGCACTTTCTGCGAAGAGTTTCCTTGCCTAAAACTCTATGGAGCATATGGGCAGATGGACAAGTTCTTCGATGATATAAAGAAGGCTTTCCCGAAGGGAGTCAAGAAAAGTTGAGCAAGAACGTGCAGATAAGCTATTGCGGAGTCTGTTGCAGTCACTGCGGCATGCAATCGCGCATCCCGAAGATGGCGTCAGAACTGAAACGGTTTGTTCAAGCCTACCGATATGGCGAATGGATAGGACACGTGACGCAGACGATTGAATTCGACAACTTCATGAAGGCACTAAGCTGGTTTGCCAATTCAAACTGTAGCGGCTGTCTTCAAGGCGGTGGAATGCCAACATGTGAAGTGAGGAACTGCTGCAAAGAAAAAGGTTTGAAAAACTGCTACTCCTGTAAAGATTTTCTGAAGTGCGGAAAGCTCGGTTACCAGAAAGAAACGTACGAAGTAGACGAAAGCTATGCAAGAATAAAGCAGATCGGTTATGAAGATTGGCTGAAAGAACAAGAAGAAAAGGCTACGGCAAATTTTGACAACATCTGTTTTCTTGAAAAGAAAGCTACCAAGTAAAAATGCTTAAATTGCCAGAAACTGAACACACTGAACATCGGGAGGACGCATTCTTGGATGACCTTAGAAGGAAATTGAAGATCAGAGAAGAGAATTTGAGCGAAATTAATGACTTTCTCCTGAAGAAGGATAATCCTCTCACAAGCGGCTTACTCAAGATTGTTGAGAAATATGGTGGGGTTGAAGAAATAAATCGCAAGGCAAAGGAATCACGCAAACTCGAAAACCTCATGAACAGGCTTGAAAAGAAAGAGTCACCATTTGTCAAAGATCTAGATTGGCTGATCAAGCAACGGGACAAACAAGCGTTCATCAACATTCCTGACTATCGCAAAAAAATCCTAGGGAAGAAAGCGGATTCGATGAAGTTTGACGATTCTTTTGCAATCACGCTTGAAATTAGTGCATTCAACTTTTTCCCATGGCTAATGGAAGAGGCAAAAAGATCTATTGCAAGGCAAGACTTGATGCCGAGCCGCTATATTCGCGTCCGTTCCATGAAGGAGCAGGTTGAAGATGATGACGTTCTCGCCTTCGCAGCGGCGATGCAAATCATTGGCGCTTCCTACGTGCAGACACTGGACACGAAGGGCACGATGCCGGGACCTGATGGCAAGCCCATAAATGTTCACTTGGGTGGCGCCGAAACCATAACAGGATATTTCGGTGGGGTTGGCGCACCAAACGAATACGCGTTAAAGTGGGTTAACGAGTTTCTCCACTACTACACCGAATATGGGCTTACGCAAGTGTTGAATACCAACCCTGGCACGGTTTTGTTGGGATATTTGATGCGAAAGCTCGGAATAGATATCGAGTTCAAGATTTCCGTGTTCGTTGGCAATGATAATCCCTATTCGATTCTTTGGACTTTGATGACTGCGAAGCTTCTCAGCCGGGATGATGGCTCTACTCCGCTGATAGGTTTTAATCTTTCAAACTCTGTGAGCAACGAGACAATCGAGCTGGCAGCTTACATCAGAAAGACCTTCAACTTCGAGGACATCGTTCGATTTGAGCACCACATTACTGAAGCCTACAAGAGCATTGTGAGGCAACCGTACGACCGCACTGACGAGCTCGTGAAACTTGCGGATCATGTCAAGAACATAAGCGCCAAACATGAAGGCGGAATTCCCGAGATTGAGAAGACCAGAGAGCATCCATCAGACATATTAGACTACTTCATCCCGAAAAAGGACATAAACGAGAAGGGGCTGATGCCGAAAATGCTGATGAACTGCCTTGACAAGCATGATGCACTGAATAGAACGGCCAAAGCTCTGACTGAACACGGTTTGACCTTCATAGCTGCTCAGAACCTCCACAAAAAATGAAGGTTTTTAGCCTCGCGCTTGGAGTCGTCACCAGTATTGTTTGGGTTTCCGTATGACTAAATATAGCGTTGTGGCCACGAAGAAGACCGTTGTTATACCTAAGATCAATGCCAACTGCCTTGTACTGTCTAAATCACCTATTCTTCCTTGGAGGGCAGTGTAGTTCTTCTGAAGCTCCCAATAAGTCTTGTTGAGTTGCCAATAAGTGCTATTAAGCTGATAAAAACTAGCATTCAAATTGTTGAAATCCTCTTTGAGTTGCTCATAGTAGACGTTTCTAACGACTGTTATCGAGAAGCTTGGGCTATACTCAAAAGGAGAGCTGTAGATGAAGTATTTCAGGGACATATCCATGTAGGTTGCATCCCACACATCACTCGGTACAAGCACGGTATAGTTGTATTCGCTCGTGTGATTGAAAACCAGCGAACTATTCCACAGCACATTCATTGCACCTAGCGAGATCTTCTGCTGACCACCGCTGAATCCATAGAGACTGAGGTTAAGATAGTCAACTTTGACACCATCAGCAGTGCAGTTAATCCACAATTTTGCGGTTAGGTTTTCGCCGGGGACGGTTTGCGTTGTCGCATCGACCCTAATTGAGATTCCGGGCCAGTCCTGCTTAGAGAAGAACGTTTTCATCTCACTTTGTGCTAGAACCGTGACATTCTGAACAAATGCCAATGTCAAAAGCAGCATAGCCAAAACCGTGATTAGGACACTACTTTTTCTCATTGTTCTCACCTTGAAACAGAATGGTTTGAGTGTTGTAGGGGTTTGTTTTTAAGGTTTATTGCCCTTCCCAGACAATCAAACAGCTGCTAGAAGATTCTAGAGTCCTAATACGATTAAAAGAGTGCTATCTGATTGACCGCATGAACCGCTGATACATATAAATGAAGTAGACAAGTGCAAAGGCCGTGAGAGCTATCTCGAAGGTCAGTATGGCTGGGTTTCTTTCGACCGCCATGAAGTAGCCGTGCTGGAAAATGTCTGAGAAAACTAGGATTTGGAGGAATAGGGCTCCGCCTAGGCAGCTCAGACCCAAGGTGTGGAAAAGCACTCGTACTCGGCGGTCGAATTTGAGGTTGATAGTCATCTTCATCTGACGTAGTAAGAGTTGAGACGCTCACTTATATTTTATTAATCCAAAAGCACGACAAAACTTCATAATCCACCCTCAATATCAAACGTCAATTCTCCCCTTAATTACTCGCGAAAAATCTGTTCTCTTGATCTGCAGATAAGTCGATCTCAATCACTCAAATTTCGCAGGGCGTCTTTTGTTGCCAAGACGGACTTCTCAAAGAGTTTCCGCGTTTCAGGCATCAATTCAAGCTCCAGAATCCGTTCGACACCCTTCTTTCCCAGAACCACGGGCACGCCGATTGAAACGTCTGAAAACCCGTATTCTCCCTGCAGATAGGTAGAGACACCAACCACTCTGTTTCTGCCTCTCAAAATCGCATCAGCCATAATTGCGATAACTGCTCCTGGCGCATAGGTTGTTGACCCCTTCAGATTGATCACGTCGGCGCCAGAAGACACTGTCAAGTGCAGCATCTTATCAATCTGCTCCTTACTAAGCAGTCGGGTTATCGGGATTCCTGAAACAGACGCGTATTCAACAAGAGGAACCATCGAGTCGCCATGCTCGCCTATGACCAAGGCTCGAATGTCCTCTCTCGAAACATTCAGCTCCATAGCAATGTACGATCTGAAGCGCAACGTGTCTAGGATGTTTCCCATTCCGAAAACCCGATTCCTATCGAAGCCGGATTCCTTGAATGCCACGTATGTCATGACGTCAACGGGATTTGTGACCATCATGAGCTTGCAGTTAGGAGCATACCTGACAACTTCTTTCACTATCGACTTGACTATCGGGGCATTCTGATTCATCAAATCAATCCGTGACATCCCAGGCTTCCTTCCCAAGCCCGCAGTTACAATCACGAGCTCGGATCCTTCAATTGCAGTATAATCGCTTGTCCCTTTGATTTTTCCATCAAACTCCAGTGCGGGAGCAGCTTGCATCATGTCAAGAGCTTCACCCTTCGCCAGGTTCTCAGCAACGTCTACCAAAACTACGTCACTAATTCTGAGTCTGAGAATGTTGAATGCCGCAGTGCTTCCTACTTTTCCTGCGCCAACAATAGAGATCATGGGTACCAATAGGTGAAAAGATTCAAACAAATATTTAACTTCACGCAAACTGAAGTATCAAGCGAGAGAAAAAGCATTGATAGAATACCTCATCGGCACAGGCGGCTGGGCATACTTCCACATTCCAGGACTCAACTCGTTAGCAGCCTATTCTCGAGCCTTCAACTTCGTTGAGGTCAACTCGACGTTCTATCAAATGCCACAGTTGGAACAGGCAGAAAGATGGAGAAGAATCGTTCCGCCTGATTTCCAGTTCTCGGTGAGAGCCTATCGATCGATTACACACAAGTATGAACTGCAGCCAGACCAAGAAGCGTTAGAGGATTTAGCCAAGACGAAGCAAATTTGCGGCGCTCTGGGAGCAGACATTATGCATCTTCAGACTCCGCCTTCTTTTAAGCCAAGCCCATCCTCAATCAGCGGATTTCGCAACCTAATCTCTTCAACAGATCTCGGAAAACTGAGAATAGCTCTGGAAGTCAGAGGAGTCCCTTCCTCGAAGCTTCCAACTGAACTTATAAACACCATGCAAGACTTCAATATGGTTCATTGCGTTGATGTTTCAAAGGGCGAAATGCCAGCCTACGAGTCTGATGTGCTGTACTCAAGGCTGTTCGGAAAAGGAGAGCATAACAAGTATCAGCCGACGGATGGAGAGCTCGCTGAAATGGACAGTAAGATTTTGAACACCGGCTCTCAAAAGATGGTGATGAGTTTCCATTTTGTCAGAATGTATAAGGATGCTGCCCGACTGAAGATATACAAGCAGACAGGCAAGTTTCCGCAGATCACTGGATCAACAGGTCTCGAGTCTTTGGAGGAAGCTTTAAGCGAGGATGCCAAGTTCCCAACCACCAAGCAAGAGCTAATCAATAGTCAAGGATGGAAACTCTTCGATGTTGACAAGAACGAAAGAGTTCATGCAAGCAATTTCCTGCAGAAACTTCCAGAAAAGACCTACAAAAATATAGGCGAAATCGTCGATAACCTCCAAGCAATAACAAGGTGACAAGGTTGGCTGGAAACCTTTTCTTAGGCACGTCTGGATGGAGCTACAGAGAGTGGGTCGGCCCATTCTACTCAAAAGAAGACAAAAGCCTGCTTCGAGCCTACACGAAAGTCTTCAACACAGTGGAGATTGACTCCACGTTCTACAGGTATCCATCCAAGGGCATGGTTATGGGATGGACAAAATACTCGCCCGAAGGCTTTGTCTTCACGGCAAAACTGCCCCAGACAATAACGCACGAGAAAAAACTAGACCTGAGCCAAGGAGTCGAAGAGCACCTTCAGAAATTCATAGACTTAATGGAACCGCTTTGGCTTGGCGGAAAACTTGGATGCATGCTCATACAGCTTCCACCGAAATTTGACTATAAGCCGCAAGTGATGGAGGACTTTTTCAAAATACTTCCGACACATGTCAGATTTGCCGTGGAATTCCGAGATCATTCGTGGATGAGGCCTGAAACGTGGGCTTTGCTGGAAAAGTACAAAGTGGCGTACACGATTGTTGATGAGCCGTTGTTGCCGCCTGAAGTGCATTTGACGTCAAGCATTGCATATTTCCGGTGGCATGGGCATGGAACTAGACCGTGGTACGATTATCGTTATGACCGGAAGCAGCTTGAGCCATGGATTCCCAAGGTTAAAGATGCTGGACAGAAAGTTGAGAAAGTGCTTGGATACTTCAATAATCATTATCATGGCTATGCGGTGGAGAATTGTCTTCAGGTGCTGGAAATGCTGGGGATGCAAACGCCTCAACAGGCCATAGTCGAGAACAAGGTTGAAAACTACTTCAAGAGTGTTGGCAAGACCAAGGAGTTCAAGCTGGAAGCTTTTGCTGAGCCGAAGACGATGGGTTTCGGGGAATTGCTGCGTTACTTTGTGGCGGCTGGGAGGCTGGAAAGAGCTCAAAGCATTGAGAACAGCGAACTGAGCATTACAAGGCAAACGGACGAGAGAGTTGAAGCGACAGTAAGAGAGTATCACATCGTTATAGATCTGGAAAACAAGACGATTTACCATGACTGTGCAGATTGGGGCAAAATCCTATCCACAAAGAAACTGTGCAAACACATTGGAAAACTGCTTCTGTCAATGGACAGAGAAAGAGCCACAAAAACACTAAGACAGATATATACTGAAAAAGACGCGTGGCAATTCAAACCCTACACAGGATAAGGAACAAAGTGGGATGTCTCCCGAAGTCCGTCTTCACATGACCGTTTTCTTCTAATGAATACTGGGTCAAACTGGCTTAAAAGGACTGATAGAGCATTGTTCTAGCTACTTGTTTCATCAAAATTTTTCTTGAAGTAGGCTTTTTCAACTGTTCTTGCATCAAGGTCGTATCTATTTGCTATTTTTCTCAGTTCTGCAAGGAGTTTTAAATAACATCCACTCCCAATAAATAGTGTAGAAGGCTTGTCCCCAAAAAATTCTTTCCAAACATGAGTATCATGAACGCCATAGTTTTTTGGGTCATAGAACGTGAGTATTGTGCTTGCTAACGCTGGACCAACACCATGAAGACTATCTAGGCTTTTTATTCTATCTGAATCATCGCTCATAGTGAAAACTTGACTGCAAGTTTGTTGAACTATTTCATTTGTATTCTTTTTTGCTAATTCTGTCACTCTCTTATGTCTGGGTGGCACTCCCTTGAATTTCCAATCAACTACTTGAAGCAAATCACTTTTTGTTACCGTTTTTGTTTTTCGAAACTTGTCTCCTAACTCCTTTTCCTTTTCCACGTACCAAGGATGGTCTTTATCATATTTTCTATTCCAGTTCAAGATTTCTTCTTTGTCAAGCATTCTAGTCCTCTTTTCAGCTGCTCAGTTGGTAATGTTCGTGTTCACGCTATAACTTTTCTGCAAAACCAAAAACTGGTTCATAGAATTCCAAAACATATTTACTGGAAAAGCCAATAATTGGAACCTGAGAAAAGAATGCTTGCCCTTCAAATCTTTGACTATTTATTTCAATTCGTTTGTGAAATCATGCCAGAATTGGAAAAAGACGGCATCCCTAAAGAATACATGCCCCAATCGAGATTTCGTAATGTTTCTAATCTCCCTTTAAATCAGTATGGAAAAGGACCGTTTTGTCGTTTCAAGATTACACACGCATTTCGGAAAACTGGTGTTTACCTAGTCGTAATCAATGAAACACCGAAATATGTTGGAGAATGTGAGGACTTCGGAAAAAGGTGGAATATGGGATATGGCGTTATCTCTCCAAGAAAATGCTACGAAGCAGGTCAATCAACAAATTGTAGGATTAACAACTTGATTCTTGGAGCATTCAAGTCTGGTGACAAAGTCAACCTATTGTTCCACGAAACTAACAACAGATTTGAGGTTGAAGACGACCTCATAGAAAGACTTGACCCAGAATGGAACACCAAAGGAACAGGAAAATCAAGGAAGCGTCAAGTTCGACCCATTTCTGAGAAGATTAACCCGAATTCTTCGAAGGAATTAGCCAGAAACAAATATCAAAAACTAGAAGAATACTTGAGGAACAGTTCGAAACAGATTGAAAACCTAGCATATGAGGACATCGAAAGAATTATTGGCACTAAATTGCCTTCGTCTGCTTACAGATATAGGGCATGGTGGTCTAACTCAGGTCACCTACATGCAAAAACTTGGTCAAACGTCAATTGGAAGGTCAGTTCAGTTAATATTGGTGAATCCGTAACCTTCAAAAACATAATTAAGAAAAACAACGTGGTCAAGCTTGCTTAAAAAGACTGATAGAAGATAACTCTATTCTGGCTTTTTCTTTGTCTAGGATGACAAAATCGTTAATAACTATGACCATCAGATTCTCTCTAGCAGAGAGCACAAAAATCGAGGGAAGGCTATGCCGTACGATGTGTTCATTTGTTACAAGAGGATTTCTGGGGATGACTTTGCAGAAAGATTAAGAGACGCTCTTGGAGAAGAGGAGATTCGTGCTTTTGTGGACGACTTTGATATTCCGAAAGAGTACAAACTCACTGAGAAGTGGTGGCAATACAGAGACCAAGCAATAACTGACTGTGGCACCTTTGTCATGATAGTAACAAAAGGATTTGAGAAGTCGCCCCAAATCATCCACGAAATGACGTTAGCAGAGTCTCATAAGAGAAAGTTTATGTGTTTTCGATGGACTGACTTGAAACCAGAGATTCTAATTGACTTGGGCGACAAGAAACTAAATCTGAAAGATATACAGCAGATTGAATTTAGAACCCCTGCCGACCTTGTTCGCCAATTCTTTGCTTGTTATGAAGGAGAGTATCAAGGAGAATTGGGAGAGATAACCAAACACACTACCAAACCTCAGTTGACGCCCGCTCTAAAGGAAAACGCCCCCCCTCTAGTCCATTATGCAATAACTCAGCAGATACAAAACACCGAATATCAACGCAAATTACCAGATGTTGGTTTCTACATAAGAAGCACTCATGACAGCCCAATACGAGCCAGAGTCAAGGCAAGAGTAATACTGGGCGACAAGGACCTAGGCATGGAAAAAGGCGAATACCGTAATGGTAAGTATATGGGCTACTACAATGGAGAAACCCCATGGAATCTAAATCCGTATAGCATTGTTTTTGGACACTTTAGCATACCTCCAGAATGTGTACAGAGTAAGGAAACCTTGACAATTGAGGTTAGAGTTAGTCTTGAAGACCAAAACGGGCAAACATTCGAATATCTACCAGTAGCTTTTACGTACGTGCCAAAAAGCAATGGTTGGTTTTTCGAACCAAGGAGTTTCTAGCGAACCAGAGACTAGTTTTCGAGTGGTCTAATTCCACAGATTGACGCCGTGGACCCGTTCAGAAGGTTCAGACTGAGCTTTAGATTCAGCTTTATCGGGGTCAATCACAATCGTGAATTTCCCTAGTTTCTCATCTACCGTTATAACGTCTCCACCTATGCTTTTCAACAACTTAATGAAGTCTTTACGGGAAAGATTCGGGTTTTCGCTCTTGTCGCAGAGTCGCACTTGATAGGTTTTGACCTCTTCGAGAGGATGCAATCCAATACTCGAAAGGTCAACGGTCTTTCTTTCTTCCCTAGACCATAAGTGGTCTTGCATTAGGTTATAGACCCAATCTTTACAACCTTCGCACAATTCGAGATGTTCCTCTATCTGGTTTTCTTGTTCACGCCATAAGCCTAGTTTTTGCAGTCTAATCATTGTGCATTGTTCACGGTTGCTAGGTTCAAACAAGTCGAAACGTAAGAATTTCAATAAAAATCGTTTCTTAGCTGTGAATTCTCCTCTAGTCTTCGAGATTTGCGTCTCAGCTTGTTCACGAATTTCTTCTTGCTTAAACTTTTGTCGGGAAATAGGGAACTATTAAAACTTCTTGTCTTTTCATCATGTGATGAAATACGTCTTGAAACAATGGTTAGCCAATCAGAGAAAACCGCAAGTTATTTGAACTGATACTTCTAAAGTCCATAGAAAGGAAAAGAGGTGAAACATTGAGAAGACATAACAAGCAGTTCTTAGGTAACACAGACAAGAAGGAAGTCCACGACTTGGACAACGAGAAGACTGGACCAAATCAATGCCAAGTAAGCGAAATCATACGTGCTGGACATGCAAAAAGCTTCGAACCAGACACACTAGACCAAGCACACAAGGAAGGATACGACAACTGTGCATATTGTATAGGTAGCTCTAAGAGATAACAAAATAGAATCATTGAAAACATCAATTCAGTTCCAAGTAACACATCAATCCATAGGTAGAAGACTATCAATCTCTACAAGGTAACACCTATTCTAAGGTCCAATAGACTATCTATTGTTTTCATTAAGTGTCATTGTTCTATGATTCTATCAGTTTATAGAGATGATGTTGTTATTACGGTAAGACCGTATTCCCTCTATCAAGAGACTACGGTCAACACTACTCCTCTACCTATCTGAGAACTAGACAGAGAATAGGACAAGGATTCTCCCATTCTAAGTGTGGACCTATTTCTAGAGATTAGTCAACTGATTAAAAACGGGTCAATTCCTAAGACGGCTTTTTGTGGAAGGCATACGGAAATTTAGGATTCTGGAAGGGTACGGGAGTCTAAATGTCTTCTACGATGCACACTTTAACCTTATTAGTTAATTTGAAGCATGTTTCTTTTGGTTCTGTTTGTGGACAATTGAGTCTTCCACGTATGCCTTTCCATGTTAATTCAGTATCGGGAAGATTCACTTTCACTTCATCTGGGATACTTCTGCAAATTGCTTCTTTGATTTTTCCCATTACGTTTTTCTCCTAGTCTCAACTTAGCTTAGAAGGTTTAAAAGGCTTTTGAAAATTCCTTTTATGATTCTCTCACTCTTCTAGCTGACTTTTGCGGAAGTGATTCGGATTAGTTCTTTCGGTTCAGCTATAAGCGTTCTGCATTTCCCCAGTGTCAAAAGGAACTGGATAACTGTTGCTTCTTCTATTCTAGAGATGGTTAAATAGGGTCTAGATTGGGTGAGTCCCGAAATAGTCAATCAACTCATATGTCTTTTTGCAGTAGATAATGAAAAGTCGCAGGTTTACAAAAGCTACGTCTCTTTCAATCTTTCTTCCTGTGGGATGTCCTGCATCATTTCGTGTAACTCGTATCAAATTGAAAATGCCGTCAAACTGGGATTCTAAATCTTCTGACAGTTCTCTAGGAAGAGTTCCCCTAATGCCCATCAGTTTGTTCTTCAGCTGATCGAACTTATGCTTAATTCCGATTGTGTCCTGTAATTTTCCAAAACTGCTTTTTGTTGCGGGGTTCGTTATGGCATTTGTGAACGTGTCTAACAGCAAAAGAAGCGCTTGCTCAGAAGCAACTCCTAACGCAACCGCAGAAGAAAACATAAGTCCTTTAAGATACGCTTGGAGACTTTCAGTAACATACATTTCGATTATTGGGTCTAAATTTGGAATGTCCGTTCTTAGTTTCCGTAGATATCCATCGGGGTCATAAGGAAGCGTTTCCCCAGAGTCTAAGACTTTCTTGCCATGCTCTGTTATTGACACAAACGGAAAATTCGGATTAGCTTCATCTCGTCCAATGGCTAAGATTCCTTGAAGAATAAACTCCCATACAATTTGCCGCACTTTTTCCCTATCGTCAGAAGGCATATACTTTTGGCTACCGCTACCCCAACCATGATAAGAATAGGGTGTAACATCTTTGTAAAATCCTTTTGAACGGGCAGTTGAGTCCGTTTCGTCTATGATCAATTCCAAGGTTAGGTCTCTATTCTTAATCAATACCCTCAGTGCTTCAAGAACGAATGGTCTTAATTCCTCGTAATCCACAAACATCACTAATAGATGTTAGTTCGTTTTGTTGACTTATTTCTTTGCATTTTTCACAGAAATTTGAAAGTTTCTCTCCGCTCCTCTCTAGTGATTGTTGATATTCTTCTATTCTATTATGCTTGTTTGTTTGGTTGAATGCTCGTATCTATAGATATGACATTCTATAGATTGACTGTTTTGCTTACTTGCTGTTTGTTGTGAGCGTCTCGGAATCTGGAAGAGAGTGAAGAAAGAGAGAAACTTGATTGAGGGTTACGGTTCTGTTCTACAGACTCAACATTCTATGGATTCAGTATTCTATAGATGCGGATAGTCTATTAATTAACTAATTGTTTGAAAGAGTTTAAGCTGTCTCGGTCTTCTCTGAAGTGTCCACTGAGCAAGCCTACGTTCTGTGTTTTCATCATATGCGCGCGCGCCGCACGCCTGACTACGGAAGCTCATCACGAATGGCAAAAGCAAGCCTAAAGTCTATACGCTTTCTCTTTTTCAGTAAGCATTACCTTGCCTTTCAGGTCTCGCATAAACTTGCAGAATAATCCGGCGTTCTCAGTATGTACCGGAAAAATGTTCCTTGCATCGATTTCCTCAAGGATGGCTTTCAATTGTAATGGCATGATGTGCCCAGAAACATGCACATGGTATTGTGGCAAGCCATAATGTCCCAGCCATTTCATGAGTTTTTCAAAGTCAATCTCCATCTCCTCATTGAACGGTTCAGAAGCAGATAAGACATAACAGCTGCCCGCTTCAGGCTGGATTTCGACAAGCTCCTCCAAATCATAGAACGACAAAGCCAGGACTACTTTGCACTGGCGCTTCGAAACTTCGAACACATCAACAACCTTGTTCTCGTATTGTTGAAGAATCTGGCTTTCCCACTTGTCGTATCTTCTCTTCGACTTTCGAAATATCAGAATGCTCTCATCGTTCAAATCCGGAACCTTCAGCTTCTTGTCAGTGCGAAGTGCGTTCAGCAAGTAAGCCTGCTTAAGTGAAACAGCAAGGCACCGTCCACATTTCTTGGCAACTTGAAAGAAACTGTTCAATCGGTCAACATCCGCATACGCAAACTCGGCAAGCACAATTCCCTCTGCCTGCCCAACAATACTGTTCAGCTTTTCATGCACTTCGCTTTCTGAGGAAACCGATGCCCCACTCAAGTTTGTGGCTTCAGTAATAACAGCCACAGGCTCCGAGTTCTTGGCCTTGTCAACAAAATCACGCGTCATCTCCGGCTTAGACCCATGAACCCTAAAATCACCAGTATAGACAACCGCCCCATTCGAAGTGCGAATAACAAAGCCATACGCACCGGGAACAGAATGATCAACGTGAATAGGCTCGATTACCAAGCCGCCAATAGTGATCTTGTCTCCTGTTCTGAAAGACTTGAAAACTAAACCTTCAACGTCAAACTCCAAATCCGCCCTACGCATCTCGGTCAATGCACGCAGAATAGTCTGCGTAGTTTCTCCGCAATGTACTGGGATTTCTCGGTTTATGAAGGACAAGTAAGCAGAATGGTCTAAATGACTGTGGGATATGAAGACTGCGTCAACTTCCGGCGGTTTCTTATCAAACCTGTAAACTCCATCAAGTCTCGGGAGAATCCCAAGCTCCAGCAGGCTTCTTTCACTTCTTGGCGAAAGAAAAGGCGGCGAATAAAACTGCTTCTTCATGGCAAACGACATGCCAAAATCCAGCAGAACCTTCGTGTCTCTGTCCTTCAGCAGAATCTTGTTTCCGCCAATCTCGTCAACTCCACCAAAGAAGGCTAGAGTCGTTTCGCGCTTTACCATCTTTACTGTTTCGAACCTCCTGCCCTTCTGCACACGTTTGACATAGCCAGCATCACGTGAGGAAACGTGAAAACGCTGAAAACCTTCGTGTACTTCGGATTGCCCGCTTTCCTAACAACTTCAACCCCTCCGCCAGCCGCCACGTAGCCTTCAATGAAAGCTTCCGCAATAAGCTCTGCAGTTCGCGTTTCAACAAGTGGCGGAAGGTCATGACCAGCATAGTATAGGAATTCGGCAACATCCCAAGCCTTGTCACCGTTTCGAGATGCCTGTTCAAAGTCCATCAGATAGATTTCGCTGTGTTCCCCAATCAAAATGTTCTCGGGTTTCGTGTCGCCCAAAGCTATGCCGAGAGCATGCACCTTGGCAAATTTCCTTCCAATTCTCTCTATGATCTTCAAACCCTTCTTGGTGTCGGCGGCAGTTTTCGATTCTGCAAGTTCCTTCACAGTCTTGCTAGCGTTTTCGCCCTCAACGTACTCCATAAAAACCAACCGCGCATTAGGACTTACATGCAGAAGCCTTGGAACATCAAAACCCTTCGAATACAAGACTTGGTTAATCGCACATTCTCTCTCAAGCCTCGAACGACCCAAAACCGCAAAAGTCCTGGTTCCAGCACTCCACAAAGTAAGTGGGAACCATTTGACACTCGACCAATCCTTGAATCTCTTAACAATAACCTTTCTTTCTTTTCCTTGAACGTAAGCCTTGACCAAGAAGACATCATTCAAAATCCCACCGACAGGTTCAGTCGTGATCTCCGCGTTCTTGTCTGCATGCAACACTTCCCTAGCAAAGGCTTCAATATCTGTTCTATTGGCCAGGGAAACGAGTCCTGAAGCCGTGGGAATGTAAACGTATTTCTCAGGGACTTCGATTTGACACACGGATTTCGAGTTTGCTTCTGTGGCCCTTTGTAGGTTGAGCAATACTTCCCTGTTCTGGGAAAGAGTGTTCAGGATTCTTGGGAAAATGCGAAGTGCAGACGTGAATAGAGCTCGCGGCACATTCTTCGAAAGATTCATTAGACGGACTCTTGGGTTTTGGGAATTCTCCACAAATCTCTTAGATATCCTCACGTAGTCCTTCGATAAGCTGATCGTGCCTTCCTCTTCCAATTCCTCCAGCGCTTCGGAGTATCCGCGAAGAGTGTGGTTCACGCGTTCTTTTTTGCCGTCTTCTCGCATGAAATTCCCAAGGTTGTAGATCATTGGTGGAAAAATCCGCCCTCTACTTATCATGGCTTCAAACATGAAATATTCTGGCTTTATGCGCATCTCGTAAGATAGCTCTGGGTACTCTAGAACGAGGTTTTCCATAAGTTCGAGGATCAAGCGTTTCTTGAGCTTGACTTCCTTTAGATGCAGATATTCTCCGTTAATCAGCGGCGAGTATGGAAAGATCATTCCCCAAGCCAACGCTTCGCCAAGAAAACCTCTATCTACGTCTCTTTCAAAAACCCACTCGTCGGCCGCAACAACAATAATGGTTCTTTCATCAAAAATCTTCACGTAGCTCATGAGCTTGGACTGAAAGCCACGGATTACGAGAAGGACCTCCAGCACTGCCTTGCCACCAGGCATTCCAAAGGCGTCATTACCGTAAATGTAGGCTGCTGTGATCTGGTTAAGACCAGCAACGTGTCTGCCAAACTTCAGGATTTGCTCAGTCAATCTCCTGTTTTCGTTCTCTAGGTAGTGAGCCAATATTCCACCTTGGTTGTTGGTGAAAACTACAAGTAGAATCTGCAGCAGTGCAAAATATAGTTTTAGGGTCATCAAAGAAAAATACAAGAAAACGTAAGTCACGAGTTACTCTCGAAAAAAGAAGGAGTGTTTCTGGTGTGGTGGCTGTTTGGTTTAATGTGGCCCCCAGTAGGTTCCCATTATGCCAAGGTCCGTTGAGTCCACAGAGCCATCGTCATTGATGTCTGCTTCAGGGATGTATTCTAAGTCGCCCGGAAACTTGCCCCAAGAGCCGCCCATCATGCCTAAGTCAGTTGAGTCAACAGTATTGTCCGCGTTCAGGTCGCCAGGAACGCACACTTGGACATTGCCGTCTAAGAAGTTGTTGTTGGTCAAATCCCCTTCAAATGTTACTGGCCGAGCATAGGCGCTCAACGTGTAGCTACCGTAGGCATAACCTGTCGTATCCCATACTAAAGAGATAGTCATGGAGCTTCCAGATGCTAAGTTGGTGACTAATTGCACTGTGATGGGGGGTGGTACACCAAGGTAGTTCCACGTGTTTAGGCCGTAATGGGCACCGAGTATGCTCAAGTCTGCAAAATCCACGAGAAGATCATGGTCGAGGTCTGCGTAGGGGTTCCAGTTAGGGTCTTCAGGCTTTGAACCGTATGCTGCCATCAACAGTTGCTGGTCCTTGTTATCAATATAGCCATCTCCGCTTATATCGCCCTTGGCCCAGAGGATTTCCCATTCGAGTTTGAAGTCATCATAGTAGACAATGACGCCAAGAGTCTCTACGAAGTCGCCTGGATTCGCAACGGTCACGTTGATGGACATTGAGTAGTTATGACCCACGATGCTCTTCAAAGGTTTCACGTCCTCCACGGCAACATCGTGTATGCCTGTTCCATAGTAGGCGGTATATGTCCCGGTTTGTGTGACGGTTATGGTGGTGCTGGTTTGGCCTGTGCTCCAGTTTATGAATGAATGACCGCTTGAGTCTTGTTGTGGGACTGTGAATGTATGGCTACCAACTAGATTAGTGAATGCATGAGGAGTCTTGTATCCTGTCGGTGATCCGTCCATTGTTACATCTACGCCTACATAACCTGCTTCAGTGTAGCAGTATGTCTCAATTGTGGCGGTCATCGTCTCCTCGCCAGTGTCCTCCAAGCACCATAAAGTGTTGCCGCCTCGAACGCTGCCATAGCCCCAATCGTAGAACACTATCTCGAGCTTCAGGTCTCCATCGATGTCTGCGACGCTGGGAGACGTATGAATGCTGCCCATCGAGCCAGTATACACTTGGAATCGGTCGATCAAAGAACCAGTGTCCCCATCGAGCAAATACAGATACCCGTGGTCTGAACCTACGTAGACGTCGAGATGCGTTGATGAACCCATTCCATACAAACCTGTGCGCCTCGGATTGTTTCTGAACATTGGCCAGTCCCTAGCGTACTGGTCTACAGGTCCTGCTTTCGCAAGGGCTGGAGAAGAAACCACAGCGCCGCCAGTCGAGTAAATCCATTCCGCGATACCTAAGGCATTTAAGCAATAGACATTTCCATCATTCGACCCTACAACTGCCTCAAGGCTTCCGTCTCCATCGACATCTCCTATAGCGGCAGAAGAATATACCTCAATGGCAGTTGGGTATGCCCACTCTGTACTGCCTACGACGCCGTTCCACTCGAAGCAATATACGTTGTGATCAGTTGAACCTATGACTATCTCAAGATATGCATCGCCGTCAAGGTCAGCTAGAGCTGCAGAAGCATAGACTGCCCCGCCAGTTGAGAACGCATGTTCTTGGCTACCGTTAAGGCCATTAAGAACGTACAAGTTGCCATTAGTGGAACCAATGACCACTTCCAATATGCCATCGTTATCGACATCACCCACGGCTGGTGTAGACCACAACTCTGCACCCGTCTGGAAAATCCAGAGGAGATCCCAATCCTTGCCCTCTACGCCTCCGTAAGGTGATCCTGGAATGCCAGTAGCTGAAACTCCCTCATTGATTCCGTCCGAGTTGTCTCCGTCAAACGCAAGTACTGTCCCGTAAGGTCTATTTCCTATTACTACTTCCAAACCCCCAACAGTAGGGATCAAGTCTGCCACGGCTGGAGCGTCAGGATAGTAGAAGCTCCCACATCTCGGCGGGTTCGGGAACGTCCAGATGAAACCGCCCGTGCGATTCATGACCTCAACTGTTTCCCCACTCGTAGTTCCTCCGACTAACTCAAGTTGTCCGTCACCGTTGACATCAATTATGGCAACTGATCCTCTTGTTTCGTCGCTTTCGCTAGCTTTTGCCCATTCAAGGTTTCCTCTTGAGTCAAGACAACGCCAGATTCCGGTGGCAGAATTCCCTAGCTCCCAGTAATAATTAGCGTATTCATCGCTTCCTGTTACGATTTCAAGATTTGAATCGGGTTCACTTCCATTATTGTTTACCGAAGGCCCCAAGTCAGCAATTGCAGCAGATGAGCCGAAGTACCCCCAATGATAGTGCTCACACATATGAAATCTCCATTCTTCTACTAGACCACGCGTGCTAAGTGGCCCCAAAGAATCTACAAGCTGACCCGCAGATGCCCCATGAGATTGAGCAGTGAATGCCAGTTTTGTCATGCTTACTAGCAACAGCGACAACACTATTCCACAAATGATTTTTTTCAGCAATTTCCTTTCCCCTGTGAAATAGTTGGCATATCTACAAATAACGCTTGTGGAACGATCTTCTACATCATGGACAGTCGTACGTCCAATTTCTGAGTTGACGGGCATGGCATGATTATCGTCATTCAAACCTCAGCGATTGCCCAAGTCAGGCGCTCAACAAGCTCGCCAAGACCTCATCAAACAGCTCTGAGTGCAGTCAATGATTCTCAACGATCTTCCTATAGATTCTCAGGATTTTCAAGGCTTTCACAGCTTTGTCAGGCAGGTTATACAGAGGAATGCTTGTGTTGCCCAGGACCTTGTAGACTAGGGCAAAGTCTTCCCCGCCTGCAGGCACATCCACAACAGGCTTGAATGGATATTTCGCCGCAACCTTCGAAATCACTCTAGCATCCTTCGGCTCGAAGAACGTGGACTTCAGCATGTTTATCACGAGAACGCCATCCACATTTCCGTCCGAAAGCACCAAATCCAACACCCTCTCGTATCTGTCAGCTCTCGCATCAGCGATCATATCCACTGGATTAGTTGCATCCACGCCAGGATACAAGCCCTCAATTCTCTGCTTCACCTTTTCAGACAGCGATGCAAGCCTCAGGCCGCTTCTTGCTACGGCATCTCCGGCAAGTATAGCTGGTCCGCCCACGTTGCTGACGATGGCCACGTTGTCTCCCCGCATAGGCGGCTGTTTGGACAAGGCTATTGCCATGTTCATCAGCTCCTCAATGTTCTCCACCCGCATTATTCCTGCTTTCTTGAAGGCAGCATCAAAAACCTCGTCCGAACCAGCTATTGAGGCCGTGTGTGATTTGGCTCTTCGCGCAGATTCCAGCGTGACGCCACCTTTCAGAACCAATATGGGCTTGCGTCCCACTATTCTTCTTGCCTGTTCTACGAATTCTCGGCCGTTCTTCACCCCTTCCATGTAAAGGCAGATAACCTTTGTGACTTTGTCCTCACCAAAGTACTGCAATAGGTCAACATCATCAACATCTATTTTGTCACCCACGAAAGCGAACTTGCTTATGCCTATATGATAGAAACATGCCCAATCGATTAAGCAAGCGCCAACACCGCCACTTTGAGAAATGACAGCGATGTTTCCCTTCTTCGGCATAACGTTTCTTTCAAACGTTGTATTCAGCCCGTTGGACGTATTTATCACGCCCATAATCGTGTTGGGACCCAAAATCCTGACACCGTATTCCTCTTTGAGTCTAAGAAGCTGCTGACGCTGGCTGTCTTTGAATCCACCTGTAATCATGACAAATGCTTTGATGCCATGTTTCACGCATTTTTCCGCTTGGATGACTGACTGATCGGGCGGAAGCATTATCACCGCAAGCTCAGCGGCTTCAGGTATCCTGTCAAGGCTCTTGCGACCGATCTTGCCTTCCAAATCTAGCACATAGGTTTTGCCACCAAAGGATTTCTTCATATTGTAAATGACATCGCTGAAAAGCTGTGGAGAAGCCATTCCAACCTTTTCCCTAATCATGCTTGAGCCAATCAACACAACTTTCCGCGGCTCAAAGATAGCCTTCACGTCAACCATTCAAATTCAACCTTCAAAGGATTCCAAACGGAGGCGAAGAGAAACAAGAGTAGGCGGTTCCCATTCATAAATCTAACTAAATGGTCATTGGCGTTCTATTATTTTCATGTATCCAAAAGCCGCGGCAAACGTGAAAAGAACTGAGAAAGCGAGGACGCCGATAAGTGAAACAAATGAAAAGGGCGGGTAGCCGAGCAGAAAGTTCCGAATCATGTCTGAAGCCGTGCTTAATGGATTAACCTCAGCCAGCGTCACTAGTATCGCCGGAAACTTGCCATCTCGCCCCAGCTCTTCAATCAATGAAAGCGGATAGAAGACGCTGCTACAGAAGAACAGTGTATAATAAACCAGTCCTCTGGCGGTTATGAACTTCTCAAGGCTGGATGTGGACACTGCGATCGTGATGCTCAGGCCGGATATACCTATGGCTAGAAGGAACAGAACAGCCAAGATCAGAAGGAACTGCCAGACGTTTGGCAACCCTAGGAAGAGGAAGCAGGTCGCCAACAACGGCGACATGTACATCATACCACGCAACCCGCCTGAAAGAACTCGTCCAACGGCCAGCTCGATTCGGGTCATTGGGAGGCTTAGCATATAGTGGTGCACTTCCCTTCTGCGTTCCATGTTTATTTCTCGCCCAATCATGAACGCTGAAGCGAACAATCCCGTGACGGCTAAACCTGGCGCAAAGAATTTGAAGTAACCTCCGATTTGCTGCGATAGGCTCGGTTCCAGAATGATGTTGTATACGATGGCCATTATGAAGAGGTCGGCGAGGTTCATGCTGATCAAACCCACAAGCCACCACTTGTAGCGGAAGAAGTTTCTGAAATCGTGTTCAACCATGCGAATGATGCCTCTCGTCTATTGCCAGCCTCCTCCCTCGATCATTCTCTCGTAGATTGTGACACCGAAAAGGGTGAACAGTCCGAAGAATGCGACCACGCCAAGGAAGGGTAACAGGGGATTCTGCAGTGTCATTATTGTCTCTATTCCTGTTCCCCATCTGAATAGGTCTGCAGCAAAAGTGACTGGGTTGAAGCTCGCAATCCAGCCATATAGCGGATTTGCCTGTTGGACGTACGCTAATGGATACATGGCCGTACTTAGGCGGACGATGAGCGCGTCTAAGACGCCCATAAAAATGTCGAAGCGGTCACTGGACTTTATCAACACTGCTATGGTTATGCTCATGCCTGAGACGCCAAAAGAAAACAGAAAGAGCGCAAACAACGTAACTAGAAAGCTGAAGGGGTTGACAGCGCCTATAACATATAACGATATGGCTATGAGAGGTCCGACATATATGAAGGACCTGAGACCGCCGCCGATTGATCGCCCTAGCACGAGTTGCTTTCTTGAAACCGGAAGGCTAAGCAGATATTCAAAGACGCCGTGTTCGGCTTCTTCGTAAATGTCGAATCCTATGAAAATGGCCGCTGAATACAGACTCATCACGGACAAGCCAGCCACGTAGTATTGAAAATAATCTGGAATGTTGATCATCCGCGAAGCGATAAGCCCAAACAACGCTATTTGCGAAATAAACCAGATGGCACGCATGATGATAAGGAACTTGTACTGAAAGAAGAGGCGAATATCCCTCTCAATTACTAGCAATAGCTTGTTCGTTTACGATTACCTCTGATCTTTTTGCGCTTCTTCGATAGTCAAGCCCGTATAATGCGCAAACACGTCGTCAAGGCTTGGCTCACTCATGCGTATGCTGGTGATTGTTATGTTTTTCTTGGAGAATAAACCCATTATTTGTGGAACAATCTCCTCCACTCTGTTTAAGTAAAGGCGCAGGTTTGTCGGCTTGACTTGCATTATATCAACAACCTCTTTCAAGCCTTTGAGCTCTTCAACAATCTTTGCAGGCGCGGCTTCTGCAAGTTGAATGTCAACTATGTCTCCGCCTAGAATGCTGTCCTTCAGCTTCTTCGGTGTTTCACACACGAGCAGTTTTCCCTTGTGCATTATTCCGACACGATCCGAAAGCTGGTCAGCCTCATAAAGCTCGTTCGTAGCAAGGATTATCGTAGTTCCTTCGTCGCGAAGTTCAAGAAGCATGTTCCATATTTTGTGTTTGCCTACGATGTCGATCTGGGCGGTTGGCTCGTCAACGATCGCGATCTTTGGTTTTTGAATCAGAACCTTTGCCATCTCTGCGCGTTTGCGCATGCCTCCTGACAAAGCGTGGACATTCTTGTGTCTTGGCTCCCACATGTCCACCGCATCCAGAACCTCCTTGACCCGCCGTTTTCGTTCTTCAGTCGACAGACCACAAACCTTAGCATGCCAGTTCACAACGTCCCAAGGTGTACTGACCCAGAGCATTTTTGGCTCCTGAAAGGCCATGCCCAGAAGCCCTCGAACCTTATCAGGGTTCTTTCTTATGTCGTATCCGCCGACAAGAGCCGTGCCATCTGTAGGTCTGATGACCGTTGCGAGCATGAGGATCGCGGTTGTCTTGCCTGCACCGTTAGGGCCAAGAAGTCCCAGGATTTCTCCTTCTTCGATTTCAAGATTCAAATGATCGACTGCTGCGAGGTTGCCGAATCGTTTCGTGAGGTCTTTTATTTGGATGATTGGAGGCAATGCATGCACCGTTGATGTGTCGAAACAGATAGAGTGAACAAGCAGTTAGATAAGACTAACGGAAAAAATGAAGGCGCTTACCTTTTCATTGTGGAGAAAGCATCATCTGTTTTTGATGCTGCATTGTTTCAGCTTGAATTATGCTCTTGTCATAGCCAAATACTCCAAGTAGTGTTTCGCATGTAGAAGTTAGCAGTTGCACATACTCCTTAACATCATAGTGGTGCACGTTTGGCTTTAGCAACGGTGCCGCAATAACCCTTGCGTTGACCCATCTGGACTCGGCATTAACGATTAGGTATTGGACTGTTTGTCCTGCGTGCACTTCAAAGCCAGCTTTCTCTAGTTGCTTGGCTGCTATTGCTTGGAAAACGTCATGACTGTAGCCTGAAGGAGACTTTGATATTCTTTTGGTGATTAAGAGTTCTTGCACGTCAACGTCGCCTTGAATCAGCCTCTCAGCGTACTCTCGCAGTATCTGTAAGGCGTCTGGAATCCTTTCCTTGAAAGCTTCAAAGCTGTGGGCTTCTGCAAGTTTTCTGATAACGTCCATCTGAGCCTTGTAGACAAAAAGAGGCGTATCCTTACGCCTTGCCTCAACACCGCGCATCTTGATCTCACCATTTTCAAACACGCCATAATAACGGTTAAGCACAGGAACACCCTCCAACACTTTTGACGGGAGAAAAACAATCCAACGATATTTTCCCTCAACGCCTAAAGGAATGTTAAGGGTTGCTGAAACTTGATGGCAGAAGTCGGCAACTTCCTTCGGCGAAAATCCCTGTTTCTTCAACCACAATGAATCTACAATGCCGTGAAGAACTTCAAAACCATGCTCTTCAGCCATCCTAACAGTCTTCAATAACGCGTCACGAGCAAAGGCACACACAGCAATGTGAGCGTCAACCTTCCCAAACCGTGCGTTTCTATATCCCAAGTAGCCAAAACACGTCACCAAAATCCATTTGAGAGCCGACTGCCGCATGTTATAAACATGCCTAGACTCTTTATCCTCCACTTCTTTCAGCATACTCTTATACCGCAAACGTTTCCTCAAAAGCAAATCCAACGTCTTAGGCACGATGCCCTTTCTTTTCTCGCAAATGTTGTATCCAAGCTCTGGAACGCGCACCTGCGAGTTGGGGCAGCACTTGCAGAGAACCGTTTCAGCTGAAAGATTCCGGGTTAGCATTAGCATCGGAAACATGGAGGTAAAGTCAACTTCAACTACATCAGTGTGAAAGCCGAGCGTGGATTCGAAAACAAATCCGCCACGGTCGGCAACAAGCAGTTCCCATGCTGACTTGAAAGATTCAGGCTCACCCTTCTTCCAAGGGATAAGAATGTCATTTTTCCATGCAGTGTAAAGCTGCAGGGAAGACATTATGCTTCCGATAGAGGCTCTTGCCGCTCGTTGAAGCGGAACCCTGCAAGTTCTAGAAAGCTCAATCAGTCCTTCCAATCCGCAAGCAGCGTAAATGAAAGTGTTGTTCACGTCGATGTGGACTCTGCCGAAAAGTCTCCGGGTGGGTGCTTTGTGGTAGACTCTGCCGTAGGAGAAGAATGTTTGTCCTTTGCTTCTGTTAGCTCTTAAGGGAATGTTGTCTCTGCCCAAGATAAAGTCGTCCAGCATAGTATTGACGAAGGCTCGGTAGGTTAGATAGGGCATTAAGAACGAGTCTCCGCCATCCGTGAAAATTAGATCTGGGTCTTCTTCTTTGATGGCTTTGACAAGTGTTAGAAGCTTTTCTTTCTCGGTTCCTCCGTTAATGATTATTGACTTGCCGCCACAGCAGTCCAGTGTTATGCTTTCTATTGGATCGCTCAGTTTTTGCAGAATTCCCTCTTTTTTTACGCTTACGTTGAGATGTAGCGAGCGCAAAGGCAGAATCGGATAGTCAACTGCTTCAACCGAGTCAAGCAAATCGTAAAAGAGTCTCTTGCCAGAGTCAACAGCCATCACGTGAGCTAAAGGAAAAATGTCTTTGTCATATAAGTAGGCCTGTGGGATTGGAACGTCAACGTTGCACAGGTGAAACTTTTCGCATCTGCCCAGTCTGAGTATTCTTCTGGCAAGAAGCGATGCTTGTTCATAGTCGTCGAGGCTGATCTCTAATACTTTCTTTTTGCTTGTGTCCATGAAGTCAGCATATTTTCTAACAAAGCGTAAGCCTGCAACTGAAGGATCGTCTCTTAGTCGTTCAGCTAACGTCTTGAGATCTGAAAACGCTCCAGAGATGTAGATTCTGTGATTGTACCTGTCAATGAGTCTGACTCGTTTGCCGTTTTCTGCGATAATCCAAACCGTTATTTCATCAGAACCTGAAGGGTAAACGTCAAAAAGCCAGCCTCGGACAGGGTTAAGTTTTCTGAAGCTGCTTTTCCAGTCGCTCAAGGCTCTCTCGGATCTCCACAAGCTCCTTCTGTTGGCTTAGCAGAATGGACATGAACATTGCTTCTGAAAGGATAGATCTTGTTGCCATGCCAGCAGCAGACGCATGCATTCGACAAGCGTTCATCATCTTATCAAAAGCCTCCGAGTCTTTGCCTCTTAGGGCTTTGCGGAAGGCTTCCCAGCGGCTGATTTCTGTTTCTAATGCTTGTCTGTAGGATGGGACGGTTCTGCCCAAAAGGTTACGCCTCCATGAAAGAGTCTAAGGAATTATCTTCAACTGTGAAGTCCATGGTGAAGGGCTTGATGCGTGGATGGTCTTCTAGGGCGAAGGTGAGAATTTTCCCTTTTCTTCTTACTCTGATGAGGATGTTGCTTTTTCCGAAGAGTACGGCTTCAAAAAATAAGCCGCGCATTGAGCTTCTTTCAGGAAGGTAGCTGGTCACCACGATTGTCTGCTTTTTCTCGGCTATTTCGGAGAGTTTTGCGCAGACTTTCATGAAGAGTTCTGTGGCTTCAGTTTTGGGGACGTCGCGGTCCAGAAACAGGGAGGTTACGTCTGAAACAATCAGCAGACCAAACCTGTTTCTTTTCAAGGTCGAACCCAGCTTTTCCAAGATGAGTGATGAAAGCTGGTAGGCGGTGAAGGCGCGTGAAACGTGAATCTTTTCCAGAGCTTCCCTTGAGTCTAAGCCGTAGTCTCGGGCGATTTCAGCGGCTAGATATGGGTTGAACATGTTGCCGCCGTCAATGAAGGCGATTGAGGAGCCTATACCGCCTCGCTCAGGGGGAAGCTGAGCTCTGATTGACAGAAGAAAACAGGTGTGGGAAGCGGCGTTGCCGCATAGAACTGCGAAGTCGCCAAGCTCAAATCCTAGAAAAACAGTGTCTAGCGTTGAGAAACCGAGGGGGAGGCGTCTGAGCTTGCTGGTTGACAAAACTGACATGGATGGCTCCTCAATCCCATTATGGAAGACCGTTTAAGATGGCAAATAAACGTTTGCTGGAAACGTACTTCTTGACCAGTGGAGAGGTGAGTTAAAGTGCAGTGCTTTTTGTCGTGGTTTGATTCTAATTTTGAATCATGAGTTGGTGTTCATAACAGATATTCCTTAGCACGGACACATGGCTAAGGTGCTCTAGTGGTAAAGTTGAAGAATGCTCATGCTTCACTAAAGCTGCTGATGGCTCTGGCAGTGCTCGCGCTTGCGGTCATAGCTGTTGCTCTGAATCCCGATGCCGAGGCTCAAGATTTTCCAGAGTATCAGAACTACGTACATACCTTCCTAGAGCCTCAGGGAAATTGGACTTACGTGGAGAAGCCCATGTTCCCAGTGCTCTTCAACGATTCCCAGATTGGGATAGGTCAGAACTGGAGTGTCGTGTGCCCGGTCTTGGCTAATCACAGCTATCATGTTTACTGCTATGGCAAATGGGTGAACAATGGGTCGGAGCCTAAGACGGACTACGACATTTACGTTTACAATCCTTTGGGCGTGATGGAAGGCTATCACACTGAGTCGGCGGGTTTGCCTGAGCATTTGGGAACGGCGGTGGATGAAGCGTTTTTTGTTCCGAAGTATTCGGGGAATTACACGTTTGTGATGGTGAATGATGCGAAGGAGAGTGGCGGTTCTCAGCAGGCGACTTTCACGGTTGTCGAAAACGTTGCCTGCAACGTGTGGCATGAGCATTATGTTGAAGGTAAGAATGCGGAGAGCCTACCCGTTTTCAATACGAGTTGGGCGTACGAGTTTGTGACTGACAGCCAGTACATGGAGGTTTGGGTTAAGGTTCCGAGCAGCTTGGACATGTATGAGGCTAGGCTTTACTTGATGGCTGACCCGAAAGCACAGAATTATACGGTTTTGAACGGTGCTCCTTTGGCTTGGGAGCCTGGGCTTTACGGTGAGAAGAACATTACGGATGGCGGTTTCAAGTATGGCGGGTATAACTTTGAGAGTCAAGAGTATCGAGGTGTGGCTTATGCGAGTTGTGAGTTTTATGGGCAGGAGATGTTTTTGAATTGGACTTCGCCGCATTCAGGCAAAAGCCTTTATCATTTGGTTCTAATCGGCGAGACTGGCAATGGAACTGTCGAGTTCTTGGTTAAGACTGAATTCGGGAAGGCCAGTCTGAAGCCTTCTAGCATCCCTACTATGGTTTGCCCGCAGAGTGATGCTGTTGTTGCATATGTTTCGAATTCAACTGACTTGGTGAATGCGACTTTGGAGTATTCAATCAATGGTTGGGTGAATGCGTCGTACGTTCCGATGGAGATTTTGGATAACAGAACGTGCAATGCGACTGTTGCTGGTAAGGATGCTGGTACGGTTGTGGCTTATAGGGTTAAGGCTGTTGACGTGTTGAAGAATGCCTTGGCTGCTAATGGAAGCTATTGGGTGAAGTATCCCACATCGCTGAATCTGACCACGGTTCATGAGACTGTTCACATCGGCGAAAACGTGACTGTTGAGGGCTTTCTGTCTCCACGACTTGAAGGAGTTCCTGTGACTGTTCGTTTCACTTCGGGAAACGCTACTAAGGAGGTTGAGACTCTTACGCTTTCCAACGGCACGTTCGTTGCTGGTTTCCAAACCGTGGATGTCGGAACGTGGGACGCTCAAGCAAGGTTTAGCGGAAACCAATCCTACTATCCATGCTTGAGCTTAACATTGACGGTTAAAGTTGAGGAGCCAACGTTTCTGATGAAATACTCGCTTTATATTGGCGGAGGAGCAATCGGAGCGGTCATTGCTAGCGTTGTGGTTTACGTGAAGAAGTTCAAGGAATAAGAAAGGGCCTAGAAAGCCAAGGCTTAAAGTCTGGAGTACGTATTTCACTTTGTCCAATGTTAGGAGATGCGAAGCTGGAAGGCTGGCAGAAACACTACGTGTTGGTGATTGCAATTCACGTTTTTGGGGCTACTATTGTAGCCTTAACGGTCATGATCATCCAGTGCTTCAAGCCAGCGTACGGCACGGGTGACTTGCTGATGATAATTGCGGCTGGCATGATAGTAGGGACTATCTACATCAAAAGCATGGAACGAATCACAGAGAACAGCAACAAATCCTAGACTGCACACGCTCATTAACCGCAAGTAGAGCAGAACTGTGTTGGTGCCAGTACCTAGTATTGCGACAACGCCTACAACGCATGACACCAAATCAATACTCTCTCCAATGTAGCTTTGACGTGCGCGATCATGTTATTGTGAACATTGTGGTAGGAGCCAGACACCTAGAAACCTAGGGTAGCTGGGAAATGTTAGGCACTGAGGGTGTGCATATATTCGCCTTTCAAACGGTTATTTTTCTGTCTTAATGCTACGCCCGCTACAAGATAATCTTCTAGAAGATCAGTTTTTTGTTCGTGCTGTCCTGACTGCGCTAGGCAATTGAAGAGGGAAACGAGAATGCTGTGACGTTGGCGCGCAAGGGAGTTGACCAAGATTTATATTAAGGGTTGTGACCTATAGCACATTGAGCATAACTGAATTGTGCTTAGCGGGGAGTGAGGGGTTGAAGTCGAAAGCAGTGTGTAGGATCGTTCTCGTGTCGTTTATGATGAGTATCATGGCCTTAAGGTTCAACGTATCATCAGTTAGAGGATGGTCGAACGGCGGTTACAGCAGTGACCCCAACAACCCCCTTTACGGAACCCATGACTGGATAGCCCAACACGCCCTTGATTGGCTGCCAACCGAAGAAAAACAGTACATCTTGAACAATCTTGCAGCCTACTTGTATGGCACTGAACTACCTGATTCGCCTAGCGGTATTGGTGACACGGTAAATCACCATATCTACTACTGGACGAATGAGAGCCTTCAGTCCGATGCAGCTGCACTTCGAGCATCTGAAGAATATCTCGCAGCTCTGAACTTTCTCAAGTCTGGAAACTTCTCAGAAGCCTCAAAAACTGCTGGCATAATGAGCCACTACATCGCCGATGTTGCAGTCTTTGGTCACGTAATGGGAACAGAAACAGACTGGGGACCTGAAATTCATCACAGCGACTATGAAACCTACGTCAACGGAAAAACAGACAACTACACAGACAATTTCAACATGTACCTTTCTTTTGACGGCGAACTACGTGTCATCTCCGCATACGACGCTGCCACTGAGCTTGCCTATGACACAACATTCGACGTAAATGGAGACTTGAAATGCGTATGGATGGACCAAAACTACGACTGGAGCAATTCCACATTTACGAATAGAGCTGGTGAGTCCCTTAACCTTGCAGCCAACTATCTGACCGATGTCTTACACACGTTATATTGGGAATATCAAGGCTATGGAGTACGAGCCACAAACGTTAACACAGGTCTGAGTTACATCACGATTCAACGTGCGATTAATGCTCCTGAAACGCTTGACGGACATATAATCAGTATAAGCTCAGGAACGTACTACGAGCATCTGCTTGTAAACAAGAGCCTGTCACTCTTCGGAGGAAGCAACACCACGATCGATGGGTACAATTCAGGAACCTGTATCAAAGTAGTGGCCGACAACGTCAACATTGGAAATCTCAGTTTGAGAAACAGCGGGGTCGGCAACTGTGGTATCCTAACAGAAGGGTCAACTGGCAGCAACGTAAGTCAAAACAACATGACGAACAACTACTATGGAATTCGTCTTATCACTTCCAACAATAGTGTCTTCTGCAAAAACATCTTTTCGAGCAACGAGTATGGGATATCATTCAGCGCTTCGAGCGATAACAACACCCTTGCAGACAACAACATTTCCAACAACACGTTCGGGGTTCACCTCGAAAACTCGGGTAACAACATGCTCTCTGGCAATTCTGTCTCGGATAATTCATATGGCATGATGATCAACGGTTCCGGCGACAACAATCTTACTAGCAATAGTGTCTTGGACAATACCCTCGGAATTCACCTAAATTCCAGCAATAATCGTATCTACCATAATATTTTCATTGACAACGACATGCAAGCGAACGCCACTGAGGCTTATGGTAATGCATGGGATGACGGTTATCCTTCTGGCGGCAACTACTGGAGCGAGTTTACCGACGTAGACTACTACAACGGTCCACACCAGAATGAAACAGACGGTGATGGCATTTGGGACCATGAATACGCCATCAGCATAGGCAATATTGACAACTACCCTGTTTTAAGCCCGTCGACAGATGCGGTCTACAACACGAACACCCATCTAGGCTATACAAGAATTCAAGATGCAATCGACGCTAGTCAAACCCTAAATGGGCACGGGATCATTGTACGTTCTGGAACCTACAACGAGCACTTAACCATTAACAAACGTGTAACGCTGACAGGAGTCACTGGCAGAACCATACTCAATGGTGGCGGAACAGGAACAGTAGTCACTATAACTACAAATAATGTCACCCTCAGAGGCTTTACGATAGAAGGAAGCGGCTCGACTAGTCCCAGCCTCCTTCTATTCTATGCGAACAATGCGATTATCAGCGATAACACGATAAGCAATAACCCTCTGTATGGCATTTGGCTGAATCGCTCTGACAACTTCAAGATTACCGGAAACACAATAACTAACAACGGCGAAGCCATTCACGCAGAACAATCCAACAACGGCACCATTGGCAGAAACATTGTAGCTACGAACTCGTACGGCATCGTATTGATCATCTCCAATAACAATAACGTTCACCGCAACAACATAACACAAAACACCAATGTTGGAACCGAAATATTGTTATCAAACAACAACTTGTTTTATCATAACAACTTCATCAGCAACGCACAGCAAGTCCATTTTTACAGCTCGTCGAATATTTGGGATAACGGATATCCTTCAGGCGGCAACTATTGGAGCAATTACGCTGGTTCAGATACGCATAGTGGTCCGTACCAGAATGCGACTGGCAGTGATGGCATAGGAGATACTCCTTACGACGTCGCAGGTTCAGGCCAGCTAGATAGATATCCGCTCGTAAATCCCAGAGCATCACAGCATGACGTTGCACTTGTCGCCTTAAAACCATCCAAAACTGTTGCGGGGCAAGGAAGCATAATATACGTTACCATAACTGTCGAAAATCAAGGCGACTACGCTGAAAGAGTTAATATATCGTTTGCCACGCCAACAACAGCAGGGATGCAGACTATGACCCTGAATAGCGAAGACGATGTTACGATCATCCTCACATGGAACACGGCAAGCTTTCCGTACGGAAACTACACAATAAGTGCCTACGTGGGCACGGTTCTGGGCGAAACAGACACAGCAGATAACGGGTTACCTAACGTATATGTTAAGATTGGAATCTCAGGCGACGTCAACGGAGACACCGTAGTTGACTCCACAGATCTGGGCATGATGGGCGCTGCTTGGGGGTCTTTTGAAGGTGACCTCAGCTGGAACCCAGTATGCGATCTGGAACCCGACGGAGTGATAGACTCAAGCGACCTTGGCATCATGGGTGCTTACTGGGGAGAAATGGAGTAAGCGCCTACTACGACGGAAGTAAAACTGCTACAACCTATACGTAAGTGGGGTAGGGTCCGCTCCGACAAGCCTCTTCCTCCTCACGAGATTATCAACCTCAAGCTCAACCCTATATATAGGGGGTTAAAATCGCTTCCTAGAGCAACAGAGCAAACCTCTTCTTCAACGCGACCCATAGCAACTCACCCTTCCATTTGTCGGACAAAGAAATTTGAGCCAACGACAAAACACCAGCTAGACCAAAACATAGAAAAGTATTCCTCAATGAACATTCTTTGAGCCAAAACAACGACCAGACCACACCTAACCTTTCCAACTCTCAAAAGAATGAGCATTCTTAAGAACGACAAAGCCAATATCACCTCAACAGTGGACACGCATGACCAAACCAGCCTTTGACTTCGTAAGCGAAGCCAACATGAGCCTTCTAACCGACCTCTACGAACTCACCATGTGCGCAGGCTTCTTCGAAAATCGCAAGAAAGAACAGGCAAACTTCGACCTATTCATAAGAAGACTCCCACCAAACCGATCCCACTTCGTCTTCGCAGGACTAGAACAAGCCCTCCTCTTCCTCAAAAACGTCAAATTCAACAAAGAACAAATCACCTACCTCAGACAGCTGAAATTCAAAGAAGACTTCTTAGACTATCTTCGAACCTTCAAGTTCACAGGCGAAGTCTGGGCAGTTCCAGAAGGAACCATCGTCTTCCCCGAAGAACCACTAATCCGAGTCACAGCCCCAATAATAGAAGCCCAGCTCATCGAAACGTTCATCCTCAACACAGTTAACCTACAAACCACCCTTGCCACAAAAGCATCCAGAGTCGTAACAGCCGCAAAAGGCAAACCCGTAATAGAGTTCGGCCTCCGCAGAACCCAAGGAACAGACGCAGGAATGAAAGCCGCAAGATGCAGCTACCTCGCAGGATGCAACGGCACCTCAAACGTGCTCGCAGGCATGAAATACGGCATCCCCGTTTTTGGCACGATGGCACACTCCTACGTGATGTTCTTCGACAAGGAAATCGACTCATTCAGAGCCTTCGCAAAAACATTCCCCGAAACCTCCACGCTTCTAATCGACACCTACGACGACCTAAAAGGCGCAGAAAACGCAGCAATAGTTGCGAAAGAACTAGAAAAACAAGGCCACAAGCTGAGAGCAGTCAGACTGGACAGCGGCGATCTGCTAACGCTAAGCAAGAATGTCAGAGCAATATTGGACAGACATGGCTTACACTACGTCGAGATATTCGCCAGCGGAGACTTAGATGAATACAAGGTTGACAAACTCGTAAGAAAAGAGGCAAAAATAGATTCGTTCGGCGTAGGAACACGCATGAGCACTTCATCTGACAGACCCTACATCGATGTCGTCTACAAGCTGTCGGGAAAGGTTGAGAAAGATGCTTTTGTTCCAGCCATGAAACTGAGCAAGGGAAAAATAACGCTCCCTGGGAAAAAACAGATTTTCAGACAAAAAGACAACAAAAGAAAATACGTCAAAGACATCATTGGTTTGGAAAGTGAGGAGATTGAAGGAACACCTCTTCTGGTCAAAGTCATGGAGAACGGTAAACTGGTTTATGATTTGCCCTCATTAGAAGAAACCAGAAATGCCGCTTTGAGAAATCTTGCAGAACTCCCAGACAAATACAAGAAGTTGAGAAACGCTTCTTTGTACCCTGTCAGACTCAGCCCGAAACTCCGAGAAATCAAAAAGAAACTGTCGAACCAGCTGAAGAACAGTGAGAGTTCACCGCGAAACTAGATCATATGCGACCTTCTCAGCCTTTTCCAACACGGCTTGTTCATTCAAAGTCTCAACCTGTCTATTCTCCATCAAAACCTTTCCATCAACAATAACCGTGTCAACATCACTTGCACGAGCAGAATAAACAAGACTCGCATAGATATCATGCAACGGTTTGAGATGAGGCTTCGAAAGATCAACCAAGATGATATCAGCCTTCTTGCCAACCTCAAGAGACCCGATGTCACTCTCAAGACCCAACGCTCTGGCACCGTCTATAGTTGCCATCTTCAAGACTTCATATGCTGACAGAACTCCCGGATCATGATAAGCAAGCTTCTGAAGCAAAGCAGCAAACTTCATGGTCTCAAACATGTCAAGAGTATTATTGCTGGCCGGACCATCCGTTCCCAAACTCACATTTAAGCCAACCTGCAACAGATCCTTGACCTTGGCTGCGCCCAAGCCAAGCTTCATATTAGCCACGGGAACGTGAACGACATTGACGCCACGCTTTGAGAGAATCTGCCTATCTCTGCTTGACAAGCTTAAGCAATGAGCAGCAACAACATCACTCTTCAAAAAACCCAAACCATCCAGAAATTCAACCTCACTTGACCCGTGCTTCTTCTCAAAGTCCTTGAACATCGCCTTTGACTCAGCTAGATGCATATGCACACGAACGTTCAGCTCTGAGGATTTCTCCCTAATTCTCGTCAAAAGCTCCGGACTGCAACTGTATGAAGCATGAGGCCCAAGCATCGCTGTCACTCTACCATTGTCTTGCCCGCTGAAACGTCCTGCAAAATCCACACTCGCCTTAAACATTTGCTCGCCTAAGGACTTGTTCTCAGCCTCGATTATCCCTTCTGCCAATGCTGCCCTCAATCCGCTCTGTTCCACAGCCTCTGCAACCATGTCTTCGTGAAAATACATATCAGCAAAACACGTGGTTCCACCCTTAATCATTTCCAAACAGCCCAAAGCCGCTCCAGCATAAACATCGTCTTTGCTCAACTTGTCTTCCAGAGGCCAGATAGTATCTTTGAGCCAAGCGTTCAAAGGCTGATCTTCAGCTAACCCTCTGAAAAGAGTCATAGGCACATGAGTATGACAATTAACCAACCCAGGCAGAGCAACTTTTCCCCTAGCACCCAACTCCAAATCTGCCTGCAAGTTCGCTACAGAGCTTCGTTTGCCAACATAAGTGATCTTCCCATCTTTGATCGCTATGGCTCCATCAGATATTAGTCCTTGACCCTTCATAGGCAAAACTACGCAGCCGCGAATCAGAACATCAGCCCTTTCCAAGAATGCCCCCCTAAACATACAAGTACGTACACTCAGCAATAAAAATAATGCTAAACGTCACGTTGATCAAGCTTAATGCTTTGTAAGGGCTCTCTCCTTTGTTGGAGAATGAAGAAAGGGTGCTAAATATCGCTACTAGATCAAAGATTTCGTTGTTTCAATCTTCTTCAGGAAAGGACGAAGCGCTGCATGCGTCGTGCCTTCTTCCATCAAACCGTTCTTAGCTAGCCCAGGTGTGCCTATCTTGTGGCATATGAAGTTCAGCGAGTCCTCAGTGAAGTTAAGCAAACTCTGCCCTTCAGTCGTAAGCTTGTACACCTTTCTAGGCCGCTCATTGCACATGTTCCACTCGCTTTTTACGTAACCCTTCTTCTCCAACAGACCTAAAAGAGGATAGATGGTGCTTGGACCGAAGTAAACCCCAAACGTCTTGCGGATCTTCGTAATGATCTGGTAGCCATGCATAGGTGCTCCATTGAGGAATTGCAGTACGATTAGGTCTAGGAGGCCCTTCATCAGCTTGGCTTGAACGTCTTTCGAGTCATTCATGATTCATATCTCCCCTCTGTATTTCTGTTCTACACAGATACGATATGTCCTCTGTCGGACATATCTTGAGTCTCTATATTGCATAAACGCTCATATAAACGTTCATACTTACCCCAAGCATACCAAAGCATAACCGAGCATAACACACTATTCCAAATCCTACATAACCTAAATAAGCCAAAACATGAACCAGTACAAAACAGAACACATCCAGAGCGTGAAATGCTTGACCGAAACCTTGAAAAAAGGAATTGTACAACGCATCACCAGAAACTTGCTCGACATCCAAATCCTACGACTAGTCCAAACCCAACCAATGTGGGGCTACAAGATAAAACAGGAAGTAGAAGCAAACTTCGGCATCAGACTTAGGCACGGAGCACTTTATCCCCTCCTGAACAGAATGGAAAAGGAAGGAATGCTCATAAGCCGAAAAGAATCGCAAGGCGGACGAATCAGAAAAACATACAGCATAACAAAAAAAGGACTGCAGCTCACAAGCGTTTACAAGGAAGTTTTAAGAGAACAGTTAGAAGTGCAGAGCCCACCTGCCTTGCTTTAGGCATCAACTGTTTTTTAAACCGAAAGAAGCTATTGTACGATTGGAGAGGCAAATGAGGCTGGGCAACACAAAACACGATACGGAAGCCGAAGAACCGCTTGGGGAAGTCAAAAGGATCACAGAGAAAGAAGGTGCAGAAGGATGGAAACTGGCCAAGGAAACCATGCTAGATCACAAAACAAGGAACCCACGGCTCAAAGAAGCAATAAGCTATTTAGTAGAATCGCACCCAGACTTCTATAGACCTGCCTTGGTTTCACTTTGCAGCAGGGCAGTTCGTGGCACATCAGAGGTTACAGTCCCTTGCGGCGCATCACTAGTGTTGCTTGCCAAGGCTATTGGCATTCATGACGACATTATTGATCAACTGAAAACGAGAGACAAAAGCCGCACTCTCTTTGGAAGATACGGAAAAAACCTTGCCCTAATCCTAAGCGACATCCTACTTTTCAAAGGGTTTGCATTACTGCGAAAAAACTTGGAGATTGGAGTTTCTGAAGGAACAACTGCCCGCATCCTTGAAACAATCGATAATGTTTGGTTTGAACAGAGTGAAGCTGAGATGCTTGACGCCCAGTCCCAAGGAAAGATAGACATGACGCTTGACCAATACCTCACCAAAATCAGACTGGCCGCTTCAGAAAGAGAAGCGATAACTCGTATAGGCGGAATCCTGGGCGGAGGATCGGAGAGAAAAGTCGAAGACTTGGGCAAGTACGGCAGACTCTTAGGCATGGTTTCGATGTTGAGAGATGAAGTTATAGACATGCTGGAAATGGCTGCATTGAGACATCGAATAAGGAAAGAATCGTTGCCTTTGCCGATAATCTACGCATGCCAACATGCCGAAGTGAGATCTCAGATAGTTTCATTGATTAGCACCGGAAGATTGAAGACCGCGGATCTGTGGAAAATCTCAAAGATGACGGATGAGGCAGGAGGGATAGATTATGCTGCGGGACTCACGGGTAAATTCTCAGAAGAAGCATGTTCAATCGTCGAATCATTTGAGAAAGAAAGAGAAACGCTCAAGCTACTAGCTCGTTCACTTGTCATAGAACCCGAGGAGTTGAAACCTATACTTCAAGCTAGGTAGCCCAGTGATCAGATGCTCTCGCTGGGACCTTGATTCTCGTCTTCTTCTTGGACATTTGCCTTCCCCTAACCGTATTTGTGTTGTACACTTTATTTAAGGGTTGTGTTCTACGGGCGGACACTTTGAATTGAGCTTGACTGATTTCAAATACTAATTGCCGATACCTAACCTTAATCTGAACGACGTCGAAAGAATGAAGTTAAGGCAAAAACCCAGTGGCTACGATGTCTCTTCAATTCCAAAGCGAGTCAAGCTTCAAAAAAGGACAGGTAACTGTTTTCGTTCTCCTGTTCAACACTTTGCTGTGGTATTTTATTGGACGATCAACGATAGCTAAGATTGGATATGCGTTCAGTGCAACAGGTTTTGAGAATCTATGTCTTGGACTGGCTTATCCATCATCTATAATTGTGTCAGGCATAGTTGCCTCGGTTTTCCTGATGAAGATCCGAAAGCTACGCTTCTTTTCCGCTTGGTTGCTTTTTGGAGTTTTGGCCTCGCTATGTTCTGCCATCCCGATGGGTGCCTCATTTCCTGCAACTCTCCTTGTCACTTGTATGTTAGGCGTTTCTTTAGGCTTAGGTACACCCTCATGCTTGAGCTACTTCGCAGAAGTGGTACCCATTGAAAAAAGAGGGAAAGTCGGCGGCATCATGCTTTTTGCAACCATCCTCACAGCACCGTTCATCCTAATAGCTTTGCCAACATTGAGTTTGATGCTCAGCGCTGCCCTGGGAACTGTCTGGAGAGCATGGAGCCTACCCTTCCTCTTCATTACATCAGAAAATCGCGGCTTCCCCAAACCGAGTGCTCAAAAGGCTCCTTCGTTGCGTACGATCCTCAGTAACAGAACCTTCTATCTCTATTTCGTTGCTTGGCTCATGTTTGCCTTGGTTGACAGCTTTGGAGGCAGAGTTGTGGCGCTCCCGCCCGAATATGAGCTCACCATTAAGATTATTGAACCAGTCTCAGCGGGCTTTGCGGCTTTGGTGGCTGGGCTTTTGTCTGATCGTATCGGACGAAAGCGCACCTCGATCTTCGGTTTCGTTTCTCTGGGAATAGCTTACGCAACTGTTGGATTATTCTCTCAGATGTGGGCTGCATGGTTCTTCTACTTCATAATTGATGGCATAGCCCTAGGACTACTGTGGACGCTGTTCATAGTCGTGTTGTGGGGAGACATACCTGAAAGCGGTTTGGAAAGATACTATGCGATTGGGGTTGCCCCATTCTTCTTGACCAAGATATTCTCACTGCTTCTAGAATCTTACGTATCGTCCATTCCTGTTACAAGCGCCTTCTCGCTAGCAGCCTTTTTCCTATTTTTGGCTGTTCTACCTCTGTTGTATGCTCCTGAAACCCTGCCTGAAAAGAAGATGAAGGACAGAGAACTCACGGAGTACGTCAAGAAAGCTAAGAAGACTAGAGAGGATTATGCCTAATTGATGGAGTAAGCATGGCTTTGCTGACTTTCTCAATAGCCCATCGCGCGCCCTACGTCCTATGACCGGATATGGTTTGCTCAAAGGCTCTCTGAGCGCTCTATACCCCCCTTATATAAAGGTTGAACCGGGCATTCTGCGCGTGCAAGTGGATTGGTATGGGGATATATGCTTAAAAGAGAGGCTGTTGCTTTTTTGGTGAAGCCTAATGTTCTTTCATGTAATACTGACGGGCGAATGCAACTCGCAGTGCAGGTATTGCTTCGGCGAGGCTTTGGAGGACACGGATGATGACTTTTCGGGTTTTGAGGTTGACTATTCTCTGCCTAAAAAGATAGGTTATGATGTTGGCTTGCTTGACAGGTTCTGCCGTAAGGATCCTGATTGCGTGTTGACTTTCTATGGTGGAGAACCACTGCTCTGCACGGAAGATATCAGGCAGATCATGGATCGCGTTAAGGCGAAGCATTTTATGATTCAGACGAATGGGTTGCTCCTGGATCGTTTGGAACCAGAATATGTTAAGCGTTTCCATACGATTCTTGTTTCTATCGATGGGGATGAGATGTTGACGGATTTTTACAGGGGAAAAGGTACGTTCAGAAAAGTGATTGACAATTTGAGACTGATCAAGCGAAACGGCTTTGATGGTGAGTTGATCGCTAGAATGACTGTTATGGAGCAAACGGACATCTATAACCAGGTCATATGGCTTCTCAATAACGCTGAATTCCCGTTCTCATGTGTCCATTGGCAGCTCAACGCAGGATTCTGGAACGATTTTGAACGAAGAGATTTCAAGAAATGGAGCCAAGAAAGCTACAATCCTGGAATCCGAAGGCTTGTAGAGTTCTGGGTTGACAACATGGAGAGGAATGGGGTTGTCTTGCGTCTGCATCCTATTCTCGGGGTCGCTCAATCGCTCTTGAAGGGTGAAAAGAGTTTGCTGCGATGTGGCGGGGGATGGATAAACTATGCTATACAGACTGATGGCAACATCATCATTTGCCCGACCATGTGGGGAATGAAAGACCATTATCTTGGAGATATTGGCACTGCTGATCCGCTGAAGCTGAAAAAAGTGTTCGTCAACGAACCATGCACGAGATGCAATGTTTACAATATCTGCGGCGGCCGTTGCCTCTACGCAAACATTACCAAAAGATGGAAAGGCGAAGCCTTCAACCTCATTTGTGAAACGGTAAGAGATCTGATCGATGCAGTAGCAGGACAGATCCCGAGAATCAAACAGTTTATCGACAATGGCAGACTCGCCCCAACAGATTTTGAGTTCATGAAATACAACGGTTGCGAAATTATCCCATAGTTTTTTATGGTATCCACTAACTATTTGCGTTTTCTGAAGTATGCCAACGAATCTTTTGTCATTATGTACTCAAAGCCAACCGCTAGTAGCGCGGTGATCTCTTGAGATGTAGTTGCTACTTTTACGGTGAATTCGTCGTTGGCTCCGGTTTGGTAGAGCTGTTTTTCGATGTGGATGTAGATCTCGGTGCTTTGTATGCTTTTGTGACCTAGGATTTCTTTGACGTGCCAGGGGTTTTTGGTTTTGTGTTGTTCGGTTGTGGCTTTCCAGTGTCTTAGTGTATGGAAATGGATCGCTAGCAGTCGTGGGTTGCCAAGTTTCTTGGCGATTCTTCTGCGTTGGAGGAAAAAGTTTGCTCGCATATGTTCAGCGTCGGCGAAGATTCTTTCTTTGTTCTTTGGCAGGTTGTTTAGCATTTCAAGCGCGCGCGGACAGTTGCGTAGCGCCGCCGATAGGACCTGGACTGAGACTTTAGTGGTGATATCTCCCGCGTACCCCTTCTTTTTCTCTTATGCAGAAAAACTAGAATTTTCTTCTATTACCCAGCCCATGTAGCGCGGCGCGCGTGCAAAACGCATGACGATTAAAACCACTGTGTGCTGAGTCTTCCCATAGCGTCTATAGAATTCCCTTGCTCTTTTGCGTGAACGCGCTTTTGATAAGTGATCCTCGATGAACAGCATGAACAGACCGACGAAAAATAGTCCCATCAATAGTGAAGTAAGAATTAAGTCTCGCAAAATGTGAAAATAAACAAAGAGGATGAGATAGCCGATAAGCGCGCCCTAATCCCCTTTGAGAAACGAGGAGAGCATGACAGCTAGTTAATTCAGGGATCCATTTTGTTATAAGAAACATGATTGGCTGAAAAAAGTTATTAGAAAGCAAGACATTACGCTTTTTCTGGAGATGTCTTTGAACATCAAGGATCTGTTTGCATATAATTGGTATTCGCGCCGCAGATTCCTGAAAAGCATGGCAGAAATCCCATGGAAAACGGTTGTAGAAAGCTGTGGAGCTAGCTTTGACTCTATCCGAGACATATTCGTTCACAGTCTACAGGCCGAGCATTTCTGGATGAGACGTTTGAGCGGAAGAAGCGTAGAAGGAATCTACAACGCTTCATTCACTGAATACACAGATGTCAATTCCATTCAAGAATACGCTGATAAAGTTGAGGCTGAGACAAATGAATATCTGAAGAAACTCACGGATGAGTCGCTCCAGAGCGTGTTCGAATTCAAAGGAAGAGATGGAAACATCAATCGGAACAGAATCGAAGATATTCTGATGCACGTGATTGAAGAGGAGATACATCACCGCGGAGAAATACTATGCATCTACTGGCAACATGATATTCAGCCGCCATACACCAGCTACACGACATACAAAGGTCAAGCCTGATCCTAACTCGATGAACTTAACGAACTGGAGCCGAGGAGCGCGTGCGAAACAGAATAGCCTCGAATCCGTGCTGAATTCAAGGCTTCTGCCAGAACAGATAGGCTTTCGTCTGCAGCAGAAAGCCACAGGTTTTGATGAGCGTTGCCAGTTGCTCAGTGCTTGCGCTCCTCACCTTCTCGTCATACCGCTTTGCGTCACCGTAGGGCATGCCGCCGACGAAGACTTTGAAAAACCTCGGATGCTTGTACTTCGTAAACGCAGCTCTGAGAGCTTTCTCGTCTTTAGGGCATAGTTCATGGAGCTTCTGGAGAACGTAGCTGTGGCTGCCGAGCAGTTCAAGATTGAAGTCCAGCCCTTCAAGCATGCCTGCAAGCTCCTAGGGCTCCACTCAACCGTATCATAACATTCTCGATGCTCGGCAATTCAGCCGAAGCCTTAGCGCTGGTAGTAGTAGTGAGTTGATTTTTTTCATTCACTACTACTTCTAACCCGAGACGCTTCATTTTAATGTAAACCGCTCCCTCAGGCTTTCCCACGGCTCGGGAAATCACGTCAACACTCTCGCCTTAGCGCGCACGCTACTACCGCTGTCCTGATAAGTTGGTTGGGGTAAAGTTTTATCCCAAAGCAATCAAGCCTTTCGTTGCTTAATTTGCAGTAGTCTCATTCTGACGCGGTAGTTTCTGCATGACATAGCCGACGACAAACCCGGTTCTCACTACGTTAGCGTTGAAAGTAGCGGAACACAACAACAAAGTCTGTACGGGGTTTGCGGAGATATCTCCACTGTTGTCAGACGCGAAACAATTCCATGAATCTCTAAGAACCATAATTGTTTATAAAGTCAGTATGAGGTTGCTGTACTGGTGAATGCTAATGTCTGTGACTTTGCGTGATGCTCAGCATCTTTGTTGGAAAAACTTTAGGAAGATCAACGATAAGCTTGATCCTGAAAGGGGTAAGGGTTGGACGCCTTTCGTGATGGTTACTGACCTGCTTGAAGAAGCTGGTGAAGTGGCTTCAGCGGTTAAAGGGTTGGAAGGATTTAAGCCGCCTGAGAAGCCGAAAACGAAAGAGATGTTAGCCACAGAGCTTTCGGACTTGCTTTACATGATCTTCGTTTTGGCGGAGCATTATGGCATAGAGCTTGAAGAAGCATTCATGCAGACAGTAAACGACCACATGTTGAGATTCATCAAATAACGGCGCATCTTAACACGTTTCAGCTAAATGGCTTCCAAGAGGCAGGCTGCTGCAGAGAAACCCCATCCATAACCCACCATCAGAACAAGGTCGCCTTCCGGCAGCTTCTTGCCAGAAACTATCTTCTCAAGAATGAACGGCAAGCTTGCGCCAGCTAGGTTGCCATACTCCCTCAGAATATAGAGCGATTCCTCAAGCTTGTCATGTTCTATCCCATGCTGCTCGGCTAGAGTGTTGAGTATCTTTTCGCTGCCAGTGTGAACAACCCACTTCTTCACAGCCTTGATCATGCGTTCGTAGTTCGTTCCAAGCAACTCCTTCAAAGCCAAGCCAGTGTACTCTGCCCCAAGATTCGGGATCTCTTTGCTGAGAAATGAGTAGAAACCAAACCTGAACGGCTCACGTGTGCCAGTTAGCCTAGCATAGCCAGCCATGTAGTCCTTTTTCCTCAGATTCGTCACCTCAACAATCTTCTTGACGAGCAATCCTTCCGTCCCGTTTGCCACTACCGCTGCAGCCACGCCATCGCCGAAAAGAAAGAACTGCATGGCAGCAATCCATTTTCTCAATTCAAACAGCCTCTTCGCTTCCTCCTTTATCTTATTGATCTGACCAATCTCCATGACCTTTCTAATTCCTTGTACTTGGCTTTGAAACCAGTATGAACTCACTCCAGAAACGCATGTCAACGCAAAGTCGCTAGGATGAGCTGCAAGGTAGTTTTCTGCAAGTTGCAGGGCTTTTGGAAAGGCTGTGCTGGCAAATCCCTGAACATTGACGTGGTTGACGTAAGGGCTGAAACCGAGTTTCGGAACTAGTAGTTGGCTGAGCCCGGGGCTTAGAAAAGGATTTACGTCATACGCCGCGATGAAATAGCCTATGTCCTTGATGGACAGCCTGGCTTTTTTGATGGCTTTGTTGCAGGCTTCTGTACATAGGTTAACGAGTTCATCTTCGCTCAAGATGGATTCAGTCCTTAATCCTGAATGGGGCAAGTCTATGAGGTGGCGTTTTGAAACTCCAAGGTTCAGCACGTTTTGCTTGACGCCTTCAGGAAGGGGACATGGAAAGGTGTCCATCAGCTTTTCCGTTGAATATTCGTTTTTGGGCAGGGCTGTTGACAGTTGAAGTATTTGCATGGCAGTAAAGGTGATGGAAGGGATTATAAAAGATTCTTCAAGCTCGCTTAGGCTGCTTGCTCGTCATGAAAGAGTTTATAAAAAAGAGTGTAGGAACATGTAGAAAAACAGTGGCGGGATCAGTATGGGATGGTGGGAAGAGACTTCGGACTCGATACAAAGCGTCTTGGGCGTTAGTCTGTCTCAACTGCTTTCTTTGTTTGTTATCGCAGCCGTAGCCATTGCTCTCGAAAGAGTGATTACAAGATACCTGAGCAGGGTGGCAAAACGAGCACGTCTAGCACCGAACGTTGCAAACAGTTCAGTTTTGACTTTTCGCCTTCTGATCCTGCTTGGAGCTGTAGCTGCTGCAATCAGGGTTGGCGGACTGCCTACAGAGTGGTTTGTTGCCTTCTCTGCCCTTGGAGGAGCTGCAGTAGGTTTCGCTTCAACGAAGACTATTGGAAATTTTATAGCTGGACTTTACTTGCTTGCGGCAAGACCTTTCAGAGTTGGCGATTACGTGCGTATAGGAGCTATCGAGGGGATCGTGCAAGAGATGACGATCAACTACACGAAAATCCTGACCATAGGAAACAACATCGTATCGATCAGCAACCTCCAAATCATGGACAGAGACATAACAAACTACCTGTACGAAAGCAATGAGCGCGATGGTCTCATTTGCTACACGTTCGAGATCGGCTTTGATCACAGCATTACAACGGACAAGATCGCCAAAATTTTCAATGAGGTATTTGAGCAATACGATGGAAAGGTTCCGCAAAAACCAAGTTACATGCTGGTCAGATCTGCAGGATTCGATAGAGTGTACATGGTCTTCCTCTATGTGAAGCGCCCTGAAGATATATTCGCGCTGAGGCCGCAAATTGCTGAGGAAGTATTCAAACGTTGGGACAAAGAGAGAACAAAAACCATTAAATGAGCCACTCGGACTCAGCAGTCAGATTTTTGTCAACATTCTAACAATTCCTCTTGGACACGGCAATGATGGACCAATTTCCGTAAATATCTTATAGTTGGTGAAATTGAGTAACTACATCTTTCAAAAATGAGGTGGAAAATTGGGAAAGAAAGTCGGAATAGTTGCTGGAAGCATTTCAAGATTCGACAACCCAAGACACACGCTGCAAGAAGAGATGTGCGCGGAAGCAGTCAAAATGATACTTGATGATGTTCCAGATCTTGAGCTTGGAGATTTCATAAGGAAAGGCTATGCATGTTGCTATTCGTATTTCAGCGACATCCTGGAACAACAACAGTGTATGCATTGGATCATAAACGACTACTTAGGCTTAAGCGGTGTTCCCTCTTACCGCGTTGAGTCAGGAGGCGCAACCCCAATCGACGCAGTAGTGAACGCAGCCCTATGGGTACGCTCAGGCATGTTCCCAGCAGTTCTCGTCGTCGGATGGGAAAAAATGAACGAACTGCCAATACAGAAGGTCAACGAAGCCATAGCTATAGCAGGTGACACGGACTGGGACTTCGTTTCAGGATTCACGTACAACGCGTTCTACGCGACGATGGAAGCACGCAGAATGCACGTATATGGAGATACGGAAGAAGACCTAGCCGAAGTTGCGGTTCTGAATCACAACAACTCGCTTGACAACCCATATGCTCAATGGCCAGCCCAACACGGATTCAGCAAAATCACAGTCGAAGACGTTTACAAGTCCCGATTAATCTCTTGGCCGTATAGGCTATACGAATGTGCCATGACAAGCGAAGGAGCCTCAGCCCTGCTTCTAGCAAATGAAGAACTCACAAAGAAACTCACTGACAATCCTATATGGATAAGCGGCGTAGGATTCGGATCAGACACGATGAGAGCTGGAGACCGCCCAGACAACCCAGCATGGAAAGGCCTCTACCCAGAAGACGAAGCGATATGGCCTAAGCACGTTCCAAAACCAATGTCGCCATACCCAGACCTCCTAAACTTCGGCGCATTGCGAGTATCTGCAAGAATGGCTTACAAGGACGCTGGAATCAAAAACCCAAGGAAAGAAATCAGCTTCGTCGAAATCTTCGACCCATACGCAGGCGTCGTCCTTGCAGGACTTGAGGATTTTGACTTCTGCAAGAGAGGTGAGGGCAAAAACATGGTCAGGGAAGGCATCATCAAGCCACACGGAGAGCTTCCATGCCAACTTAGCGGAGCGCTGACAGCTCAAGGACACGCGGTCGGCTCAACGTCAATCGCACAAGTAGTCGACAGCTACTGGCAACTAGGCAACCAGATCGGCAAGAAATGGGGCGCACCCAGCAGGCAATTGAGCAAACCTACGAAAGCATTCATACACGGACACGGCGGCACAGGATGCCAAGCCGGAGCAGTAGTGTTGGAGGTGTAATGAAGATGAAGCAGCCAGGACCAGAGAAGATGCTGAAAGAAAAGAAGATCGATGAGAAATGGTGGGAAGACTGGGAACGAAAAGGTGGGTGGACACCAGAGGGCTGGAAGATAGTCGAGATGAACGACGGTCCAACGCTGAACGAGTTGAAACCCGAGAAATTCATGGTTGTGCATAGACCGCACGGCAGCCTATTCCATCACAGCTACGGCAAAGTTTCACAGTTCTTCATGGGACTGCTGGAAGGAAAGCTGTATGGCACTAAATGTCCAAAGTGCGGACTTGTCTACTGCCCGCCACGCGCGCACTGCTTCAACCCCAAATGCAGGCTCGCAGAAACAAAGTGGATCGAGCTTTCGAAGAAAGGAGAAGTCCACTCCTACACGATTATGGTGATAGCATGGCCTTCAATGGCACACTTGCAGCCGCTAGTCGGTGCAATGGTTAGAACTGAGGGTACAAACACCTGCCTGCCTATGACCATGAGAGACATTGACCCTGAAAAGGTGAACATAGGCCTTAAAGTCAACATAAACATAAGCAAGCAACCCAAAGGCGACCTGCTAGACGTTTATGCTACGCCTGCAGAAGAACCTAAGCCCCCGAAACGGACGCCGGAAGAGCTGAAACGCTTCAGAGAAGACATGGAAAAAACCAGAGCATGGGTAAAGAAAAGATTCGGCACAACAAAATAACTCCAAAAGGCTTGACCCAAACCTCAACCCTTTTTTGAAAAGGTCCCATTCACATTTCATCCGTCAGAAAGTCCGTAACTAGCCGAAGAAATTTAAATACTCCTTCAAACTAGTTTTCGTCCACAAGTCACTTGATAAAGGAGAATTTCAACGTGAAAGGTGAACCTCTTGTTTCCATAATTTCTGCAGGTTTGTCAAAATTCGGGAAACTCGATGGTCTGTACGCAAGGGAGATTTTTGCGCAAGCAGCTAAAGAGGCCTTCGATCGCTGTCCTAACCTAGACCCAAAGAAGGATATTCAAGCTCTATTCGTTGGGCACATGGGAGAATCCTACGAGCATCAGGGACACACGGGCTCGACGATGGCGGACTGGGCGGGACTGCTTCCTGTGCCAGCTACGAGGGTTGAGGCAGCTTGCGCCTCTTCGGGGGCAGCTCTCAGAGTGGCTATTCAAGCTGTTCGTTCAGGCATGGCAGACGTCGTCATGGTCGGTGGGGTCGAGAAGATGACGCACAGAACCACGGCCGAAGTCACTGAGTATCTTGCAATGGCCTCAGACTACCCGTTTGAACAATGGAACGGCATAACCTTTCCAGGCTTATATGCGCTAATGGCAACTGCTCACATGCACGACTATGGCACGACAGAACGCCAGCTTGCAAGCGTAGCGGTCAAAAACCATTACCATGGAAGCATGAACCCAAAGGCACAGATACAGAAGGAGATAACGCTTGAAGCTGCAATTGGTTCACGGGTCATTGCTTGGCCACTAAAACTGTACGATTGCTCACTCATCACGGACGGAGCAAGCTGCTTAGTCTTGACAAAACCTGAACTTACCAAGAAGTTCACAGACATGCCTGTTCACATAATCGGAAGCGGACAAGCAAGCGACACGATTGGCTTGTATGAAAGAGAAAGCTTCACATCACTTGCATCCGCAAAAGTCGCCGCCAAGAAAGCGTATGAAATGGCAGAAGTCAGACCAGAGGACGTTGATTGCGCAGAAGTGCACGATTGCTTCACGATAGCCGAAATCATAGCATACGAGGATTTGGGCTTCTGCAAGCCAGGCGAAGGTGGCAGGATCGTTGAAAGCGGCGAAACAAGGCTTGGAGGAAGAATCCCAGTAAACACGAGCGGCGGATTGAAAGCTAAAGGACACCCAGTTGGCGCAACAGGAACGGGACAAGCCTACGAAATGTACTTGCAGCTAACTGGACAAGCAGACAGAAGACAAGTAAAAGACGCGAAAGTTGGCTTGACCCACAACGTGGGCGGCTCGGGTGCAACAGCCACCGTTCACATTTACAGGAGGGATTGAGCATGACTGAGCAACCTCCATTCACCATAGAGCAGTTCAACAAGAACGTGCTTCAAGGAAGGCTCATGGGCGGAAAATGCAGGAAATGCGGAAAAGTCCATCTGCCGCCGAGACCACTATGTGATAGTTGCTACTCAAAGGACTTAGAATGGATAGAGATCTCGCCAAAGGGAAAGCTGCTAACGTATACGGTTATTCATGTTGCACCAGCGCAGTTCCAAGAGATGGCTCCTTATGCCGTGGGCATAGTGCAGTTCGAAAACGGTTCAAGACTTCCAGGCATGATCCGAGGCGTTCCAATGGAACAGATAAAGATAGGAATGCTGTTGACGATGGATTTTGGAACCTGCACTGAGACGCAACAGTGGCCCCAATGGCCAAGGTACTACTTCAAACCGCTGTGATTCCCGATAATACCTTGGCCTTTTTCCTATTTCCTCTTTCGGTATAAGGCAACTTGTTCATTGGTATCATAGCGCACAAACTCAAAGCCTGCTTTGATCAGCGCGCGCGCTGTTCCATACTCGTTTAAATGTTACCGCTTGTTACTTCTGGAATTGACTCATAAGTGTGGAAAGAGGTGATTTATACATGCCAACTGAAGGAAGAGGACGCCTGTTCAAACGAAAAGACGGCAAATACCTAATCTACCTACCTAAAGACTTAGCAGAAGACAGCATGTTCCCATTCAAGAACTGGGGCAAAAGCGCC
>JBGQME010000011.1:0-64203 GCA_041500425.1 Bathyarchaeia archaeon | reverse complement strand
TGCCGGGCAGCCACGCCGCTGAGGATAAGGGCTGAAAGCATCTAAGCCCGAAGCCTCTCCTGAAAATAGGCAGCCGTTCCCATCTGCGGATGGGACGAGGGCTCCCATAAAAGATGGGTTTAATGGAGCTGGGGTGTACGCTGGAAGCCTTTGGGCGACCAGCTCAGCCTGCAGCCTCCAACCGCCCAAGGTATTAGGCCTCTAATGGTAGTGTCTGGACGATATGATTGAGTGAAACCTTGCAAGTGTGTGTTTGGAGAAGAATGACCTGTGCGTGGCAACTGTGTTTGTGTGTGTGGAATGCTGATGGGCCCCTCTATTTGGATTCAAATATGTGGGTTTGCTACGATTGTGGCTTTGGTAGTAATGTTTTTAGCGTAGTACTGTGTATTGTGTAGTACGGTGAAGAGGTTGGAAAGCGAGGTTGTGGTTACTAGGAAGGGTCAGACTACGATTCCTGCTAGGCTTCGTGCTAAGTATAGGATTGTGGAAGGGACGAGGCTTGAGGTTGTTGAGACTGAGGAGGGTATTCTCTTTAGGCCTGTGAAGTCGACGGTTGATCTGGCTGGTTCTGGAGCTGGGCATGCGACGCCTGAAGAGATGAAAAGGCTTTTGGATAGGCTTAGGGATGAGGATGTCTAGGGCGTTTTTTGATACTAGGTTTTTTGTTGAGCATTACTATTCTGGTGATGAGAGGGTTTTGCGGAGGACAAAGGAGGAGATTAGGCGGAATAAGGAAAGGTTCGTTTCGGCTGTGGTGATTCATGAAGTTTACAAGCTTACACTTGAGCGTGAAGGGCGTGAAACAGCGGTCTTGAGGACAAGCTTGTTGGAGAAGGATTTCAAGGTGGTTGAGGTGGATGCGGAGGTTGCGAAGAGCTCGGCTGAGTTGAGGCATAAGTATAAGGTTTCTATGGCAGATAGCATTATCGCAGCTACTGCGCAGATGTTGAAAGCAGTGTGCTTTTCTGATGATCCGCATTTCGAAAAGATGAAAGAAGTAAAGGCAAGTTGGATCCAATAGGGAAGGCTTGCTCTGTTAGTCTGTGGGCGGATCTTGACCCTATATACCTTGAACTTGTGGATAGGCTTGGAATTGAAAGTTTAATTAGTGGCGCAAGCAATATTTTCTTTGAGTTTGGAGTTTGAGCGTTGCGATGGAGCCTGAGGAAAGGGCAAGGCAGAATATTGACAGGTTGCTTGAGGCGGCGGGCTGAAAGGTTCAGGACTATAGGGATTTGAGTCTTGGTGCTGGCTTGGGTGTGGTCGTTCGCTATTTTCCGTTGAAGGCGGGCGAAGCTGATTATGTGTTGTTTGTGGATCGGAAGGCTGTTGGAGTCATTGAGGCGAAGCCTGAGGGCACGACGTTGAGTGGTGTTTCTGAGCAGACGGAGAGGTATTTGTGGGGTTTGCCTGAGAGCATTCCGAGTGTTGGGAAGCCTTTGCGTTTTGCTTATGAGAGTACGGGTGTTGAGACGTTTTTTTTGGGAATTCGTGTGATCCTGATTCGCTGTCTCGTAGGGTTTTTGCTTTTCATAGACGCGCGCGCTAATTCCTTAATCACGGTTCCCAACTCACGATAAGAGCGGTGGGCCACGGTGGTTCGACGCCCAGAATCCGCCGGGCCCTCAAACCCTACACTCGTACCCGCACCCCCCTGAGCGCTGAACGCCCAGACTTAGGTTGCTCTCTCCCGAGCCTGGCCGGGTTCGCCTGGTAAACATTGAAGACGGCTCCCCTACGGAAGCCGCTCAGTGATCGCCAGTCCCAGGGGACGGATAGTCAATGCTTCGGATATAGAGGGCTTCAACGTCCTTAGACGCCTCAGCCTCCGCTGTCAGCCCGTCCTATAGAGGGTTTACGGTACAGAGGACCCCTAGCCCCCCGCCTAAGACCCACCGCAAACAAAGCATTGAACAGTAAGGCTATAAAACTTTACTCCGCCAAACCAAACCCTTAAGTCTGTCTGTTCATGGATACTCTTGATACTCATATCCCGAGCATATGGTTTTGACGTTTTCGAGTTTTGCTGTTCCATTCTCGAAAACACTGTAAACAATCGAGAGCCTTGCAGGCTGACTTGACTCCTAAGGAGGAGAGAGGAAAGGTGAATGGCTCCACGAACTTCGCAGGCTGCATAGTCATGGCTGTCGGAAGTCTGGTGGGGGGCATACTATACGAGCATTTCTCCCCTCGGCTACCGTTCTTTGTTTTTCATAGCGGCAGTTCTTCCTTCGTTTCTGCTGACGCTTGCTTTGGTCCACGAGCCAGAAAAAAGAGAAGGGTAAGCGCGCCTTTTAGGGTTCTTGCAAAAGTCATAAGAACTGGGATCAAAATAGTGATGAATGATGTACGATGAAGAGAATGCAAGCATTCGTGGCTACTGCAATCATCGCAATGCTTTTTTCCACGGTTCTATTTGTCCCGAATGTTAGGGCAGATCAAGCGTCTATAATAGTACTCGCTGATTCCTACGTCAAAAGCGATGAACCAAGCACAAACAAGGGCGATTCAAGCAACCTCTACACCTACAAGCGCGAGTACGAACTTCCCAATGAACGCCCACATTCCACGATCTATGAGACATGGTTGAGATTCAACCTTTCGGAAATCCCCTTGCAAGCAACAGTATATTCGATTACTCTCAAATTGCACACAAATGTCTCTAGTTCAAATACCACAAACAAGGTTGGCGTGTTTCTTTGCGACAATAATTCCTGGGCAGAGATGGGGATAACTTGGAACAACGCACCTTCTGTCTTAGACACACACCCGCTACAAGTCATTGGCATAAATGCTTCAGATGAGTATTATGATTTTGAGCTTACGTCCGCCTTGAAAGAAAAATCAATGGTGTCTCTGGTTCTCAAAACCTTAGACCCAACCGCGCCTTCTCAATGGGCTGTCTTTGATTCGAAAGAAGGAAGCCATGCGCCAAGGTTGATCGTTGAATATGCTGTACAACCACGCGCCAGTCCTGTGGATCCAGTCTTTACGATGTTCATTGTGGCCATCATTGTCACAGTCATAATTCTCTCGGCAGCTCTTGCTTTGCTCCAACTCAGGGCAACGAAGAAGAGAGGAACAAAAAAAGCCAAAGATACCATGTTAACCCACTTCACTGCCAAGGCAGGAGTTGACACAGTCAGCCCATCTTCAACACACGATCTATAACTACATTATAGCCGGCCATCAGCGCGTGCTGTTTTAGAGTTCTACACTTTGCAAGTAACGTTTATTAAGTCTCAGGATGCAAGTCAAAGCCTATCTTGATGGTGAAGTCAGAATGAAAAAAACCATATCTAGGAACAAAAAGAGAACAGAAGGGATAAACAGACTGGATCTGGAGGTTGACTCGGAAGCTGTCAAAATCCAGAGAACCGTAAGAGATGACGAGGCATTCTATTTCTACGAAGCAGTTGGAAAACCAACAGGCGACGCTGCCAGAAACCTCTCGGATTTTCTGGACAAGATGAAATCTGTCAATTCAGAAAGCCTGATGTTCCATCAGCTGAGAGGAGACTTTACGAACTGGATCGAGAAAACTCTTGGCGATTCCAAACTTGCCCGAAAACTAGAAAAAATCACTCCCTCGGATAATGAAGACGTTAGAACAAGGATTTGCAAAACAGTTGAGACTCGACTGAAAGAACTGAGACAATCGTCCCCAACGATTCTTGTTGAAGCGAATCCAGCTACCCTCCCACTTTCTTCTTGAAGCTCAACGTTTTCGATACGAGCGTGTGCTTAAACCCGAAAGAGAAGGTAATACAAGAAGTGGGGCTTCTTCGTCTCGATGTAAGCTCCTATTGCAGAGCAGATTATCATGCCGATTCCTATTCCAACTGCGAAAAGTCACGTCTCGTCTGTCAATGTGGAAAACAAAACTCCTATGATTACGCAAACTGCAAAGCCAAAGGCCTGCAACAGCAGTCTTAATAGTGGTTTCTTGGCCACCATTTTGTATCTACTTCAATAACGATTCGGATGAGCACTAATAAGGATTTGTCTGTGGTTCTTTCGTTCTGACCGCTTTTTCTCATTAGATTGAGTATGAGACAATATGCTTTTCAGCTCCCGGTTTTCGGCAGATATTTATGTTCGAGTGCTGACAAATATGATTGGCTTTCGGATGATGAAAAGTCTGAAGATGGGCATTACGCTAGTTCTGGTTTTTTGTTTCGTCTCTATAAACAGTATTCCCGCAAGGGCGGAATATGTGGTTGGTGTAAAAAGTGGAGATTGGATAAAACACAAGATTCAGCTGGAGGATGTGAACCCCATAACACACGACTATTGGACGAAAATTACAGTTCAAAAAGTGGACGGAACAGTCATTTCAGGCATCTTTGAAGAAAAAGGGCCCGGCGGCCTCACTTCGCAGGAGTTCTCAGTAGACATAACGAAGAGCGGGAGTTCGTACGTCGTTAAAGATTACATGTTCATTCCGGCAAACCTGACTGCAGGATCCGTAATTCCAGCATTGAATCTGACCGTACAGGGGCTAACAACCCTCTATGATCGAGAAGCAGTATATACTATCTTCACAGGCGGAGACCCGGGGTGGGGTGGCTTTTTCAACGTCAGTTATTGTTGGGATAGGAGCACAGGTGTTCTCTTGGATTACCAGCCGGGCTCGGTGTGGGTGAAAATCGCTGAAACTAGTCTGTGGGGGACGTGGATTGACTGGACATTCTGGACCCTGGTTGCTATGGTCATTGTGACCGTAGTGACAATCTCCTTAGGCCTGTTTATCCGGCACAGAAGACACCTAAAACGCGTGGCCGAGTCATACGTCTATGGCCCTCCGCCAACATCTAAGTCCGAAGCCTCAGGTTGATTCTCGTCCTTAGCGCGCATGCCTTTTTTTGTTTTTAGTACTCTTTCACGTAATGGTAAGAGTCATAAGTCCGTTCAGGATCAATTTCGCCTGCTTTCGCCACGCCCGTTTCGCTTGAATATTCATATAGATAAGTGGGTTTCCCAAGCCTGTTCAATAGTTCAAGGTTTTCAGCTATTACCCCACTATTGTTCGCCCATATTATGATGGCGGAGTCACAGTCTTCAATCATTTTCTTCTCTCGTTCCTTCAAATCCCTTCCATACTGCACATCTTTCCAGGCACCCGCATTATACCTTAGTCTGACTGCGTGTCCAACGATTACATTTCTGTAACCCTTAGATTTCAGATAATCTTGATAAAGCCTATTCGCACCCGGAGCTTCTCCAACAATTATCGTCGTTTTACACGCTATGGCCTCATCTATCCTCTCCTTCACCTCGGTCGGCAACTCTTTACTTTAAAAGCACTACTCCCCATCAGAAGCAGCTTCTTGCTTTTCATCACTGCCTCCTTCACCTTGACGGTAGTCCTACTACCAGAATGCTTCGCAATAAATAAAAACTAGCGTGTGCTCTGACTACGGATTTCTTTTCAAGGTAGTCTTATTTTGACTAGGTTAAGCACAGAACCTGATACTCGCAAACATAGCCTCACAACTATTCTGAAGGCTTAATGGAAAAAAGTAGAGATGAGGATTTGGTGTTTACATCGTGAAACAGGCAAAACCATTTCCCGTAAACTCACACTATGTAATCAGCTACATAGCCTGCCTACGAGAAATCATGAATGAAGAAAATTGGCATACGTCATCGCCGGCTTAGATATGCGTATTCGGACTCATGCTGCCATTAGCATGACGACTGACCGAAATCGAAGATGTATGTGGAACAAAACTTTGCCTATAAGTCAAAGACCCTAGAAAGCAACGAACTGCGCTTTCAAGCTTACGAGCTTCTTCAACTTCTCAAGATAGGCCAGAACCGCACCACAAGCAGGTTTACCTTCCAGCTCGACCGCAAAAAGACCAGAATACCCACTCACCCTAATCCGTGTCAACGCATGCCTCACGTCTAAGTTGCTGGCAGTCGGAACAATCTGACCCGCCTCAAGCCTTCCCTGAATATGAACATTATCAACCTCTCCGAGCACGTTGGCAAATGCATCAAACTCGTTGTACATTGAAGCCCATTTCAAATCCAGCGTCTTGTACCGGAAGCAGCGCATCACATGAAAAGGTGATCCGCCCAAGTGCTTCGTCGGAATATTCTCAACCGAAACCTCAACGTCAGAGTAGGCTGCCTGAAACCTGTCATAGACCGACTTCAGATATTGGAGATCAAGGCTTTCCTTCCACGTGTCCCAAAAATGGAAAACACAAATCCTAGAACCCACTTTCCTCGTGAAGTTTATGCATTCATCAATCAACCTGACACCCTTGTTCTTCAGAGTCTCATCGAGAGAGCAAAGATAGTTGCCAATGTCCCTGTTTGCATGCACCGACAGGATGGGGAAATCGTGACCCTGAAGAGCTTCAAGCACTTCATCAACCGTGTGCTTCTCGCATTCAAAAGGAGCCGACGTCGGTGTCAGCGGCGCATTCTCACTATCCCATTCAGGCAGCAAAACAAACTCGAAACCATCAACCTTCGATTCCTTCAGGAACCGCCTCATCATCCTAACCACCGAATCAAGCTCATAGAACTGCTTGCCTTCTAGCCTCGGAAGACTGCCAGTCGAAATCGCAATTTTGCTCATAGCTCACCCAGACTTCTTGAAGACACAATGACGATTTAACTTTTCTCACGTCAGGAAACAGGGTCAAACTTATCTTCACGCAAGATAATAACCTAACTGATCACATAATCATTCGAGAAGGAACCTATCCATGAAGAAAATTGGCATAGTCACAAGCGGTGGAGACGCGCCCGGCATGAACGCTGCTATACGAGCAGTTACACGAATTGCCTACTCAAAAGATTTCGTAGTAGTGGGTTTTGAGAGAGGCTGGGAAGGACTCGTCAAAAACACAACAAGACCATTGACTCCACGTTCGGTAGGCGGAATAATCCAGCTAGGCGGCACAATCCTTCACACAACAAGAAGCCCAGAGTTCAGAAGAAAAGAAGTACTCAGAAAGGCCGCCAAAAACCTTGCTCTAAACAAGATTGACGGACTTGTGGTAATCGGCGGCAACGGTTCCTTTGAAGCGTCCTTAGAGCTAAGCAAGGAAACTGACGCACTCATAGCGGGTATCCCAGCAACAATCGACAATGACGTGTTCGGCACAGACGAAACCATAGGATTTGACACTGCCGTGAATACGGCGGTTTCAGAAATTGACAACATCCGAGACACAGCGATCAGCCACGAAAGAATCTTCATAGTCGAAGTCATGGGGCGGACAAGAGGCTTCCTCGCACTGATAGTCGGGTTGACTGTTGGAGCTGAAATAATACTCGTGCCCGAAGTCAAACTTCAAAAAGAGAAGATAGTCAGACGCCTAACCGAGAACAGCGCCAAAGGAAAGAAATCAGGCATAATCGTAGCTGCAGAAGGAATTGGCGACACACGAAAGCTCGCGACAGACCTGGAGGAAGAAACAGGCTCAGAAGTCCGGCTAAGCATCCTAGGCTATGCCCAAAGAGGAGGCACTCCCACAGCGAGGAGCCGATTCCTAGCAAGCCTATTCGCAAATGAAGCAGTGGAACTACTCGCAGACGGACGTGGAGACAGAATAGTGGGACTGCAAAATGGAAAAGTAGCCAGCATAGAACTTCAGAAATCATGCAGAACCGAGAAACCTCTAAACCTAAACTTGCTGAAGCTGGCAGACGTGCTGACAACCTAAACCCCAAAGCTTTCAGCCAAAGAACACGTTTGCTATCCTATAAAGCTCCATGTCCACTGCTTTCCGCTTGCCAATTACATCCTTCAACGGTACTGAAACAATCTTGCTTCCACGAAGAGCAACCATGTAACCAAACTTCTTCTTATGAACGAGGTCGATAGCACCTATTCCGAATCTCGTCGCCAGAATCCTGTCAAAAGGCGTTGGAGAGCCGCCTCGTTGAAGATGCCCTAGAACTACTACGCGCGTTTCAATGCCCATGCATTTCTCGATCTCTTTGCCCAAGTAATACCCTATTCCGCCGAGTCGAATGTGCCCAAACTCGTCCACACTTTCACTGTAGACTGTTTCGGCTCCGCCTTTTGGTTTGGCTCCTTCAGCAACAACGATTATGCTAAAGTTTCTGCCGCGTTTTAGTCTACGCTTGATGTACTTGCAGATTTCGTCTATGTTGAAGGGTTTTTCGGGGATGAGAATTACGTCTGCGCCACCTGCGAGTCCTGCTTCCAGGGCAATCCAGCCCGTGTATCTTCCCATAACCTCAAGGATCATAACCCTGTGATGAGTCTCTGCGGTCGTGTGAAGTCTGTCAAGAGCTTCTGTTGCGATGCCTACTGCCGTCATAAACCCGAAAGTATAGTCCGTTCCCGCTAAGTCATTGTCAATCGTCTTGGGCACGCCAACACATTTGAGCCCAAGCTCGCCCATCCTGTAAGCAACGCTTAAAGTGTCATCGCCTCCTACTGCAATGACTGCTCCCATTCCAGCATTCTTCGCATTTTTTTGTATTCTTTCAGGCTCTTTTTCATTCTTGAACGGATTTGTCCTCGAAGTTCCGAGAATCGAGCCGCCACGGGGAAGAATGCCAGAGGCAGATTTTAAATCCAAAGGCAAATATTCATTTTCAAGAAGCCCGTGCCACCCGTCCTTTATGCCAACAATCTCGTAGCCATAGTTTTGAATCCCCTTTCTAACCACAGCTCTTATGACTGCATTGATCCCTGGAGCATCCCCGCCTCCGCTCAAAATTCCGACTTTAATGCTACTTCCCACCTTTAGGACGCTTTTCCAGAACTGCCAAACAACCGCATTTTGCCCTTGATGACCTGTTTCATAGCTTCCTTGGCTGGACCCAGAATCTTCCGTGGGTCAAACTCTTTAGGAGAGCGTGCTAGAACTTCACGCACGGTTGCAGTGAACGCAAGTCTCAGGTCTGTGTCTATGTTTATCTTTGCAATGCCCAGCGAAATGGCTTTTTGAATGTGTTCTTCAGGAATGCCCTTTGCTCCCTCAAGCTGAGCGCCGTACTTTGCGGCTTTTTCAATTATCCATGCAGGAACGCTTGAAGCCCCATGCAAAACGAGCGGCAAGCTGACCTTTTCACTGATGAGTTTGAGTCTTTCAAAATCAAGTTTGGGTTCAGCCTTAAACTTGTAAGCGCCATGAGACGTGCCAATCGCAACAGCAAGCGCATCCACGCCCGTCCGTTCCACAAACTCCTTGGCCACGCTGGGATCAGTTAATATGGCATCTTTCTCTTCAACGGTTGACTCTTCCACGCCAGCAAGCCTGCCAAGTTCGGCTTCAACTGAAACCCCTTTGGGATGGGCTATGTCAACGACACGCTTGGTTAGGGTGATGTTTTCCTCAAACTTGAAATGCGAACTATCAATCATCACGGAAGTGAAGCCAGCACCTATGCACTTCGAGGTTACGTCAAAGTCTTCCCCATGGTCAAGATGCAGAGACATTGGCACTGGAGTGGTTTCTGCGGCTGTTCGAACAATTCTCGAGATGTAGGGCAATCCAGCGTACTTGATTGCGCTTGGCGTGACCGCCACTATTGCAGGCGACTTCTCTTCTGCCGCGGTCTCAGCGACAGCCAGCACTGCTTCTAGATTGTTCACGTTGAAGGCGCCAACTGCATAGGCGTTCCGTCTGGCGGGAACCATTAAATCTCGGTTTGTGACAAGCATGGTTTTTCACGATGGGCTGATATTTGTTGTGAATCACTATAAATGATTTACATTTCATGAGAGCGCACCCTTTCGTCTCGCGCAAGTTCTAAATCCTTCAAAGCAGAGATTGAATAACCGTGAGCAAGGAGGATACACGAAGTTGAAAGATAGAACCGCCACGAATGTGCATATTGCTTTCGTTGAAGAAGCGAAAGCTCATCAAAGGCTTCTAATGTTTGCCGAAAAAGCCGAAAGAGAGGATTTGCCGCAGATAGCCCATTTGTTCAGAGCCGTCGCTGCTGCTGAAGGAGTCCATTCTCGACGGCATTTTGCCATGCTGGAGTCCGTTGCTGACACGCAGACTAACTTGGAACGGGCGTTTCAGTCGGAAAAAGCAGTCAACGGAGTCCACTACCCCGGAATGCTGCGAGAAGCAGAAGAAGACGCCGAGGAAGCGGCTGCGTTAGTGTTTTCGCAAGCGCGTGATGTTGAAGCTGAACACGCAGGGCTCTACAAGAAAGCACTCAACCACCTTATAGCACAGCGAGCAACAGAATATTACGTATGCACGGTCTGCGGTCACATTGCTGACGGTCAACCGCCAGAAACATGCCCCATTTGCGGCGCTCCCAAGTCAAAATTCGAGAAGGTAGCTTAACTTAGAACATGTGTATTTTTGAATGGGTTCAGTGGGGTTTCCTCATGAGTACGAAGACTGCTACGGCTGCCATGCAAACGACGACGATGATTACTACTTGAAAGAGCATCTGCGGAATCCCAAAGAGGTAGTGTTGAACTTCATAGTCCATGCTTACAAGCTTGTCCTCAGACGAGTTAAGATTGGAAAAGTGCAAATGGTATTCTCCTTCTTCAGAGCAGACAAAGCTGTAACTGAGGCTGCCAACATTTTCAAAGGATGCTTTGATGGTTCCGTTGGGATAGGCTATCCAAAAATCTAGCAAGCTGCCGCTTTCTCCTCCTACCACTGTAAACTTTATCACAACGCGGTCATCAACAAAAAGTCCGAGCGGCTTAGCGGCTTCCTCTCCGCCATACACCGTGAAATTGGTCACGGTGGCTGTCGCAAGCTGAACCAAAATGGAAAGAACTAGTACAATGAATAGAGGACAGATTAATCTATTCTTTCTCAACTGGGACATCAATTATTCATCTGCTAAGCAAGCGAATAACGGTTATGAAGCAGCAATAAATAGAATTGATGTGGTTTTGGAATCTGCCAAAAGGCAATCGTTTAAAAGCATTTGTGACAGAAAGAAATAAAGAATATTCGAGGGAAAAGCAAATGGTCGAAGCAATAAGAAGCTTCATAGCTTTTGACATTGAAAGCGACTCGGTTCTGAAAAGGATAGCTGAGGCGCAAACCCTGTTGGTAAAAACCGGGGCTGATTTAAAGCTTATTGAACCTGAGAATATTCATATGACCCTGCGTTTCCTCGGCAACATCACACCAGACATGGTTGAAAGGATTTTCGAAGCCATGAAAAAGGTTCAGTTCATACCATTTGACGTGAAGATCCAAGGCGTCGGAGCCTTTCCGAATACACGTTATGCAAGAGTGGTTTGGGCTGGAATGACTGTAGGCGCGGATCAGTTGCAGAGCATTTTCAACCAGTTAGAGCCTCATCTACGCGGCTTGGGATTTGCACCCGATCCGAAAGGTTTCAGCCCGCATTTGACCATTGCTCGCGTAAGATCTGGAAAGAACAAGGCTGAACTGGGCGGATGCATTGACGAAAATGCAGGCTATGAGTTTGGAATCGTTCGAGCTGAATGCTTGAGGCTCAAGAGAAGCGATCTGACGCCGAAAGGGCCGGTTTACTCAACGCTTAAGGAGTTTTGCCCGCAGAAGTGAAGAACAAGGACCTGTTTATGCCAGAAAACATAGAGAAAGTCTGCTCAGCCGTTCTTGAGCGTGTGACACCAAAGGATAAGGAAAGAAGCAGAATAGAGGCTTTGGCCAAGAAGCTGGAAAAGAAGGTTCTCTCCGCTTCAAGAGCATCGGGCGTCAAGGTTGCGGTGCGCGTTGAGGGTTCGGTTGCAAAGGACACGTGGCTCAGTGGAGAACCAGATGTTGACATTTTCATGCGCGTGCCAAAGAGCATACCTCGCAAGTCCTTGGGCGACGTTTGCCTGAAAATGGCAAGAGAAGCCACCGCTGGCTCGGAACAGATTGAAAGGTTTGCGGAACATCCCTACTTGGAAGCGTTCGTTGACAAGACTAGGGTGAATATTGTTCCGTGTTATGATGTTAAACGTGGAGAATGGCAGAGCGCCACGGATAGAACCCCTTTCCACACAGACTATATGCAAAAGCACTTGGATGGGCAGATGCGAGGTGAAGTCCGCCTGCTGAAGAGGTTTATGAAGGGCATAGGCGTTTATGGTGCGGAAATCAAGGTTGGCGGGTTCAGCGGCTACCTTTGCGAGCTTCTTGTTTTGCACTTCGGGTCTTTTGTCCACGCGCTAAAAGCGTTTGTCGGACAAAAGCGGAGGATGGTTGTTGACATTGAAGACCATTACAGGAATAGGGACAGCGACCTGAGGCTTTTGTTCAATGAGCCTTTAGTGATTGTTGACCCCGTGGACAAAGGCAGAAACGTTGCTTCGGCCGTGCAACCTCCGAAGCTTCACACCTTCGTTGCTGCTGCCCAAGCTTTTCTCAAAAACCCAAGCTTGGAATTCTTCTGCCCGCCAGAAACAAAAGCTTTAACCACAAAAGCGTTGAAACAGCAATTGCGAAAACGCGGTTCGAAGACTGTTTTCCTAACGTTTAGAAAGGTCAACGCTGTTCCTGACGTTTTGTGGGGTCAACTATACAAGTCTCAGCGTTCCTTGCGAAAACTTGTTGAGCTGAACGATTTCAAAATTCTGCGAGACCTCGCATGGAGTGATGAGCAGGCTTTGAACATGTTCGTTTTTGAACTTGAGCACTGCTGTGTCCCGCCAGTGAAGAAGCATCTTGGGCCGCCGCTTGAGAAGGAACATGAATGCGAGAGGTTCTTGGCTAAGCATCAAGGTGGGTCAGGTACGGTTTCAGGACCATACGTTCAGGATGGAAGGTGGGTGGTTCAGGTTCGGAGGAAGTACACGGACGCTTGTGCGTTGCTTCGAGATAAGTTGAAGGATGGTGGAAGGAACGCTGGGGTGGCGGAGCAGATTGTGCAAGTGCTTCGAAAGGGATTCCGTGTTCTTGTCAATGATGAAATTGTTCAAATCTATGAGAAGAACGGTGAATTTGCGAGGTTTCTGACGGAGTTTCTTTCTGGCAAGCCAGCTTGGCTAGTAACCGCTAAGACTTAGAGCTACCAACACAACGCCGAGTGCCCAGCAATAAATCGCGAACAGGTAAAACTTTCTCTTTACTAAGATTTTCTGAAGCAGTCTTAGGGCGAAATAGCCTATGATAATCGCTGCTACGGTTCCTGCGATTATCTCGGTCCAACCTATCCCAGCAGTGATGAGCTGATGTCTTTCTTTGTACAGGGTTAAGCCAGCAGCGCCTAGTATTGACGGGATAGAAAGCAAAAAGGAGAACTTGAAGGCTTTTTCACGTTTTATTCCAAGAAGAAGGGCTGTGACGATTGTTGCTCCGCTTCTTGAGATGCCTGGGATTATTGCCACTCCTTGGGCTATGCCAATGAGTATGGCGGCTTGGATGCTTATGCTCGCTGTCTGTTCTTTTCCGATTCTTGAGAGGTATAGCACAAGCCCGAAAGCGATTAAGGCAGCGGCGATGGGCAGAACACTGTTGAAGGCGTTTTCTATCATGTCGCCGAATACGAGCCCGATTATGACGGTGGGTATTGTTCCCACGATTATTAGGGGAATGAGTTTGCCGTTTTCTGTTTTGAAGTCAAAATGTGCAAGAGCAGAGAGAACGTTCTTGATGTCTTTTCTGAAGAAGAACAGAATGACTATGACAGTGCCTATGTGTAAGATTCCGTCGAAGGCTGTTGGAACCTCCCAGCCTAGAAAATGCTGCGCCAGTTTCAAATGCCCCGTGCTTGACACTGGCAGCCACTCTGTCACGCCTTGGATCAAGCCGAGAAGTATTGTTTCGATGAGCTTCTCCACAAGGTTCGCCTTTTTCCTCTCTGCTTCTAGGTTTTCAGGTTAGGTTTAAAAGACTAGTAAAAGTAACTTGCTAATACGCATGTTGGTGACCCCCTTATGAGCGAGTATCCGCCTGGAAGCCGTGAAGACCGTGAAATGCTGGCTGCTATGCCTGAGGAGAAGCTGCTTAACTTTTTCTTTCTGCAGATCAGAAACTTGTGGAGAGTCGATGGCTTATACTTTCTTGGTATAGAGCAGAAGTTTGGCACGGAAGCTGCAGCTGAAGTTGATGCTGGTGTTTGGGAGGCTATGGCAAAGATTGAGGCTAGAAGCCTGCAGAGGATGTTTCAGGTCGGCGAAAACGCTGATGTCCCGACAATTATGGATCTTTTGAGAAAGTCGAGTTGGGCCTTGGATCAGCCATTCAAAACAGTCGAAGTTAGCGGCAAGCGTGCGACCTTGAGTGTTGACAGGTGCAGAACTCAGGAGGCTCGTCTGGGCAAGGGTTTGTCTGAGTTTCCTTGCAGGAATGTCAGGTTTGGCTATTTGAAGGCTTTTGCAAAGACCTTGAATTCTAAGGCCGAAGTAAACTGTCTAGTTTGTCCGCCAGACAAGCATCCCAAAGAACTATGGTGCAAATGGGAATTTACATTACAGATTTGACAGTTTACACCACATTTTTTGGAGTTTGGTTTCACTTTCTCTTTCTGAACAGCATTAAGTCGTCTTTCTGACACACATATTCAAAGCCTTCTTCAAGGAGTTTCATTTTATGCGTTTGCCATTCTCAATATCGCAGTTTCCATCTCTTCGCCATGCGTCATTCCGTAATAGAATCCCGCTACTTTAGCTGCGTACGGTATCACTATTCGTTTGACGAGCTTGAAGAGAAGGGGATTGGTGATTCTGTGTTCCAGAAAAGTGTCGCGCCAAATTCTAATATTATTTTCCCAGCAGCGGATGAGGAATTCCCAGCGGATTCTGGTGAGGGAGTCAACCTCCGCTCCTTGCTTATGCATCAGCAAACAGTTTTCCAACGGAACGAAGAATAGAGGCACGTAGAAGGCATTATAGTCTTTCAAGTTATCCATTAGCTCAAGCGTTTCCGCAACATCATCCTCATTCTCATCCGGCAACCCAATTATAAGCGTAGCAAGCGGGTACCAATCATTATCATTCAATATCCCAAAAGCTTGACTAACGATCTCCTTCCACTGCTCAGGCTGATAAGGCAGCATCTTCCCCGCCATATACTTCCTCATAAGCCGAACACTGCCCGTCTCGATGCCCGTCTCCGAAGTTACGATAGGTTTCTTCCCGTGAAAATACCAGTTGTGCTCTATCAGAATCTCAGCCACTTCCTTCACAAGGCCAGGATCGCAAACGACAGGAGCCAACGATATGTGCGAAGACTGAATACCCTTAACACCTTGACAAGCTGCAACGCTTTTGACAAGCTCAAGCACTGCTTTCCTGTTCGGGATGAAACGCTTGTCCTTCACGCCATAAAGGAAAAGGTCTTCAGTAACCAAGGTGATGTTTGAGCAACCTTCCCTTGTAGTCGTTTCCACTTCTTTCATGATCTTCTCCAAAGGCACATTCACTTTTTTCTGCATAGTAGGCGTGCAGAACTGGCAGTTCCGACCACAACCCTTGGAAATTTCTACGCCACCATGAATCGACGCATGCCGAATCAGGGGCATGCTCTCATTTTCAGAATTGTTCTCGGCGCGAACAACCCGTCGAAGAGGCTCTCCGTTGACTGCTTTCCTAAAAGTCTCAATGATTGTTCCACCTGCTCCTCCGATAAGAACACAATCCACCCCAAAGCTTTCCGACACTTTCTTGCGTTCCAGCTGCCACGAGCCAAAACCACCCACGATCACCTTCGGCCTATGGGCTCGAATGCTGCGATGCTTCACAAGCGCCTTGAATTCGATGGCGTTCATGGGCTCGCCACCGCCGACGAGCGAGGAATAGGTCTTGCTGACGTATCCCATTCCAGTCGGATCCATGGAAGATATGCCCACCACCTTCGTGTTAGGCCCCACAAAAGCATCCAGATCAGCTGGGTGGACTACAGCAACATCAGACTCTTCAAAGCCATTCTCCAAGAGAAGAGCTTCCACCTTTCTCAAACCGTAAGGCGCATACTTGGCTCTTCTATCACCGTTGCGTTCGACAGGAGGATAGAGCACCTTTCTCAAAAGCCACAATGGCACGGGACCCTTGGCGAATCCTCCGACGAAGGCGACAAAGGGATTGTTGTAGTAATCACTCATTTCAGTAGCTGAAGCAGTCAACACTACTTTGACGCCCTCGTCCGTAGCCATTTTTTCTTCCCTTTGGTTTTGAACGTAGAAGCTCTTGCTTCATAGTCTTATTAAAAATTATTGTTGACTGAACAACAAAACGCTGGTTGCAGCAGGTATGAAGCTGGTGGGAAGCTCCTAAATAGCTGATTGGCACAGATATTAGTAGAGTATGGTGGCTTTCTTTGAAGATTCTGCTAGACGAGATGTATGCGGGTTTAAAAGAGTATTTCGAGACCTTGGGTTGGCAAGTAGTGACATCCCAAGAAGCTGGGTTGAAAGGAGCAAAAGACAAGGACATTGTTGACTATGCAAGAAACAATAACATGCTCCTTGTCACGCAGGATCAGAAACCCGCAGACCTCGCCGAGCTAACAGGCGTCAAATACGTGCTAATATCCAGCGCCATGATCGCAAAAATAGCTGATGCCAAAATAAGAGAGAAGTATCCAAGCATAGTCAAGAAATGATAAGCAGCCTTGCTCTAGTGTGCAACCGCTTTTGTGCTGGTATGCAAAAGCTTTTCTTAACATTCACTGAAACACATGCATAGGTGAGCTTATATCTCAACGGTCGAAGTGACGGTGAGAAGCCAGAAAGGCAAGTGCGCGTTCGGGCACAAGGTTGGCGACAAAATAGTTTTTGATGGGAAATCGGTGAAGGGCAATATCTGCTACAGTGCCCTTATGGTCGTGCTTCCGAAAGTCTATGCAATGCGCTATGGCGTTGAGTTTCCATGGAGTAAGGACAAGGACGTAATGTTCAATGCATGCCCAGACGCGGACAACCCAGCCGTGTTCGAGATCCGAAGAATCAAAAAATAGCTGTCGCATGCAAATTCAAGACATGGCTGCTGTCCTTCACCATTCACAGTGATACCCATACAAATTTAGCCACCCAAAGCGCTAGTGATAATCATGATTGAGGTTGCCATCGTTGGAGGTGGACCCGCAGGCTCCTATTGTGCATACTCTCTTGCCAAAAACAACGTGAAGCCAGTGATCTTCGACCACTCTCATCCGCGAGAAAAACCATGCGGCGGACTCGTGACACCGGCAACACAAGAGCTCTTCCCCTTTTTGAAAGACCTGCCCATAGGGTATGGCGAAAGAAAGAGACTTTGGCTGATCTCACCTTCGGGAAGAAAGGTAGGCCTTTCTGCCAGAAGAGGCAAGATTCGCTGTTTCTCCAGACTGAAACTTGATCAATTCCTATTAGACATGGCTGTGAATATAGGTGCTGAACTAATCAGAGAAAGAGTCACAGACGTAGGAAGAGAAGGTGGCTCATGGAAAATCAAGACGACAGAGAAATCCTACGTTGCCAAAACGATAGTTGGCGCTGACGGCGTAAACAGTCTAGTCAGGAGAAACATAATTGGGCAGCTTAGCAAGGCGGACAAAGGCATATGTTATGGCTATCTCGTCAGGGGTTTGGAAGAGGAAGAAATCATGATGAGATTCTTGCCTCACAGGAAAGGTTACATGTGGATTGTTCCTCGAGACGACCACACGAGCCTTGGCATAGGAGCCTCTGAAGCATCGCTTGCCCAAGGGCTTAGAAAGGAGCTGGACCTCTTCATCATGCAAAACTGTGCTAACTTTGAGAAAATCTGCGATTGGGCGGCTTTGGTTCCTAACGTGAAAGATGTCAGAACGTTCAATACGCCTGTTGCTGGCTATGATTGGGTTTTGATTGGCGATGCTGCTGGACACGTGGGTGCGATGGTGGGCGATGGCATAATGTATGCCCTAGTGGACGGAGAATTAGCGGCTCAAGCAATTGTTGAAGGGCATCCTCAGATGTTCGATAAATGGTGGAAAGAAGCCTACGGCTGGCGTTTCTTCAGGGATATTAGGTTGAGAAAGTGGTTGTATACGCGTCCAGGCCTTGAGCTTTACTGCAATATCCTTAAAGTTCAAGACGCGCTGCACATCTAGCAGATGGTTCTGATTAAAGGAGGGTTTTTTGCTTCTTGGTAGAAGTCAAGTTTGAGACTCGCACTCCTATGAGCCTTACTTTCCTGTCAGTCCTAAGGTAGGCATGCATCAACTCTCTTGCAGTCTTCTTCAAATCCTGCAGACGATTCGTCATGAGTGGCAAGGTTTTGCCATGAGTGTGCGTTTCGAAATTCTCATACCTGACTCTGATCGTGACGGTCTTGAAGCCGTAGTTCTGTTTCGCGGCATCATCGTGTACGTCTTCTGAAAGCTTGTCAAGAGTGTTTAGTACGAGGTCGAAATCCGATGTGTCTTCCTCGAACGTCACGTCACGACTGATGGACTTGACTTCACTTCTTTCTTCCACTTCACTTCTGTCGATTCCGTGAGCCATCAGATAAAGCTGAGTCCCCATAACACCGAAATTTTCAACAAGCACTGCTGGGTCATAGCGAGCTAAGTCTCCAATAGTCTTGATTCCAATAGTCGACAATTTTTGCTCAGTTTTCCGTCCGACCCATAATAGCTTGCGTACGGGTAGCTGTGCCAAAAAAGCTTCTGCTTCTTCCTCTTTGACAATTGTTAGTCCATCTGGCTTCTGAAAGTCGCTAGCTATCTTGGCCACAAGTTTGTTCGGCCCTATCCCGATTGAACAGGTAAGCCTCTCTTTCTCGTGAATTTCCTTCTTTACTGTTCGAGCCAAAGCCTCAGCTTCAGCAAAATCCTTCACTTTTGAGGTCACATCTATGAAAGCCTCATCTATCCCCCATTGCTCAAACTTGTCAACATACGATCGCATGATGTCCATGATTTCGTTGGAAACCTTAATGTAAAGCGGAAAATTAGGTGGCAGGTATACAGCTTCTGGGCATAGCTTCCATGCTTTGGAGATTGGCATGGCTGATCTGACTCCGACTTTTCTGGCTTCGTAATTGCAGGTGTGAACGACTCCTCTTCCTTTCCCTTCTTTGGGGTAAGCTCCTACTATGACTGGTTTGCCCTTGAGTTCGGGGCGTTCTCTTTCCTCAACAGCCGTATAGAAATGGTCCATGTCTAGGTGTAAGATTATTCTTTTTTTCTCGCTCATGCCTTTCCTTTTCCAATAAACCAGTCTGTTAGGAATTGGTGTTTTTGTTGATTTGAATCTATCGCAATGTAGCATATGTTCGGGTTTTAACCCATGTTTAGCTATGCTAACGATTTTCTCTTCATAACCCTTAATGCCACCTGAATTGAATATTTTGGGCAGAAGTTGGAGGTAGCGGTGATGAATAGTAACGTTTCGAAGGAGATTGCCCAGCAAGTAGCTGTTGATTTCCTTAAGAAGAAGAAGAACACGGAAAAGATAGACGTATCCACTGTTGAGCAGAATCACGATGATTGGGTGATTAGAGGAACTTGCCCTATAAACATGGAAGGACATCCATGGGCTGAAAAATTCGAGGTCGTCATAGACCCGAAGGGCAAGATCAAAGCCATAGACTGCGGGTTACTGTAACTGTCGAGTTTCCAAAGTCAACTTGCCATCTTCTATCAAGTAGACCGTGTCAACTATTTCAACCACTCTTTCATCATGTGTTGCCACGATCACCGTCTTCTTCTCTGTTCTGTGAATGTCGGAAAGCAAGGCAATTATCTCTTTGGCGGTTTTTGAATCAAGCTCGCCTGTTGGTTCATCCGCAATCACTATTTCGGGATCGTTGGCAAGTGCCCTAGCTATGGCTACTCGTTGCATTTCTCCCATGCTTAGCTGCTTCGGCCTATGAGTAAGTCTATTGCCCAAACCGACAGCATCAAGAAGTCTAACAGCCTCTTCTCTCTGGGTTTCCCTAGACTTACCCGCCAGAGCCATGGGCAATTCTACATTTTCAACGGAGCTGAGCACAGGGAACAAATTGAACGTTTGAAAAACAAAGCCCATACGTCGAAGCCGGATTTTTCTCAGTTCACGATTCGAAAGCCCGGAAGCATCTATGTTGTTGATAAGCAGCTTGCCTGAAGAAGGCCTATCGTTGAGTCCGATAAGGTTGAGAAGCGTAGACTTCCCAGAACCTGAACGCCCCACGATCGCCGTGAACTCCTCTTCACTCACGTCAAAGTTGACATTGTCAACCGCTATTATCTTCGACGTGCCCATGTTGTATATTCTCGTCAAGCTTTCGGCTCTAATCCTCATTAGTATTCAGCTCTCAAAACCTCGGCTATTCGCATTCTTGCCGCATTCACAGCTGGGATTATTCCTCCGATGCAGCAGACACCAATCACCGCCACGAGTATCTCGACCATGTACAGAGGCGGAACAATGTCAAACGCGCCAGGAAAGAATTGGGAAATCGGAATGCTTGTGTAGAAGCTCGCCAAAGCAAGGGCAAAAACTGAACCTAGGACTATGCCCAAAACTCCTCCGAAGACTCCGATAAGCGACGCTTCCACTAGTACTGCGCGAAACACGTAGCTCATTGGTGCTCCAATAGCGTCTAGCGTTGCAAAGTCTCGACGTCTCTCTGAAACGCTCATAATCGTAACCGTCATAACGAGAATCAAACTCATGAGGACAATCACGCTTTGAATGTCGAGGCTCCAAGCCTCGATCTGAGCGAGAACGGGCTGAATGATGTCGTTCCTCTCTTCTTCTGTCAAAGCATTAACGTAAGTTACGTTTTGTTCTATGGCTTGTGCCAGATTCTGCTGTGAGTATCCTTTAGCAGGTTTTACCGTGATTATATTGACACTCTTTTTGTAGTTATAGATGTTTTGTGCTAGTTCGAGTGGCATGATGATGCTGCGAGCAAGGATCGCTAGTTTCGTGTCAAGAATGCCAGAGACATTCAATGAATAGCCATTGATCTTCAACTCAGAGCCAACAGTCCAACTATATTGATCTGCTATTGAAATCCCTGCAACGATCTCGTTGCCAGACTCGTTTGAAGGAAGATGCCCAACATTCCCTTTTAAAGGGGTCGGTCCAAGGAGAGCTTTCCAGTCCTCGACGCGGATCCCGATGCTGAAATTGACAGGTACCAGCTGACTTATTCCACTAGCACCCACAGGTGTGACAAACAAGACAGGAACAGTTTTCTCCACTCCAGCAATTCCCAGTAATCTCTCTTCGGTGTAGCTTTGCGGCAGCATGCTTCCGCCAATTGGAATCGCTTGAATCACGATCGCATCTTTGCTAGCCACCATCACTTGCCCATTGAAAAGCACGTTCATTTCCTTGATTACGGTTGTATAACGCATCGTTGTTACGCCAATGGTGATGACAAATGCCGTCGCCAAGGTCACGCCTAAGACGCATAACGCAGTTCTGACTTTTCTGCGAAACAGATTTCGAAAGCAGAATGTCAACAGTCTCGTTGCAAGTCCCCACGCTACTTGGCAAGTGAAAGCTATATAAGTGTTCATTGCCATAGATCAATGGATAGATTAGTGATTCAGCATGAGAATCGGAAAGAAAATAGTAACAACACTAATAGTATTTTTGTTGTTGTTTTCAATATTTGCGGCAACATCCCGAAGCCTGATTCCAACGGCGAATTCATCTGGTAGTGCAGAATTGACTGGCGCTTTGTACGACATGGGCAAGGATACCGATAGCGATGGGAAATTCGATTATCTAGAAGTTGGAGTCGAAATCAACGTTTCCTTTTATGCCTTTTATCGTGTTGAGATAGCTTCGCTCAGAGACACCATGAACTACACTTACTACTTCGGGTGCTCTAACGAGAGTTATCTTGACATAGGCATGCATTTTCTGAACGTATCATTTTACGGACCCAAAATATGTGGCAACAAGATCAATGCGAGTGGCATTGGTGACATTAGGCTTTACGAAAACTACAACATGATCGACCTTATTTCATATGCTCCTTTTTCCCGAGTGTACAATTACTATGAGTTCGAATGTCGGGCAGTTCTCACAGGCAACATATTTGATGAAGGAATAGACACTGATGGCGATCATCTCTATAACGACTTGCAGGTAGGAGTGCAGATAAACGTCACAGAAGCTGGGTTCTATGAAATGTACGTTTCAGATCTTTATGGGACAGGCTATGTCTCCGTCTCTAACTCCCTTGCGAGTTCACTTTCTCCGGGTCTTCAAACTATGAATGTTACACTGAGCGGCGTGGGAATCTTCGCTTCGCACAACAACGTTTCATGGATTGGCACCATTTCACTTTCCATTTATGATGAAGGCTATTGGTCGCTTGCGAATCTATACTCCAGTCCGTTGAGCAGATCGTATAACTACGGTGAATTCGATCCGCTAGCATTTTTGACAGGCACAATCTTAGATGTCGGAGTTGACCAAGATAGCGACGGCTTGTTTGACTATCTGAAAATCATGGTGGAACTCAACGTCACAGACGCAGGATACTATGATGTTCAGTTTTACGGCTTGGTTGATAATGATGGCTACAACCTCGTTTACGCATCTCAATCCTTTGGTGGCGGTTTTGATGTAGGCGTGTATCTCATAAACTTCACCATTTATGGTCCTGAAATCTACGGTGCACATGTGAATCCAGCTTACGTGCAAAACTTGTGGCTCCACTGTGAGTATTCTCCGTGGCAATGGGTAAGCCTAGATCAAAGATCAATGGTTCCATTATCCACGCCCTATCACTACTATGACTTCGAGTCACACGCATTCTTGACCGGCAACATCCATGATCGTGGAGTTGACACTGACGGTGATGGCCAATTTGACTACCTAGAAGTAGGGGTGGAAGTGAACGTAACTGAGGCTGGAAAATACGGGGTCTCGGTTGGCGGCCTCTCGGAGGATGTAGGGAATAGCACTTGGGAAATTGGTTACTATCAGGATTCGGAAAATGACCTGAACGTGGGAATTCACACGATCAACTTTAGCTTCCCAGGCCCCATGATCGCATACTACCACATCAACCCGACTAACGTGACCTTCATATATCTTGCGGAATATCCCTACCATGAGCTAGGCTCAACAAGAAAGGCTGCATTATCAGAAAGATATACTTATACGCAATTCGATTCGCCCTTAAACGACATGCAGCTTGAGTTCACAGTCTATCCAAATGCTACCGTAGAGATGGGCGGATCCAGCAATTACACAAACATCTATCCAAACTATTACAACTATAATCCATTAGTCAATGCTACGGTGGGCTTCTCAACCACCGAAGGTGTAACTTCAGGTTCAGTCAATGGCACAATGATCTTTCCAAAGTATTCATTGAACCAATTTCCCATAAACTCCACAACCGCATCTTTCTCGTCTGAATACTACGATGATATGCTAAACGCTCGACTCAATGCTACGATGCTTATGCCAACCTCTGGGGGAACGACCTACCCATTCAATTCAAGTGATCTCTCGTTTGTGGCCGCCTACTCAAATGGAGCACTCAATATAGACATTTCTGGTGATACAATGTTGCCTTCGTCGGTTACTTCTCAATTTCCATTTAATGTAACTGACGTTACCGTATTTGCGGACTATGCAAACAAGGAAGTGAACGGAAACGTAACCTTCCATGCGGTTTCAGGTTTTCCAATAGGCGACGCAATTGCATACTTCAAAGGAAACAAGACTGATGTCTCGTTGACTGGCTACGCCAATGTAATATACGGCAACTACTATGGCACAGAAATAAACGCCACAACACTAGACCAGATGGTTTCAGATCTCAATAGTACATATCCCGGTCGCGGAGAGCATTCCCTTTACAACGGAACCAACGGCATGATTGAATGCACGAGCTTGAACACGACAACATTCCCGTTAGAAAGTATCGGAGCCACAGTATCTTTTAATGCAACAATCAGCGGAAACTTCACTCAAATAGTGACAAAACTCTTGGCTCAAATGCTTTTCGGATATTCTTATCCTGAAAACTTTGATCCGATCGTTTACGCTGGTTTGGACTCAACCCTTTCTTCGGTTAACAATGCATCTCTTATGCTGAACTATTACCATGGATCAGGAATAGGCACTGCTCATCTGACCTTAAACAGTGACGTGAAAGCTCTGTGGAGCAACGCTCTACAACTAGTTCCTCCAACAGTGCCTGCGGACAACAGAACCCTGTGCGAAACTTGGCTGAAAATCGCAAACATCACGGCCAGTGCTGTTAAAAGCGCGTATATTGAAGTTAATTACTCAAGCAGTCAGCAAAAACTGAACGTGTATGCTACGCTCGCAGCTAACATCACTCAACTGAAAAACGAGACTATTCCCCTTCTGCCCGATGCAGTGCCTCTGCAATTCAGGGACTTTGTTGCATTATTGACGAACGTGACTTGTGCCGAGTTAGACTCGCTCAATACAACATGCAACTTAGTGAATGGTGCCATGGATTTTGATGCTAAATGGCTACTGAAAGGAGACTTCAAGGCAGAATTGAATCGCATCGAGCATTGTTGCGTTGACTTCTTGGCCCTCACCTCTCCCTATATACCTGACTGGCAATTGCAGTTGTTCAATTCCACTGAAGTCGACATAGACAATCTCAAGGTGGATGTAAGACAAAGCGAGGACTGGATGACCTTAACGTTTCGAGGACTGAGGATGCATCTGGTAAAAGACGACATAGACTTCGTAAGATTCAGGCTTTGCAGGTTTTTCAACATGACAACTAGCCCCTTTGAATCACCGCGAGAATTTGAAAAACTGAAGGTAACAATAAGAGGTGGAGCAAACGCTACACATACGGTTCTGCTCTATGCACCTTCAACGACACCCGCTCCTGACAGTGTCTCGCTAAACTACACCGCCATGAGTTGGAGGAACACTACCATAAGCAGTCTCAAGGAACTGCACTTTCTGATAGCTTACTTAGCTTCGGCAGCTCACGCAGGCACAACGTATTATTTGCCAATATTTACAAACTCAACTGTAAGCAATTTTGCTTTTAGTTCCGCTGCAAAGAAGATAAGCTTCAATCTTGCCGGAACAGCGGGAACTGGCTTCTTCAACATTACAATTCCAAAAGGACTGCTATATGCAGCGCCAAGTGACTGGATTGTAAGGATTGGCGGAGTGGTAGCGAACTTCACTGTAGATGAAAACGCCGATTATGCGTTCATATACTTGAACTATTCACATTCAGAGCACTTGATTGAAATAGTCGGCACTTGGGTAGTTCCAGAGTATCAGCCAAACCTGCTCTCGCCGATACTCGCGATACTGTGCGTAGTAACAGTAGCGATTGTTCTCACACAGAGACGAAAACTGAACGTATGGAAAACAAGATATCAGGGCGCCCTAAACGCCTTCATAAGTGGGGTCTGTCAGTCAAGAACATAAATTTCGCCTTATTCTCCCGTCTTCTTTTTGCTGGGTCGGCTTGAAAGGTTATATCCTGAAAAGCACTACTTATTGGATGAAGGATGTTGAAGCCTTTGTTTAAGAAGATCCTAGTCCCCCTCGACGGTTCTGAACACTCACTGAAAGCCTTGGAAAAAGCAACTCAGATAGCCAAGAAATTCTCGGGAAGCATAACGTTGATCCATGTATATTCTGTCACGGTGACGCCGATAATATTGCCTGAACCAACGTTGAGCACTCCTGGCGTTCCAGTGTTGACATCGGCTGAAGTTTCTAGGGTGGCAGAAGCAGCTCGTCAGACTGGAAACAGGGTCTTAGATGATGGAGAAGAAAAAGTCAAGGCTGAGGAAGTCCCAGTCAGCAAAATACTCGTGGAAGGCCATGCTGTTCAAGAAATCGGTAGAGCAGCGAAAGAAGGCAATTTCGATTTAATTGTCATCGGTGCAAGAGGAATCAGTCGCATAAGAGAGCTGTTCCTAGGAAGCGTGACAGATGCGGTTGTGCACCACGCTCTTTGTCCAGTTCTGGTCGTTAAGTAATCTAATGAGCCAAGACAAGAAACATAACCCATCGTGCGATCAGTAATTACATAAACTGACTCGGTCAATGCTGACAATCGGAGACTGCCCAGTCGCCTCGTTTCCAATTTGCTTCTCTGGGTGAATAGAAAGATATTTTTGCTTAGTCAGCCAAAAGAGGACTTGGGCGCGAATTCTGATGCAGAGAAGAGAAATTCTCAGGGAACCAGTGAAGCACATTAAGGTTGATGGGAAGCTTTCTGTGGATGAGCTGGTTCAGCAGTTCAAAAACTCGGGTTCCTTTGGTGCTGGAAGACTTTCAGTAGCCTGTGACATCTACGAGCGCATGGTGCGAGATGAAGACTGCACGATATTCTTGGCTTTGGCTGGTGCTGTCGTTCCAGCTGGAATGCGTACGCTTATTGCAGACTTGATCCGAGAGAGGCTTGTTGATGTGGTTGTGAGTACTGGCGCGAACATGGTTCACGATGCCATAGAGGCCGTTGGGGGTCATCATTACAAGGGGCATTGGCTTGCAAACGACCTTACACTCTACAAGTATCACGTGTATCGTATTTACGACGTTTTTGTGCCCGAGGAAGACTTCGTCAAATTAGATTATAGGCTAACGGAGATTTTCGATGAGATAGCTGCCGAAAACAGCGGGAAGGGTTTAAGCTCAAGAGAGTTTGCTTGGGAACTGGGCAAGAGGCTCAGTGATCCGAACTCGATTTTGCGTGTTGCCTACGAAACAGAAGTGCCCGTTTTTCTTCCAGCCGTGCGTGATTCAGAGTTTGGGTTTGCTCATTGGCTTCATGCTTCGCGGAAGAACATCAAGCAAACGTTGGTGGTGGATGCCTTCAAGGATGTGCCCGAAATAGTTGGCTTGTGCAAGCGTTCTGCTCGAAACGGCATGGTGGTCATTGGTGGTGGCGTGCCAAGGAATACTGTTCAGTCTGCGGCTCTTGCCTCAAAGAAGGGCATGGACTATGCGGTGATAATTACCATGGATCGCCCTGAACCGGGAGGATTGTCAGGTTCAACTTTGGAGGAGACTGTCAGCTGGGGAAAGGTGAAGAGCGCGGCAGACAAGGTCATGGTGATAGGCGATGCTATGATAGTCTTCCCGATAATGGTTGCTTCAGTCGTAGAAAGATTGACTGGTGCCTTCAAGCGAGTCTCGAATAATGAACGCGAGAAAATTCAGGCAGTTGAGGGAGTCAAATGAAAGAGGCGCCCGCCACTCAAAGATTCTGCGGAAACTGCGGTAGCCACAACGCATACAATTATCCTGATCAACTGTTCTGCGGAAAACGTCTCGGCGAGAATAAGAACCCGATAGTGCAGGCATTATGGTGCTGCGAGGATTGGAATCCAGCCAGCCAGGAATGCTATTGCGTTAGAGAAGCCTTGAAGAACAGGAACAGCAAGTCCTGTGCATCTTCTCTTGGTCAACGGTAAAGTTATTACGAAGAACCTTCAGTTCTAGATTTGTCATAGTGTAGCCCGGTGGTGCAGTGGTCAAACATAGTGGGCTCTGGACCCACCGACGAGAGTTCGAATCTCTCCCGGGCTACCACAAAACCCTAGTCAGGACGACCTTCAAACTCTCGTCAAATGCTATTCTGTTCTAGTCTAGATTCTCAATGGTTCACATTTGATTGCAGGCTTTTCCCCATGTACAGCATTTTAAACTCGTCTTCAAGAATGCTCATCATAATGAAATCGCTATATTCGTTGTCACAGTAGTATCCGTCCCTCTGGACACCTTCCTTCTTGAAACCAAGACCCTCCCAGAACCTTAATGCCCTCTTGTTGAAACTAACCACGCCCATCGAGACTCTATGGAAGCCTAATCGTTCAAAGGCGTAGTCGAGGAGGAGACGACCTGCCTCCTTCCCATAGCCTTTTCCCCATGCATCCTTTTCTCCGATGATGATACTCATATCCGTGCATCGCCAAGGTCCGAACATCCGCAGCAATCCAGCCTCGCCTATTACTTGATTTCCTCTCCTCAGGACTATTACAAACCATGACCGATCCTTGTCAGCCCGCAATTCCCTGTAGAATTTCTCTGTCTCAGCTTGGCTCATTGGCGCGACCTCGCCCGTCAGTCTTCTGATTTCAGGATCGTAGGACCATTTTTGAAGGTAAGACACATCATTTTTGCTGAAAGGTCTCAGGTAAATCCTTCTACCGATTAACAATCCTTGGTCAGATGTGTTCCTTTTAGTTGGCATATTTGTCAAGTCGCACTTTTGGCATATTTATTTTTTCATATGCTTTTCTTGGTGATATTGCACTTTCAAAGCCTTGACTGCGTTTCTCATGGCCTTTTCCGCTCCTGTCGGCAACCGCTGGTTTCGCCTCGATCTCTCGGGTGAAAAGCAAAAATGCGGGTAAAATCTGACCAGTCCAGTTGGGATATTGCGAGTGTTTGTCCGTAAAATCATGAGAAATCTGGATGTTTGAACGAGAGTTTGAAGCTGTTGCGGGTTAACATGAAAGCCAAAGACAGAAAAACTCCAAAAGCCAAGCCTTCTCACATTCTGCATAGATTGGGGTTACGCCTATATGGTCACTGTAGTTGATCTCGCTGCAATTGTCTCTGCGGTTGCTGGTCTTCTGTTAGCAGTCTTTGCAGTGATCCAGCTTAGGCACATGGAGAAGCATAGAAACGTAGAGACTTCCATGAAATTGTTCGAGTGGGCAGAAAATGAGCGGCTTCGCAAGGCACTCAGATGGATTGAAGAAGAATTCCAATTCGAAAACCACGAGAAATACAAAGCCAGCAAAAAAGCCAGTTTCGAAGTGAGCGACTATCCTTATGAAGTGACTGGCTTTTTTGAACAGGTGGGTTTTCTCGTAAGCAAGAAGTTTGTTGATCTTGATGTGATAGACGACCGTCTTGGCACGTACGTAGTTTCGAACTGGAAGAAACTGGAGCCATGGATAATGGCATTGAGAAAAGAAAAAGACGATAAGACGTTCGGAGAGCATTTTCAAAGACTTTACGAAAGAATGATTCAATACATGAAAACACATTGAGAAATGAGAATCATCGCTTGCTTCTTGCACGTAGCTTTGTCAGTTCCTTTTTCTGTTTATGGTTCATCGTTTTCAGTTTTCTTTCTCTTTTCATAGCCTCTTTTCTCGAAGCAAATTCCTCAGTGTACACAAGTCTCTTCGGTTTATGGATTCTTGTGTATCTTGCGCCTCTCCCACTCTTGTGAAGTTTCATGCGTGAATCCACGTCGCTAGTGTATCCCGTGTAGAAGCTGCCGTCTTTGCAGAGAATGACGTAAACGTAGTAGGGCATGCGTCAACTGCGCTCCCGATAGGTCATGATTGACTTCTTAGGTTAGCCGTGTTTCAAAATTAAAGCTTAGCTGAAGACTGAGATGGTGCAAATGTGCGACAGGGTCAACGTCAACACAGCGGGAACTCTACTGGGTTGCTTGCATTAGCCTCTCGCTGAATTCCTTGACCTTTTCCACATAATTGTCTTTTGACGCATCTTCTCGTGCTAGTTCAAGTAATCCCAGAGATTTTTTGCGGCAGAGACTTTCCATTTCCCCGAATGCGTTATCGCCTTTGCCTGACCCAGCAGTGCAGAAGAATGCCACACTCTCAAAGTGATCTTTGTGTTGAGAAATATAGCTCCTTATTGGAGCAGACATCATGCCCGCCCAAATGGGTGTCCAGATTATGACAAGATCATACGTGGATGGATCTTCCCTTATCTCTTCGAGCACAGTCAATCTCTTAAACCTGCCATCGAAACCTGACCTCAAGTATCCAAGGATGCCGCTTCTTTTCTTCGTGTCAAAGATCTCTTCAACCTCGCAATTCAACGCTTCTGAAATAGCTTCAGCAACCTTTCTTGTCGTTCCTGTCCGCGAATAGAACACAACCAGCGTTTTCATTCAGTTCCCCTACGAATAGCCTATTCCCTAAAAAAACCGCAACTAACAAGACTTGACCATGAGTTCAGCGTGAACCTGCAAGAATGATGGCAATTGGAACGAGCTAAAATTTATAAACCATGAACCACAAACCTAACGAGAACCATTGACAATCGCGGAGGCTTGCCATGGGGAAACTTGAGGAAGCCGTACTATCAGCTCTCAAAGGATCTGACCAAGGATTGACACTTGCAGAAATTGCAGAGAAAATCGGACACCCCGAAAAGAAAGTTTTCAAGGAACTGCGCGGCCTGTTTGAGAAAGGCATGATAGACACTAAGAACCGTCGCTACAAGATTTCAAAAGGCTCGTAAAGTACTCTCCTTCTAGAACAATCCACGATGCAGACCCATCGCTCTCAACACCCTCCTTTTAGCGCTCAATAGATACTTATCTTGGACTCTTTCAGAAACCACTTGTCTTGGTCAAAGCTTAATTAAACTCTAACCTACTATGCTGACATCAAGGTGAAAAAATGAACGCAGACGAAACATTCGAAAAATTGATACAAGAAATGCTTGACAGACTCATGGAAAAGAACCCAGACTACGCAACCCAACTTGGACTACACGAACCCTACGATTCATTGTTGCCAAGCGGCGCCACTGAAAACCTTATCGAAAACCTGCAACTCCTAGAAGAAACGCTAAAGTGCCTGAACAATACAGTGAAGCATGAAGAACTAAATGACCAGCACAAGGTAGACTGGGAAATCATAGAGCAAGCCTACGAACAATGGAAATTCACTTTCTACGAACAACGTACGCACGAGTCAGACCCCGACGCTTTCACATTGCTTGGCAGTCTCCTCTTCATAGTGTTCACCCGAAACTACGCACCGCTGGAAAAGAGAATGGACGCCATCGCAGCCCGAATTGAAAACGCGCCAAAATTCCTCGAAGAATTCCGTTCCAGATTCGAAAACAAGCGGCCAGTGAAGCTTTGGACGGAAATTGCCATAGAAACGGCTCAAAACATGGAAGGCTTTTTCCAATTCATGCTCTTTGCCGCGAAAGGCCAGGTTTCGGACAAGGTCTATGAGAGACTGGGGAAGGCTTTGGAAAACCTGCAACCGGCATTCAAGATCCACATGGAATGGCTGAACAGCTTACTGCCGAAGGCAAAAGAAGACTGGGCCTTGGGCAAAGAGAAATTCGAGAAGCTTCTGCAACTGCGGGACTTGGGCATGACTTCCGACCAAATCTACCAGCTAGGCGTGAAATACCTGAACGACTTGAAAGCTGAAAGGACAAAGCTGGCTCGACAAATGGCTCCAGGAAAATCTGATGAAGAAGTCATGAAAATGATGGAGAGTAAATCGCCTAAAACCTTCGAAGAAGCATTAGAGTTTACCCGAAAAACCATGGAAGAAGCTAAGAAATTCGTTCAAGAAAAGAACCTTGCCACCGTCTATCCGGAAGATGTCTTGCTTGTCGAAGAGACACCTGCTTTTATGTCGCCTGTGATACCGTTTGCTGCGATGATTATGCCTGCTAGGTTCGACAAACCACAAATAGGCACATACATCGTAACAAGACCCAAAGACATGTCAAACTTGGGCAAGCACCTGAACTACCCATCAATAAGAAACACAGCAGTTCACGAGGCGTTTCCTGGACATTTCTTGCAGGGCGCCGTCTCCAACCGTGGAAGCCTAGTTCAGATACTAGCGCAAGGAACTGAAACCATCGAAGGATGGGCGCACTATTGCGAGCAATTGATGGCAGAGAAAGGATTCACAGCGGATTTGGACACGCGTCTCGTACAGGTTAACGACATGATATGGCGTGCCGTGCGCATAATCGTGGATGTCAAACTTGCTAGAGGCGAGATGAGCTTTGAAGATGCGGTCAAGATGCTTATGCAAGAAGCGAGAATGTCAAAAGAAGGTGCTGAAGCTGAAGTCAAGCGCTATACACAGACTCCTGGCTACGCACTTTCCTATCTGCTAGGAAAACATCTAATCCTCAACCTGAAAGAAGAACTGAAAAGGAAGATGGGTGATAGATTTAACGAGAAATTCTTCCATGATACTATCACAACCAACGGCTACTTGCCAATATCGATGCTGAGGAAAGTCTTTGACCAAGAAATAGGAAAACTCAAGACATCATAACAACCTTTTTTCTTTTCTGTTTCAATAGAGTAGTAATCAGGGAAAGATCAGATCTTAAATTGAGGCGCGTCAAAAGTGGACTTGTTTGAGGCTATTGAGAAAAGACGGTCAGTTCGGGCTTACTTGCCTGATCCTGTGCCAGAAGACAAAATGAAAAGAATCTTGGAAGCTGCTCGTTTGGCGCCGTCTGCTGGAAACATTCAGCCGTGGCATTTCATAGTTGTGACGGATCAACAAAAACGTAGGAAGCTCTCAGAAGGAATGTTTGCCAAGTTTCTGTCCGAATCACCCGTCGTAGTAGTTGGCTGCGGTGATAGGAAAGCGTCGCCAAACTGGTTCATGGTTGACACCACAATCGCCTTACAGAATATAGTGTTGGCAGCTACTAGTGAAGGCTTGGGCACGTGCTGGGTCGGTAGTTTCAAGGAAGAGGATGTTAAGAAGTTTCTGAGCATCCCAGAAAGGTTTAGTGTTGTCGCTCTTTTGGCAGTTGGCTACCCGCGTAGAAAGCTGGATTTGGCGGGTAAGATCTTGCATTTGATTCGGAGAAGAAAGAAGCTTGACCGGATAGTCAGCTCAGATGAGTTTGGAGTTCCGCTTATCTATAAGCCATGAACCGTCGCATGTAGCAGTGTTCAGTTGACTCAGCCCTTCTCTGCATGTTCCGAATTTCATGCCATATTTTGTAGCTAGATCACGGACAGTCTTCATCAGTTTGGATCTTGAGTCCTTCGACAAGTAAATGTATCCACCCATCTTTTCACCGTTCTTGAAGTATAATGATTCCAGTTTTTTTGCGGCTTGGGGAATTGTGTTGCAGAGCCTTTTCCATATGGCAGGTCTAATCTTGAGGGTTGAACTCGTAACATGTTGGACTCCGATGGAAGCGAGTTCTCCTATCAAGCTTTCCGGCTCGTCGTTCACCGACGGGATTATGGGATCTATGCGAATAGACGTCGGAATACCCTTCTCGATAAGGGCTTCAACAGCTTTCAATCGGTCTGAAGAAGGCGGAGCACCCGGCTCAATAAGCTTGGCAATTTCGTCGTCATCTGTGGTTATGGTCATAGAAACCACTGATGAAACTTTCTTGAGCAAGTCAACGTCTCTGATGACGAGGCTTGACTTTGTGATTATCTGTATCTTGCAATCCTGTCTGGTCAGGATTTCCAGGCACTTTCTGGTAAGACCTTTTTCCGCTTCCAAGTTTGGGTAGGGGTCTGAGGAGTTGGCTATGGATATTGTTTCGCCTTTCAGCTTCAATGCCTCTCTTTCTAGCCTTGAAAGCAAGTTCTTCTTCGGTCTGCAATTGAAGAATCTGGGAATATATGTAGAAGCATAACAGTAAGCGCACATGTGGTCGCATCCAGTGTAAGGGTTGAACGTTAGTTTAGGCGGACATGTGCAAAGCGTTGAACCCCAAGGATCGAACTTCGCTATTAGGCTCACAACTTGCTCCCTATCAATAATAGGCTAAGAGCTGAGCCAGACAAAAACCATTCGCTCACTCACTTCTCTCAAGTCAATCCCATCAACCTCAGGTTCAACCTATGTATGGGCTCACCCTCCACTAAGAGTTCGTGAGCGCTTGCATGTCTATTGCACTGTTTTCCAGTCAATACGAGAGGGCTTACTGTGTTTTTTTGTCGGAGAATCTAACCCTGCCTAGGCATCCTATCTTGTCAGCACCCCCCCTCTAGGGTTTTCAGAACAGTTCTACAAGCGCTTATGCCCCCTATATAGGGGGATAAACACGTTAGAGAGCACAACCTAGGCGCTGTCATTATAGATGATCCTTTTTCAGGCTTGACCTGCAACTTGAGGGGGGTCAAACACGCGAAAGGGGTTGTTCGCAATCTGGTAGTGAAACCCATATTTAACTGCAAAAGCCAAGGACATTATTGATAATAAGTACGAGTATGTCTTCACACGGATACGTTTTGAGGATTCGCTACGTTTATTTATAAAGGATGTATTGAATAGGTTGAAAGAAAGGTCGAGAGCGATGTCTAGGAAATCCCCATCGAGAGATGAAGCGTTGGAAGCCATAGACTTCATCGTCAACGTCCTGAAAGAGCATGAAAAGGACTTGGACAGACTCATAAACGAGCTAGGCACCATAACCGAAAAGATGGGGGACACAGGCGAACTCAGCACAAAAGTAGAGAAAGTTGAAGAAAGACTAACCACGCTTCAGAATGAGATAGCGAACTTGATCACCTACCTTTCAGCCCCGCGTGAAGTAGCGATGCCTTTACCCACACCGCAAGCGCAACCGCGAACCAACGAAGCAATAAAAGCAAGAGAAATGCGAGGGCCTCCTGTCATTCTCCGTTGCAAGCAGTGGGAAGACTTCCAAAACCTAGCTTACCAAGCAGAAACCGTATCCTTCATATACAGAGAAGCCGAAAAAACGTTCCAAGCAGACGCCCTCAAAAACGGCCAAATCATAACCTACAGCGGCGAACTGCCAAAATTCACGTCGCTTCTCAAAACATGGCTCTCCTGCCAGCTCAACATTGAAGAAAAGAGAATATTGGAAGGAATTTTAGCTATAGGCTAGCCATTTCTTGATTCCGTTTGTCTGTCCGTGTTATTCAGCAATGTTTTTATACGACTGGTGCATCTTAAGTCTTACGACGCAGTGTGGAGGGCTAGGGTCGAAGGCTAAGCCAAATCAGCCATAAATTGGTTTTCTTCCGTTTTCGAAGCCTTCTCCTTTCTCCTCGATGACGGAAAAGAATGGCTGAAGTGGTTAGCCGACAAACAAAGACCCTCCAACAAATCGAGCGTGGCGATATAGAAGATGGAAGAGAACAACAGCCTCCTTGAGAAGCTCCATGAGGAGTTTGCCAAGTTTGAAACGACAATGGAGGAGCTGCATCTTTTAAAGCGTGTGGCAGAGGACCTTAAGAGCTATCGCAAGATGATAAAGCTGAAGAAGTACGACTAGCCCTCATTTTAGACTTGCCCACTTCTGAGATCGCAAAACTGCAAAAGTAAAGTATAACTAGATAGATCAGCACTTCATGTTTTGCCGAGTAGATCATCAGAAAATATGAAGAATGTAGAGGCGGGCAATTAGGATGCTCAAGTTGCATAATACGCTTTCAAAAAGGAAGGATGCCTTCAGACCCCTGAAAGAGGGCGTTGTGACGATGTACAACTGTGGTTTGACAGTCTACGACTATGCAACAGTAGGGAATTTACGTGCCTTCACCTTTGCAGATGCTTTGAGAAGGTATCTGGAATACAAGGGGTTAGAGGTGAGGCAGGTAATGAATTTCACTGATGTTGGGCACATGTTTGAGGACGTTGACATAGGCGAAGACAAGATGGCGGCAGCCGCGGAAAGAGAAAAGAAAGACCCATGGGCTATAGCTGCCTTCTACATTAAGGCGTTCTTGGAAGACGCGCGAGAAATGGGCTTTGAGGAACCAATGGTAAGACCCAGAGCCACAGACCACATTAGCGAGATGATAGCGTTAGTACAGAGGCTGATAGACAATGGCTACGCCTACGTCGTAAATGGTTCCGTCTATTTTGACGTTTCGAAATTCAAGGATTACGGAAAACTATCAGGTAACACGATTGAGAAATTGAGAACAGGTGCAGGCGGAAGAGTAGAGCCTAATTCTGAAAAGAGAAACCAGTTTGACTTCGCCTTATGGATTAATGATCCTAAGCATATCATGAATTGGAAATCGCCCTGGTGCGAAAAGGGATATCCTGGTTGGCACGTTGAGTGCTCGGCAATGGCCATCAAATATTTGGGGGAATCTATAGACATTCACACGGGCGGAGTTGATAACCTGTTTCCGCATCATGAGAATGAGATTGCCCAAAGTGAGGCTGCGACTGGCAAGAAATTCGTGAGCTATTGGCTTCATTGTGAGCATCTGCTAGTCGAGGGCCAGAGGATGGGAAAGAGTCTGGGCAACTACTACACGCTGAAGGATTTGATAGTTAAGAGCTATGATCCGAAAGCCGTGCGTTATCTGCTTCTGTCAACTCACTATAGGCAACAGCTCAACTTCACGTTTGAAGGGTTGGAGGCGGCAAAAAGCGCCATTGACCGCCTGAAGAATTTCATGTATAGGCTAATGGATGCGGATGGGAAAGGTTGCGGAAAGGAGATAAAACAATTGACGGAGCAAGTACGGAAGGGTTTCATCAAGGCCATGGACGACGATCTTAACGTGGGTGATGCGTTAGCGGCGATATTTGAGTTTGTCAGGGAAGTCAACAACCTAATTGATGGCAACATGCTCAGCAAGGAAGAAGCTCAAGAGGTCTACGAGCTGATGTCTGGTTTTGACGAGGTTCTTGGCGTAATCGGCGAAGTGAAAAAAGAGGAGAAGCTGCCGAAAGAGGCTGAGGAACTTATCCGCAAAAGGGAAGAAGCAAGAAAAGCCAAAGACTGGAAAACCGCGGACCAAATCAGGATTCAGCTCAGAACCATGGGCATAATCATAGAAGACACGCCTCAAGGTCTAAGATGGCGGATTGAGAAACGTTAGCCAATGGAGCTTTGGCCGTGAAGGTTCCAATCGTCTGTGGAGTACTTTTTCTTGCAGAGGCGTTCGGCAAGACTTTGCTCGTGGCGTGTCAGTTTGCTTTCTGCAAGCTTGATGTCTAACGCTTTTTGGAACCCTTCAACGAAAGCGTCATTCACTTCTTCTACGGAGGCTTCTTTTCCAGTTTCCAAGCCTATCGAGGTTATCTTGCTCTTAGCAACGCTTACTACTTCCATGCATGTCTTTGCCCACGGAACGCGTAAGAAAGTGAACATCTTGTTCAAGTCCACGTTCCGGAGAAGTGTGCCATGCTGTAGCACGATTCCGCTTTTGTGGGATTGGGCGCTTCCAGAGATTTTCTTGCCCTTCACTGTTAGGTTTGGGCATGTTCTTGAGTTGCCTTCGTTGAAGTCCGCGGTTACGTCTAAGATTCTGAGGGCTTCAACAAGTCCAGCGTAGATTCTTGTGTAGGCAGTGGTTATGTCTGACGCTTTTAGGTCAGGTTTGCTTGCGATTACGCTGTAGGTGATTTCATTCTCAAAGTCATGATAAACGGTTCCACCACCAGTTATGCGTCGTACAATGTCCACGCCATGGTTCTTGCAGTTTTCTATTTGGACTTCGTTTTGGATGTTTTGGAATTTTCCAATAGAAACGGCTGACGGGTTCCAGCGGTAGAACCTTATCGTGTTTGGAACAACGTTTCCTATTCTCCCGGCTAGTACGGCTTCATCTATAGCCATGTTCATGAAAGCATTATGAGTTTCTAGCTTCAGCAACCGCCAATTTCCCATTAAATCAGCTTCCTCTTTGCTTGTCTCGTTTCACGTTAAGGTTGGGTCTGATTTCTGTCTTTTGCATGAAAAAACGAGTCTGCCTTTGCTCTGAGAGCAAATTCTTACCCCCTATATATAGGTTCAACATAGTTTTCAAACGTAGTCTTGGACTCTTTCAGCGGTTATAATGGTCTCCTAAGCATTTTTTAGGACTTGTGGTTTTGTCGCTGTTTGCGTTTCTGTTTTGTCCGACAATTGGAGTGGTGGTTCGGATTGCAGTTTTGCTGCGAGTAAAGGTAATTAGGGGTTGGGTTGTTCTAGTGTTTGTATGAAAGCGAGTTTGACTGTTTCTGTCAGTGAAGAGCTGTTGCTGGCGGTTTTTGAAGGGGCAAGAGGGCTTCATCCTAGGGAGACGATTTTGCTTCTGAGGGGAAAGAGGACGAAAGATGTGATTAGGGTTTCTGAGCTTGTTGTTCCGCCGCTTGCGACTTATGGTCGGGGTTTTGCTGGTATTCGTGCTCACATGTTGCCGATGGACTTTTCCATTGTAGGCACGGTGCATTCTCATCCTTCTGGAAGCCTAAAGCCTTCAGTGGCGGATTTGAACCATTTCTTCGGCGTTATGCTCATGATCGTAGGTTTTCCTTACGAAGGTGAAGGAAACGTTGCTGTGTACGATCATAATGGAGAAAGACTGGCGTTTCAGATGGCAGAGCCATAGCCTTTCTATGCTTGTGGTGTTTCTATCTTTTGGTTTGCCACGTTGAGCGGATAGTATTTTAGTGTGCTATTTTCGGCTGGGTCTGGTCCTACTTCTTTTATTGCGTTATCAACTGCTTGGTTCATTGTTTGTTTTTCTATAAGCAAATGCTGTAGTAGGTTTACAGTTGCAGTGTCGGTATACTAAAAGAATATTGCTTCATTCCAACCTATATACACTTTTGCGCCCTTTTCTACGAAAGCAGAAGCCATTGACGGATTGACTAAACCTCCGCATCCAGTCATGATGATTGTAGCTTTCTGGAAGGTACCTTTCATGCGTTGGCTCACGAAGGAGGGCCTCACTCCGAAATATATTATTCCTCTTTCAGCTTCATCTTTGGAGCAGAACGTACATACTAATTGGTCGACAAGCTGTTTCGAAATGTATTTTGTTTTGCTATAAGGCTCAGAGGTGAAAAAAGTCACAAGGCCTTCAGAGGCAGAAGAATGAAAGTAAGGTCAAGTCTTTTCAAAGAGCAGAACAGCCTAACGCGACTGGCAAGCTTCTCACGCCCTCAATCGGTGATGTGAGCCAGTGAACAAGACTTATCTTTCCCTCCATCACCCATTCTACCTTGAACACAAATGCCATCAAAGTGCGAAAAAATGCCTCCAGGTCAAACAACAATAAAGAAGCTTCTAAGATGGGGGATAGACCACGCCTGCATCACAAAAACCAATCCGAAAATCGACTTGAAAACCTATGCTCTCGTCATAGAGGGCGACATCCAAGAACCTTCAACGCTCAGTTGGAATGATATCCAGAAGCTTCCAAAAACCGAGTCGATGAGCGACTTTCATTGTGTCGAAGGATGGAGTGTTCTAGGCCTAAAGTGGGAGGGTGTCCAATTCAAGCACATAGTTGACTTGGCAAGACCCAAAGAAACCGCAAAGTCTGTCACCTTTGAATGTGCAGATGGATACACGACATCGCTCGCCCTAGAGGAGCTTTCAAGCGATGGCGTTCTTTTGGCTTACAAGCTTGATGGAAAACCACTTGAAGAAGGCTACGGGTTTCCACTACGCCTTGTTGTTCCTGACAAATATGGTTACAAGAGCGCTTTGTGGGTCACGAGAATTAGATTCACGTCAAAGAAAGAACTGGGCTACTGGGAAAAACGTGGCTACAGCGACACAGCAGACGCGTGGAAGGACGACAGATTCACAAGATGAGGAGCTACCCTTGATAATAGATTATCACTTGCACACAAAAGCGTCACGTGACGGCACAGGAGACTTCGTCGACTTCATCAAAGAAGCAATGAAGAAACGCATAGATGAGATAGGCTTCTCGGAGCACCTCTTAGATAGTCCAGCCCGACCAACAGATTTCATGGACGGCTACGTTCAAAGATTCCTAGAGGTCAAGAAAGACTCTGATATACCAATCAGACTCGGTGCTGAAGTGGACTATTTCCCAGACCAGACTGAGACAATCCGAGAATTGCTCCGTAAATATCCATTTGACTACGTTATCGGTTCAATTCACTTTCTCGACAACTGGCCTGTTGATTCATTCAAGCAAATGGAGTTATACTTCAAAAGAGACATACTGCAAGTCTACAAAGACTACTTCGGAACCGTCAGAATGCTCTGCGAGTCTCGCCTTTTCGACACTCTTGGGCACGCAGACGTCGTGAAAATATTCGGGTTCAAGCCAAACTGCGACATAACTGCCATGTTAGAAGAGAATGCAGACGCAATAGCGGAAAACGACATCTGCGTAGAAATCAACACAGCAGGCCTCGAAAGACGATGCGCCGAAATATACCCTAGCAAACAGTTCCTTGAACTCCTCAAGAAACGTGATGTTCCGATAACGCTTGGCTCAGACGCTCACAGGCCGCAAGATGTTGGAAGAAGCTTCGACAAAGCTTTCGAATTGATAGAAGCTGTGGGCTTTACACACCTATGCACGTTTGAAGAGAGGAAAAGAAGGTCAATATCGATATGATCCGGGGCTCGCTTTTCAGTTTCATACATATGTTAGGACTTCTGTCAAGCTTCTAATGGTTTCAGCGCTTGTAGGAGCTTTTTCGTCCCTGTTGATGAGCAAAGGTCTCAAACCAGCCTTTTTTGCGCCTTCAAAATCATGCTCAACAGAGTTGCCAACAAACAACGCCTCCTCCGGCCGGACATTAAGCTTATTGAGGGCATAACGGAATATCTCGACATCTGGTTTAGCCTTCTTACAGGCATCAACACCAACAACCACATCAAACCAATCCGTCAAACCCAGCCTACTCAAGATCTGCTGAAAATCCCTACTCATTCCATTAGTCACGATTCCAAGCTTTATCCCCTTAGCCCTCAACTGCGCAAGCGTCTCCAAGACGTCCGGATAAACCTCCAAATCAGCATAGTCCCACCATAACTCGTCAATCTTCCGTGCCAAAAACTCCCTATCTCGTTCGATGCCCAGTCTTTTCAGAATCTTCACGTTCCACTTGATCCAGAAAACTACGCCTAACTCAGCCATCTCCCTCACATCGTATTCTTTCACATTCTGTTCATGAGCCCTAGCCACATCATTCAATACAACCCTGACCCCATAAGTCTCAAGAATCCTTCGGAAAATCTCAGGAACATTCGTCGTTCTGATCAATGTTTCTCCGAGATCAAAGAGCACTGCCTTATACTTGACAGCAGAGGGCAATTCCTACACCAAACGCGGGATAGATCCATACGAAAGATAAAAGTTTATAGTACATGCTCCAAGTAGAAGGGTAAACGCCTTCATAGGTGAAAGCTGTTGCCAGATTCAGTTCACGCAACTGCAGAGAAAATGAAAAGGCTTGAGATTCAAGGTGCCAGAAACGTCGCAATAGCGGCCATAAAATCAATCGAGACAATGGCAACGCAGACAAAAGCCAAAACAAAGGCAGAATTCCTGAAAGAGCTTTCAGAAGCCAAGGAGACCCTGTTCGCATCACGAGAAAGTGAACCGCTCATGAGAAACGCCCTTCGATGGATAATAGCCCAAGTTGAGAAAAGCCGAGAAAAGCAAGTTAAGAAACTGGCTTCGACAGCCTCTTCAGCCTCACGCCAATTCCTCAAAAACCTTGAAAACTCAAAAGAAGAGATTGCAGAAATAGGAGCCAGAAGAATAAAGAACGGTTCGACAATTTTCACTCACTGCCACTCCTCAACCGTCACGCACCTCCTGAAAAAAGCAAAGCAAGAACGAAAAACCTTTGAAGTCATCTGCACCGAAACTAGACCGCTATTCCAAGGAAGAACAACTGCGAAAGAAATGCTACAGCTAGGAGTGAAAACAACCATGATAGCTGATTCGGCTGCACACTTTTTCATGAATCAAGTTGACCTCGTGATCGTGGGTGCTGATGCGATCACGTCTGAAGGGAACGTCATAAACAAAATCGGAACGAGCATGATTGCTCTAGCTGCACACGAGGCCAGAACACCCTTCTACGTAGTTTCAGAACTACTGAAGTTTGACCCAGCAACAACCTATGGCGAACGTGAAAGAATAGAGGAGAGAAACCCCAACGAACTCTGGGAAGATCGTCCGAAAGGGCTGGTAATTAGAAATCCTGCTTTTGACATCACAAGACGCGACTTCATTCACGGCATAATATGCGAGGAAGGAATAATCTCCCCGCATTCAACGATGGAAGTAGTCCGCAGAAAATATCCATGGGTCTTCGAGCACTCAAGCTGCTGAAAGGTTTATCTCCAAGTCTGCAAGGCTGCCTTCAGTTCTTTATGCGTTCTAGCATACTCCTTGAGAGACTCTTCCTTCAAAGTTGCATCTACTGCCTGGCGCATGGCTCTTGCACCAGCGACTGTTCCGTCTGGATGACCGTGAATTCCTCCTCCAGCTTGGACAGCAAAATCCCTTCCAAAGAACCCTACTAAAGCTGGAACCAATGCTGGATGCAGACCGCCTGAAGCAACGGGCAAAACCTGCTTCAGCCCGCTCATTTCCATCCTCAAAGCTTCACAGTTCTCAGAAACCTCTTCCTTCGTCTCAAACATCTTTCCAACAACAGTCCCCACGTGAAGCTGATCAACGCCAACAACTCTGGCGATCTTGGCTATGACTCGCATTGAAATCCCATGCTTCGGGTTCTTCGTAAAAGCTGCATGACCTGCCCTGTGTGCATGAATCACCAAGTCAAAATCCTGCTTCCGAAGTGTCTGCAACGCGGCAAGACCGCAAGTCAGAATGTCAACCATGACATATTCGCCACCATGCTTTTGCACGAACTCCGCCATTCTGACCATTTCGTCTGTTTCAGCCGTGATGTTGACCATGTAGACCTTTCTTTCACCCGTTTCTTGTTCTGCCTTGTCTCGGCTCTCCAAAGTCTTCGCAACGCGCTCTTCGAATGGATTGAACCCTTGACTGCTCAAGTTTTCGTCATCCTTCACTATGTCACACCCGCCAACCCAAGCCTCATAAGCTATGCCCGCATGATCTGCTGTTTTCAACCCGAGCTTCGGTTTGATTATCGTTCCCACCAACGGCCGATCATGAACTTTCAGAAGCTTTCGAATGCCATCCACTCCGAATTTCGGGCCGCTGAAACTGTTGATGATTCTTGCAGGAAGATCAACGTCATTAAGTCTCAGGTTTCTGAGCGCTCGCAATCCGAAAACGTTTCCGGCAATGCTGCTCAATATGTTAGGCATGTTTCCAAGCTCGAAAAGTTCTATCGGATAGGCTATTTTGACGTTATTTCCATCAATGCTAAAGACACGAGCTGCAAGCTTTTCAACATAGGCCTTCGTGGTTGTGATTTCCGTCCATGTTCCCACCGAGCTTTCAGCCGCAACTCCTCCCGCTGCTTCTTCCAGACTTGTGCCTTCTGGCTCAACATAAAACGTGCAGACCACATCTGTTTCGTTAGGTTTGTAGCTCAAATCCACAAAGTCCAGATACTTCAAGCTGACCAAGACCTCTCTGTTCTCGTTAATGACGTTGAATCCTTAAAACCTTTAACTGAAAGGCACCATATGTCATTAAAGATGTGAAGCAGATGAAGCTTAAAGCTAGACTTTTGGACATTCAGGCTGGAGGAAAGCGAATAGCTATACTTGACGATGAAACCGCAAGCTTTCTAGGCGTGCACTCTTCTGACAGGGTGAAGATAACATACAGGAAACAAAGTGCAGTCTCTATCGTTAACGTGGCTGCTGGTTTTGCGCCAGATTATGTGGGGCTCTATCAAGAAGTTTCGAGAAAGCTTGGAATAGAGGATGAGAAAAGTGTCGAGGTTGAGGCTGCCGAAGTTCCAGAATCCATTCGTTATGTGCAGGCAAAAATACGCGGTGAAAGACTGCGCGAAAACGAAGTAAACGAGATAGTCAGAGACACCGTTGAAAGGCACTTAAGCGACCTTGAACTCGCCTCCTTTGTCACAGCCCTTTCTATTCACGGACTGAGCATGGACGAAATCGAAGCCCTATCTAGGGCGATGGTGAAAACTGGAAGCATCCTAGACCTAGACAAAAGCCCAATCCTCGACAAGCACAGTGTAGGCGGCATACCGGGGGACAAAACTACGATTTTGGTAGTGCCCATAATTGCTGCGGCTGGTTTTACAATACCGAAGACTTCCTCCCGTGCAGTTACCTCTTCCGCGGGAACGGCTGACCGAGTTGAAGCTCTTTGTCCAGTCAACCTGACCATCGAAGAGATTAAGGAGGTGGTTAAGAAAACGAATGGTTGCATGGTCTGGGGAGGTGCCTTGGATTTAGCACCGGCAGATGACATTTTCATTCAAGTTGAATATCCACTGGCAATAGATCCGTTGCTTCTTCCGTCGATAATGAGCAAGAAGAAAGCCATAGGAGCCACACACTTGGTCATAGACATTCCTACTGGAAGAGGTGCTAAGATCAAGACTATTGGTGAAGCGCAGGCGCTTGCGAATGACTTTATAGACTTGGGCAAACGGCTAGGGATAAAGGTTCAGTGTGCAGTCACTTTTGGAGAACAGCCAGTTGGGAATGCCATAGGTCCAGCTCTAGAAGCAAGAGAAGCACTGTCTACCATTATGGGAAAGGGTCCACTTGATCTTAGAGAAAAGGCAACGGGCATTGCGGGCATGCTTCTTGAAATGGTGGGCATCAACGATGGTAAACAGAAAGCAGAAAACATAGTGAAGTCAGGAAAGGCAGAAAGAAAACTGCGGCAGATAATTGCGGCGCAAGGCGGAGACCAAGAAATAGAACCTGACAGCATAGGGATCGGTGACAAGAGGGCTGAAATAACTGCAGATGAAGACGGCAGAGTTCTATGGATAAACAATGAAGACATCGCAAAAGTTGCCAGACAGGCGGGTGCTCCCAAAGAGAAGGGTGCCGGAATCGTTCTCAAAGCGAAACTCGGAGATCACGTGAAGAAAGGGGAAGTCATACTTGAGATCTATGCTGAGAGGAACACGAAACTAGAGGCAGCCGTGGAATTAGCTAACAAGCTGAGGCCTGTGGGGTGGAGCAGGAAGCCAGAGGAGAGAATGATAATGGAACGCATACCAACAAGGACTGAACCCAAAAAGACATTTGTGCTCGAAAGGTAATGAACGACCTTGCTTCGCCAAATGGTCTAAACCGTCTTGGCATATTGGACAACAAAGCTTCAGTCATGTTCTTGTAAGTTTAAATATTTGAATTGCGATTAAACTGTGCGAGAGGAAACCATTCCATGGGTTCCAAGTCCCCAAAAGGCGAATTCGCGGCAAGAAAACTACAGAAAAGAAGGAAAAAATTCCGCTGGAGCAACAGATACTACAACCGCCGAATGCTGGGACTGGACGTAAAAGCCGACCCGCTTGAAGGAGCACCCATGGCAAGAGGTATAGTCCTCGAAAAAGTGGGAGTGGAAAGCAAACAACCCAACAGCGCCATAAGAAAATGCGTGAGAACACAGCTCATCAAGAACGGTAGAGCCATAACCGCCTTTCTGCCCGGAGACGGAGCCCTGAATGTCGTTGATGAGCACGATGAAGTGTTGGTCGAAGGCATTGGCGGTTCACGTGGAAGAAGCATGGGCGACATCCCAGGCGTAAGATGGAAGGTAATCACGGTTAATGGCGTATCCTTGAACGAACTTGTTTATGGAAGAAAGCAGAAGCCAGCACGGTGATTTTTTGAGCCAGAAAATGGACGGAAAGCCGGAAGTAAAGCTTTTTGGGAAATGGAGTTTCAAGGACATCAAAGTTGAAGACGTGGGGCTAGAACGGTACGTATCCTTGAAGGCTGTTGTGGTTCCGCACAGCATGGGAAGGCATGAGCATAAACGTTTTCGAAAAGCAAATGTTAGCATCGTTGAAAGGCTTGTGAACGTTCTTATGCGTCCTGGAAAGAATACGGGGAAGAAGGCCCGAGCTACGAGCATTGTGAGGCAGGCTTTTGAAATAGTGAACTTGCGGACTGGCAAGAATCCGATTGCCGTTCTGGTCAAGGCTGTGGAAAACTGCGCACCTTGCGAAGACACGACGAGAATTGGCTATGGTGGTATTGTGTATCACTTGTCTGTGGATGTGGCTCCGCAGAGACGTATTGACTTGGCCCTTAGGCATATTTGTGAAGGAGCGCGGCGAGCAGCAGTGAACAATCCTCGTTCGATTGAAGAGTGCTTGGCTGAAGAGTTGGTTTTGGCTGGAAGCCATGACATGAAAAGCTACGCAGTTGCCAAGCGGCACGAAATAGAAAGAGTGGCTCAAGCCTCAAGATAGCATGACTATTTCACGTGAATCTCGACTACATCGCCATCCGCGAGAACGAATGTAGAACCGACTTTTTGCGGGCTGAAAACCAAGCGTTTCGCCCAAACTTTCGCGAAGGCGAATCTTTCTCTAAAGTCGCTGTGAATATCTTTGGCTAGGTCGCAGATTGTTGCGCTTTTTTTGAGGATGAACGGTTTCTTGGAGTAATGCTTCTGGCTTGGCTCTTTCGTGTAGACTCGCATGATGTCTAGGATATTGAACAGGGTTTCGCCTAGACTTTTCAGACCGAGTCTTTTCTCGCATGATGCTGCAATGATTGGAATCCTGTTGCCAACGTGGGACTTCAACCTTGCCAGATTGGATTCCGAACCTTTCAGGTCTGCCTTGTTTGCAACCACTATTGCTGGCTTGTATATTGTGCTTTCGAAGATTGCGTCTTCAACGTCGCCTAGTTTGACTTCTCCGGAGATTTTGACAATTGCATCTGATATGCGATAGCTCTTGAGTAGTTCCTCAACATCCTTTATTCCACAATCAGCAAGCTTGCCGATCAGGATTATCCGCAGTCCAGCGCCCATGAACTTCCTATCAATTTCCACTCGTCCTTTTGGCCTCCTCGTCAATATTCTAGCTTTTTCCAGTTCACCCAAGATTAGCGAAAGTTGTCTAACTGAATCTTGCGACAGATCTACCATCAGGATCAAGCCATCTGCATTACGGGTTATCGCTAGCGTTTGAAGCCCCCAAGCTCGTCCGTCAGCAGCGCCTTCCATCAAGGCTGGAGCTTCGATTATTTGAAATTGTAGGTCTTCATAGGCCAATATGCCAGGAACTGGCTCTCTCGTCGTAAAGGGAACGGGTGAAATCTCCACTTTAGCGTTCGTAACAGCCGCCAATAAACTGCTTTTTCCAGAACTTGCCAAGCCTAGAAGTGCTATTTGAGCTGCGCCTTCCTTTTCCAGGAAGAGCTTTGGGCCCGTTCGTCCTGCTCTTTTTCGTTTTTTTTCCTCCATTTCTCGGCGCATTACTGCCATTTGCTTTTTGACCTGACCGCGAAGCTTCAACGTGCCCTTGTGTTTTGGGACTAGGCTTAGGAATTCTTCCATACGCTGAACTCTTTCTCTTGGATTTCTGGTTGCCTCAACTTCGGCCCACTTTTTTCTGGCGTCAGGAGGTAGATTTGCTGGCATGCGCTTCACTTGTTCATTAGTGAATTCGAGGCTTAACGTTAATAATTGTTTATGCCTATTCGACTTCGTGACTCGTACAAGGTCGGCGTTGCTTCTGGGTTTTGAGAACCGTTATTTTGGGCTTTTTTTCTCTAGGTTTGTGAAGCGACTATACGACTCCCATACATAGGTTGAACGATGACTTCACGTTTTCTTAGGGAAAAGGATAACAACACTTTGTGCATAGTCTCTTTGGGGTTTGCCAAGTGTCGCACTATCGAAGCGTATTCAGGGACGAGACGAAACTTGACATAAACTATGTTCCTCATAGGCTTCCCCATAGAGATAGGGAACTGCGTTTGCTGATGGAGTTTTTTAGTTTCTTGTTGCAGTTTCCTGAAAGAATGGCACAGCGAGTTTTGATAACTGGCGACGTGGGAACGGGCAAGACCGCGCTTTCTCAGCGTTTCGGGGCTGACATGAGCCGAGAAGCTGGAAAGCAAGGAAAGAATTTCCGTTACGTTCATGTTAACTGTCGCGAATATCATGGAAGCCTATTTCTCATCCTTCAGCATGTAGTTTCAGTTTTTCATCCAAACTTTCCGCAGCGTGGATATTCGGCTGAAGAGCTTCTTCGCATTGTCATGCAAATCCTGGACGAAGAAAACGTCTACGTGATATTGGCGTTGGACGAGTTTGGCAGCATGGTTGAACGCGAGGGCTCTGACGCGGTCTATCAGTTGACACGGTTGCAGGAGGTTAGACAGAACAAGCCTCAAAGGCTTTCGCTGATATGCATTTTGCGAAACCTGAACTTGATCTCGAAATTGGATGCTAGCACAAGAAGCACATTGCAGTCCAACATAATCAACCTTGAAAGATACTCGAAACAGCAGCTTGTTGATATTCTGAACGACCGGGTTTCCTCAGCCTTCAAGCTGTCAGCCGTTCCTGAAGACACCGTAAACTTGATTGCTGAACTTGCCTCTTCTGAAAGTGGGAATGCACGTTTCGGCATTGAGCTTCTTTGGCGAGCTGGAAAATACGCGAATGTTGAAGACCTAGATACTGTTACGCCAGAATGCGCCAGAAAGGCCGTGTCAAGCATAGTCCCAACAATGCGAAAGAGCGACTTGGCACTCCTTGGTTTTCACGAAAAACTCTTCCTGCTTGGTATAGCCCGACTCTTCAAGCAAGGCCAAAAAGCAAGCGCTACCCTATCGGAAGCAGAACAGGCGTACGCAATTGCATGCGAAGAATACGACGTGAAACCAAACAGTCATACACAATTATGGAAGTACTTGAAGAGTCTGGCTGCAACTGATATAGTAAGAACTGAGGTTTCAACAACGGGTTCTCGTGGAAGATCAACGCTCATTTGCTTGCCTAGAATTCCCGCGCATGAGTTAGAAAGAGAGCTGAAGGACATCTTAGAGAAAGGGGAAGGCTGAGGAACTTGGACGTTGAAGACGTTTTCTCTTCGCGACTTCGTATGAGAATTCTGAAGGTTTTAGGACACGTCGGTGAGCTTAATGTTTCTGAAATTGCCCGTAGACTTGGTGTGAATTATGAGACGACAAGCAAACATCTAAAAATCTTAGAAGATGAGAGCATACTACAGCATAAGGAATTCGGACGAATCCGCCTGTACAGAATTAACGAACACTCGCCAAAAGCCAAAGCAGTACTAGACCTGGTAAGAGTCTGGGAACAAGCTGAAACAGAAGTGAAAACATAAAACCCAACAGCCATACTAAGCTTAAACGTTGGGGAAGTTCTAGAAAATGATTCGGGCGATGAAAAGCGGAGAAGAAGACAAGATCAGAGAACTTATTGCAAAGCTCAGCCACGAAGACCAAACACTATGGCGGAAACAAACCAAGCCACTGGAAGAGTACCTGACCAAAACCAGTAAGATGCCGATTAGCGAAAAAATCGAAGGCAAAAGCGTCATCCTCGTCGCAGAAGAGGATGGTGAGATGGTGGGCTTATGCTGGTGTACAATAGTTGATCGAGGTGTTGACAAACAAGGTGAGTTGGCCGAGTTCTATGTTGAAAGCGAGTATAGGAGAGAAGGCATAGGGAAGGCTCTGGTGCAAGCCGCGAAGCAGCTTTTCATAGATGAAAAAGTTGAGGTGGCATTCGTTTGGACCCACCATGGCAACGCTTCAGCCATAGAACTCTACAAGGACGCAGGCTTCAAGGAAGTGACACAACTCGTAATGGCTTTCGTGCCAAGTGATGAAAGCAAGACCTAGCACAAGCAATATGGAGTGATACCTTGATCAAGGAAGAATTCGATGAAAAGATAAGCGAATTCGAAGAAATCCTGCAAGCATTGGCTGGTAACATAGCTAGCGGAGTGATTTCTGAAAAGCTTGCCCCCTCAGACTTGCTCAAGGAGACTGAAAATCATGTTAACAGCCTAATCAGCCTAACAGCACGCAGCGACGAACTCATGCTCATCCTTAAACCCGAAAAAGCCCACACTATCAAGTCAAGATGCACAAACCTAACGCAGACCCTGACAACTTTTAAAGAGATTCTGGTTCAAAACACGCCTGACCCATTGGCTAATTCTGGGTTAGCATTTGAGCAGCTGAAAAAGGCGTTGGCAGATGGGTCAAGCATTCTGTTCTTGATGCGGGAAATCCGAAAGAATCCCTCTCCGGTCATAAACGCTATACTCGCTTACAGGACAGCCACTAACACTAGAGCCTCAGTGCTAACCATCCAAGCCCCAGAGGAAATTCAACCTCTAATCAAGCTCATCTTTGGCCACTTGGACGAAATGCGAACGAGTTTAGGAGGGTTAGAAAGGAAGGTAGCCGAGATGAAACGCATAGTGCGTGAGTTGCAGGAGGAGAGTACGAAAATGCTTTCAACAAAAACCCCTGAGAAACCAAAGGCTACTGAAAGCAAAACTGAAAATAAGCAGCTCTCACTCACAAACTTCAGGGCAGAACAAAATCGAGGAAGTGATTATCATGACAATGGTTGACATTTCAGACAAACCAGAAATCCTCCGTGAAGCAACAGCGAGCGGCATGATTAAACTGAAAACTGAAACCATACGCTTGATCAAAGTTGGGAAGATCGCAAAAGGAGACCCACTATACACTGCAAAGATTGCAGGAATAGCAGCCGCCAAGAAGACCAGTGCTTTGATTCCGCTTTGTCATCCACTGCCACTAACAAAAGTGGAAGTAGACGCAAGAATTTTGGACAAATCCACCGTGCAGGTAACCACAACTGTCAAGACGAAGGCTCAAACAGGCGTCGAAATGGAAGCCCTAACCGCAACGACAGTTAGCCTTCTAACGATCTGGGACATGGTCAAACAATACGAAAAAGACAAGCAAGGACAATACCCTTCTACATGCATCGAAAACATTCACGTTGTCAGCAAAGTCAAGGGAGTCGTTGAATGAGCGAAACTACGAAGAAGCACAAGGCGGAAGCCCCAAAGGAGCTGAAATTCGCTATTTTCACGTGCAGCACTTCTCGTTATGAGCAAATGAGAAAAGGCGAGACGATAGAAGACGTGTCAGGAAATCTAGTCGAGTCATTTTTGAAAAAAAATGGACACACCATAGTGGATAGGAAGCTAATCTCAGACGACAAAAGCATGATCAAGAAGACTATGCGAAGCGTCCTAGCGTCTCCAGAAGTCGATGTTGCTGTCTTTTGTGGAGGAACAGGCATAGCTCCATCTGATATGACTATTGAAACTGTTTCGCCATTTTTGGAAAAGGTTTTGCTTGGATTTGGTGAGGTTTTTAGACGGTTAAGCTTTGACAAGATTGGTTCCGCGGCGATACTGTCCCGTGCTATTGCTGGAGTGGCCAGAGGTAAAGCCATTTTCTGCATTCCAGGTTCTCCTGATGCGGTTATGCTTTGCTTTGAAAAGCTTATATTGGCCGAAGTGGGTCACGTCGTTAAGCATGCACGGGAATAACGATGGTACTGGAGGACAGTTGCGGACGCCCGCTTCTCAACCTACGAGTAGCAGTCACTAGGCACTGCAACCTGCGTTGCGAATATTGCCATATGGAAGGCGAAGAAAAGACCGACATAGTTTCTCTACAAGAAATGACCGTTGACGAGATCATTCGAATTGTGAGGACCGGGGTTGAGCTGGGCATATCAAAGGTGAAGCTAACGGGAGGCGAGCCTCTCATCCGCAAAGACATCCTAGAAATCATAGGAGGAATTGCAGATATCTCAGGCGTGACTGATCTTTCCATGACTACCAATGGAACGCTACTTGCTCCATTGGCCAAGGCTTTGCGCGCAAATGGTTTGAAACGCGTAAATGTCAGCCTTCCAACGCTGAACGCAGAGATGTATCATAAGCTGACTGGAGGGCGAGCGGAAGAGGCTCTCGAAGGGGTCAAAGCCGCTGTTGATGCTGGGTTTTATCCTGTCAAACTTAACATGTTGATTTTGAAATGCGTTAACGATTATGATTTTTCAGAAATGGTCGATTTTGCCAAGGAGACTGGAACAGTCTTACAGTTGATCGAGCTTGAGCCGATAAACATCGGCCGAGAGTACTATTCTGCCAACCACAAGGCATTAGATGAATACGAAAGCCTGTTGAGGCAAAAAGCCGTGAAGGTTGAGACTAGACAGTACATGCAAAACCGCCGCATCTACCACCTTCCTGACGTGAGGGTTGAGGTCATTCATCCCACAGAAAACGCGGAGTTCTGCATGCACTGCACACGATTGCGCGTAACCAGCGACGGCAAGCTCAAAACATGCCTAAAGAAGAATGACAATCTGCTTGACATATTGACACCGATGAAGGATGGAGCAAGCGACGAAGAACTGATAGAACTGTTCAAGCTAGCGAACCAGAGAAGACAACCCTACAACAAGATGCTTGCTTGATAACTCAGGAGCATACTTCATGACTTCTGCTGAACAGGAAATAGAGCTCGTACCCGTGACAAAAAGTAATCCGAACGCCATTTCAATGCTCCTGACTCTGGGAAGAGACTATCTTTCAGAGTCCGACTTATCACTTGACGAACGAGAAAGATTCCTTCAAAGCATCCTAACTCGTCAGGGAGAAACTGATCGTTGGCTACTTCTATTGAAGTATGAAAAGGAGCATTTAGGCTTCGTCCACATGAAAATAGACAAGGACGAACGTGTCGGTTGGGGTTTCATATTGGAATTCTACATCATCCCAACTAAACGTCGATTAGGATGGGGTCACAAGCTATTTAGTCTCTCCTTGGAGATTCTGCGAGAAAGAGGTGTGAGACACATCTGGCTGCTGACTTCTCCACGGTCTGAATCATTCTGGCACTCGCTTGGGTTCAGAAGAACTGGCGAGACTGAAAACGGCCAAGAAGTCATGACAACATCGATCTAAAGAAAGAACTAGTAATAGGTGAAACGGTCAGCATCATTGGATCGAAAGAAGGCTATTGACTAAGAAGAGGCTCAGTCGTATACTCTCTTCGTTATTCGCAAGGCTAGAAGGGTGATCCATCGAGAAGGGTTTTCTTTTTGCCCAAAATCATAGTCCGACCACACTTTGCTGATTGATTCAGACGTAAACCTTCCTTTCTCGTCCTGTTTTGAAAGAAGGAGACTCATCATTTCTGATTCTCGAAGCCTCTGTTTCGCGCATTCAAATTGAGACAAAACATCAAGAAATTTCAGGATCTTGTAGTCTGTGAGAGGATATTTCAGTTTCTCCCAATCCTTTCCAACTTGGCTGTCATGACCCGCATATCTTATTCTCCCTCTGTTTTCCCAGCATTGAAACAGAAAATCAACCCCATTCCTAACAGCCATACTATTTCGCATCTCCAGATTCTGAGCCAAAGCCCCGAGCACAAACATCGTCGCCATAGCACAACTCGGCTCTTTCTCCCTCGGTCCGCCAATCTGCCCAGCATCCTTGCACCAGAATCCGCCGTCAGCACGCTGTCTTCTGATGAGCCAAGCGTAAGCTTTCTGCAGTCTCGCGTCTTGCAGAAGACCAAGTTTTGCTAATGCTTCCATTATTATGGCGCTGTGGCAATCGCTGGGCCATGTAGGCGGGTCCCACCCGAACCCGCCAGATTGAAGTTGAGTGCTAAGCACGTATTCACAAGCTCTAACGATCCTTCTATCCTCTATGGTGAATGCAAAATCTGCGAGAACCGGTAGCAGCCAGAAGGTCGTGTCTTTCCTAGGCCACCAGGTGTGAATGTCTTTAGGTTTTCCCCAGTAGCCATCTTCGTTCAGACCTTCGAAAATCCTCTTGATAAGTGGGTGTTTTGGAATTGCAATTCTGGCTGCAACAACAGCCTCATCTTCCTCACTCTTGTCTACGAGACCAGTCAGGGTATGGTAGACTACCCACGGTTCGCCGTCGACTAGCCATTCCTTCAGCTCATCGTTTAACAGCATTCTCGAATTTAACATCGGATCTCACCGTGTCGAGAATTCTCCAACACAGTTCACAAAAAATCCTTTATCCTTAGAGTCCTCTAAAGCTTTTGGCTTGACGGGTTATGCCAAGGGGAGAGTGGAAGAAGTCAAGAATACTGGCGCGCAGTCAAAGGTGAGGCGATAAAGAATGGAAATTGTGTCTTACAGAGACCTGAAGTCGAAAGATGGGCTCCTGCTACTGATGGATCATGCTTTCGGCTGGCCTTTCAACCCGATGAGGTTTGAGGAGTTCATAAGGATTGACCCTCGGCTGCGGAATGGCGCAGTGGGTTTTGCCGGAGTCGAAAGAGGACATGTCATCGGCTTCGTGGGTGTTATGGACTTGGCAACCAGAACGCTTGACGGCAAGATAGAATCTGCTGGAGGCATATACGGGGTTGCCACATTGCCTGGTCATGTCAGAAAGCGTGTTTCAATGACCTTGATGGAGCATGTGCATGAGTATTTCAAGGGTAAGGGTTATCGGTTCTCGTTTCTGTGCACAAGTCGGACTATCGTAGCCCACAGCATGTATGCGAAGCTGGGATACGTGGACCTGCTTGAAAGACCAAGCGCATACGGGATATTGATGTCGAGAAAAAGTAAGGCTGCCTCCTCTAGGATGAAGACTGAAAAGCCTGACCTTGACCGCATTCTGAAGATCTACAATGAACACGTGAAGGGCAGAGCAGGTCTCGTCGTGCGGGACAAGGATCATCTGAACCTGCTGTGGAAGTCTGAAGAGTTCACTGCTAAAGACTGTGTCATAAGCGAGAAGGGATATGTGCTTTTCAAGCGTAACACGTCGACTTGGATCAGGGGAACATGGATTAGAGAGCTCGTTGCATTGAACACAAAGGAAATGCATAGGCTGTTAGGCCTTGTCGAGACAAAGGCAAAAGAACTGGTCTATGACAGAACGGTTATGGATGAAAGGCTTCTCGAAGTTTACAGGTCAAGAGGTTACACAGTTGGAAAGAGAAGCCACGCGGTGATGATGGGTAAACCTCTTACTGCAGACACATCAGTTAAACAAACATACGGGAACAGCTTCTACCTGACAGGACTGGATTTCTTCTGATAAAACAGTCAAGCGGCAAAGGCATGTTGAACCTATATATAGGGAGGTTAAAATTCGCTCTCAGAGCAACAGAGCCTACAATTCGACAATCCTTGCCTCACGCTTAACCGTGTCAAACACCGCAACGGTCGATTTTCCACTCAAATACCCACAAACTTCGCCTGGATTCACCACCAACGTCGAACCTTTCCTGTAAACCTCGGCATTATGTGCGTGACCATGAACCACAACGTCGTAACTCTCACACTCGATTAGCGCCTTCAAAAGCTCCTTGTCACTTCCATGTAGCAACGCAACTTTCACTCCGTCAACCGTCACCTCAGCAAAGTTTCCACGCAGTTCCAGTCGTTCGTTTTCTTTGAATCTCGTCTTCAGGAGCTCGTGGTCTCCATCGTTGTTGCCGAAAATGCCGACCAGTTTTGCTTTCAGTTCTTTGAATTTTGGTATTACAAACGGCGATACATAGTCGCCAGCGTGAAGCACCAATTCCACGTTTTCGTCGTTCAGTTTTTTGATGGCTTTGTCTATCATTGGCAAACAATCATGCGTGTCTGCAATCAAACCGATCAACAACGCTTTCACCTATCCTGACACATTTCATTCTGAAGCAAATATAGCCTTTCTGGGCTTTGTTTAGCATATAGAGGTTTGTTCTAGAGAATATTTCGGTTCTGGAAATAGTCAATCGTGCGAAACACGGCTTAAAACGTTCCATGATTCTTTCAGTTATAGAAATCTGTTCTAAAAGAGGAATATAGAAAATGAATCCATGGGGTCCAAATCCGTCCGCGAAGAGAAGAGATAAGCTCTACATCATCGCTGAGATTTTGGAAATAGCAAAAGATGGAACCTTGAAAACTCAAGTCATGTACCGAGCAAACCTGAGCTTCACACAGCTTAATGATTATCTTGACTTCATGCTGAAAATAAGCTTACTGGAGAAAGTTGCGATTAACGATAGAGATGTTTACAGGGCTACTGACAAAGGCCAAGACTTCCTGCAGCGTTACCGCGAGATAAACGAACTGCTCAGATCAGAAGAGGAAAATAACGGCAAGAATCACGTTAAGATTCCGCCACCCCACTTGTTGAAAAGAAACTAGCCAGTTCCAAGTAGAGCAACGAACGCACCGCGCCCGGAAAAACAGTCAGGAACCAATCGTCAAATAGGGGTTAAATAGGATTCAGTTGCTTCAGGCTCTGTTTTTCAAGTAGTTTTTGACCTTTTCTCTTAATCTAGGGAACTCTTCCAGCATTGCCACCATAACTTGCCAGCGAATTTCCTCGTCTTTATTGCTTGCGTTCATGGTTGTAGCCGCCTCGAATAGTGTATAGTAATATGCAATATAAGCTTTTGTTTCGAAAGTCGACACGTCTTCGAGAAGACATAAAGAAAAGGAGAGATTATTGAATGCTTACGACGTTGACTGTTTTCTTGCGTATTTTAATGGCGATCAATGCGACTGCTACGATTATGGTGGCTCCGACCAGAACTGCCAATATGCTCGTTGGCAACCAAAGAGAAACACTTTCAACACCGAGCGATGGGTCATGCTCCAAGGTGTAGTTTCCGAAGTACGGATAGCCTATGAACAGCCGCAGGTGTGCTCCTGCTTGAATGTATGATGCGGTCACGTCCGTTGTATTATACGTGGTGCCATCTGTGATTATGGCTTGAGGCACAAACTTGAAGAAGCCAGCGAAAGTTGTGTTGCCTTTCTCAAAGCGTACTTGGAAGCGTTGTTGCCAACGGTTCTGCATGGGCATCGCATCACGTTCAGTCTCATTTTCAACCACTGAAATTCTTTCATCTTCAATGTACATGTCTTTAGCCATAGAGGCAGCTTCGGTGTGATCTACGTCCTCCAAGCTTTCAGTCTCATCTTCAGCTATCTCAAGCTTTGTCATGTTGATTGAGGCCAAGTTTACCCACAAGGCTAGGCTCGTTTTGCCCTTTGGAATATCAAAGCCAAGCTCTCTGAGTCCATCTAGTATCGGTTCTAGCTTGTCTATGTTCCATTCCCAATGCTTAATAACTAGGTCAATCTTGAGCTCGCCTGCATTTACAGTGTAGTTGTACACTCCGTGCGCGTTTTCGGTTGCTGGTGTGTAATAGAATCTGCACCTGATGATTACGTTACCTTCAGCGAACTGGAAATGCTCTCTATTTCCTGGAACATCTACGAGGGTGAAGTTGAAACTTAGGTATTTCACGTTGCCTCTCGTTACGTTTTCCGGTCCATCCAGTCTCCATTTTGAGCTACTGAATGGCAGGTAAGGTGCGTGTACGTCTGATGCGTTTGCGATTTTCTCTAGCTTATCTTCAATTTTCCCTCTCTCCAAGTCCTCATCATGATGATGCCCACGGTTCCACGGTTCATAATACTGATCCCGTATGTATTGTTTAATTCTCCACGGTTCAGCCTGGCATCTCCATAAGAAATAGGGTTTTTCGTAAGTAGTGTATTCCATTAGTCCCTTGAATTTGACTACGTTTATGTTGTTTGGATCGTTTGTGTGCCACCAGAGGAACATTGGTTTCTTGCCGCCTGCTGGAAATACAATTGTTATGAGACTGTTTTGTATGTAGGTCCAGTTTCCATCTGTTGTTAAGGTTGCTGGTTCTTCAGTATCTTCTGCGTTAGCGGGTCTGGTTGTGATTAGTGGGGTTGCCGTTGCAAGCAATAGTAATGCAAGAAAACACGTTGCAGAAAACTTTGTTTTTTTCACCTTTTTCACCGAAAATACCCATGCCTAGCGGTCTATTAAGAAAATCGTTTCTAGAAAACTCGAACCTTTCCATTCGACAGTTCCATGAACCTAGAATTGGAAGGCCAACGACGCAAGAAATATGTCAACTCTGGATAGAGCTTTCTTCTGTAGGTTCGTTTAGGGAAACTTTAACAAACTCGTTGAAAATATATTCATGAGAGAAGGAGAAGGAAGATTGCGTAAGCAAGCGATTCCTGGCATAATGCTAGCTCTGCTGTTTACAGGGATGCTCGTGACGATTTTTGACATTATGCCAGTTAAAGGTGACTGGGTTGGCACCATCTACATCAGGGCTAATGGTCTAGTAGACCCGCCAACAGCACCCTTGCTGCATGATGGAGACGTTTACACATTGACTGACAATATCATTACCAGTTGGGATGGGATCGTGATAGAAAGGGACAACATGACTTTGAATGGAGCAGGCTATCTGGTTCAAGGACCAGGAGACATAGGCTCTAAGGGAATCGGCTTGACCGACAGACACAACGTAACCGTAAAAAACATGGAAGTCAAAGGATTCCACTACGGCATCTTGCTCTATTCCTCTTCAAACAACACTATTTTCGGAAACCGCATAGCAGACAACCGACTTGGAGTAGTTCTCAGCAGCGGCTCATCAAACAATCACGTAGTTGGAAACACGTTCGCTGGCGATGGTTTGCACATTTTGGCTTCCTATGGGAATGTGGCAGAAGGAAACATCGTAAACGGTAAACCTTTGGTTTATCTTGAGAATGTGTCAGACCAATCTGTCGCTGATGCTGGACAAGTTGTACTGGTCAACTGCAATAACATAAGAGTAGAAAACCTTAACCTATCCAGCTCGTCAGTCGGCGTAGAGCTATTGGACACAAACAACGCCAAGATAGCAAACAACACAATCGCAGGCAACTTCTTCGGAATCCATTTCATCAACTCCTCAAACAACACTGTCTCCGCAAGCAATCTAACAGCAAACGTTGAAGATGGCATTGCCCTCCGCGGCTTCTCAAACAACAACAGCATCTCAAGAAACAACTTTGAATACAACGCAAAAGGCATCGAAACCTCACAAGCCTTGAACAACAGCATAGTTGGAAACAACATACGAGCAAACACGGGACCAGGCATATATCTCGGAGAAAACTCAATCGACAATCGTGTAATTGGAAATAACCTGACGAGCAACGGATATGGCATCTATCTCTTCTACGCCTTAAGCAATCTTGTTTATCATAACAACTTCATGAACTCAAATCAAACCTTCACCTATAATTCTGCGAACGTCTGGGATGATCGCTATCCTTTAGCTGGAAATTATTGGGGCGACTATGCAGGAGAAGATGCCAACGGCGATGGAATCGGAGACAAGCCTTACGTTATTTATGGTGATGAATGGGATTATTATCCGCTTATGCGTCCTTGGAGTCCTCTTCCCATCCATGACGTAAACACGGGGTCAGGCTACGGGACAATTCAAGAAGCCATTGATGCCAACGAGACCTTAGACGGACATAGAATATTCGTTGAAGCCGGCACTTACAACGAGAACATAATTGTAAACAAGTCCTTGACCTTGATCGGAGAAAGCAAAGAAACAACAACTATCAACGGAACCACTCTTGGAACAGTCCTAAACGTAACCGCTAATCAAGTAGCCATCAGCAACTTTACCATACAAAATAGTGGCTCCACATCATTTGATAGCGGAATTGAGCTGTATAGTACCAGCTATTGTAATATAACGGAAAACATCGTTACGAAAAACAACCACGGCATTCTTCTCTATCACTCCACAAACAACACCATAAGCAGAAACACAATAGTGGCAAACAACGGCAGTGCAATCGAGTTCATTTGGTCTTCAAACAATACCGCGTTCAGAAACAAGATAAGAGACAACGGCGAATCAGGCCTCCTTCTGACGATTGACCCTTCAAACAATACTCTGTGCTCAGACAACAACACGATCCGCCGCAACGAAATAGTGAACAACTACGACGGCATTTCTCTCGAACTTTCATCTGGTAATACCGTCTATGAGAACACTTTAGGGTTAAACAGCAGGTGCGGGCTTTTCGTCTACAACTCTTCAGGCAGTCTGATCCACCACAACAACTTCGCAAACAACACAAATCAGGTCTTGACGGAGAATTCTGCAAACGCTTGGGATGATGGCTATCCTTCTGGCGGAAACTACTGGACAGATCATAATGGCACAGATTTGTTTAGTGGTCCATATCAGAACTTGACAGGAAGCGACGGCATAGGAGATACAGCGCTCGTTATCACCGCGAGCAATCAGGATCAGTATCCACTCATGAACCCTTGGAGCAACATTGCTGTGTGGGGGGTTGTCCCTTCAAAGACTATGGTCATACAAGGCGATACCCTATCCATTAAGGTGACCGTTGAGAATCAAGGTTATTTCAAAGAAACCTTCAACGTTACGATCTACGCTAATCTAGATCCAATCCAAACGCAAGACACAGCTTTAGCAAGTGGGAGCATCACAACTCTCACGTTCAACTGGAACACTTGGGGCTTTTCCTACGGCAACAACACTCTATCTGCTTATGCTTGGTCAGTGATAGGAGAAACAGACATGACAGACAACGTTCTCATCGGACAGGCAGTTAGGGTTCTCATTCCAGGCGACATAAACAGGGATGGCGTGGTTGACAGTGCTGATCTTGGAATACTTGGGATGGCTTGGGGAGCCTTTAGAGGAGACTCAAACTATCGGGCAGACGCAGACCTGGACCACAACGACGTGGTAGACTCAACGGATCTAGGTATTTTAGGCGCCCATTGGGGCGACATGGAATAAACCTATGAACGCCTTTTTCATGTAAAACGTCCCAGCAAGAATAGCACAGCTATGTTCAGGTACATGGCCGTCAAGCTAATGACTATGGCCTTGTCAAGTCTTATGCCCTTTCCAAAACAGAAAGCTGCCGAAACCAACAGCAAATCCCAAACTTGCAAGACTATCAAAACGTATTGTCTAGCCATGTCCAAGACTGCAAGACTAAGCATCGGAAAAGCTACTGGCATTGCCATAAACGCGTATGGAAACATCATCATGGGGAACGACGCTATTCCTATGCATGTGAAAAGTTGAAGGTCATTGCCAACTCTCTTGTAGAGCAGGCCAGTTAAGAGTTCCGCAAAGAGGAATAGGCCTATCCAATTGAAAAAATAGAGAGCAACGACAGTTGAAAAGCTGAAAGTAGAGTATCGCAAGTAGAAGAAAAGGGCAGGGTCAAGGTTTGTGTAAGCTGATCCCAAGGCGCCTAGGAAGAGTATGATTATTGAAGCGGGCAGAAGTCTATATGGCTTGACTGTTCTGGCGAAAATTGGGGAAAGAAAAAGCCACTTTCCTAACTGATGACTGAAGGTTTCACTTATCTCTAAAGTCGCTGGAATCTCACCGTCCTTCAAAATCCTATGAAGCGCTTGTCCGCGCTCGTTAAGCCTGTATTTGTGTTGCTTGTCTTGAGCAAGAAAATCCGAGAGCATGTCAAGATGATAATAAACAGTTCCAACACCTAAACCTAAGGCTAGACGCAGTTCTTTGAAACCGATTTTCTCCTGACTACCCAAAATTTCAATGATCTTTCGGCGGGTCGGGTCTCTGAGCAGGGTATAGTATCGCGACAGGTCTTCCATACTGGGCTTCTTGTTTGGTTTGGGAATATTATCTTTACGGGAATACTTGCTTTATCTTTTGAGAGCATGTTTTCTTTGAGGAGAAAGGAGGGCTTACAGGATTTCGCGTTAGAGGATAGGTTTATGTATGAAGACCGCCATGCTGAAGAATTCTAAGCTTGCCTATCTGTTGTTTTGCATACCTCCTATCCTTGCGTACGTTTCTTGGCAGTTCTTCCCTGTTTTTGCCGAGTGGCTTGTAACGAAACTCTTTAATCATGAGTCTTGGTTTGAGCCGACAAGCTGGCTTTGGTTTTGGGTTGTAGGCTTCTTTTATGCTTGGTACACCTTTTTGGCGATTGGTGTAGCGGGGATTTGGGCTGTTGCTGCAACGTTTGCCCGAACCCGTAGCGATAGGCTCAAGCGAGCGTTTTATCCTATGGTTTCTTTAGTCGTTCCAGCCTATAATGAAGACAAGAACATTGAGCGTTGCATAAAGAGTCTTCATAGATGCGCCGAACACTATGCTGGGTCGTGCGAAATCATTGTTGTTGACGATGGCAGTGACGACTATACTTACGAGATAGCTTGGGCAACCATTGAATCTAGTCGCAAACGACATCCCCAAGTACGTGGTAGAGTTGTCAGACATTCAGTCAATTTGGGGAAGGTTGAAGCCATCAGAACAGGTGTTGACCGAGCTTTAGGCAGTTTCATAGCGGTCGTTGATGCTGATTCATGGTGGATGCCTGACACTCTTATACAGCTTGTTGACTACATGCTTTCTAATGGGAAAAAGGCTGTCACAGGCTATGTGCATCCGTCTGATGGAGATTCTGAACTCAATCCTTACGTAGTTCTGCAGCAGCTTGAATACAGTCAAGGTTTAGGGATAACCCGACAGGCTCAGTCCTTAGGCAGTAACGTACTCGTCGTATCGGGTGCCATTGGCTTGTACGATGCAGACCTCTTTCGTGAAATCTTAAGGGATAAGAACGTTTTTTCCGTGACTGAGGATTTGGAGATAACTCTTGAAATGCACAAGAGAGGCGGAGGCGTTGGCTACATTAGCGTTGCCACAAGTTCATCGGTCGTTCCCCATTCGTTTAATGTCTTGTGGAATCAAAGACTAAGATGGTTTACTGGCTGGCTTCATAACACCTTGAGAATTCACAAGGACTTGCTTTTGAAGAAGTCTTGGCTGACATTACTTCTATGGTATTGTTACATTTTCGAATATGGCGGAGCCTTTATTGATCTTGCTGCGCTACTCGCATTTCCGTTTCTTTTCTGGTATTCTCCAAACCCCATTTTCTTTGTCGCAAGCTTGCTTGTCTTCGTGCCATACAGCCTACTTATCGGAATGGTAAACCAGGCCATCGCCCTAAAATACGCCTACAATCAACATAACTATCGCGCATTGCTTTCTTACACTCCGTTCTATCCCATATTGCGACTAATCAACATACTTGCACGCCTGACCAGTTCCATGAAGTTCCTGCTGGGCAGCAACGGAAGCTGGCATCACGCTAAATAGCTACTTTCACTTCGCTTGTTCAGTGTATTTCAGGCATCTCCAAACTATGAATCCTAAGAAAGAAACGGCGAAACTCATCATCATTCCCCAGTCTTTTCCCTACTCTTCCCCCTTTCGCAGGAGTTATGTGAAAGTTTTAATTTTTTGTTGCAAAAACCGTTTTATGTTTCGATTTGGCAGTAAGCTTGAGGTGTAGACATGCAGGTTGAGGCTGTGCTTTTCGATCTGTTTGACACTCTACTGCTACTTGAAAGCGATGAGGTTTATTATGGTCCAAGTTTGAGAAAGCTTCACGAATCCTTGACCAAAAATGGCATTGATGTTCCTTTTGAGGATTTCAGGCGCGTCTATTTTGAAGTTCGTGACAAGTTCTATTCTGAATCTCGCGAAAGTCTGGAAGAGCCTCATTTCAATGTCCGGGTTTCGCAGACACTGCAGAGATTCGGCTATGATCTCAGCGTTTCCAACCCAATCGTAGTTGAAGCTACCATGGCGTTTGCCGACGAGTTTATGCGCTATGTGAGTTTGGACAATGACGCAATTAAGGTGTTGCAGAGGCTACATGGTCGGTATAAGCTTGGCTTGGTGTCGAACTTTGGCATCCCCGAGTGTGGTCGGAAACTGCTGGACATTTTTGGGTTGAACAGATTCTTTGATGTCGTCGTGATCAGTGGTGAAGTCAACCTGCGGAAACCTAGCCCAAAGATCTTCGGGAAGGCCTTGCATGCCCTGAACGTGGATGCTTCAAGGACAGTTTTTGTCGGTGACATGTTGGACCTAGACATTATTGGTCCGAAGAGCGTTGGAATGAAGACCGTGCTCATTGAAAGAAAACCTCTGAAAGGTGAAATTAAAGTCAAGCCGGATAGAATAATCAAAAGCCTATCTGAACTATTGACCGTGCTTGAGGAATTCTTGATTCGCAGACAATAGTGTGTATTAGAGTTTAGAAGAAATGTTTATATCGGCTAAGATGCCTTCTCATTCATCTTGGCGAATGATTAGCCAAGCCCCGCAATTTTACGGCGGCGGCTCAACCTTGACTACAAAGGCGCACAGTCGCCCTACAGGATGAGATGGGTTGGCCTCCAGTTGCGGGGACAGGTATGTGGACCTGACATGCTAATTGCGTTAGGTCTGAATTGGGCTTTGGCGTATTTAGTGGTTGTTTCCCTCCAAATCCAGTCGACTTTGCGGACGTACAGCCATATTAATCAAGTCTGGCTGTGGTCAAAAATGGAGTGTGTAACTCCGGTTGATCCTGCCGGACCCCACTGCTATCGGGATGGGACTAAGCCATGCTAGTCGTGCGCCTCCTAGCCATGATGGAGGCGCGGCGCACAGCTCAGTAACACGTGGCTAACCTGCCCTTGGGACGGGAGCACCCCCGGGAAACTGGGGCTAATTTCCGATAAGTGAAGACTCCTGGAATGGATTTTCGCCCAAAAGGCGCTTAGGTCATGCTTCTAAGCGTTGCCCAAGGATGGGGCCGCGGCTGATCAGGTTGTTGGTTGAGGTAACGGCTCACCAAGCCTATAACCAGTACGGGCCGTGAGAGCGGTAGCCCGGAGATGGGAACTGAGACAAGGTCCCAGGTCCTACGGGGCGCAGCAGGTACGAAAATTTCGCAATAAGCGAAAGCTTGACGGAGCTATCCCGAGTGCCATCCGCTGAGGATGGCTTTTACCCAGTATAGATAGCTGGGGGAATAAGGAGAGGGCAAGTCTGGTGTCAGCCGCCGCGGTAATACCAGCTCTCCGAGTGGTGTGGACGTTTATTGGGCCTAAAGCATCCGTAGCCGGCTGGGCAAGTCCCCTGTTAAATCCAGCGACGAATCGTTGGCCTGCGGGGGATACTGCTTGGCTTGGGGGCGAGAGAGGCCGTCGGTATTCCCGGGGTAGGGGTGAAATCCTATAATCCCGGGAGGACCACCAGTGG